>DZDJ01000043.1:20316-21224 GCA_022736715.1 Edaphobacter aggregans
CAACCGGCGCGTTGGCGATCAGCAGTAACTCGTCGACCGGGGCCACGCAGCAGGTAGCCTTGAACGGCGCCGGGGTTGCGCAGTCGACACCAACGCTGACGGTGAGCAGCACGAGCCTGAGCTTCGGCAAGGTGAACGTGGGCAGCAGCGGGTCGCAGAGCGTGACGCTGACGTCGACGGGGACGGCGGCGTTGCAGGTGTATTCGGCGACGCTGACGGGGTCCACGTTTGCGCTGACGGTGCCGACACTGCCGGTGACATTGCAGCCGGGGCAACTGTTGGTGTTGCAAGTGGCCTTCCAGCCAACCAGCAGCGGAGCTTCGACGGGGACGCTAAATATCTCCAGTAACTCGTCTGGCAGTACGACGGCAACGGTGGATTTGAGTGGCACCGGGGTAGCGGCGAGCACGCACACGGTGGACCTGACGTGGAGTGCACCGACGAGTTCGCCGGTTGCGGTTGCGGGATATAACGTGTATCGCTCTACCGTGTCTGGATCGAACTATCAGTTACTGAATGCGAGTGTGTTGCCGCAGTTGAGCTTTACGGACAGCAACGTGCAGAGCGGCACGACTTACTACTATGTGGTCCGCTCGGTCGACAGCTCCGGCACGGAAAGTGACAACTCAAATGAGTTCACGGCGGCTGTTCCGTAGACGGCAAGGGATGGAGAAGAGCGTCAGAGTGGAATGCGCCGATGACAAATGAAACGCTCATGATTTCTGCACTTCCATGTGCGGCATATTCACCGATTCATACTAAGAGGTGTTCATCAATGCTAAAAGGACTACTTTCCCTTCGACTGGGTGGGGGTAAAAAGCAACTCCAGAGTAAGTTCGTATATCTTTTTCTGTTTCTCCTTCTTCCGTTGTCGCTATACGGGCAGAGCGGGCCGGCGGCATTTTATT
>DZDJ01000325.1 GCA_022736715.1 Edaphobacter aggregans
GCGGCGATAGAAAATCGGGCAAACAGGAGGGATCATGACAAATCAATCGAGTCTAACCCCATTGATCTGGGAATAAAATGGGAGGCACGAATTATGGAAATAAGGAACTCCAAATCTCTTTCCGTTCTTTTTATGACGACCGCGCTGCTCGCAGGCGTAAATATTTCGAGTCCGCCCCAGGCGCTGGGCGCCGAGGATTTGCGCGCGTATATGCACGGCATCGAAGCCGTCAGGAACGACGACGGCAGCTATTGGGTGATGTTCTCGGCCACTGGTATGCCTCCGACTGGACCGGACCAGAACGGTTCCTGGCCTCATGACGTCTATTACGCCAAGTGGAGTGCGGGCGACGGGAATCTCAAGCAGGCCACCAAGTTCATTTCGCAGCCGGAGGCGCAGGAGCCCGTGTCAATAGCGCGCACGAAGGATGGCCACATATTGGTCACCTTCGAGGATGGATACGCCGCATCCAACGTGCTGGCTCAGCGCTATGGCGTTTATGACGCCGCCTTAAAAGCGATCAAGGCCTATCCCAATGACGTTCTGAACGGGGGGCATTCCGGACATGTCGCGGCTACCGCCAGCAACTTTGTTGTATTTTATTCCGAGGGCTGGGTGGATCACGGCGGCGTAGACGATCTTGGCACCGGGAAAGGTGTCTATGCCTCCGTCTACGACAGCAACGGCGACAACGCGCGCGCGGTACAGGTGGCCCCCAATGTGCGCGAGTGGTGGCCTATGCTGGCGGCTTCGCCTGAGAAAGTCCTGTTGATCTGGCAGCGCTATGTCCCCGGCAAGCTTTACGCCGATCTGCGCATGGCCGTGCTGGATCCTGCAACTGGCAAGCTGACAACAATGCCCAAAACTCTCATGGCCGGCATACAGTATTATGTTTATCAGACCACCTATGTAGCGGCCGTGGACAAGTTTCTCGTTACAGGCACCACTTATGGCGGCACCGGTTTCGCCTACCTTTTAGACTCCGCTGGCCGGATAACGGCAACCCTCACAGGCCTGCCGGCAACCGTGCGCGAGGGCGGGATAGCCGTAGAGGATAATCTGGCCTACCTGGCA
>DZDJ01000326.1 GCA_022736715.1 Edaphobacter aggregans
TAGAACTGGACACGCCCACGCCGAGCGTTATGCCTGTGGCTCCAGTGCCAGCACCAGCACCTCAAGCTCAAGCCACGCCTCCCCAGCCTGCGCCAGTCGCTCCTCGCCCCGTGCCCCGTCCCGCTCCCGCACGGTCAAGTGTGCATGGCGTAGCTCGGTTGCCGGATATTTCACTGCTTGACCCGCCGCGCGTGCGCGTGGGTGGCTATTCTGCGGAAACCTTGAACTCTATGTCGCGCCTGATCGAAGAGCGTTTGCAGGAGTACGGTGTGCAGGCACGGGTGGTGGTGGCACAGCCTGGTCCGGTAATTACGCGCTTTGAGCTGGAGTTGGCGCCTGGCGTGAAGGTCAGTCAGATCACTAATCTGGCCAAGGATATGGCGCGTTCGTTGGCGATGATTAGCGTGCGTGTGGTGGAAGTTATTCCCGGAAAATCAACGGTTGGTCTTGAGGTTCCTAATGTTCAGCGTGAAGTGATTGCCTTCTCGGAGATGATTGGTTCGAAGATTTTCCAGGAGGCGACTTCACCCGTGACGCTGGTGCTGGGCAAGGATATTGCCGGGCAGCCGGTGGTGGCCGATTTGGCGCGGATGCCGCATTTGCTGGTGGCGGGTACGACCGGTTCGGGTAAGTCGGTCGGTGTGAACGCCATGCTGATGTCGATGTTGTTCAAGTCATCGGCAGATGAGGTGCGCATGATTTTGATTGACCCGAAAATGCTGGAGCTGTCGATTTACGAGGGTATTCCGCATCTGCTCGCGCCGGTGGTCACCGATATGAAAGAGGCGGCGAATGCGCTGCGTTGGGCGGTGGGCGAGATGGAGCGGCGCTATCGTTTGATGTCGGCCTTGGGTGTGCGCAATTTGGCGGGGATGAACAAGAAAGTGCGTGATGCACGCGAAGTCGGTGAGCCGGTGCGTGACCCGCTCTACAACCACGCTGAGGCGCTCGACCCGGACGTGCCTTCGCCGGAATTGGAGACGTTGCCGCATATCGTGATTGTGATCGACGAGTTCGCTGACATGATTATGGTGGTGGGTAAAAAGGTCGAAGAGTTGATTGCGCGCATTGC
>DZDJ01000327.1 GCA_022736715.1 Edaphobacter aggregans
CGCAACTTCGGCTTTGACCTTGGCGGCGGCCCGGCGCAGGCGTTCCTTGGTCAGTTCGGCGATGTTCCTGGGTAAGCCCAGACCGTCGCAAAGTGCCGCCGCAGCCTTCTGCTTCTTGTCATCTGGGTTCAGCGGCTCGGGCAGTTGGATGCAGACAAAGCGTCTTGCCTGACTATCAATCGCGTTCTGCTGCATCACCGCTTGGGCTGTTACACCCGATCCGGCGAAAAGATCGAGCACGATATCCGTGCCACTCGTTCCGAGCAGAACACAGGTTCTCAAGAAGTCGAGCGACTTGGGGAAATCGAAGGCGTCCCCCGGCATGAGGCTCTTCAGCGCTCGCTTGCCACTGTCCGACGAGAACTCGCCTCCCAGCCATATCGATTTCGGCTTCGATGTGCGCTCAAACGTTGCGTCGTCCTCGTCCTCGTCTTCATCGTCGTCGTCGATGGCAATGCTCGGGTCCAAATACACACGATGCTCGACGTCCAGCCGACCACTGCGCTCAGACCGCTTCGGATGCAACCAGTCCAGGTGCGCCCCGACTTTGTCGATACCCCATCGCCAGCGCCCTTTGCTGCTATCGCCCTTCAAGGGATAAATCTCCACATCTGACGGCGCTTGCCGTTCGAGCGAAACCTGGCCCGACGTCTCGTCCCAGTAGATCGGAAAGTACATGTTCGGACGGTCTTCCCGGCGGTCGGGACCTCCACGCTTGCGAAGGTCGCGCAGCGCGTACTTGAACCCCTTCGTATCTGCGTACTTGAAGGCCGCGCGTTGCTCTTCGGTCAGCGGTAGGCCATTGGAAACGAAGCCTGGGTTCGCATACATCACGACGTACTCGTGGCACGACGCGATGTGCTTCTTGTCGTTTCGACCCTTCATGTTGTTGACGACGGTGACCACTGCGACGAAGTTCTCTTCGCCGAATATTTCGTTCGCCACCACACGAAGATGGGGCAACTCGCGATCGTCGATGGAGATGAAAACAACCCCGTCGGAACGAAGCAGCGTCTTCGCCAGCTTCAACCTCGGATACATCATATTCAGCCAGTCGGTATGGAACCGCCC
>DZDJ01000044.1:0-1084 GCA_022736715.1 Edaphobacter aggregans
TGATGCTGGATGCGGTGAACGTGCATCTGGAGGCCAAGGGCATCAAGATCGCGACCGGCACGATCGTGGATGCGACCATCATTCATGCGCCTTCGCCGACTAGCTAGTTATATAGATTGAATCTTGCAATATAAATGTAATTGCGGGCTGTGTAGAATTGTCAATGTGTTTCACGACGGTCTTCTTGTCGGCAATCAGGGGGACAGCATATGCTGTCCCCCTGTTGATTTTGGCGCAGCGCCTGGCTATTTCCGTGTGCTCTTCTTTTTGGCTGGCGTTTTGACGGCTTTCTTTGCTGCTTTTTTCGCTACTGCTTTTTTGACGGCCTTTTTTGCGACGGTCTTTTTGGCGGCAACCTTCTTTGCCGCTTTTTTTGCGGGCGCGGCCTTCTTTACCGCCTTTTTGGCGGTCTTTTTTGCCGGGGCCTTTTTTTCGCGCGAGGCGCTGACGCGGGACTTGAGCTCGGCATTCAGCTCGTCGAGCGTAATGCTCTGGGCGGATTTGCGCAGGCGCTCCAGTCCATAGAAGGCGCGCTTTTCCGGGGAGAAGATGTGGGCCACAAAGTCGACGTAGTCCATCAATATCCAGTCCCCCTGGCGGCGGCCCTCCACGGAGTTGGGACAGATGCCGAAGTCGCGCTTGAGCTGGAGTTCAATGCCGTCAGCAATGGCCACATTCTGGCGATCGTTGGTGCCATTGCAAATCAGGAAGTAGTCCGTAAAGCTGGACTCTGCCGGATCGAGGGCGAGGATGCGGATGTCTTCCGCCTTTTTGTCTTCAGCGGCTGCGGCGGCAGCCAGGACCAGTTTGCGTGTCTCTGTGGTTGGCATGTGGGTGTTGCGTCTCCTTCGGATACCAAGGACATGGTATCGGGTTCTGCGGGTGCAAGGCCAGTGTTTATGCCCGATAGAGTCCATGCTGGCGGATGTAACCGGCCACGGCGGGCAGCAGGCATTCCTCGCCGTTGCCGTGCAGCAGTGAGCTGCGGATGGCGGTGGCGGAAATATCTTTATAGACGCCATCGAGCAGATGGATGCGCTGTGGAGCAGTTTGCAGCAGGCTGCCCAGATCGGGGGCCAGATCG
>DZDJ01000044.1:1184-21059 GCA_022736715.1 Edaphobacter aggregans
ATGGATGCGCTGTGGAGCAGTTTGCAGCAGGCTGCCCAGATCGGGGGCCAGATCGGGGGCCAGATCGCTGTTCGGCTCGCTGCTGGCCTGGGGGGGGTGCAGCGGATATCCGGGGCGGCTGACCACGATCCACTGGCAAAGCGAGAGCAGGCGCTGCGGCTCGCGCCAGCGGGGCAGATCGTGAAATGTGTCAGCGCCGATCAGGCAGAAGAGCTGGTCTTCCGGGGTGAGGGTACTGAGCAGCGTGGTCAGCGAGTCCAGTGTGTAGTTGGGCTGGCCGTCGGCGCGGGGAGCATCCAGCGAGGACGGCGCAAAGCGCGTGTCTTCGCGGCACAGCAGCTCCACCATGGCCATGCGGTCCGCGTAAGCGGTGTGCTGGACGCCTTCCTTCAGCGGTTGCGCGGCGACGGGAGCGAAAAGCACGCGGTCCAGGTGAAACTGGTCTGCCGCGGCCCGGGCAATGGCCAGGTGGCCCAGGTGCGGAGGATCGAAGCTGCCGCCGAAGAAGGCTATCCGCATGGCGATTACCCGGCGTGGGCGGCCGCTTTCTGCTGTTCTTCGCGCAGATCGAAGACCTGTTTTCCCAGGGCGTACTTCAGTGGCTCCACGCCTTCTCCGGTGACGGAGGAGATGGTGTAGAACGGCAGCTTGCGCCGTTTGGCCATGGTTTGCAGCTTCTTCAGCTTTTCCGGATTGGCCACGTCGGCCTTGGTGGCAACGACGATCACCGGCTTCTCCGGCAGGCTGTGGCCAAAGCTCTTCAGCTCGGCCTGGATGACTTTGAAGTCCTCCACCGGGTCCGGGCGTCCGCTGGCGTCGGAGACATCCACCAGATGCACCAGCAGGCTGGTGCGCTCAATGTGGCGCAAAAACTGCACGCCCAGGCCCGCGCCCAGATGCGCGCCTTCTATGAGTCCGGGAACGTCGGCGACCACAAAACTTTGCTCGTGCGGCCATTCGCCGATGGAGACTACGCCGAGGTTCGGCTCCAGCGTGGTGAAAGGATAGTCGGCGATTTTGGGCCGGGCGGCGGAAAGGCGCGAAATCAGCGTGGATTTGCCGGCATTGGGATAGCCGACAAGTCCGGCATCGGCCAGCAGCTTCAGCTCCAGCCGGTAGTGCTTTTCTTCGCCGGCACGGCCCAGCTCATGCTCGCGCGGAGCCTGATGCGTAGAGGTGGCGAAGTGCTGGTTGCCGCGACCGCCGCGTCCGCCGCGCGCGATGACGATGCGCTCGTCGGGCTGGCTGAAGTCGTGGATCAGCTCGCCGGTTTCCATGTCATGGAGCATGGTGCCGACGGGTACCTTCAGCGTGATGGAGTCGCCGTGGCGGCCGGTGCAGTTGGAGCCTTCGCCGTGGCGGCCGCGCTCGGCTTTGTGTTCAGGGTTGTAGCGGAAGTGGATCAGCGTGTTGTGGCGCTGGCTGGATTCCATGATGACGTCGCCGCCGTGGCCGCCATCGCCGCCGGAGGGACCTCCGCGTGGAACGAACTTCTCCCGGCGAAAGGCCACGCAGCCGTTGCCGCCATCGCCGGCCTTGATCCGGATTTTTGCTTCATCGATAAACATTCTATTTGCCTTCTTAAGTGTAACGGATAGAGGGAAACCTTTCAGGAACGGGGGTTTTCTACAGATGGACCGCAGATATGTTGGTGCATTTGGCCGGTGCGAACGCCACGTCGTGCTGCTCCATTGGCTTTAAGGGCGCTTTCACGATACTCTGCTGAGTATTCAGCAGAGACAAAGGATGCAGGCCAACCGGGACGGCAAACAGGTGGGCGCGCAAAGCGGTTGTACCTCCTCCCCGGTTTTGCATTCACGCACAATCTGGATTCGCAAAGCAGCGCCGCGGTGTGCCGTGCGGACGGTGGGGTTGCGTGTGTGCGTGTGTGCGTGGGAGAGATGGCAGGAGTGAGGAATGGAAGTGAGCAGTTTCCGCAGCCGGATGCGACGGCGGCTGGCGAGCGTGATGCTCTCAGGATTGTTGCTGCTGGCCCTGCGGCCGGCCCTGCGGCCAGCGCTGGGACAGGCAACGGTGGATGGCAGCATCCATGGCACGGTTACAGACCGCAACGGTGCGGCGCTTTCCGGTGCGGCGGTGGAGGTGCGGAATCTGGCGACGAGCGCGGCTGCCAGAATGCGAACGGATGGACGGGGGAACTTTCAGGCGGAGCATCTTGCTCCGGGTCCGTATAGCGTGCGGCTGCGGGCAGATGGTTTCGGTCCTTATGCCGCGCAGAATGTGATGGTGGAGCTGGGGCGCGCGACGGAACTGCGTCCGCAGCTTACGGTGGGCGGCGGCGTTACCACCATCACGGTGCAGGCCGCGCCCGGGGCAATGCAACTGGACTCCAGCGCATTTGCCAGCAATATACTACCGGGCGAGATGAGCAGCCTGCCGGTGGAGGGACGCCGCTGGTCGATGCTGGCGCTGCTTTCACCGGGAGCGGAGACAGACGCGGATGGCGATGGCCAGCTCAGCTTTCGCGGGCTGTCGCCAGCGCTGAACAACTACACGGTCGACGGGCTGGATGCCAACCGCGCTTTTTCTGCTGAGCCGACGGGCGGCCGCCGTATTGCTTATGGCGTGTCGCAGGGGGCGGTGCGTGAGTTTCAGGTGAACATCTCCAACTATTCGGCGCGGTACGGGTGGGCGGCGGGTGGTGCGATCAATACAGTGACGCGCAGCGGCAGCAATGAGCGGCATGGCTCGCTCTTTTACGAAGTGCGCGACAATGCGCTGGCTGCGGCGAATCCTTTTGACCAGATCAGCATTTTCGATCCTGCGGCGGGCACGGCCAGCAGCCGATATGTGAAGCCGCAGGATGTGCGTCAGCAGTGGGGCGGTGCTCTGGGCGGCGCGGTAATTCGGAACAGGTTGTTCTATTTTTATTCTTACGATCAACTGCACCGGAATTTTCCTGCGGTTGCCGCTCCGCTGAGCCCGACGTTTTTTCAGGACGTGAATCGCGCACTGCTGGCGGACCGCGGGCTTTCTGCAACGCAGACGAATGCGGCGCTGGGCCATATCAACAGTCTGATGGGGACAGTGCCGCGACGGGCCGACCAGGACATCAACTTTCTGCGGCTGGACTGGCAGGCGAACAGCCACAATCATCTGAATGCGCAATACAACCGGTTGCGCTGGAACTCACCCGGTGGTGTGCACACAACGCCGGTAGTGCATGCGGGTGCGACGAGCCTGGGAAATGATGCGGTGAAGACAGACACTGGCATGGCGCGCTGGCTGGTGTTTGTGACGGACAACGTAAGCAACGATCTTCGCTATGCGGTTTCGCGCGATTTTGAAGCGGAACTGGCGCAGCGGCCCGCGCCGCAGGAGCCCACTACGGGGCCGGATGGTCTGCCGCCACAGGTGAGCTTTGGGTATGAAGGTATTCAACTGGGTACGTCTGCAACGCTGAACCGCTATGCGTATCCGGAGGAGCGGCGACAGCAGTTTTCCGATACGGCGTCGTGGAGCCGCGGCGGTAACAATGTGCATGCCGGGGCGAGTTACAGCCACGTGCGGGAGTACAGCAATTTTCTGCGCGACCGCGAAGGCAGTTACAGCTATCGCTACAGCAGCAACGGCGTGGAGGACTGGATTACGGATTACACGCTGAATGCGTTCGCGTATCCGACGGCCGGCTGCGAGGAAGCGCCGTATCACTACTTCTGCTTCAGCGACTACACGCAGGGCTTTGGGCCGGGCATGGTGCGCTTTGCAACGACGGACTATGCCGCGTTTGTGCAGAGTAACTGGAAGCTGCGGCGCAACCTGACGATGAACTTCGGCCTGCGCTATGAGTATGAGCAGCTGCCAACGCCGCAATATCCCAACACCGCACTGGATGCGGCCTTTAGCGAGGTTGGCTCGACCAGCCACTATGCGCAGGACAAGAACAACTTTGGCCCGCGCATTGGATTTTCCTGGGCCCCG
Source organism: Edaphobacter aggregans (assembly GCA_022736715.1). GTDB lineage: Bacteria > Acidobacteriota > Terriglobia > Terriglobales > Acidobacteriaceae > DZDJ01. Next base: position 5,127 of record DZDJ01000044.1, read on the forward strand.
TGGCGCAGGAGAGCGCTGGTGATTCGCGCCGGATATGGTGTTTATTACAGCCGGATTCTGAATGCGACGATCAAAAGTGCGCTGCTGGATACGGCGGTCACGGGTCCGCAGACAAATCTGCCGGTGAGCGATTTTTATATCCGCATTACGCCGGCGACGGTGACGAGCAGCACGAGTTGTAGGAACAGCGGCATTGCCACCTTTGGTTATCCCTGTACTTTTCCTGCGTATCCGGCTGGCAACGCGGCGCACACGACAACCGCCGCGGTGATCTTTGGCAGGCATTTTCAAGCGCCGATGGTGCAGCAGCTTCACCTGAGTGTGCAGCGGGAGCTAAGCACAAAGACGACGGTGAGTGCTAGCTATCTGATGACCCTCGACCGGCAACTGGCGAATGCGGTGGATGTGAACATCGCGCCAGCCACGGGCATGGAGCTGTTTCAGTTGCAGGGAGAACCAGCGCATGCGCGGCAAGGGACGCGGAATGGGGAGACGTTTGTGGTGCCGGTCTACACCGGGCGGCGCAATGCGCAGTTTGGGCCGGTGACCGAGCTTATATCGAATGCCTCTGGCAGTTACAACGCGCTGGTGTTGCGCGCCGAGCAGCGGATGACGCATGGCGTGCAGTTTCGCGCGCAATGGACGTGGGCGAAGGCCCTGGACTTTGGCCAGAGTGCCTCTGTTGGTTACCGTGGCAATCATCAGTTTGACCCATTCAACATCCGCTACGACAAAGGGCTTTCCAGCTACAATCGTCCGCATCGCCTGCTGGTGAGCATGGCGCTGGCGCCGCAGTTGCATCTGGCGAATCTGGTTTTGCAGAAGGCGCTGCGCAACTGGGAGCTGGTGCCGATGTTTGTAGAAGTAAGCGGGCGGCCGTATAGCTACAACATTTCCGGCGGCGGTGGTTTGGCTGGTGGCTATCGCAGCATCAACAGTTCTGGCGGCGCGGTGTATCTGCCAACGGTTGGGCGCAACACGCTGCGCATGCCAGATACGGAGAATCTGGATGTGCGGCTGGCGCGGAGTTTTAGTTTTGGGAGCAAACGTCGTCTAACGGCGACAATCGATGGTTTTAATCTGCTGAACCATGTGAACTACTCCGGGTTGGTGACGACGGCGTATCGTCCGGGAACAAAAGCGGAAGGGTCTACGCCGAATACGCTGATCTTTCAGGATGCGGATGCGATTCAGCAGGCACAGTCCTCGCGGTTGCCGTTTGGGCAATACACTTCCGGCGGCAACAGCCAGTATCGTGAGCGTCAGGTGCAGATTGCGCTGCGGCTGGAGTTCTGACGGCCCTCTGTTGCCGGTAAGTCCGATGCTATGCCGTAACCGCGGGCAGGTTGCCGGTAAGTCCGATGCTATGCCGTAACCGCGGGCAGGTTGCCGGTGCCGGGGTCTGTGCCTTTTGCAGGCAGGCTGGCAAAGCGTGTGCGCGGGAAGGCTTCTGGATAATTCTGCTGAATAAAACGCACCATCTCTTCGCGGATGTAGCAGCGCAGATCGAACTGATCACCGGAGTTGGCAGCGCTGATGAGGCAGCGCAGCTCCAGAGTGTGTTCGGAGAGATTGGTGACCTGCAGGCCGCAGACTTTCTTGTCCCAGAGCGGCGAGGCGCTCACGATCCCAAGCAGTTTCAGCGCGAGGCGGAGTATTTTGCCGAGTGCATCCGGCAAAACCGCACGCCAAAGTCAGATGGCCATGAAGGACTGCGCGACATGGCGTTGATCGATCGCATTTATCGCTCAGCGGGCGTGCGTAGCTGAGTTTAGATGGTCTGCCAGAGTGAACGGTGTACAGCGTTTGCTGCCCATTGCTGCAGCCATGGCACATAGGCCTCTTCTGGCATGGGCCTGCCGAAGAAATACCCTTGGACAACGTCGCAGCCAATCTCACGCATGAGCAGCGCGGTCTGCTCATCTTCTACTCCTTCGGCAACAATATTGCGCCCAAGATCGTGCCCCAGGCTCACTACCGCTTTGGCGATTTTCAGCGATGCGGCATCGCTGGCGGCCGCCCTGGTGAAAGTGTAGTCCAGCTTGATTTCATTTACCGGGAAGCGATGCAGGCAGGCGAGCGATGAGTAGCCGGTGCCGAAGTCATCAATGGAGATACTGAGTCCCATCTCGCGCAGGCTATGCAGAATCTGCACTGCGCCGCGCACATTTTCTGCCAGCATGGATTCGGTCAGCTCCAGCACGATGTCCTCCGGGCTGACGCCCCATGTTTCCAGCGCGCGGCCGAGCTGCTGGCGCAGGCCAGGATCGAAGAAGCTGCGGGCACACATGTTGATGGAGATGCGATGTTCCCTGTTTGCGCCTTTCAGCAGCTTGAAGGCCTGCCGCATTGCCTCCTGGACCACCCAATCTGTGAGCGGTTTGATGAGTCCGGTTTTTTCCGCGACGGGAATAAAGTCCGCCGGACTGACGATTCCATGCGCGGGGTGAATCCAGCGCACCAGCGCCTCGGCCCCCAGCACGTCCCCGTTGCGCAGGTCGATCTTGGGCTGGTAATAGAGCACGAATTCATGCTTCTTCAGTCCGGTGCGAATGCCGCCGGCAATCCTCAGGTTGTTGCGGGACTCCTGCTCAAAGGTGGCGCGGAAGACCTCGCAGATGGTGCCGTTGCGCCGCGCCACACGCAGTGCTACTTCCGCATTGCGGAGCAGCTCTTCTCCGCTTTGGGCGTGGCCGGGAAAGATGGCAATGCCAATGACAGGCGTAATGTCGATCTGCACCTTGCCGACGGCGACCGGTTTCTGCAGGGCAATCTGGATGGTGTCGGCCATGACCAGGGCGTCTTGCAGGTTGCAGCCGGGCATGGCCAGGGCAAAACGGCCTTCCGCGCACAGACCCCAGTAAGCAGAGTCATCCAGATGGGGCCGGATGCGGCGGCTGACTTCCAGCAGTACCCTGCAAAGGTCACGGGCAAACAGTACATCGCTCATGGTAGAGGTTTCCTGCGCATACAGTGTAATGACAGCAAGCGGCTGGTGGTCCTCATGAAACTTTTGCAAATGCGCGTCCAGAAACTCCAGGAAGGAACGACGGTTGGGCAGGCTGGTTTCCGCATCGTGATAGGCGAGCCAGTGGATGCGGGTGTCTTTGAGCCGCTGTTCTTCGCGGTCGCGCAGCACGGCAACGCCAAAGGAGACATCGGCTGCCATTTCTTCAAACAAGGCCAGCGACTCTCCATCGAAGGCATGCGGGTCTCCGGCAATGACGACCAGCGCACCGAACACTTCTCCGTTCAGAAACAGCGGAAGGCCCAGCGCGGCGGCAAAGCCCTCCCTGGCCAAGTCCTTCTGCCATACGGCAACGCTGGAATCGGTTGCGAGATCCTGCTTCAGGACGGGTCTTCCGCTGCGAACGGCCGCGCCGGATGGTCCGGTTCCACAGGAGGATTCGTCCCAGCGGATGGGGCATGCTTTGATGCTGTCCGTACCGGCGCCGGCGGCAGCAACCACCTGAAAAGTCTTATGCACATCGTGCAGCGCATAGCCGACCCAGGCGGTCAGGAAGCCGCTTCTCTCGACGATCACATTGCAGATGGCCTCGAAGAGTCCGAGTTCCGTCCGCGCGGCCAGCAGGGCCCGATTGCCGCCGCGCAGGGTCCGCAGGGTGCGGTTGACGCGGTGCAGTTCTTCCGACTGGCGGGTATGTTCTGCGAGCTGCTGCTGCTCCAGTTGCTGCTGCAGGCTCAGGAGCTTCGCGTCTTTCGCAGGCGAAGCGGTTTTCCTGCCTGCATTTGGCTGCTTCGCCGCAGGAACAGGGGGTCTTTGCGGATGGTTGACTCGCTTGGTCACAGGCACCTTCCGGGAACAGGCTCAACGCCGGCTTTGGTAACCAGAATCCTGGAGAAAGTCTTTCTACAACCCTGCAAATTACAGCTTTTATTTCAACTTTTTGAAAAGCTGCCGATTTTTAGACTCCCACTATACACCTTTGGTTTCGGGCCGCACTAGCTGTAAGCGTGGATGGAGGCCAAAACAGGCTAAAATACATAGGAAAGAATGGTTTTGACGGAACAATACGATGTGCTGGTGGTGGGCGCCGGCCATGCCGGATGCGAGGCGGCGATGGCTGCGGCGCGCATGGGCCTACGCACGGCCATCTTTACGCTGAACCTGGACCTGATCGCGCAAATGAGCTGCAATCCGGCAGTGGGCGGAATTGCCAAGGGCCATCTGGTCCGTGAGGTGGATGCGCTGGGCGGTGTGATGGGCGAGGTGACGGATGCGGTGGGCATCCAGTTCCGTTTGCTGAACACTTCGCGCGGACCGGCAGTGTGGTCGCCGCGTGCGCAGTGCGACAAGCAGCAGTACCGCATCAGGATGCGCGAGGTGCTGGAGTCGCAGCCGAACCTGTACATCAAGCAGGCGGAAGTGGTGGATGTGGTGCTGGAAGAAAAGCCGACCACGGACCACGCGGACCACACGGACCACACGGATGCGCACGGATTAAGTGCAACAAATAGTGAAGAGAAGCGTGCGGGTAGCAATGCTGCAAGGCGGATCATGGGTGTGAAGCTGCGCGATGGCCGCACGATTTTTGCAGGCGCAGTGGTGATTACGACCGGCACGTTCCTGAATGGGTTGATCCACTGCGGCGAGCAGCAATACTCTGCCGGGCGCAGCGGCGAGCCGCCTTCGATTCTGCTGGGCGAGTCGCTCAGGAAGCTGGGGTTGCGCGAGTGTCGTCTGAAGACGGGTACGCCGCCGCGGCTGGATGGCCGCACGATTGACTGGAGCCGGTTTGAGGAGCAGCCGGGCGATGCGGACCCGACGCCGTTCAGCTTCCGCACCAAGGCGATCACGCAGAAGCAGATCAGTTGCCATATCGCCTATACCACGCCGGAGACGCTGCAACTGATCCGCGAGAATGTGCATCGTTCGCCGATGTATTCCGGGCAGATTGAAGCGATTGGCCCGCGGTATTGCCCGTCGATTGAGGACAAGGTGGTGAAGTTTCCGGACAAGGAGCAGCACCAGTTGTTTCTGGAGCCGGAGGGGCTGAACACGCACGAGGTCTACGTGAACGGCATGTCCACTTCGCTGCCGATGGAAGTGCAGTGGGCGATGGTGCGCTCCATTCCCGGGCTGGAGAATGCGGAGATGTTGCGGCCGGGCTATGCGATTGAGTACGACGCGATTGACCCGACGGAGCTGAACCGCACGCTGCGTGTGAAGTCGATCGAAGGGCTGTACCTGGCGGGGCAGATCAACGGCACCTCTGGTTATGAGGAGGCGGCCTGCCAGGGCATTATGGCGGGCATCAATGCGGCGCTGCATGTGAAGGGCGGGCCTGTCTTTATGCTGGACCGCACGGAGGCCTACACGGGCATCCTGATTGACGACCTCATCAGCAAAGGCACCAACGAGCCGTATCGCATGTTTACGTCGCGGGCGGAGTTTCGCCTGCACCTGCGTATTGACAATGCGGACCGCCGCCTGACGCCGCATGGCCGCAGGCTGGGCATGATCAGCGATGCGGCCTGGGCAGAGTACGAGGCGAAGCAGTCGCGCGCCGTCGGGCTGGAAAAGCTGTTGGGCACAACAAAAATCGATCTGGAAAAACTTGCAAATACAGCACCGGAACTGATGAAGAAGATCAGCGGCGATGCAGCTTCCCTGAAAGGCCAGACCTACGCGCAGATGCTGAAGCGGCCAGAGGTGACGATGGAGGAGCTGGCGCCGTCTCTTGCCGAAACGCTGCGCAAAGCGGATCCGGAGGCCTTTTCCATGCTCCTCGCAGATCTGGATGCGGGCAGGCTTTCGGCGCAGACGCGGAATGAGATCAAGTCGGTCGAGACGGAGATCAAGTTTGCCGGCTACCTGGACCAGCAGCGCAAGTCAATTGAAAAGCTGAAGAAGGCGGAAGAAAAGGCCATTCCGGAGTGGTTTGACTACGCCGCCGTCAGTGGACTTTCCCGCGAGATGCAGGAGAAGCTGGGCCGCGTTCGTCCCATGACGCTGGGGCAGGCCAGCCGCATTCCTGGCGTAACGCCGGCGGCCATTTCACTGCTGCATATCTATATCGAAATTCAGGGCAGGCAGAAGCGGGAGCCGACTGTTCTGCGCTGATCCAATGCAGCGTTGATCCATGTCGACCAAATACTGGTCCGGCACTAGCGGCTGACGTCGCCTTCCACCTCTTCGGTGGGACTGTCGAGTTCATGGTCAAAGCCATCGCGCAGTTGCTGCAGGAAGCTCTGCGGGTCCAGCTTTTTGTTGTGCTGCGTGTGCGCGTTGACGATGTGCCGGGCCAGGTCGGCCAGCACGATGCCCCAGGCCGCGGGATCGTCCCACAAACCGGCGCGCAGGCTGACGTGCTGCTCCTCTTCGGCAATCCAGACGCGCAACAGCTCAAAGGCGTGCTGGTCGCGTTGTGCTGCGGGCGGCATGTCGAGCGATTTCTGTGCGGCCATCCGTGGTGCTCCTTTTAGAAAAGACGCAGGCGGAAGGAGAGACGGCGCGTGGGCCGTCCTTTACCTGCCGGGCCTACTTCTTTTTCTTTTTGGCTTCCAGCTTTGCTTTGGCAATGGCCTGGTTCACCACAATGGTGCGCTGGGCATTGATGCACAACCAGCGGTTGTGAACGCGCTGGAAAATATGCGTAAAAACGCCCTTTTCCTCGCGCACGCCTTTGCCGGCCCTGGTGCGCAGCACATAGGTGCCGTTGTCGATGGCCACATCGCCCAGCACGCGCACGTCGGCAACTTTCTGCGTCAGCGTCTGGTCGGGCACGTCTTTCCGGAAAAGGCTGGCGACTTCCTGGTCGTGGTTGGTCACCACGCCGGTGCCGGAGATGCCCACGTAGCTCTGGCTGATGACCAGCTCCAGTTCGTACTGGTTGCGGCTGGCAATGGTGTCAGCCCATTTGTCCTCAATCTGCTGGAACCCGGCTGTCTGTGAGTTGGCGGCCGGGGTGCTGGCGGCGTCCTGCGCGTAGGTGGCAACGGTGCACACGGCAAAGGCAAGCAAAAGCAGGCGATAGATGCGGTTCATAAAGGGTTCCAGCTTTGATGATAGCGTGCGGGTGGATGAAAGCTGCACTGTCTGGATGGCAATTTGACGCAATTCCCTCATTTATACCTACTTATGCACAAAAACCGCCTCGCATTTGCGGCATTGGCTTTGACCAGTTCAGAATGATAATGGTTCAGAGTTACCAAAAATGGCCAGCTACCCATACATTCTCGAACAGCAGGGGCGACCGGAGTCGGTTCATGCCGAGCGGACGATCCTCGGGGCGATGCTGCTGGAAGCGCAGGCCATCATTGACGCGACGGTCATCCTGAAAACGGAAGACTTCTCGCTGGACTCGCACCGGCGCATCTACGCAGTGATGCTGGCGTTGCAGGACTTGGGCCATGCCGTGGATCTGATCACGGTGGGTGAGGAGCTGCGCAAACACAAGGAGCTGGAGGCGGTTGGTGGCCCGGCGTATCTTGCGTCACTGACGGAGGGTTTGCCGCGGCACCTGGCGGTGGAGAACTACGTCCGCATTGTGAAGGACAAGAGCCTGCTGCGGCAGCTGATGTCGGTCTGCGACCTGGGCATGGTGCAGGCGGCAGACCAGAGCCAGAGCGCGATCGATGTGCTGAATGCCGTGGAAGAGCGGATGATGCAGATCTCCGACCAGGCGGTGACGGGTGGCTTTGCCAGCATTCCCGACATTGTGAAGAGTTCGTTTGGTTCGATTGATCAGCTTTACGAGCAGGGCCGCGAGATTACCGGGCTGGCGACGCACTACGTTGAGTTTGACCGCATGACGAGCGGGCTGCAGCAGTCGGAACTGATCATTATTGCGGCGCGGCCGTCGATGGGCAAAACGGCGTGGGCGATCAATATTGCGCAGAATGCGGCGGTGCGCGATGGCAAGGTGGTGGCGGTCTTCTCGCTGGAAATGTCGAAAGAGTCGCTGCTGCGGCGGTTACTGGCTTCGCAGGCGCTGGTGAACTCGAAGAAGATCCAGACGGGTTTTCTGCCGCGCGAAGACCGCGACAAGCTGGTGACTGCGCTGGGCATGCTGTCCGAGTCGCGGATGTATATCGACGACACGCCGGGCATTTCGCTGGCAGAGATGCGCGCCAAGGCGCGGCGGCTGAAGCAGCAGGAAAAGCAGCTCGATCTGATTGTGATCGATTACCTGCAACTGATGACGGCGGGTTCGCCGGGGCCGGGGCGCAAGAATTTTGAGAACCGCACGCAGGAAGTGTCGGCGGTGTCGCGTGGCTTGAAGGCGCTGGCCAAGGAACTGCGTGTGCCGGTGATTGCGCTGTCGCAGTTGTCGCGCGCCTCAGAACAGCGCGGTGGCGACAAGAAGCCGATGCTGAGCGATCTGCGCGAGTCGGGGTCGATTGAACAGGATGCCGACGTGGTGGCGTTCATCCATCGCGACAGCTATTACAACAAGACGGAAGACGGTGAAGAAGATCCGGACTCAAAGGGCAAGGCGGAGATCATCATCGCCAAGCAGCGTAACGGCCCGACGGGCAGCGTGCATCTGGCGTACCTGGCGGACTACACGCGCTTTGAGAATCTGCAGAGCGGCGACGGTGGGGGATATTAGAGCGGAAAACTCCAGACCGTATTTCCATAGACATGGAGACTGTGCCTGAGTGGAAGTGTGTTGATGGCGCGGGTGTGGCCGTACCATCAACAACGCTCTGTGTCGTAACTACCGAAGTAGATTTGTCACCCCAACTGATTGTCTGCCACATGGTAGCGTGGGTCCTCCGCCAGATTCACTTCGACCATGTCCTTTGCCTTCTGCAGCAATTCATAGCAATCCGGGCTCAAGTGCCGCAGGTGCAGATGTTTCCCGAGGTGGCGGTAGCGGTCAGCGAGGCTGTCGATCGCTTCCAACGCGGAATGGTCCATCACCCTGGCGCGGCGGAATTCGATAATCACCTCTTCCGGATCGTCCTTCGGCGTGAACAGATCCTGAAAGCCGCGCGCAGACGCGAAGAACAGCGAGCCCTGCAGTTCGTAGACCTTGCGTGTTGCCCCGTCCGTGCTCACGCGAACGGAAATCTGCTTGGCGTGCTCCCACGCAAAGACCAGCGCCGCGATGATAACGCCGAGAGCCACGGCCGTTGCCAGGTTGGTGAAGACGGTAACGATGGTGACGGCGATGATGACAAAAGCATCGTGCCGCGGAACTTTGCTGATGACGCGCAGGCTGCTCCACTCAAAGGTCTTTTCTGACACGACGAACATGACGCCGATGAGTGCGGCAATCGGAATCTTCTCAATCAACGAAGACGTGAAGAGAATGAAGATGAGCAGGAAGACGGCGGCTGTAATTCCAGAGAGGCGCTTTCGCGCACCAGCATTGATGTTGATCATTGTCTGACCGATCATGGCGCAGCCACCCATGGCCCCAAAAAATCCGCAGACAAAGTTGGCAGCGCCCTGCGCCATGCACTCCCGGTTCGGGCGGCCACGGCTGTCAGTCATTTCGTCGACCAGGTTCAGTGTTAGCAGAGTTTCCAGCAGGCCAACGCCGGCGATGATGAGTGCATAGGGAAAAACGACGGCCAGAGTGGCGAAATTAAAAGGCACGGCGGGAAGATGGAATGCTGGGAGTCCGCCGTGAATGGATGCCATGTCGCCCACCGTTTTGGTGTGAATACCTGCGAAATGCGCCACCAACGCTACTACTACGATGCCCGCCAGTGCAGAGGGCACGGCTTTTGTGAGTTTGGGCAGCAGATAGATGATGAGCATTGTCACCACAATGAGGGCAATCATTTTGTACAACTCCGGCCCTTGAATCCAGCTGTGCACGCCGGGTCCATAGCCGGTTTTGAAGTGGCCAAGCTGTGCCAGCGCGATGACGATGGCAAGTCCATTTACGAAGCCGAGCATCACCGGATGCGGCACCATGCGGATGAACTTTCCCAGGCGAAGAACGGCAAACAGAATCTGCAACAACCCGGTAAGGATGATGGTAGCGAAAAGGTATTGTGTGCCGTGCTGCACCACCAGTGCCACCATTACCACGGCCGTAGAGCCGGTGGCGCCGGAAATCATGCCAGGGCGCCCGCCAAAGGCGGCTGTAATCAGGCACATGATGAAGGCGGCATATAGGCCGACGAGCGGGTTCACATGGGCAACGAGAGAGAATGCAATGGCTTCGGGCACCAGCGCCAGAGCCACCGTCAGGCCGGAAAGAAGATTGGTTTTCGCTTCCGCAAAAGAGAGTGCAGTCGTCATAAATCAGGGATCCTTTTTTGTGCAGAGATGCCAGCGACGGGAGAGGCAGAGAAATGCGCCAACGCATCTGTGCTTGTGCAGATTGATGAATGCTTCAAAAAACCAGGTCCGAACGGGGTGCGTGACCGTCACGCAGCGGCATTCGGAATAAGGCAGGCAGAGATGGAGGGAGAAGTCACATCGATACTTCTGATGATAGCATCCGCGATTGCGCAGCTGCTGATAAAGGCCGTGAATGTAGCAGGATGAGCGCAGACGTAGTCCATGGAGAATGAAAAAACAGGGGGAATGGAAAAAGTTACCCTTGGTGGCGATCCTGTGCACAGCTACAGCAGTTACTATGTGGTTTTGACGCTTTCATTATGACGACGCTGACAAGACCCATCTGGGCTGAGGTTTCCAAAGCCCGGCTGATCCACAATTATCGTTTGCTGCAACAGGTTGCCGGGCCGCAGTGCACGGTGCTGGCGGTGGTGAAGGCGAATGCCTATGGCCACGGCTCGCCGGAGTGTGCTCCGCTGCTGGCGGAGGCCGGCGCAGAGTGGCTGGGTGTGACCAGCGTGGATGAGGGCAGTGTGGTGCGCGAGGCCTGCGCACGGGCCGGGTATGAGCCGCAGATTCTGGTGATGTGCGGTGTGTGGCATGGGGAGGCAGCGGCTGTGGTGGAGCAGAAGCTGACGCCGGTGGTGTGGGAGCCATACCATCTGGACCTGCTGGAAGCCGAAGCGCAGCGGCGGGGCATGGCGGCGCAGAGTCTGCCGGTGCATCTGGAGATTGACTCCGGCATGTCGCGGCAGGGTGTTGCCGCGGATGCGCGGCTGGCGGCAGCGCTGGGGCGCTTTACGGAGGCTTCTCCGTTGCGGTTGCAGGGCGTGCTGACGCATTTTGCTTCGGCGGAGGTGGTGGACGCTCCGCTGAATGCGGCGCAGATGGAGCAGTTTGCGCAGGCATTGCAGGCGGTGCAGCAGCAGGAGCTGCGGCCGCAGTGGGTGCACGCCGGGAACACTTCATTTGTGGATGCTGGCGTTGCAGCGGAGCGGGTGACACAGTTGGCTGCAAGCATGGGAGCGCGAGCAATGGCGCGTACCGGGCTGGCGCTCTACGGGTACAGTCTGCCGCTGGAAAGCAATGCTGGAATCAGGCCGGGGCTGGTGCAGCCACAGTTGCAGCCAGCACTGACCTGGAAGACGCGCATCGTTTCCCTGCGCACCATTGCCGCCGGAGCCACGGTGGGTTACGGAGCCACGTTTACGGCGCAGCGGCCCATGCGGCTGGCGCTGCTGCCCATTGGCTATGCGGATGGCCTGCGCCGCGAACTGAGCAACTGCGGCACGGTGCTGGTCCGTGGCCAGCGGGCGGCGATGGTGGGCCGTGTTTCCATGGATCTGACGATGGTGGACGTGACGGCGATTTCGGAGGCCGCTATTGGCGACGAGGCAGTGGTGATCGGGGAACAGCAGGGGCAGCGCGTGAGTGCAGAAGACCATGCCCGCCTGGCTGGAACGATTCCGTACGAGATTCTGTGCGCCATCAGCGATCGTGTGCCGCGCGTGGTGGTGGATTGAGTGCGGCTGTGGGTGAATTGTGCCGGGGATGCAACCGATTCGGGTGGCTGATCCGTCCATTTAGAATGGAATAAGACGTATTCCCCCGGAGAAGCTATTTGCGCCATATTCTGTTGTTTGTTTTGATGAGCTGCACTACCGCCCTGTACGCGCAGCAAAACCCGTCTGCGGCAGCGGACGCTGCTTCCAGCAGCTCCGCTACAGTCCCGTCCTCGACCCCGCAAGCTCAGCTTCCCTCGGCGCCGCCACCGCAGCCCAAGCGCATTCTGGGCCTGATGCCCAACTATCGTGCCGTGAGCGCGGGAGAAAAAGCTCCTCCGCCGACGGCGAAAGAGGCGTTCATAATCGCCACGCAGAACAGCTTTGACTATTCAGCATTTCTCTTTACCGGGCTGACCTCGGCCATTGCCGAAGGGCAGGATGCGCATCCGCAACTGGGTAAAGGGATGCCCGGCTTCTGGGCCTACTCCTGGCGCGGGTTTTTGGACAAGACGGACGGCAATTACATGGTGCTGTTTGCGCTGCCCACGGTGCTGCATCAGGATGAGCGCTATTATTCCCTGGGGCGCGGCTCCATCTGGAAGCGGACGGTGTATTCCGCGAGCCGCGTGCTGATTACGCCCAACTACGAAGGGCATAATACGTTCAACACGTCGGAGCTGCTGGGCCGCGGCATTGCAGAGGGCATTTCGCTCTCCTACTACCCCAGCCAGGACCGCACTGCCGGAGAAGCGATGAGCAAGTGGGGCTATGCCGTGATGCGCGATGCGCTGAGCAACACCTTCCGCGAGTTCTGGCCCGATATTGCCGTGCATGTGCTGCATCGCAACCCATAGCAATGCAGCGCGGCCGCGCTTACGGATGCTGCACAATCGTTCCCTGATGAAAGAGGATTTTCCATTCTCCGCCGTGGCGCTGCCAAAGCGTGCTGCGCCGGGTTATAGCGGTTCTCCAGTTTTCGTGGAGTTTCCATAAATATGCAGGATGGCTTTTTCTTGAGAAAAAAGCCATTTCAGGGCATCACGTTCCCTCTACACCAACTGGAAAACCGCTATAGCTGCGAGTTCCGGTTCTATGGATGAGTGCATGGCAACATGCTAGAGCCTGCAATAGTAACGGGCACAGCTGCTGCTGCGCCCGTGAACTGTTGGAGTCCGGATTTTTTATACGCTTTTCTGTCTGATTTTTTATACATTGAATTTGAAGAAGAGAATGTCGCCATCGCGCACGACATATTCCTTGCCTTCGGAGCGGTAGAGGCCCTTTTCCTTTACGGCCTGCTCGCTGCCCAGGGTGAACAGATCGTCGCAGTGGTAGGCCTCTGCACGGATGAAGCCGCGCTCAAAGTCGGAGTGGATGACGCCGGCCGCGCCCGGCGCTTTGGTGCCGCGGCGAATCGTCCAGGCGCGCACTTCCTGCACGCCGGCGGTGAAGTAGGTAATCAGGTCCAGCAGCTTGTAACCAGCGTGGATGAGCCGGTTCAGGCCGGGTTCCTGCAGGCCCATGTCCGCCAGAAACTCATCGCGCTCGGCTGGCTCCAGCAGGGCAATCTCCGCCTCCAGCGCGCCGCAGATGGGAACCACCTGGCTGCCTTCCTCGGCTGCGCGTTTCTCCACGGCGGTTACCCACTCGTTGCCGCCCTTCAGCCCGGCCTCGTCCACGTTGGCCACGTAGAGCATCGGCTTCGCGGTGATCAGGTGCAGCTCGTACGCGGCGGCCTGCTCGTCTTCCGTCAGCTCCACGGTGCGGGCGGGCCTGCCTGCACCCAGCGCCTCCAGCAGCTTCACCAGCGCGGAGGCCTCGGCCTTCACCTTCGGGTCACTCGACATCCGCGCAATCTTCTCGGTCTTGGTGTAGCGCTTCTCCGCCGATTCCAGGTCGGCCAGCAGCAGCTCGGTGTTGATCACCTCGATGTCGCTCAGCGGATTGACGCCGCCGGCCACGTGCACCACGTTGGGATCGTCAAAGCAGCGGACCACATGGATGACGGCATCCGTCGACCGGATGTGGCCCAGGAACTGGTTGCCCAGCCCTTCGCCCTTGCTGGCCCCGGCCACCAGCCCGGCAATGTCCACAAACTCCATCGTGGTGGGCACGGTGCGGTTCGGCTTTACGAACTGGGTAATCTTGTCCAGCCGCTCGTCGGGCACGGTCACCACGCCCACGTTCGGATCAATGGTGCAGAAGGGATAGTTGGCGGCCATGGCCTTGGCGGCCGTCAGAGCGTTGAAGATGGTGCTTTTTCCCACGTTGGGCAGGCCAACGATCCCACAATTCAGAGGCATTCGATGTACGTCCTTCTTGCTGCAAACTTGTTCCCCACCGCCGGCTCCGTCAGGAATGAAGGACGGAATCGCATCCACGGCCAGGGCGAGATTCAATGAAAAGCTCGTACTTTGATTTTAGTGGATGTTTGTGGAAGAGGTGCCGAGCAGTACCAAGCCTGTCGCCGTCGAATACTGAATCACAAACAGAACTTGAAGGAACACGGGTCTAGTTCCCTGCATTTAATGCTTGACAGAGGGCCTTCTGTCAGTCGCGATCTATTGTTTAGGCTCGAAGCAAAATTAAGCGTTCACATTCAGGGCAAGACCCTGATAGTCTACTTGAGTTGGCAGTTCCTTCGATGAATGGACTCTATTGAGTAGGATATTAAAAATCAACGATTCGAATAGCAGTCTCGAGGAATTGGAGTTCAGCGACACATTGCGGAGCTATTAGCTGTGTCGCAATGGTCAGAAGTTATCGGCAACAAAATTAGCGGAGGACTGATTGCCCGAGACGAAGGACTTACTTGACGTACCAAAGCTAGCCGAATCGCCACTAATCTTCATTAGTCACGATAGCCGAGATGCAGATTTGGCTGAGGCATTCAGCAAGCTTCTTAAGAGTGTGAGCGCTGGAATGCTGAAACCTTTCCGTTCTTCAGACAAGAAAGGGAATGAAGGCATCGAATTCGGCGATGAGTGGTACAAGACTCTAATGTCAAAACTTGATGTGGCTTCTGACGTTGTTTGTCTTCTTACAGAACGAAGCCTTGATCGACCATGGATACTTTATGAAGCAGGGGTAGCAAAAGGCAAGTTGGGCACGCCAGTGCATGGAATTGCTCTTGGTGTTCCACTCAGTCGGGTAAGCGCGGGACCTTTCTATCAGTTCCAAAATAGTGATGATAACGAGGAATCGCTCGCAAAACTAGTATTGCAGTTATGCCGCAGAGTTCAAGGGCTTGAACCTGATCAGAGTGTAGTTGCAGCCCAAGTATCCACGTTCAAATCAGGTATCACGGAGACCCTTAGGTCGTTCCATGGATCCAAAAAGGCAGAAAAGCTTGAAAAGGCCGAAGCAATTGATGAAGGGGCCGTAGCAAAAGTATTGGAAGAAATGAAGCTCATAGTCCGAGAGTTACCAGTTCGCTTCGGAGAGCGGCTAATGGAGAATACAGAGCGATCTCGAATTCGAAGGTTTCCGCCGAGACGTTTTCATCCGGGAATGATCGACGAACTAGCCCGTATGTATTCAAAGCGTTCTAACGATCCGATTGGCATTTTGATTATTGCCAGTTTACTGCGTGAGGACTTTCCTTGGCTTTACGAGATGGGCATCGAGGCATATCGTTCAGCAAGATCATTTACGATGGCACACTCGCCCAATAATGCTTTGCGAGCCTTTCGCGATGCAGTCGAAATTACGATGCACGGCCCCTTGATACATGAGATGGGGCTTGTAAATAAAGATTCGTATGGCATGATGCAAGAATTTCCAAGGATGATTAACCATTATCTCGAAGCCGCCCTTAGGGGGCGTGTAAAAAGAGAACCTACCGTGTCAAATACCGCTGAATCTAAAGAAGAAATAGACCGTATTTAGCTTCATTGAAAGGCCGGTTGCCTATACGCCGGGTGCCCCACGTCTCGCTTTTGAGACGTGGGATTCTTCTCTCTCCAAATACCCATCAGGCAACAGCCATCGCTTTAAATTCCTGAAATCAGCTTCCATCATAAGAGAATCCTCGGAGCCCACGTCTCAAAAGCGAGACGTGGGGCACCCGCACCCGTTTTTGTAGCCCGTTTCAGGGTTTGGTCGGCCCACCTGTTAAACTGGAAGTATGCTTTCAAAGCTGTACGCCAAGTGGATGTTTGC
>DZDJ01000328.1 GCA_022736715.1 Edaphobacter aggregans
GTGTTGCCGCCGTATGCCTGTGACTCTTCCACGGTTCGCCCGATGGAATCATATACCAGTGTGACGTCGGCATTGTTGCCATTGGCCGTATCGCGGGCAAACGTGGTTTGAGCCAGGCCGTTATATTGAAAGCTTTGCGCAGTCGTGCCGCCGATTCCGCTGGCGGGGGCAATCGTCGTATTTATCTTCCGGCCCATGGGATCCCATGTGTTCGTAAACTTCGAGCCATTACAATCAGTGAATTGTATCACATCGCTGGCCAAATCAAATACAAACGTTTCGGTCGAGCCATCGTGATACGTCATGGATGTCCTGCGGTCATGGGAATCAAAGGCCCAGCGTGTCACACCGCCGCGGTCATCGACCATGGCAATCTGGTTGGAATTGCCGTCATATTCAAAACTGGTGGCAATGCTGCCCGTGATCTGGCCCTGGCCGGAAGTGGTGAACGTGGTGCTCTGGCCATTGCCATTGTTGGCGGGGGGATTGCCGCCCAAACCGTTCTGGCGGAGATGCTGGCGGGTTTCCAATTTCCTATTGGCTCCATCCCAGAGCGTAACCGTGGTATTGCCATTGGGATCAACGTTCAGGGTCGCGTTGCCCCGGCTGTCATAGCCGGTCAGCATAATGCGGGCCAGATTGGTGCCCCTGGCTGCGGCGATGGCCCCGTCCGAACCCGGCTGGGCGATGAGCACCTGTCGGTTCATGCAATCCCATGCCATCAGAGTAATAAACACTTCCGCAGTTTGGGCCGGCTGGGTAATCGTGGATAATTCCGTGCGGGTGATACTCACCGGATTGCCATTGTTATCAAAGGTTGTGGCGGCGGTGTTGGTGGTGATGCGGAAGATCACCGGCGGAAGCCGCAGCGAACGGGGAGCCAGAGCCACGGCTGTGCTGATGTCGGTGCTACGCACCGCCCGCCAGCAGAACCGCCCGCTCTTTGAAACGATCAAGACGCTTCTCATGAACGCCTGGGCCGGGAAGAATCCCGGTCTGCTGACAGACATTCTGGTCGATTCGTCCTGAGCTTGCCCGCCAGAGGCGTGAAGCGGTAAACAGTTAC
>DZDJ01000329.1 GCA_022736715.1 Edaphobacter aggregans
AATGGATAGCGTCGATTTGGATGCCCGTATCGCTTCACTCAGCGCGTCAATCGAGAGGGTGTAAGAGTTTTTGTGTAAACGGTCATTTGGCAGGAAACTGCCGCCCTTCACGAGAGAACCATAATGACCGTAAGCAATGAACTGATTGACAGCCTGTTGGCTGACTACAAAAAACCTGAAGACCTGATCGGCGAGCATGGGCTGTTAAAGCAGCTCACCAAGCGTCTGATCGAGCGTGCGCTCGAAGCCGAGATGGCCGAACACCTTGGGCACGGCAAGCACGAGCCCGTCGCCAATCCAGCGGGCAATGCCCGCAATGGCCGCAGTAAAAAAACCCTCAAAGGCGAATTTGGCGAACTGCCGATCGAGATTCCTCGGGACCGACTCGCAAGCTTCGAGCCGCAACTGGTTCCCAAACACCAGACCCGCTGGGCGGGCTTTGACGACAAGATACTATCGCTGTACGCACGCGGGATGTCGGTGCGGGACATCCAGGCGCATCTGAAGGACATGTACGGTGCGGAGGTTTCACCCACGCTCATATCCAGCGTGACCGATGCCGTGATGGACGACGTGCGCACCTGGCAATCGCGTCCGCTGGATGCGATTTACCCCATCGTGTATCTCGACTGCATTCACGTCAAAGTACGCGACAACGGCACGGTTAAGACCAAAGCCGTCTATCTGGCGCTGGGCATCAATCTGGCGGGCGAAAAGGAATTGCTGGGTCTCTGGATCGCCCAGACCGAGGGCGCCAAGTTCTGGTTGCACGTTGTGACCGAACTCAAGAACCGGGGCATCGCTGACATCTTCATTGCCTGCGTGGACGGCCTGAAAGGCTTCCCTGAAGCGATTGAATCGGTGTTCCCCAAAACGGCTGTTCAGCTTTGCATCGTGCACATGGTGCGCTACAGCCTGAACTATGTGAGCTGGAAATTGCGTAAAGAAGTGGCCACCGATCTGCGTGCGATCTACACCGCAGCGACAATCGATGAGGCCGAACGTCAGCTCGACGCATTCGATGTGACGTGGGGCGAGGCGTATCCCGCAATCAGCCAGTCATGGC
>DZDJ01000330.1 GCA_022736715.1 Edaphobacter aggregans
GCTCGGCAAAATGCGCGGCACGGTGATAGGTCTCGCGCGAATCAATGCGGATTTTTTCCACTTCTTCGCCCACCAGGTCGCGCAGGGTGCGCAGCACAATCGGCAGGTCTTCATGCACCAGCCGCCCAGCCGCCGCCGGTTGCGCACGCTCGGCGATGTCTTGCCAAAGCTTGTGCAGGAACAGCATGTCACGCACAAGATTGATGTCGCTTGCGCCCTCAGCGGCGGTGCGCACGATAAAGCCACCAAGAATGGCATGTTCTTCTTGCGCGGCCTGCAACATGGCCTTGAGGCGCACGCGCTCTTCAACGGATTCTATGCGACTGGATACACCGATATTGCGCCCACTGGGGATGTAGACCAGATAACGGCTCGGAATGGTGATTTCCGAAGTCAGGCGCGCACCCTTGGTGCCGAGCGGGTCTTTGATGACTTGCACCAGCAGCTCTTGCCCGGAACGTAGAATTTCCTGAATCTGCGGCGGGGTGACTTCCACCCCAGTCTGTTTCTCTTCCGGGGTTAAATCCAAATCCGAGGCGTGTAAAAACGCAGCGCGCTCAAGGCCAATGTCGATGAACGCGGCCTCCATGCCGGGCAAAACGCGGCTAACGCGGCCTTTGTAGATATTGCTCACCATGCCGCGATTGCGCTGGCGTTCGATGGCGATTTCCTGCAATACACCGTTTTCCACGAAAGCGATGCGCGTTTCCTGTGGGGTGACGTTGATTAAGATTTCTTCGCTCATGCTATCCCTGCCTGCCAAATCGGTATGCCAGCTTGGCGCAATAGCTCGGCGGTTTCAAACAGGGGTAAGCCCATCACACCGGAATAGCTGCCTTCCAGCCGGGTAATGAATGTGCCTGCCAAGCCCTGAATGGCATAGCCGCCCGCCTTGTCTGCGGGTTCGCCGGTGTCCCAATAGGCGATCATTTCGTTCTCAAACAGCGGGCGAAAGCTGACGTGGCTGACGGATAAAAATGCTTTTATTTCATTGGCTTGAGCCAGTGCTACGGCGGTGTAAACCTCATGCTGTCGCCCGGACAAGTGGCGCAACATGGCAAGGA
>DZDJ01000331.1 GCA_022736715.1 Edaphobacter aggregans
ATGCAAAATTCATTCTGTCCCCGGTGTACACAAGATGAGGCATAGTTGTTTTATGACCCGTGTACTGGTTTGACACCATAAAAAGTGCCAACGTCAAGTGCGTCCGGATCAGGAAATCTGAAACTCCACTACAAAATAAAATGCTGGTAGACGTTCAGGGCTTTGGAAGAGAGAAACATTATGACAACGCAAAACGCCGAAACCACTTCTGAATCCCGTCTCAAAGAGATGGAATCGGAAAACGAGCTGCTGCTGCTTCAACTTCACCAGGTTCAGGAAGAGCTGGAACATTACTACCTGAGAAATCAGGAACTCGAAAAAGGTCGGGGCGCAGCGCCCCAGTCAGGTCAATGGATCGATGACGAACTTCCTGCTGCCCTGTCCGAAGCGCAACGCCTGCGCGCTATCGTGGACGTGCAAGCCAAAGTCCACCAGTTGGAGGTACAAAATTCCCTGAATGTCCGGCTCGGCAATGTTCTGATCCGGAGTGTCGAATCCACGGGCGGCCTGCTGAGCGTACCTGCCAAGCTCATGAAGATGTGGCGTGAATCCACTCGGACGCAGCCGCCGTCCGAGCTGGGCGGAGAGGGGTTCGACAAGGTCATTGCCGCCTTTGGCGAAGACGGTTTTGACGCCGTGGAAAAACTGCTGGCCGGCGCGGAGATTCCGTCCGTGTTGCAGGCCAACGCCTATACCGCCCTGGCCCGCCACTTGCAGAATGTCAGTAGCGCGCAGGCGGCGGAAGCCGCGCGCCGGGCCCACACCATTGACCCCAAGGCCTACCGGCTGAAATGGCTGGCATTCCGGCTGTATGATGCGGGCGAAATGCTCGAGGCCGATGCCATACTCGATGTGTTGCCGCAGGATACGCAGTTTAGTGATTCGGAAACACGGCAAGTCGATCAGATTCGCTACGAAGCAAAAACTGCCCGACTGCGCGAAGCACGGCAGAAATCCGGATATTCCGAGCGACGCGCCGAGGCCGAACGGCAGTTGAACAGCCTGACACGCACCAAGGAAGAGCAGTCGAAACTGGCGGCGGAGCGTGGCCGGGAGAT
>DZDJ01000332.1 GCA_022736715.1 Edaphobacter aggregans
AGTAGGTTAATGCGTGGCATTAGTCGAAGCTCCTTAGTGCGAGACCACAGGCGATAAGCATGGACGTTGCGTCTTCATTGAGGATTCGGTTTCCGGCGGCACCCGAAGCCTGTGCGGAGCGTGTCATGCCTACAAAGGGGTTGGCAATGTGCGTCTCAACACCGGTGCTCGTAGAAATGCGTTCACTTAAGTCAGGCAGAGCCGCAACACCGCCGCCCAAAAAGATGCGGGTGAGTGGAATGCTTGGATTGGCGGCATAGAAAAACTGGAGGAAACGCCCAACTTGCTGGGCAACCAGGTCAACAAAAGGCAGAAGGACTTCAGCCTCGTAGCTTTCGGGTAAACCGCCTTGACGCTTGGCGCGACCCGCTTCGGCATAACCAAGCTGGTAGCGGCGCATGATTTCGTCGGTATGCTGGCGACCGCCAAAGGGGTGGTCGCGGGTGTAGATCATGTTGCCTAGATGGAACACATTCACAGCGGTGTTGTTTGCGCCAATGTCAAGTAACACGATGCCGCTATCGGCGTGCATTTTGTCGAGCTTGGGCACAAAGAGCCGGTGATAGACGTTTTCAAGCGCGAAGGGTTCGATATCGACAATTTCAACGTTTAAGCCACCCATATCGGCGACGCTTTGCCGTGCTTCGACTTTTTCGGTGCGTGAGGCGGCGATCAGAATATCAACATTATCGGGGTTGCCTGCCGTGGGCCCCAGAATGTCATAGTCCAGACTGACGTCGTCCATCGCGTGCGGGACATATTGTTCAGCTTCGATGCGTACTTGCATAGCCAGTTCGGCTTCGCTTAAGTCGGCGGGCAGGGTGATGATGCGGGAAATACTCACGCTGCCAGGAATAGCGATACAGGCGTGTTTGGCGCGTGTGCCGGATTCTTTGACGGCTTTGCGGATGGCTGTAGCGACGGCTTCGGGGTCACTAATATCCTTGTCCTGAATGGCTCGTTCGGGCAATGGCTCAATGGCAATGGCCTCAATGCGGTAGCCGTTGGCTGTTTGACTGAGTTCAAGCAGCTTGACGGATGATGAGCTGATGTCCA
>DZDJ01000333.1 GCA_022736715.1 Edaphobacter aggregans
CTGCCAAGGCTGATTGCAGCTATGAAGACGCGGTGGAAAACATCGACATTGGCGGCCCGACCATGGTGCGCGCTGCGGCCAAGAACCATGCCGACGTGACCATTATCGTCAACCCTGCCGACTACGCCCGCGTGCAGGCTGAAATGTCCGCGCACGGCGGCGTGAGCGCAGACACACGCCTGGATTTGGCGGTGCGCGCCTACGAACACACGGCGGCCTATGACGGCATGATCGCCAACTACTTTGGTGCGCGCGTCGGCGATGCCTCGTTCACGCAGCCCGCTAATTTTCCACGCACCTTTAACCTGCAAGTCGAAAAAAGCATGGATTTGCGCTACGGCGAGAACCCGCACCAGCGCGCCGCGTTTTACGTTGAACATGACGCGCCGTTGGGCAGCATTGCCCGCGCCCGCCAGCTTCAGGGCAAGGAGCTGTCCTACAACAATATTGCCGATACCGATGCCGCGTTGGAGTGCGTGAAGCAATTTGCTGCGCCCGCTTGCGTGATTGTGAAGCACGCCAATCCTTGCGGCGTGGCCGTGGGTGAGAGCATCCTCGCGGCCTATGAGCGCGCTTATTTGACCGATACCGAATCGGCCTTCGGCGGCATTATCGCCTTCAACCGCCCGCTGGATGCGGCCACCGCACAGGCGATTGTCGAGCGCCAGTTTGTCGAAGTGATTATTACCCCGCAGGCCAGCACCGAGGCTCTGGCGATCACGGCGGCGAAGAAAAACGTGCGCGTGCTGATCTGCGGCGAACTAAAGGCCGATACGCCACGCCTGGATTACAAGCGAGTCACTGGCGGTCTGCTGGTTCAGGATGCTGATCTGGCCGTGCTGGCAGATACTCGCGTAGTTAGCCAGCGTGCGCCAACAGAAAGCGAGATGCGTGACCTGCTCTTTGCCTGGAACGTGGCCAAATTCGTCAAATCGAATGCCATTGTGTATGCCAAGGATGCGGCAACCGTCGGTGTAGGCGCAGGGCAAATGAGCCGCGTCAACTCGGCGCGCATTGCGGCGATTAAAGCCGAACATGCGCAGTTGGTCGTGACAG
>DZDJ01000092.1 GCA_022736715.1 Edaphobacter aggregans
AGAAGACCTCGGCGGTTTCCAGGGTGGGCATGAGCAGGTGTTGGCTGTGGCGTATTGGCTCAAGATAGCTTTCGATATTGTGGCGGGTGGCTTTGGGAATGACGAAGCCGTCGAGTTTGTTGACCCCCGACATGGCCATAATCTGACGCATGATGTCGAGATTGCGCACGCGCACGAAGCGCAGGGTGGCGCTGTTCGCGGGCATACGTGCGAGGGTGTGGGCGAGGTTGTCGAGTGCGCCTTGCAGGTCGCGTTCGCTGACCGCATCTTCGGTGCAAAAAATCACCGAGCGCAGAAATGGAAGTTTGCTGCCTTCGGCAATCAGTGCCAAATCCGTGTGGGTACATGGCACATACAGCGAGGCACCGAGGCGCTCGGCGAGGTGGACGTTGGGTTCATGGGGCTGCATGCTGCATCTCCTTGATGATGGCGATGGCTTGATAGGGGGCGATGTCAGGCTCGATAAGCATAGGGATATTCTTTTCTTCGGCGAGGGTGCGCATGTGGGCCACATCTTGTCCGGCGTGTTCGCCAAGTATAAGAAGGCCAGGGGCGCGGCGCAGCAGGACGCGGGTGGCTTCGCCGATGCCGGGTTTGATGAGGTTGATGTGTGGGATGTTGTGTTGCTGCATGAGACGCGCCATAAGCTGTTGCACGCGTTGGCGGCGCGCAGTATCCGGCGTGATTTGGCCTGTAGATTCGGCCTGAATTGAATCTGACGCAACCGTAGGCGCGGGCTTGCCCGCGAAGCCTTCAATACGCGATTTTTCGCGGGCAAGCCCGCTCCTACGCTCCAATGTGGCGAGTTGTTCGGCGCGCTGGCAGAGATCGTCCGCATAGCGTTGCGACAGGTCTTGCGGCGCGAGATGCTCGTAGTAAAGGCAGCCGTGGAAGTCGTTGGTGCCGATATTTTCATCCAGAATCGAACGGCTAATCAGGCCGGAAATGGTGGCATTGAGGATGCTGGAGGGGATGAGGTAGTCGTCTTGCGTGGCGGCGTGGGACGCGACCCCGGCGAGGTCGGCGAGCACCCACAGGCTGGGGTCGATGTGGCTGGCGTGACGCTGGTTGTAGGCGGTGATTGAGGTGAATAATTCCTGGGTAATCACGCCCTTGCCGGTCCAGCCGTCGATAAAGGCGATGGAGTCCTGGGGGTGGCCGAGGGCGAGGATGTGTTTGATCGCCTGGCTGTCGATGCCTCGGTCACGGATGATGGAGACGGAGTAATGACTCACCTCACGCTGGAAAACGCTTTCGAGCAGGCGCTTGAGAATCACACCGACTGGGGTGCCTGCGCGGGCGAGGGAGACGAGGGTGATTGTCCCCCGTTTGGCGGCATCGAGCATGGCGGCAAGTTTGAGCAGATCGCCCGCCACGCGCGAACCATTGTGTTCCCAGGCGTTTTCAAACAGCTGCATGTAGGCGGCGGATGGTTGTTGCTCGGGCGAGATCATTTCGCTGTAGTGTTTGGCTCCGCTTTGAATGAGCTGCTCTTTGGCGGCAACCTCGACCAGGGTGACGTTGCTCAGCGGCTTGAGTAAAAAGGTGACATCGCTGGGAAGGTAGCTGCCGTGGAACATATCAGGAGTCCTGCGCGAGCTTGCGCATGAGTTGGGCGTGTTTGGGGACAAGCGCATAGTCGCAGAGTGCCAGGAAATCGGCATCGCTTTGGCTGTCACCCGCGCCAAGCACGAGCAATTCGGGGTGCTCGCGGCGGTAGTGTTCGAGTAAAAAGCGCACGGCATGGGCTTTGTCGAGGCTTCTTGGCATGACGGTCAGGTTGTTGCCGTTGTGGTGCAGGGTGAGTTCCGGGTGCGGTTCAAGCCAGGCGGCGAGCAGTTCGTCGCGCAGACGCGGCAGGCTGATGGCGTGCTGTTTGTCGCGGTCTTTGACCAGCACGTAGAAAATTTGGCCGTGATCGCCAATCAGTCGGGCGTGCAGGCCGGGCGCATGGTGTGCCGCCCACGCATTGATTTGGCTGTTTAAGTCATTAAACAGAGCCAGCCATGGTTGCATCGTGGCCTGCATGTGCGCGCTCCAGCTTGGGTCGGGCTGGCCGTTGGCATTCAGAATCGTGCCGCCGTGGTTGAGAATGACCCAGTTGGGCGGCGGGATGTCGAGTTTGACGCGCTGGTAGCTGGCGGTATGGCGGGCGGTGGTGGGGATGATTTCGACACCGCGCATGAGTTGCAGAAATTGACGTTGCGGCGGGGTGCTGAAGCCGTGAGCGAGGCCGCTTTCGAGGAAGGCGGTGGGTTCGAGGGCGTAGTTTGCGCAGCCGTGGTCGTGCAGGCCTTTGGCTTCGGTTTGGAATACGGTGTCGTCAAGATCGAGAAAAAGTAGGGTTTTCATAAGAGCCTGTTTACGATTTCTGATGGGGAAAAACGGGTGTTGAATGGCTTTGTAGGTGCGAATTCATTCGCACAATCTTGTTTCAGTTGTGCGAATGAATTCGCACCTACGTGTTTACTTTCTCGACGCGTGCTAAGCATAAATATCGTGAACCGGCTCTTGGGACTGAGCAGGCTGTGGTCAAAGCTGCGCGCAAGATAGGGTGTTTGCGCCGAGTGCATGGGCAAAACGGCTGATCGCCGGATTGAGTTCGGTTTCGTGCAGGATCAGGGTGATTTGCTGATCGTCCGCTGGTGCGTTGTAAATAAAGTAGGGGTCGCCTTGACCATAAGGGTCGTCGAGGCGTTGCGTGTGTTGAATGGGGCCGAATTCGAGGATGGGTGAGCGCGTGCTGGATTGCAGGCTGACCTGGCGACCCTCATGTTCAAGATGCAGCGCGAGCAGGTAGGGGACGTGCATGAATTCGCCCGTGCCGATAATCCTTAGTGATTTTTCGCGGGGATGAATGGCGAGTCGCTGCTCGACTTCATCAAGCAGGCGCTTCGGCAGGACGAGGGGGCGATCAATGCCAGCGCGTCCAAGATGAGCCAGCGGCTTGAGTGCGGGGTCACGATAGGGCAGCGGGGCAGGTCCCTGCATGACAGAGCATGTTTTGGGTGTGAATCGCCATTCAGCACGCGCTGCGCTGATATGGGATGTTGGGACATCAAGAGTCTTGTCGAGCGCATCACGAGCGACCGTACCCATGAAGTCGGTCAAAGTAACGATATTGATTTGTTCGATGTGTGGGCATTGCGGGCGCAGGGCACGCCAAAGGTTGAGAAAGGTTTTGCCGGTGCTGACTTCATCATCGATCAGTACAAGGGTTTTGGCGCGGCGCATCTGCTCAAGGTGTGCCGGCGCAGCGGGTAAGTGCAGGGTCTGATTGGGCGCGTGGCAATGACTTTCTTCAAAGTCGAGTACGGGCAGGTTGTGCAGTGGGTAACGCGTGCTGTGAATAAAGATGGCTTCACGGTCGGCATGATTTTTGGCCCAGGCTTCATACACCCCATAGCTAAAGCCAATCCCGGTTTCAGCCATGCCGATAAACAGGGTCGGTGCATCGTCGCGGGCGTGGACTTTGGTCGCGAGGTGCTGATGTATCGCCAACATTTTTGTCGGTTGTGCAGGCAGATGTTTGCCCAGCACCGTGCTCACAAACAGAAAGCCGCGCTTGGGATTATTACGTGCGCCAAAGTGGCATAGCGAGGCTAGGCTGTAGGTGTTTGCGGGATCTTCGCGCACCTCAAGGGTGCCATTGGGAAGTTCAATGATCTGCCAATTCATAAAGTGTTGCTTTGGTGTGTGGCTACGCAAGGGGCGCAGCAAGGTAAAAGTTATAAAGCGAGCGCGCAGGGCAGCATGGTTTGGTGGATATGCAGGTCGTGCGTCTGTGTTTCCGCAGGCGGGGTGTGAGCGCGCAGCAGGGCTTGCGCTTCGGGTGCGAGCGCACGCAGGACGGCCTCAAAGGGCAGGTTGACACCCGCTGCACAAGCCACCGGCGAGCCGCCGGATGGGCGCGCATTGATTTCCAGTACACGAATGCCATGCTCACCCATGCGGAACTGAATATTAAACAAGCCGTTGAGTTTGAATTGCCGGGTCAAAATATCCGTCATGCGCGCAATATCAGGGTGATTGTCAATATATTGCGGTGTGCTCAGTTCATTCGATTTTCGGCGTTGGATGGCGTAAATCAATTCACCATATTCCGCCACGCAATCCACGCTCCATTCCTCGCCGGCCAGAAACTCCATCAAGATCAAACTTGGTTTGAAATCGGGCTTGCCTTGCATGGCGCGTGTAAGCTCGTGGATATTCAGCATTTGTTCTTGGCCAGCAAGAATATGTTCAAGTGCATCATGCGCTTCATCAATAATGCGGAAGCCGAGGCCGAATACCGACACGGAAGGCTTCAAGCACAGTGTGGCGTGGCGTTGTCTCAGGTCGGCATAGGCGCTTTGAAACTCGGAGAGACTGTTTATTTCAGTGGTTTCAGCGGTGGGCGTGCTGGCTTGATCCACGGCGGCACTAAAGGCCGCTTTGTTATCCAACAGGATTAAGGTGTCAACATCGGCACAAAGTAAAACTCGCGTGCCAATATCAAGAAATTCGTTTAGGCGGCGGGCGATATTGATGGCAGCTTTTCCAGGCACAAAAAGCGTAACACGCTGTTCTGCGCAAAATTGCAAACACCAATCAACATAGTCCTGTCCGCTGAGTTCAGGTTCAACAA
>DZDJ01000334.1 GCA_022736715.1 Edaphobacter aggregans
ACGGGATAATTGGCGTGAGTGTGTTCAAGCAGGATGGCGGCTTGTACTTCTCCTGCAAGGGGGATGGCTCTGCCTGTACATCGGCTTCGAACACCGTGCAGGTGACGGACCCCGTGGCGCTGTTTCCACAAGACAACAACGGCACGGTGCTGACACTTCCGAGCGCCCCAGTCAGTGGTTCCCCTGAAGTCGACGGCACACTGAGTTTCGGTGTGGACACCCAGCAGGACAATACGTTCTCTGGCCAGTTCTATCCGCTCGACAGTTCAGGCGACCTGCAAACCACGTACAACGGCAAGACACTGTCAAGCTTTGTGGATTCGGGTTCGGCGCTGTACTACTTTGAGGACAGCTCGATTCCGCATTGCACGACCAGCGGCGTGACCTATTATTGCCCGGCCTCTCCACTCTCGTTATCAGCGGGAATGCAGAGCTCTCAAGGCATGACAAGTATTTCGTTCAGCGTGTCAAACCTCTATGCCGACTACCTGAGCGGAAGCCGGGCATTGCCATCGGCTGCGGACTCGACGGAGGCATACTCCATGTTCTCCGGCATGTTTGATTGGGGGCTGCCGTTCTTCTTCGGACGCTCGGTTGCCACCGTGTTCTATGACAGCAATACCGCAACACAGGTTGGACCCGGCTTGAAGTTCTAACTGCGATGCGGCCCCTGGAATGATGCGGCCTCCTCTGGGGGGTCGATGGCCATACCGGGCGCCGCCCATTGCGCAGGATGTGTGAAAGCCGTCGCGAACGACATCTGAGTCACGTAAATGAAAAGAGCCCGCGCTGCGGGCTCTTTTCATTTCTATCAAAACACTGACCCCGTCATTTCCCGTCGACTCGCGCTGGCCACTTCGGGTACCCGCGGTACATCGGATTACCCGGGTTTGGATACGGGCGAAGCTGCGCACAAGTACCCGCTTTCTCGTTGACCTTGTAGAACGGCGTGAAGTGCAGGTCATAGTGCTCGACGGAGTCCTTCCAGGGCATGCGCAGCCAAGGGGATTTGCCATATTCCACGGTTGGGCGATTTGCATACTCAGACCCGG
>DZDJ01000335.1 GCA_022736715.1 Edaphobacter aggregans
CTTGTCTGGGGGGTGACGCTCATTCTCACCGGATATTTCATCAAGGCCTACCGGATTACCGCCGTCGGCGCCGCGCTTCCCCCTAACTGGTTTTTCTGGGCGCCTGTCAGCTACCCGCTTTCCAAAATCGCGCTGATTCTGCCGAGTACGCCGCTCAACGAGCTGCTGATCTGGCACCGCGCGCTGATCCACATGCTGCCGGCATTGGCGATTTTCGCCTACATCATGTTCAGCCGGACGCGCCTCCAGCACATGTTTTTGTCGCCCATCAACATCTACTACCGCTCGCTGAAGCCGAAAGGGGCGCTTGACCCGATCACCAATTTCGAGGACGAAAACGCCGAGAGCTTCGGGGTCCGGGAACTCAAGGAGTTCAGTTGGAAGCAGCTCCTCGATCTGGAGGCCTGCACGAACTGCGGACGGTGCCAGGATGTCTGCCCGGCGCACCTCTCCGGGAAGCCGCTTTCCCCCCGGAAGATGACGCAGGACATCAAGGCGCAGCTCTGGAAGGAAGGGCCCGGATTGCTGGCGCTCCCGCCGGAAGAACGGGCGGGCGAGGCCATTGTCGGCACAAGCCTCGACGAGCACGCGCTCTGGGCCTGTACGAACTGCATGGCCTGCATGGAGGTCTGTCCCGTGTATGTCGAGCATGTCCCCAAGATCGTTCAGCTTCGTCAGTACAAGGTGCTCACCGAGGCCGAGTTTGCGCCGGAGCTGCAGCTTACCTACCGAAACATGGAAAACAACTCCAACCCGTGGGGGATGGGTTCCCACCTGCGCGGCGACTGGGCGAAGGAGCTGGGGATAAAGACGCTGGCCGACGACCCCGCTGTCGAGTACCTCTATTATGTCGGCTGCGCCGGCTCGTTTGACGACCGCGGCAAGAAGACCGCGACGGCCTTTGCGAAAATCCTGCAGACGGCCGGGGTGAGTTTCGGGATTCTGGGAACCGAAGAGGGGTGCTGCGGCGACTCCGCGATGCGCGGCGGAAACGAATACCTCTCCCAGAGCCTGATGCAGGCCAATGTCGAGGTGATGAACGGCTACAACGT
>DZDJ01000093.1 GCA_022736715.1 Edaphobacter aggregans
TCTGCCCGCCACGCAGCACCGCCAGAAAATCATTCTGAACCTTGTCAGGCTGCTTGACGCCGGTCACTTCCAGCTGCCCATTCACCTCGCTGACACCAAACACCAGCCAGCCGCCCGCCGTATTGGCAAAGGCGGATACCGTTTTATAGGCATCCTCCGGCACGCTACGCTGCGCCCGCTTGCACTCGAAGTCGTTCCATTCGATGCCATGCAGCCTTGCCAGCAACTCGTCCTGGTTCATGCTTTCGCTCCCGTCCGGCGCATCAGGCATCGGTCTCGGTACGGGTCAGCGCCAGGTCATAGAGGGTGAGCAGCTTCTCGTCCTCTTGCAACGCAGCTTCCGGCACTTTGGCGGCGATGTCGATGATCGTCTGGTAGTCCTTATTGCCCCATGCAAAGCGGAAGCCAGCGCGCAGCGCTTCCAGGCGGAACTCCTTCAGACGGCGACCCGTAAACGCTCGATAGTGGTCAAACTCCTTGAGCAGTGCCTTCTCGCGCTTCTTCTCCAAGTCCTGTGCCTTGTTCGGGTCGGGCACGTACCAGCGATCCTTGGCCTTGGTGACAAGGGCTGGGCTGTTCTTCTCCAGACCGCGCAGATCCTTGTGGTTGGTCGAGAGATAACTGTGAATCTGGCTCGGAACCTCGCCGGTACCGTCGTACTGAATGAAGTTGTCTTCAAGCAAGGCGGCAAGTTCCGGCTTCGACTCGTGCTTCTTCCAACCTGCTCCGAGCTGGCTGATGAACTCTGGGCTGACTTCTTGGTAGGTGGATGGGCGCCGTTTCAGAAAATCTGACAGCCAATCGATCGCACTTCGTTCATCCGAGACAAACATCTCCATTTGCGGCGCAATAGCGACTTGAAGGCGTTTCTTGTCGTATTCGGCAACCTGATCGGATAGGAATACCATGCCATCGCGTTCAACAAATCGTTGAGCAAGACCAGACTGGAATTCATGAGATGACATAGGCACCGGCGCGTTGTGCCGCACAAACCAAGCCACCATTCGATCAAAGATAATGCGCGGGTCGCGCTCCGCGATAAACTCAAGCACCCCAGCTTTGACCTTAACGGTCGGCAAGTAATGAAGATGCGTTCGGACAAAGTCCCAAACCGAGTCTTCACTTCCGCCAGATTGAGAAAACCGATCCTCAAGCCCGCCATTTGGCTTGTAAGCAGAAATAACCAGATCTTGCTTCACTGCTGTTGTTGTCGTTACGGCCTTAAATGAGCCTTGCTTCTTATCAAGGGCAGATACGTTTGCGACAACGAATCCAGCCTCTTGAAGAGCAGTTTGGATCGCATTCCACACAGATGCCTGTGTGTTTGAAAACTCTACTGTCATCCAACGACCAGGCTTCAAGACGCGGAACGCCTCTTTGAAGCACGCCGACATCAACCTCCGATAATCATTGAGAGTTTTTCCTTGTGCTCGGTTCTCAATGGCTTCCTGACCGTTGTTTGTCACAACCTTTAACCAGGACTCCCAGAGATAATTCAGCTCCGAGTAATTAATGTTTGCACCGAATGGCGGATCGAAAAAAAGGTAATCACACGAGTTCGATGGCAGTGCAATATCATTGCTGGATGAGCACGTTATCAGGCTCAAGTTGCGAAACAGTCCACGAGATGAAAACCCACGAATTATTGCGTCCAATCGTCTATTCAACAGGCCGAACACCTCTCCTTCCTTGGAAAGCGAGGGCACGTAAAGAGTGCCGCTAGTAGTTCCACCGGCAGTGTTCTTTGTGTTCCGCGAGTCGTAACGAAAGCGACTCATTTTTGATGCAATCTGAAGAGTCCCAGTTACGACAAAAAGAAACGCTTCGTAGTCACGTTTGGACAGCTTCTCCTGAGCTTTTTCCAGCACTCGGCCTAAAACATAAAGCGTTCGCGGAGTAAAAAAGTGATGGACGTGAGTAATGCCAAATGGGTCATTACGTCGCGTTTCGGTTCCTTCTATCATCCGATCGATTGGAATCTTCGGAGATAAAGGCTTTCCTGCTATTTGCTCAATCAGCTCTAGGTCTCTGTCGTCTGGCGCCTTTTCGAATCGCTGGGTCCCGACAGAATAGTTAATCATGACCGGGCTGTGCTTGGCTGTACGGATCGCTTGTCTCAAGGCTAGGTCAAATTTAGTGGTCCAAGCGCGTTCCATTCCGCGCTTGGTAAGCTGCGTGGAGCAGTGCGGACATGCGAATTCATCGTGAACTTGACCGGCGTCTTTATCGACAGCCGCGTCCCAAAATACGACCTCGCCAGCACATTCTGGACAGGTGAAAACATCTGACCAAACGACGTAATTGATCTGTCCGGTCGCACCACCAGCAATGTGGCCGGTTTCATAAAGCCGAGCACACTCTGCGTGCGTTTCTCTAAGAATTCCTTTTGCAACTCGCTCAAACGTGTGAACATCGACTGGCGTGTTGTAGTTGTACGCAATGAAGGTCGCGGCGGGTGAAAGATCGTTTAGCACCGCCCTTCGAGAGCCAAGCTTAGAAAAGGGTTTCCAATTTGGCTTGCCGTCTTCCAACTCCTGAATGAGGATCTGCCCGTCCGCCTGGACTCGATACCCTAGAGACTCGACAACAGAACGATCGCCGCACATTTGTGCCGCAACCCCAGTCATTCCCGTACCGCAAAAACCGTCGTAGATAAGGTCACCCGGCTGTGTGTAATGCAGGATGTACCGCATGATTGCCTTGTGCGGGACCTTGGTGTGGTAGCTGTGCGCGTTGTAAATCGGATCGTTTTTTCCCTCACTGACATCAGCAGCAAAGGGTTCTTTGCTGTACGGAACTGACGAGTCATAGGGCTTGCCGTAGTGCCGAACGAAATCTTCGATAAAAGGATTCGGGCAAGCCGTGTAGTACGGCGGGTCCGAAAGCGCGAGGATGTCTTCATCCGAGCCGATAGGAAAACCTTCGATCTTCCGGAACGCAGGGTCTTTGAGCTTCTCCGCGAGCAGCTTCAGGTAGTGCTCGCGGCGAGCCTCATCACTCGGGAACGTTTGCCCGAGGCATTCAACCGGACCTGACTTGGCCGCGTGGTTCTGGAAAAGATCACTCATCAGTCGTTCCTCAAATTCTTCTTGTCATGTGGCGAGCTTTGCCCGAATGGCGGGATAAGCGAAATGCTCTGTCTGATTGCCTCGTTCCGAAGCCATATGATCGACAAATCCCTGCCAATACGGCCTAGACTCGGCAAGCAGGGATTGGCTAAGTTCGAATATTGTTTCGAGGATGGCAGACGTTCCGGATGCAGCCCAAATCTGCTCATTAGCGGCGACGGCATCTAGAACTTGCCTGATGTCGTTAGCTCCGAATAGTGGCGCGAGTGGAACCATTAACGTTCGCCCCAACGATTCGGCATGCCGCCAGCCGCGTGCATCGCGATAGAGAGCAATTGCCTTCTGGATAAATTCGCGGCGCGGGTTTTCTGAAATGATGTTGATCTGTGTAGATTCGTCAAATGCATCGAATCGTGCCAAGAGAATGGATGCCAGTTCTGGAATGGCAAAGGCATCGAACGCCCCTGTGGCCTTGAGCGCATCCAGCGTGGCTGCGTCGAGCAGGGTTTTGACCCGTATGCGGACGGACTCGGAAACCCAGCCCCATAGGCGAGTTTCCACCTCAAGGTATGGGCAGAGCTTCAGTAGCACCTCGTCCGGTACGGCATCGAATCGGTTTGCGACAAACGGCGGTACGTTCGAATCGTAGATCGCCGTTTTGGCGTCAGCGATTTCTCGCAGACTCAGCGCAAGCTGCCGTTCTTTGCCTGCGAATTTCGCCCGTTCTGTGCCGAAGGGCGCGGTGAGGATGCCTTTGATGAGATTTATGACTAACGCATCCTTGGCACGATCCAAGTAGCGGGCGCGCAAATACTGGCCGATGGAGGTTCTGGATGCTGGGTATGACGCGCTAAGAATATCGGCTTCGAACCGGGCGACGGCACTTTTTCCTTGCAGCGGCGCGTGGATCAGCAGGTAGTTAAGCGCATGGGTGATGTGTGCCCTGAGCAGTTCAGGCGTGGGCTGGAAGAGTTCGTCGTCGGCAATGAAGGCGGGATGAGCGCAGAGATGACGGTCTTCAAATAGGCGTTGGAGTGCGTCGTGTTCGTGTGGCGCGAGCAATTGCAGTTTTTTGTTGGCGGTTTCTAGGAGTTGGCGTTCGATGCTCTGGCGTTTAGGGATGTCGTTGCTGGCGATTGCAGCGTCTAGCTCGGTGATGAAGGCTTGTGGTGCGGGTTCGCCTTGCGCCGCCAGTTCGCGTGCCTTGGCAATGATGTCGTAGGCGACAGCGATCCATGTGGACAGGATCGCCGAGCGCGCAGCGCCGCCTCGATACGCGGTGATGGCTTCGGCAATCAGGCGTTGTGAGGTGCGATCCCGGACTTGCAGGTACAAGCTGTCAATATCGGTCAGACTGTGATTAACCATTGCGCATCTCGCTCATTCGATCACGAAGCGCAGCTTGGTGGCATCCTTGCCCTTGCAACGCTCGCTCATGAAGGTGTCGAAGCGCTTGCGCAGGTCGTCCGGTGTGGCTGGCGAGCCGCCGTGCAGCAGCGCCTGCTTGATCTCGTCGCCCTTGACCGCGATCTTCTCCAGCCCC
>DZDJ01000017.1:0-3551 GCA_022736715.1 Edaphobacter aggregans
GATGCGGCGCAGCAGCAGGAGCGTGTGCGCGTCTTTGCCGGTGATGTAGCGTAATTTTGGGTTTGGCGGACGGATGGCGCGCACGATCTGGTCTGCCACTTGCTGGGCATTGGCTTTTTCCTCGCTCCAATGTCGAACGTTGGACGTGACCGCGCCGGGTTCTACCAGCAGCACTTCCATTCCCAGCGAGCGCACTTGCAGCCGCATCTGTTCCGTCCAGCCTTCGGCGGCACACTGACTTTGCAGGTGGCTGCGCATGGCCGACATGCGGCTCTCGCGGCCAAGCGGGGAGAGCAATAAAATCTGGCCGCCATGCTGGTTGCGAAGGATGGGCAGCATGGCACGGGTCATCTGCGTGGCTCCGGCGAAGACAGCCTCAAAGAGTGCCTGCGCCTCCGCCGGGGTCTGGGGCTGGCTCTGGCCGGCCTCGGCGGCTTCAGCCGGCAGGTCTATGGCGATCCCGGCATTGTGGATCAGCACATCCACAGTGCTGTACCGCTGCTGAACATAGGCGACGGTCTCGTTTACCTGTTCCGGAATGGTGACATCCAACTGGTGGCAATCAATTTTTTCTGCCACTCTGGCGCGAATTGCGGCCTCCAGAAGTAACCGCTTACGCTCCGGGCTGCAAAGGCCGGCAATGACGAAATATCCCGATTTTGCCAGGGACATTGTGGTTAAGAGTCCAAATCCGCTGGAGGCCCCAGTGACGACGGCGAAACGGTTTCTCATTTGCCAAAGGAGTTTACGCTGAGAGAAACTAAATAGTCTGCATAAATCTTGACAACTCGAATCAGCTGCAACAACTTCAATTCCATGCAACAGGAAGGGTAAGCCAGATATGTCCACACCCGACGCCAGCGGCACAAACACCGCGGCGAGCAACAACTCAGTCAGCAAGCCACAAGCAGCCACCGGAAAACTCGGAGTCATGATTCCCGGCATGGGGGCCGTCGCCACCACGTTGATTGCCGGAGTCGAAGCCGTACGTAAGGGATTCGCCAAGCCGATCGGATCGCTCTCGCAGATGGGCACCATCCGCCTGGGCAAGCGGACAGACGCCCGCAGCCCGCTCATCAAGGACTTTGCCCCGCTCGCGGACCTGAATGACATTGTCTTTACCGGATGGGACATCTTCGGCGGCGACCTGTACACGGCCGCCAAGACCGCACAGGTGCTCGACCGCGACCACCTGGAGCAGATTCGGCCGTTTCTGGAGAGCATTGAGCCGATGCCGGCCGTTTTTGACCAGCACTATGTGAAGCGGCTCAGCGGCAAGTCCGTCAAAACAGGCCGCAGCAAGTGCGATCTGGCCCAGCAGATTCGTTCCGATATTCAGGCCTTCAAACAGAAGACGGACCGCCAGGTGATGATCTGGTGCGGTTCCACGGAAATCTTTCTGGAGCCGACGGCTGTGCATCAAACGCTGGCAGCCTTTGAAAAGGGCCTGGTCGAGGAGGACCCAAGCATCTCGCCTTCGCAGATTTATGCCTACGCCGCGCTGAAGGAAGGCATTCCGTTTGCCAATGGCGCGCCCAACCTGACGGTCGACGTTCCGGCCCTGATCGAGCTTTCCAAACAGATGAATGCCCCCATCTGCGGCAAGGACTTCAAGACCGGCCAGACCTTCATTAAGACGGTGCTGGCGCCTGCCTTCAAGACCCGTATGCTTGGTGTCAGCGGCTGGTACTCCACCAATATTCTGGGCAACCGCGACGGCGAAGTGCTGGACGATCCGGAGTCCTTCAAGACCAAGGAAGAGTCCAAGCTGGGCGTGCTGGACTACATCCTGCAGCCGGAGTTGTATCCGGACCTGTACAAGGACATCTACCATAAGGTGCGCATTAACTATTACCCGCCACGTGGTGATAACAAAGAGGGTTGGGACAACATCGATATTTTCGGCTGGCTCGGTTACCCGATGCAGCTGAAGGTGGACTTCCTTTGCCGCGACTCGATCCTGGCGGCTCCGCTGGCGCTGGATCTGGTGCTCTTCCTTGATCTGGCAGCCCGTACGCCAAGTCTGCGCGGTCTGGGAATTCAGGAGTGGCTGAGCTTCTACTTCAAGGCGCCGCAGACGGCCAGTGGCCTGTACCCGGAGCACGACCTGTTCATCCAGTCCATGAAGCTGAAGAACACGCTGCGCCACATCATGGGCGAAGACCTGATTACGCACCTTGGTCTGGAATATTACGACTAAGGCAACAGGTCAGCAGGACTTACAAAGGCCTTCCATTTCACATGGAAGGCCTTTGTTTTGTAATGAGATAGAGGGATTTCTCAAATTCGGTTCAGCCATTCGGAGAGGTCGTCCACCACTGGAACGATGGCCAGCAGCACCAGCAGCAGCGCCAGGGGAACAGTGGCGATAAAGCCGACATGTTTGAAGCAGATGGCTCCCAGTACTCCCCCGCAGAAGAACAACCCCAGCAGGGAGGCCAGCAGCAACAGCCTGGGTTTGTCGGCGGCAACGGCGGGGGCATGCTCCATCCGGCTCCAGTAAAAGAGCTTGCCCAGTTCAATGCCAATGTCGGTCACAATGCCGGTGACGTGCGTGGTGCGGATTTCCGCTTTGGAGATTTTAGTGATGATGGCATTCTGCAGGCCCATCATGAAGCAGAGCAGAACCACGGTGGCCGGCACAAACAGCCACCGGTGCTGCTCCAGACTGGCCCCCATCACCCCAAAGCACAGCATCAATGCCGCTTCTACAAACAAGGGAAAGGCATATTCGCTCTGGCGGTTTCTGCGCCTGCCCCAGTTCACCAGGATGGCGGTGCAGGCGGCGCCAGCCAGAAAGGAAAGAAATGAGCCAAAACCCGCCAGCAACAGTGGGATGTTGCTCAGGGCCAGGTTGTCTGCCATGGAGGAGACAATGCCAGTCATGTGCGAGGTGTATTGCCGTACGGCAAGAAATCCACCCGCATTGGCGGCCCCGGCATTGAAGGCCAGCAAGCGGGCCAGTTGCCGGTTGGCAATCGAGTTCCTGTTTTTCCCGCTCAAATTGCGGAGAAAGTGAATGGGAATGCTGCACCCCCGGATTGAATTTTTCTCGTTTTTGCCGGCCGGTTTTTCTGCCGGTATCAGTCTGGTGATGTTTTGCTCTGCGATAAGTGTATTCCTATGCGTGAGTTCCTTCCTCGATTTTGGTTGCAGGCGGCCTTTCACCGGGCGAGGTTATTTTTCATACAGGAAAAGCAACGGTCTCTTTTTGTTTCACAGAAGTGAAAAGGTGCATACTTACGTCTAACGAACGGGTAGCTGCGTCTATTCTTTAAGTGAAGTTCAGCTTTCGGAGAGATGGTGGCGGTGGAGGGTGCGATGACAACACACAAGGGTGACGTGACGGGGAAAGTCCAATCGTCCTGGCTGGCTTATGCCATTATGACGGCCACGCTGCTGGCAGCGCCCATGTATGTGCTGGCGCAGTCCCCGGCTCCGGCCTCTGGCGCGCAGGAAGCCGGTGCTCAGGCGTCTCCGCAGACGGCCGCCCCGGCCGATGCGAAGCAGGATGCGGCAAAAGACAAGGACAAAGATAAGAACGGCAAGGA
>DZDJ01000017.1:3651-4722 GCA_022736715.1 Edaphobacter aggregans
GATAAGAACGGCAAGGACTCCAGAGACAAAGAGGCCCAGGCTGCCCAGCCGCAGGCAAGAAATATCCCCTCGCCCGGCGAGGACCTGGATCCGCACATCAAGCCGGGCAGTGAAAACGATGTGAATGCCGCGGGAACACGGAACATCGGAGGCCGCGGGTTCGGCAACTGGTACTCCACGGATACGGAGATCCGCGTCGGTAAGCAATATGCAAACGAAGTGGAAAAGAGTGCCCACATCATCACCGATCCGGTCATCAGCGAGTACATCAACCGGATTGGTCAGAACATCGTCAAAAATTCGGACTGCAAGGTGCCATTCACCATCAAGGTGATTGATACGGATGAGATCAACGCCTTTGCCCTGCCCGGTGGCTTCTTTTATGTAAACTCCGGCCTGATTCTGGCTGCGGACAATGAGGCGGAACTGGCAGGCGTGATGGCGCATGAGACGTCCCACGTTTGCGCGCATCATGCCATGCGCCAGATGACCCGCGCCAACATCGCCAACATCGGTATGATTCCGGTGATGATCGTTGCGATGGGCAGTTGGACCGGGTACGGAATTTATGAAGCGGCTCAACTGGCGATTCCGCTGACCTTCCTGCAATTCTCCCGGAACTTTGAGTCTGAGGCGGACTGGCTGGGGCTGCAGTACATGTACCGGGCAGGATACGATCCGCAGGCGTTTATCGAGTTCTTTGAGAAGATTCAGGCCTTGCAGAAGCATAAGCCGGGAATGGTCGCCAAGGCATTTGCATCCCATCCGCAGACACCGGAGCGAATCGAACGCTCGGAGTATGAGATTGCCCGCTATCTGCCGGCCCGTCCGGAATACATCGTCGACACCTCGGAGTTTGAGCAGGTGAAGGCGCGTCTGGCACGGCTGGAGAACAAGCGCAGGTTGAAGAATGGTCAGGACACGAACAAGCCGACGCTTCGCCGCGTGGACTCTACCAACTCCAACACCAATAGTGGAGACGACAGCGGCAGCGACCGTCCTACGCTGCAGCGCAGAACGAACTGAATAATCCAGGGCTGTTTCCGGTGCTCAGGGCTGTTTCCGGTGCTC
>DZDJ01000017.1:4822-57294 GCA_022736715.1 Edaphobacter aggregans
CAGGGCTGTTTCCGGTGCTCAGGGCTGTTTCCGGTGCTCGGCGCGGCTGATGGGTTCGGCCGCGTGGTAGGGATTGGCTGGCCGCGGTAGTGGCGCAGCTTTCTGTACGGCAGAGGCTGGGTTGGTGCCGGGCTGGTTTTCCGGCGTTGGCTTGGCGGTGCTCCGAGGAGGGCGCATTTCTGCTTTTGGCGCAGGAAGGGTAGTGCTTTGCTGCTGCACAGCTTTGCCAAGGTTGCGTGCCAGGCGCAGAAACAGATAGAGCACGACAAGAATGCCGAGCAATACTCCGGCTGGCACCGCCAGAGCGGAAAGGGCCAGGACGTGGTCGCGCTGGGCAGCTATTTTCCCAAAGATCCGTGCCGGTATCTCGTGCGGGATTAAACCGAAGGTATAACCGACAAACAGGACTCCCAAAGCCAGGTAGACCCAGCTTCCGAAGTGGGTAAACGCCCCTTTTTTGCGGGTCAGGGGAGGGTCGGTGATGCGAGCCGGATGCGATTTCATGCGTGCCTCAGCGGATGGAGCAAAGGGAGCATCTCCACTGGATTCAGACCATGGTAGCGCAAAGGGGAAGGCAGCAGAAGTGAAAAGCCTGGAACAAGCGGCCTGCTGGAGGCTGCGGAGTTAACAGCCCTTCTTGCACTTGGCCATAATGGCGGCCTGCAGACGGTCGCGCAGCGACGGCGACAACTCATACAGCTCGTTATTGCGGTAAATCTCAATGGTTTTGCGGGTGGTGTTATAGATGACCAGGCAATGGCTGCACGTGTCAAGGTGAATCCGGATTTCCGACTCCAGCTCGGCAGTCAGTTTGCCGTCGAGGTAGTCCGTCAGTTCCGCCAGGAATTCAGTGCAGGTCACTTCTTGGCACTCCCATTCTTTTGTTTAAAGTAACGGCTCAGTCTTTCCCGCAACTGCAACCGTGCCCGCAAAAGCCTTGACTTCACAGCTGGAACGCTCAGGCCCAGCATCTCCGCCGTTTCTTCCGTAGACAGATTCTCCACGTCGCGCAGTACAAACACGGTACGAAAACCCGGCGGCAGCCCCTGAACGGTCTTGCGCAGAATGTCGCCCAACTCAGACTGCCCGTACAACTGCTCCGGGTTCGGGCCCCAGTCGGCCAGATCACGTGGCATGGAGCCTTCCTCGGTTTCTACATCTTCGTCAATCGAAACCATTTTGCCGGTGCGGCGTTTGCGCAGCCGCATCAGGCTTTCGTTGACGGCAATCCGCACCAGCCAGGTGTAGAACTTGGAATTACCCTGGAACTGGTCGAGCTTTTCATACGCCTTCAGAAAGGCGTCCTGAACGATGTCCTCGGCGTCTTCACGGTTTTGCGTAATGTGCTGCGCAATCCGGAATACCTGCCGGTCGTACTGGCGGATGAGCTGCTCAAACGCGGCAACGTCGCCCTCCTTTGCGCGGGCCACCAATGCTACGTCGGGGTGTATCTCTTCGGTCCCTTGTGATTGGATGGTGGACATGGGGAAATGTTGCAGGAAATACCTTTCCTCGGTAATGAACAGCGTGCAGTATTTAAACTGGAAGCAAAATTACTGTACAGAAAGATACTAAACGGCTCATGCAGTGTCCCGCAAAGAGAACTGGTTTTCTGGTCATTTTATTAGGGTTATCGCTCTTTTTTTCAACTGGTTGCCGACGTACTCCGGTACGTGTGGTTACTTTTCGGCAGAAGATTGAGATGGAGCAGTACGACATCTGGCCAGATGTGGTCCATATTCCGCTGGGCAGTTACGTGGAATTTACGGTCACTTCCAGCGATATAGAGCATGGACTGGCCGTGGATGGGCTGGGCATCAATGAGCCGGTGCAGCCGGGGCGGACAACCATCATCCGCTTTCTGGCAGACAAACCGGGTACCTATACGATGCGTTGCAGCGTGCTTTGCGGCAAAGGGCATGACAAGATGCGCGGCACCATCATCATCCGGTAGTTTGGCTGCACCAATGAAGCCTGGCAGTTCCTGTAGCGGCAAGGTTTACGATGCGGATGCCAGGTGGGCTGTGGCGCGTTGACATTCCCTGTGGGCCGCTTAGAGTCGTAAACAGGGAACTATTTCCCTGAGGCTCATGCTGTTGATGCTTTTCCCTGTATCCCGACTTCTGTCTTGTGTTCTGATGCTGGCTCTGGCTGGCTCGCTGCCGGTAAAACCCCTTGAGGGCCAAACCAGCACTCACCACAAAACCACCACGACCAGAAAGACCAGCAAGAGCACGAAGAAGCGCACGGCGACGACGCATAAGCCTGCCGCGCGGGCCCATCGCAAGACCAGCACGACTCGGCGCAAACCGCAGGCGCGTACGCGCACGCATCGCCACCGGAGCGTGCCGACGGCGCGCAGTCGCAGCCTGCGCCGGGCCTTTGTGGCGTCGTCGCAACTGCGGCCGATGGCGCAGCAACTGACGGCCATGCGCACTCCGGCGGCGTATGCAGGGGTGTTAAATTACGCGCGCAGCCACACGGGGGAGGCATCGGCGGCGGCGTATCTGGCATTGGGCCATGCGTATCTGCTGGATCGCCGTTATGCAGAAGCGGCCCACAGCTTCCACACTGCTCTGGAACGTGGCAAGGCGCTGGATGATTATGCCGAATATCTGGAGGCGCAGGCCGATTTGCAGGGGGGCAATGGCGCGCAGGCAGATACCTTGCTGCAGGGCTTTGCGAAGCGGCATCCGGACAGTATTTTTACGGAGGGCATTCCAGTTTTGCTGGCCAGCGCCTATCTGCAGCAGCAGAACCAGCAGGCTGCCTTGCAGGTATTGCTGCCACTGCGCAACCAGATGATCGGCGGGCACTCGGATTTTCTTTACATCTTGGGCCGGGCCTACCAGTTGAGCGGCGACACGGCGCAGGCCACGGCCGTGTACCGGCGTCTGTA
The DNA here is from genome assembly GCA_022736715.1 of Edaphobacter aggregans. Taxonomy (GTDB): domain Bacteria; phylum Acidobacteriota; class Terriglobia; order Terriglobales; family Acidobacteriaceae; genus DZDJ01. The sequence continues at coordinate 7,722 of DZDJ01000017.1, forward strand.
TGATTCCTTTCCGCTGAGTGGCGAGGCGCAGAAGGCGGTGGACCAGTTGCAGCAGATGGGCGCTGCTCCGCTGACGGCGAGCGAACGCAGAAGACATGCCGACAGCCTGTTTGCCGCAGGCCGCTATGGCGATGCTGTGAACGATTACGATGCGCTGGCCCGCATGGTGTCGGCAGGATCGCCGGACTGGGCGGATTTCCAGATTCGTGCGGCGGCCTGCCGGTTGAAGCTGAAGAAACTGAGCCGCCGGGATGCGGAAAAGCTGCCGGACGTGGATGGAGAGCCGGGCGCACTGCGGCTGTATGTGCTGGCGGAACTGGCGCGGAATGACAACGATGCCTCACGCCAGCAGGCGATTCTCCGCCAGATGGTGCAGCGGTTTCCTGCCAGTCCGTGGCTGGGGCAGGCGCTGTACTCCGGCGGCAACATGTATCTGCTGAGCCGGGACTATCCTAAAGCAATCGACCAGTATTCGACCCTGTTCCGGCTCTTTCCGCGCAGCCGGCTGGCGCCTTCCAGTCACTGGCGCGCGGCCTGGCTGAATTATCGTTTGCGGAACTATTCGGAGGCGGCGCGGCTGATGGATGAGCAGTTGCAGATGTATGCCGGTGGAGCGGAGATTCCAAATGCCCTCTACTGGCGCGGCCGCATTTATGAGGAGGAGGAGCACAACATTGGCCAGGCGGAGAACTACTACCGCGTGCTGGCTGCAACCTTCCGCAACTACTACTACGCAATGCTGGCGCGGCAGCGGCTGAGTGTGTTGCCGCCGCGGCAGGCGCAGCCGGTGGCGTTGCTGGCTACGGTGAAGCCGCCAGTGGCTCCGGATCTGTCAGCCGATCTGCCGGAAGATGATATTCATCTGATTAAGGCCCGCCTGCTGGCGAATGCGGCACTGAATGAGTACATTGCGCCGGAGATAGAAGCCAGCGAGGACAGCTCCAGTTGGGGCGACTATGCGCAGGCGGAGATTTACGCATCCTATGGCGAGTACTTCCGTGCCTTGCAGGTGATGAAGCGCAGCAGTGTCCCGTTTCTACAACTGACAGTGGACCAGGTGCCGATGGCGTACTGGAAGCTGTTGTTCCCGCGGCCCTACTGGGCGGATCTGAATGCCGATGCCAGCAGGAATGGCCTGGATCCGTACCTGGTGGCTTCGCTGGTGCGGCAGGAGTCGGAGTTCAATCCGGGCGCGGTCTCCCATGCGAATGCGTATGGCTTGATGCAGTTGCTGCCGGTGGTGGGAAAAAAGCTGGCGCGCGGGGAAGGCAACCGGCGCTTCACGGCGGCGCAGTTGCTGAATCCGGTTACGAACCTGCGGCTGGGCACGGTGTATCTGAGCAGCGTGATCGGCAGCTTTGATGGACAGATGGAATACGCGCTGGCTGCTTACAACGCTGGTAATTCGCGCGTGCGTGAGTGGCTGGCCGCGGGCGGGTACAAGGACATTCCGGAGTTTGTGGAGTCGATTCCGTTTTCTGAGACGCGTGGCTATGTGGAATCGATCCTGCGTAACCGGGAAATGTACCGTCAGGTTTATGGCCCGCGCTGAGCCGATGCCGGTGGCACGTCACTGTGTGGTAACCGAAGGATGCAAATTCGTCATTGACAGTTCATCCGGATGCTTTAAGATGAGCGTCAAAGAAGCTGCTTGTCCGGCTTCTGGAGAAGAACGGCACTGACGCATCCTGAATGGTCGTAGTACGCATCGCGTTACACGCAAAGGGGGTCGCATGGTGGCTGATTTGCATTTGCTGGAAGAATGGATTCCGGAGCAGATGGAGCCGGGAACGCTGTTCGTGCTGGAAAACCCTGGAGAACGAGGAGAAACGAACAATCCCTACTGGGCGGTGTTGTCCTGCCCATCCTGTGGGTGTGTGGGGCTGATTACGCGGCATCAATTTGCAGGGATGGAACACGTCATCTGCGGCTCTATGACCTGCTCGGCGGAATACATGCTTTGCGAAGAGGGAATACGGTACCGCCAGCCACATTAGGCAGATCAGAAAAATCGAGTTGCAACACAAAAGGCTGCTCCACGATGGTGGGGCAGTCTTTTGTGCTTTGGGGTGGTCAAGGTGCAATCAGGAGTGCACGGCGGTAATGGTATCGAGACGCGAAATCCTCTGCAATCACATATAAAATCGGTTAAGTAAGAGGCTTTATCTTCCATCTGACCTACTGGGAGAGTATAACGTTGGGGAAGGATTTTCAGGGCCGGACCCAATGCAAAACAAAAAACAGATATTTTCTGCCAGCCTTGTGTGGATGGTTGCATCCGCTGTACTTCTGCTCTGCTCCTCCGTTGCGCATGCGCAGACGTCTGGCCACTGGCCTGCTTATGGCCCCTACAATGGCGTCTTCCTGCCGGATGGCAACAGCCTGCTGAAGCCAATGGACAAACAGGACTTCCTGCAGAGCGCGACTGCACCGTGGACGATCACATGCTGGTATCAGAGCGAGGGCCCGATGCCCTCGTCCACACTGATTGCCGGCATCGGCAACCCAGCGGACGAGGACTCACGCTATCTTGGCGTGGAGCATGGCAAACCGGTGCTGCGGCTTGGGCAACGGAACGTGCTGAAGGGTGAGGCTGTTTCGGCGCTGAAGGGCTGGCACTTTCTTGCGGCAAGCTATGATGGTCTGGGACTGCACTTGTACAGCGACGGCAAAGCTGTTGCCAGTGGCAAGCTGCTGCTGGGGCCCGTGGCTCCAGTACTGCAGATGGCGCCGGAAATGGTCCCGCTTGTTGGTGGAAAGCACTTCGGTGGCAGAATCGCCGGATTCAGCATTTACCGTAATGCGCTGAGTGCGGATGCGGTCCGGGCCATGTATGCGCAGAAGCCGGACTTTGCGGTGATCAACTTTGAGCAGGCATCGAAGAGCTGGCCAGTGCAGACGCGCGGCTGGGCTGGCTATGACGCGCCGCAGAACCCGTCCCAGATGCCGCACTCGGCAGCGCCATTTTCGCGCCCGGTCGCCAAGCCGATGCCGCCAGCGCGCACAACGCTGCGACCCGTGGGCCAGAATACGTGGGAACTGGATGGTGGCTGGCAGTTGATTGCAGCGCCGAAGGTTGCCGCCAGCGGGGCAGAGATTGCAACCAGCAGCTTCGATGCAAAAGGCTGGCTGGCGGCCACTGTGCCGGGAACGGTGCTGACGACGATGGTGGATCGCGGCATCTATCCCGATCCGTATTATGGGCTGAATAATCTGGACATTCCGGAATCGCTGAACAAGCAGGACTATTGGTATCGCGTTGTGTTTTCTCCAGCAACGACGCTGGATGGCCGCAACTTCGTACTCACCTTCAACGGTATTAATTACGCGGCGGAGGTTTGGCTGAATGGCAAGCGGCTTGGCGGCATTCAGGGCGCATTTCTTCGCGGAATGTTTGATGTGACCGGACTGTTGCATCCGGGGCAGAAGAATGTGCTGGCTGTTCGCGTGTCGCCACCACCGCATCCGGGGATTCCGCAGGAGCAATCGATCAAGGGTGGGCCAGGAGAGAACGGGGGCATTCTATGTCTGGATGGGCCAACCTTTGTGGAGACTGAGGGATGGGACTGGGTTCCTGGCATTCGTGATCGTGACACCGGCATCTGGCAGAATGTGACGCTGACAGCGACGCGGCAGGTGCAGATTGGCGATGTCCAGGTGGTGACAGTGCTGCCGCTGCCGCAGACGGACCACGCAGACGTGGACATTACCGTCCCGGTGACAAATCTTTCCAGCGCCCCCGTGCAAGGCAGCCTGCAGGCAAGTTTTGAGGGCGTTGCCATCAGCAAGCAGGTGACATTGCCCGCGGGCGAGAGCAGCATTCGGCTGACGCCGACCGACTTTCCACAACTGATGGTGCGGCATCCGCGGCTATGGTGGCCGAATGGGTATGGAGAGCCGAATCTGTACCACCTGAAGGTGAGCTTCAGCACGCAGGCAGGCACGTCTGACACAAAGCATCTGCATTTTGGCATTCGTGAAGTTACTTACGAGTTGACGCTGTACGATGCAACCGGACACTTGCGCCGCGTGGAGATTTTACCGACGACGGCGGGTCTGCGCGGCGAGAAGATCGTGGATGTGAGTCACGAAGGAATGCGGCAAATTCCGGATGGCTGGGTGGCCACGTTGTTGCCCGGAGCGGAGCATTCGTCTGCGGTGCTTCCGGTGAGCGATGCGACCGGCTCCACGGACATGGTGATCAAGGTGAACGGCGTCAGGATTGCTGCGCGCGGCGGCAACTGGGGCATGGACGATGCGATGAAGCGCGTCTCCCGCGCTCGGCTGGAACCGTATTTTCGCCTGCACCGGGATGCGCATCTCAACATTATTCGCAACTGGGTTGGGCAGAACACGGAAGCGGCATTCTACGACCTGGCAGATGAATATGGCCTGATGGTGTGGAACGACTTCTGGGCCTCGACGCAGAATGACAATCTGGAGCCGGAAGACCCGGCGCTGTTTCTGAAGAATGCGCGCGATACGATTCTGCGCTACCGGAACCATCCCTCGATTGTGCTGTGGTGCGGACGGAATGAAGGCGTGCCGCAGCCGATCATCAATCAGGGACTGGACGAGTTGATCCGCACGCTGGATGGAACCCGGTATTACTCGCCGAGTTCGAACCGTGTGAACCTGCGCGACAGCGGCCCGTACAGTTATCGTTCGCCGCAGACGTATTACAGCATCAATCATGGCTTTTCGGTGGAGATGGGAACACCTTCCATGTCCACACTGGAGTCTTTCAAAGCATCTGTGCCGAAGGCTGACCAGTGGCCGATCAGCGACGATTGGGCGTATCACGACTGGCACCAGATGGGGAACGGCGATGTGCATCCATTCATGCAGCATCTGGACGCGGAGTTTGGGGCGCCGACAGGTCTGGAGGATTTTGAGCGGAAGGCGCAGATGATGAATTATGTGGATTATCGGGCCATCTTTGAGGGCTTTAATGCGCACTTATGGAAGCCAAATAGCGGGCGTTTGCTGTGGATGACGCAACCGGCGTGGCCCAGCACGATGTGGCAGATCCTGAGTTCCGATTACGACACGCAGGCCTCTTTCTATGGCGTGATGAAGGCGTGCGAGCCGGTGCATGTGCAACTCGATTTGACGAATGACGCTGTGCAGATTGTGAACACCACGCGGGAGCCGCTGCAGGGACTGATGGTGAAGGCATCTGTATATTCGCTGGAGAACAAGCTGTTACTGAGTGCGACGCAAACAGACATTACTTCTGCCGCGGATGCGATGACTTCTTCGCTGAAGTTGCAACTGGCGCAGTGGATGGAGACGCAGACCGTGCTTGTGCAGTTACAGTTGCTGGATGCCAACGGTAAGAATCTGTCCCGTAATTTGTACTGGCTCAGTGCAAATGAGGACAACTATCGCCAACTGGACGCTCTGCCGCGCGTGTCCCTGACTGCAATGGCAACTTCGGAGCGTATGGGACCAGAAGTGCACGTGCATGTGCAGTTAGTGAATGGTAGCGGCACGGCGGCGCTGATGGGCAAGATGACGCTGGAGAGCGCAACTACGCATGACCGCATATTGCCGGCATATTACACGGACAACTACATTTCGCTTCTGCCAGGAGAAAAGCGCGAAGTGGAGATTGATTATCCGGAAAGTGCAGTGAAGGGCGCGGCTGCTGTTGCACTGCGCGGTTGGAATGTATCGCATGTAGTGGTTCCAGTTGCAACGCACTGAATAATCTTTGGGGCTGCAGAAGGCCATTCCACGTGATTGCTCTTGATCGGGTGTAGACTACCGTCATGCGGAAATTTGTAGCAGTTGTAGTGATGCTGCTCACGGGTCTGCTTCAGCCTGTGACTCCGCTGTTGGCTGCAACATTGCAAGTGGAAGCACTGCCAGCCTGTTGCCGTGCTCACGGCAGGCACCATTGCATGATGGCGGCAGGCATGATGACCGCTATGATGGCGGCTGCGGAGAAGAAAACAGCTTTCCGTGCTCCGCGCTGTCCGTATAGCCAAGGGCTGCAGATTCTGCCCAGCGCAGTTGCAATTGCTGACAGTCCCTCCAGTCTGACTGTTCCTTTGCATGTCATATTGCATCTGATGGCGTTGCCCCCGTCCACACCCGGCCTCAAGGCCAGTCTGCGTCGCAATCCCCGCGCCCCACCTGCTGTTTAGTCAGAGAAAAATTTCAGTCGGCGCTCTGCTATGTCAGAGTTGAAAGCTTTCCACAGGCGTGGCAAGCGAGCTTTGTGCTGCCTTACGGCCTGCGCAGACGCTTTCGCCTGCCCGCATAAATAGTTGTGCAGAAGGGGGCTTCTGATGCGTTTTTTTATTACGAGATGCCTAGTATTATTCGCAGTTTTTGGTCTGGCATTGCAGTCAAAAGCGACAATAATGGCGGATCTGCGGGGTGTGGTGCACGATCCGCAGCACAGACCAATCGCAGAGGCGCAGGTCACGGTGCAGGCAGTGCATTCTGATCTGCGGTTTGCGGGAAAGAGTGATGCGGATGGTGTCTTCACTTTTACGGCAGTTCCGCTGGGGGTATATACGGTGACGGTGCAGGCAGAAGGGTTTGCCGGGCAGCAGCAGAGGTTGATTCTTGCTTCTGGCACTGCGCCGGTCCTGCATTTTCCACTGAACATCGCAACCGCACATGCGACGGTGCAGGTGTCGGCGGACCTGGAATCTTTGGATGCGGGGACATCCACGCGTACGACGCTGGTCAGCCGGGAGCAGATTGCGCGCTATGCCGGCGTTGACGAGAGCAACAGCTTCCGCATTGTGACCGAGTTTCTGCCTGGGGCCTATATGGTCCACGATCAACTACACGTTCGGGGTGGGCATCAGGTGACGTGGGCCATTGATGGCGTGCCATTGCCGAACACCAATATCGCAGCTAACGTGGGGCCGCAGTTCAATCCCAAGGATGTGGATTTTATTGAAGAGCAGAGTGGCAGCTATGGAGCGGCGTATGGTGACCGCACGTATGGCGTCTTCAATGTGGCCATGCGCAATGGATTTGAGCGGAACCGTCAGGCAGAGCTGGTGGCAAGTTATGGCACTTACAATGCGACTGATGACCAGTTAAGTTTTGGCGACCACACTGAGAAGTTTGCTTACTATGCAAGCGTCAATGGAAACCGTTCCGACTATGGACTGGAGCCGCCAACAAGCGTTAATCTGCACAATCAGGCATCCGGCGGTGGTGGATTTACATCGCTGATCTATAACGCCACGCCACAGGACCAGTTGCGCTTCGATGGTGGCTATCGGGCGGACTATTATCAGGTGCCGAATGATCCAGACCAGCAGGCCGCACTGGTGCGCGACCGGGAGCGGGAGCAGGATGGCTTCGGCATCCTTTCCTGGGTGCATACGGTGTCGCCCGGTCTGCTGGTAACAGCCTCGCCGTTTTATCATTTCAATCGCGCCGCATATGAGGGTGGGCCGCAGGATGTTCCCAGCGTAATTGACAACCGCGCCTCCACTTACGCCGGAGGACAGCTTGCCATCTCTTACGTGAAGGGAATTAATAATGCGAGTGCCGGCATTTATGCATTTGCCCAGGGCGACAACACATACTTCTCCGTTGTTGCCAATGATGGATCGGGAAGTGCCTTCTCACAGACCGTGAAGCCGGGCGGAAATCTGGAGGCAATCTTTCTTGGAGACCAGCTAAAGGCCACCAGTTGGCTGACGCTGAACGGAGGTGTCCGCCTGACGCACTTCGATGGCCTGTTGAGCGAGAATGCAGCCGATCCTCGCGCTGGGGTGGCCATTCGTGTTCCAAAGCTCAACTGGGTGGTGCGCGGCGCGTATTCACGTTTTTATCAGGCCCCGCCATTGGACACGCTTTCCGGGCCGTTGTTGCAGTATGCGGCAACGCAGGGAGCGGCCTTTCTGCCGCTGCATGGCGAGCGGGACGAGCAGCATGAAGTTGGGCTGACGATTCCTGTGCAGGGATGGATTGCAGACTTTGCCTACTTCCGCACGGGAGCACGCAACTTTTTCGATCACGATGTAATTGGCAACTCCAATATCTTTCTTCCGCTGACGATTCAGGCTGCGCGCATCAATGGTTATGAAGCCACGCTGCGTTCTCCACTGCTGGCGCAGCATTATCATGCGCATCTGGTGTATTCCAACCAGCAGGCGGAGGGCTTTGGCGATGTGACGGGCGGGTTGCTGAACTTTGCCCCTCCAACGGTTGGCGGATACTATCTGGACCACGATCAGCGTAATACGCTGGCAGCGGGGGTGGATGGGCCGCTGCCGTGGCATACGTATGCAGCCCTGAGCTATAACTATGGCTCCGGATTTCTGTATGAAGACGGACCGCAGCATTTGCCCAGTTACAGAACGGTCGATTTTTCCCTGAGTAAGAACTTCGGGACAAATTTAACTCTGCGGGCCTATGGAACCAATATCACCAACAAACGGTATCAATTGGACACCAGCAACACCTTTGGTGGATCGCACTTTGCCGATCCGCGTATGCTTGCAGTGCAGGTTCGTTACCGTTTCCATTACTAACGCAGTCAAAACCAGGGGGGAGGATTCAATGAAATTCCGCATCGTTCATGCTCGTTCTCCGCAGATAAGTCCTTTTCATTTTTCTTGTTTACGCAATTTTCCGTTCCTGTTGTTTGGAGCAACTCTTGTTGTGGTTGCAGCCGGCCTGACCGGCTGCAACCACAACACAGCACCGGCGGTGCAAAACGCAGCGACGAATGTGAAGACGTATCCGGTGAAGGGCAAGGTGCTGGGCACGGATGCTTCCGAAGGCACTGTGACTTTGGATGGCGAAGCGATTCCGGGCTTCATGGATGCAATGGTGATGCCCTACAAGGTAAAAAATCCGAATGTGCTGAGCGAACTGCATCCGGGAGACACACTGACGGCGACGCTGTACACCAGCGATCAGGGCGATTACCTGGACCAGTTGGTGGTGGTGGCGCAGGGCAAGTTGAACTACAAGCCAACCACGGGCGTTTATCATGTGCCGCAGGCCGGTGACGTGGTGCCGGACTTCAAGCTGCTGAACCAGAGCGGCAGGACGATCCATCTGCACCAGTACAAAGGCAAGGTGCTGATTATCACGTTCATCTACACGCGGTGCCCGCTGTCGGACTTTTGCCCGCGGATGAGCCGTTACTTTGCAGAGATCAACAACGCGTTGAAGAAAGATCCTGCGCTGTATGCCAAAACGCATCTGCTGAGCATCAGCTTTGATCCTGTCTACGACAAGCCAGCCGTGCTGAAGAGTTACGGTGAGGCCTACACGGGAGAGTATACGAAGTCGACCTTCGGCCACTGGGAGTTTGCCGCACCTTCGAAGGACGAGCTTTCTATGGTGACGCATTATTTTGATGTAGGAGTGACGCCGGGTGAGAACGGCACTCTGACGCATTCGCTTTCGACTGTCGTCATTGGGCCGAACAGCAAAGTTGTTGCGTGGTATCCGACCAACGAATGGAAGCCTGCTGATATTCTGAATAACGTAAAGCAGATTCTTGGGCCGAAAGCGAGTTAGCAGCTCGCTGGTTGTTTCAGGAACACCGAGGAGTTTTGTTATGGCGCGTATTACGATCTGGTTTGGCGTTCTGCTGGGACTGCTGGGCGTTGTGAGCTTTGTGGCCACTGGCAGTCAGTATCCTACTTCCCTGATTCCAACGGCCTTTGGCATTTTGCTGATTCTGTTTGGCGTGTTGGCCCGCACGGAGAACGTAAAAAAACGCATGATGCATATGCACATTGCGGTGACGATTGGGCTGATTGGCTTTCTGGCCACCGCGAAGTCCATTGTGGACGCGGCCCGTTTGTTCCTGGGGGCCGATCTGCCGCGTCCGCCAGCTATCCAGGAAAAGGCAGCCATGTCTCTGATCTGCCTTGCCTTTGTGTTGTTGTCGATACGGTCGTTTATTGAGGCGCGCCGGGCACGCAACGCATAAAAAGATTGCGTCTCAGTAAAAGATTGCGTCTCAGTAAAGTGCAACTGCATCCGATAAATCATTCATGCCAGGACTACGAACCTCCCAATTTGGCGCGCCGCGTATGCGCGCAGCAGATTCTCAAACCCGGGGCAGCAAGTCATCGTCTGCTGAGCCCGGTGGCCAGCGCCAGAAGCCAGATATGCGACGGGTGCTGCCGGAAATCTGGATGCTCGTAAAGCCGCGCCGGGGGTTGCTGGCGGCCGGTTTTGTGCTGATGGTCATCAACCGTGTCTGCGGATTGGCTTTGCCAGCTTCGACGCGGTTTCTGATCGACAATGTGATGACGAAGCATCAGGCGGACAAGCTGGTGCCGCTGGTTTCTGCCGTGCTGGCGGCAACTCTGGTGCAGGGCATCTCTTCTTATGCGCTGACGCAGTTGCTTTCCAAGGCTGCGCAGCGGCTGATTGCCGATCTGCGTATGCAGGTGCAGCGGCATATCGGCAACCTGCCGGTTTCGTTTTACGATTCCAACCGCACCGGCAACATGGTGTCGCGCATTATGACGGACGTGGAAGGTATTCGTAACCTGGTTGGAACTGGTCTGGTGGAGTTTATTGGCGGACTGCTGACGGCTTTGCTGTCGTTTCTCTATTTGCTGCACATCAGTTCGCAGATGACGGTGCTGGCCTTCCTGATTATGGCCATTTTTACCTTGATTCTGCAGCGGGCCTTCAAAACGATTCGTCCTATCTTCCGCGAGCGCGGACGCATCAATGCAGAGGTGACCGGAAGACTAACGGAGTCTTTGGGCGGTATTCGCGTGGTGAAGGGGTATCGCGCGGAAGAGCGCGAAGCCACTGTGTTTGCGGGCGGCGTCAAGCGTCTGCTGGACAACGTCATCAGTTCATTGACGGCGCAATCGCTCATGAGCCTGTCGTCGACCGTGGTGCTGGGTGTTGTGGGTTCTCTGGTGATGTTTCTGGGTGCGCGGTTTGTGCTGGCTGGCAAGCTGACCACTGGCGAATACTTCCAGTACACGATGTTTCTGGCCTTCCTGGTGGCGCCTGTCTTTCAGATTGTGGCTATTGGCACACAACTGACGGAAGCGATTGCCGGGCTGGACCGTACCAGCGAGATTCTGGCGGAGAAGACGGAAGACAGCGATCCACAGCGCACGCAGGTGGTGGAGCCTGTTCGTGGTGATGTGAAGTTTAGAGATGTGGAGTTTGCCTACGAAGAAGGCAAGCCGGTGCTGCATGGCATCAGCCTGGAAGCAAAGCCGGGCACGGTGACGGCGCTGGTGGGTTCTTCTGGTTCAGGAAAATCCACGATCATCGGGCTGGTCTGTGCGTTCCATACGCCGCAGAAGGGTCGCATTACGGTGGATGATGTGGATCTGGCCACGATCCGGCTGAGCAGCTATCGCCAGCAGTTGGGCGTGGTGCTGCAGGAGTCCTTCCTGTTTGATGGCAGCGTGCGCGAGAATGTGCTTTTCTCGCGGCCGGATGCGACAGAAGGGCAGTGGATGGAAGCGTGCCGCATTGCGCGGGTGGATGAATTTGCCGAGCGGTTTCCGGAAAAGTACGACACGATTGTGGGTGAGCGTGGCGTGAAGCTTTCCGGCGGTCAGCGCCAGCGTATCTCGATCGCACGCGCCATCCTGGCCGATCCGCGGATTCTGATTCTGGACGAGGCGACCAGCAGTCTGGATTCGGAGTCCGAACAGATGATTCAGTCCGGTCTTTCTTATCTGATGCAGGGCCGGACGACCTTCGTCATTGCGCATCGCCTCTCTACAATTCGCCGCGCAGACCAGATTCTGGTGATCGAAGAAGGAAGAATTGTCGAGCGGGGCACGCACGACTCTCTGTACGCACAGAGCGGGCGTTATTATGATCTCTACACGCGCCAGCACGGGCTGGAGTCGAACATGTTTCTCGCACCGGGTGAAGGCGACACAATCGAGGATGCTGGCGATGATGCAGAGCGGCCAGTTGCGGAGACCCGTATCCGCTGAAGAAAATCAATCGCAAAAATACAGGCCCCCGATCCTGGATAGGATCGGGGGCTTTCTCGTGGAAGTCAGTTAAGATTGGCGGTCTGTCTTTTCGACTGCAAGCTGCGTGAGCAGGAAGGCATAGTCGAAGGCAATTTCTTTCAGATAGTCGTAACGGCCGGATGCGCCGCCGTGGCCTGCGGTCATATTGGTGTGCAGCAGGAGCGGACGTGAGTCCGTTTTGAGGGTGCGCAGCTTCGCCACATATTTTGCTGGCTCCCAGTACATCACCTGCGAATCATGCAGGCTCGTCTTCACCAGCATGGCCGGAAATGCGCCGGGCCTCAGATTGTCATACGGCGAGTAGCTCGCCATGTAGGCAAATGCTTCCGGCTCATTCGGGTTGCCCCATTCCTCATACTCGGGAACGGTGAGCGGCAGCGTAGCGTCGAGCATGGTGTTCATCACATCCACGAATGGCACATGCGAGAGCACAGCAGAAAACAGATCCGGACGCAGATTGGTGACTGCGCCCATCAGCAGTCCGCCGGCGCTGCCGCCTTCGATTGCAACCCGGTTGGCGGCTCCATAGCCGTTTTGCAGCAGATGCTCTGTGACGGCGATGAAGTCCGTGAAGGTGTTGCGCTTGGTCATCATCTTGCCGGCATCGTGCCACGGATCGCCCAGGTCGCCGCCGCCGCGAATGTGCGCATAGGCCAGCACCAGTCCACGATCCAGCAGCGAGAGCCGGTTCGGGCTGAAGCTGACCGGCAGCGGATAACCATACGATCCATAACCGTAAAGATAGAGCGGCGACTTGCCGTCGCGCGCGAACCTGTCTTTGCGGTATACCAGTGAAACCGGGACCTGCGTGCCATCGCTGGCCGTAGCAAAGAGCCGTTCGGAGGCGTACCGCGTGCGGTCAAATCCGCCGGGCACTTCTTGCTGTTTCAGCAAGGTGGAAGCGCCGGTGTTGATGTCAAAGTCGTAGACCGAGGCTGGTGCGACCAGCGACTGGTAGCTGTAACGCCAGACTGTTGCGTCAAACTCGCGATTGATACTGGGCGCGGCCGTGTAAGTGGGCTCCGGAAAGCGGATGACCTGCGACGCGGACTGAAGCGTGTCGCCAGCAAAGTGCAGGACGCGCAACGTGGGCAGCCCATTAACACGCTCGTAAATGCCTGCGAAGGATTGAAACAGGTCGACATCTTCCAGCGACACTTCCAGGCGATGCGGCAGCACTTCCGTCCAGTTCGCCCGGTCCGGCGCACTGACGGGAGCCGTCACCAGGCGGAAGTTCCGGCCAGCATCGTTGGTACGGATATAAAAAATGCCGTTGCGGTGATCGACGTAATACTGCTGGTCGTCGATGCGTGGCGCAATCCGTTGAAAGGCCCCAGTGGGGTCATCGGCTGGCAGAGACCAGTATTCGGTTGTGATGTGGCTGCCAATCTCCAGCAACAGATATTTGCCATCGCGCGTGCGGCCGGCGCCCACGTTGAACCGCTCGTCCGGCTCCTCGTAGACAAGTGCATCACGCTCCTGCGGATCTCCCAGCATGTGGCGGTAGAGCCGATAGTGGCGCTTGGTGGCGTCGTCTTCCACGCTATAGAAGAGCGTCTGGTTGTCTGCCGCCCAAACAAGCGAGCCGGTCTGCAGTGCGGTGTCGGGCAGGTTCTGCCCGGTGCGCAGGTCGCGGATGTGCAGCGTGTACTGGCGGAAGCCGGTGTTGTCGGTCGAGTAGGCCAGCAGGTTGCCATCGTCGGTAATGTCCGTGTCGCCGACGGCCATAAAGCTTTGCCCTTCGGCGAGCTGGTTCACATCCAGAATGATCTGCTCCGGCTGCGACTCGTCGTAGCGGTTTTCCGGCGATGCGGCACGGCGGCAGTGGATGGGGTACTGCAACCCTTCGACGGTACGCGTGTAGTAAAAATAGGGGCCCTTACGGTAGGGAACTGAAACATCCGTTTCCTGGATGTGCGAGAGCATCTCTTTGTAAAGCCGGTCCTGCAGTGGCTTGGTCGGCTCCATGAAGGCGTCCGTGTAGGCGTTTTCCGCTTCCAGATAAGCAACAACCTCGGAAGAAGACTTTTCCCGCAGCCAGGCGTAATCGTCCTGCAGCGTGTGGCCATGCAGCGTGGTCTGCCGGGGATCTTTACGGGCAACGGGTGGGGTAAGGTCTTTGGTGAGCGAAGTCATGGTGTTAAATCAAGCATAAATTACATAGGAGCCGACTATCTAACCAATTGGCCTGGTGGTAATATCGTGACATCCATGCAGATTTCTCACACTAATCCACGAAACGATGGAAGACCGTCGAAGTTCCGACATGTCCCTGCGTTGGATGGCATCCGCGGGCTCGCCATTCTGCTGGTCTTGTTTCATCACCTCATGTGGTCGAACGATAAGACCGGAAGCGGAATATTAAACTTTTTTACTGCTTTGCGGGGGGCGGCATGGGTAGGGGTGGATCTGTTCTTTGTCTTATCAGGATTTCTGATTACAGGTATTTTGTTTGATTCTCTCGGCAGTTCTGGATATTTCAAGAATTTTTATGCACGGCGCTTCTTACGTATTTTTCCGCTTTACTACGGAGTGCTTTTCGTATTATTGGCCTTGACTCGTCCGCTGCATCTGGTCTGGCATGGAATGCAGTACGTACTATTCCTATATCTTCAGAACACAGGATTGTGGATTCCATTTGAACATTACACACCTGCAACCTTTATCAACCTCAATCATTTATGGTCGTTAGCTGTAGAAGAGCAGTTTTACTTGGTATGGCCATTTCTGATTTTTTGGATTAAAGATCTTCGGAAGCTGGTATTCACCACAATTGTGCTGTCAATATTGTCTCTACTGCTGCGTGTTGTACTGCTGACGCAAGGCGCGAACACATGGTTCGTCTCTTGCTTCACGGCATGCCGGGCAGACTCATTGCTTATAGGCGGCTGTCTTGCGCTGTTGATGCGAACCGATTATCGAGATCATGTGCTTCGGTTTGCCTTGCCAGTACTGGCGGTTACATCTGCAATTTTGATTGGCGCAGGGGTACGTAATCATACATTCAATGGGAGTAGAGGTTTTTTTCTGCCTACGGTTGGCTTCACGTTGATCGCGGTGGCTAGTGCGTCGCTCATTGCGGAGACATTTCGTGAACGCTCCTTGAGTAGAAGATTTTTAGTGAACCCCGTAATGAGATTCTTCGGAAAATATAGTTATGGAATCTATGTGTTACATTACATCGCAGATGCTTCATTGACGCATATTTTGCGTCCGGCATTTTTGTCTGTAACGCATTCCAAAGCTATCTCCGTAGTTGGCGGAGCAGTTGTTGTCACAGTCGTGACATTGATTGCGGCTATGCTGAGCTACCATTTCTACGAGCTTCCATTCCTCAAATTAAAAAAGTATTTTGAGTACGGCAATAAAGAGCTGTTGGTAAAGAACGAAATAGCCTCAGCGGCCTCACTGTAAGGGACACCCGCTCTTTTTTTGGTAAAAGAAATCCTCTTCATCAAAGCGACAACAGGCAATGTGTGCCACCGAGATAGGTTTATGGATCAAAAAATGACTAACAATCCTTCTATGGCTATGGATAAAGAGGTGAGGAAGACAGCTAAACACTATCCTGCGCTGGATGGCATCCGTGGACTTGCCATTCTGCTGGTACTCATCTACCACCTGCTAGCGGCGAATCAACAGGTGAGTGGCATCATGTCGTTTCTGAGCACGTGTCGTGATGCTGCCTGGGTGGGATCGATATATTTTTTGTATTATCCGGGTACCTCATAACTGGTATCTTGTTCGACTCATTGGGTAGTGAGAGTTATTTTAAGAATTTTTATGCACGGCGCTTCTTGCGCATTTCCCCTCTTTATTATGGATTTTTGCTTTTACTCTTGCTGTTGGCACATCCCCTCAAATCTCACTGGAGTTGGCCTCGCGTAATTATTTTTCTGGGGTATCTACAGAACCTGCCGTTTGGTTTACGTGAGATCGGGCATGGTTCCATCTTCTACTATACAAATCACCTTTGGTCACTGGCGGTTGAGGAACAGTTCTATCTTTTGTGGCCACTATTTGTATTTTTGATTCATGGACGCAAAAAGCTTATGAATGTTGCTTTGGCCTTAGCTGGATTTGCCTTGGGATTAAGGATCTTTTTAATTCTGCACGGTGGTTTGGTATGGATTGTTCCATACAAGTTTACGCCGTGCCGTATGGACTCATTGTTGATTGGAGCATGGCTTGCTCTGGCAATGCGTGGAAAAAATACAGAGCGAATATTGAATGCTGCCAGATTTTTATTACCAACTGCGCTGAGTCTTATGACCATTATTGTTCTGAGAACAGGAAACTTTGACTGGATTACCAATCGTAGTGTCAACCTGATCGGATATTCACTATCGGCTGTTGCGTCCGCAAGCCTGATTGCACTGAGTCTGCGGCCTGACTCGCTAGCAGAGCGGCTATTCGACGTGGGGTGGTTGCGATTTTTGGGAAAATATAGCTATGGGATTTACGTCTGGCATTTATTTATTGCAGAGCTTATCGGAGTAGGTCCGAGACTTTATCTGGACAGACATTTGCATTCAAAGGCTCTGGGTCTGATTGGAAGCGCATTTCTGATTGGATGCATCTCTATTCTCGTGGCCCTGTTGAGTTACCACTTATATGAAGTTCAGTTTTTACGATTCAAGAAATATTTCAACTATAGTTCGAGCAAACGACCCAGTCCGGATGCGCTCATCGCCCAGTAGTGGTTATTTCTTTCGTGTAATTTCATCACCCGCGCAACAGCAACTGTTCCTGCGCGGTAAAGATGCGGTGCGGCACCAGATAGGTGGCGACCAGGCAGGCAAAGCTGCCAGCGGTAAAGATCATGCCCAGCACTACAAACTGGTAGAGCGCGGCATAGAGCGGCGAACTGCCGCTCAGCACCATGCCGGCCATCAGGCCTGGAATCCAGACGATGCCCAACGAGCGGAGATTGTTGGTTGCCGGGATCAGGCTGGCGCGGAAGGCTGTGTTCAGATATGGTGTGACGGCGGTGTGGCTGCTTGCGCCCAGCGCCAGCGCCGATTCAATTTCGCCGGTGTGGCTGGTGACCTCGGCAAGGAAGCGCTCCAGAAAAAGCGCCTGCATGTTCATGGTGTTGGCAATCACCATGCTGCCCACCGGAATCAGCATCACGATCTGTAAGCGAATAACGCCCAGACCGGTCATCAGTACAATCACACCGCCAGCACCCATCAGCAGGCAGAAGACGATCATCGAAAAGGCGCGCGGAATCCTGCTGGCGCGCTTGCGAAGGACGCCAGCCGCTGCCAGCATCATAATTGCCAGCAGGGGCCAGGCTGTCCACTCCGGTCCGCGCAGCAGAAGGACAATCAGAAACCCGACGGCCAGAATCTGGACAATGCCGCGAACCAGCGCCAGTGCCAATTCAGCCAGAATGCCTTTTCCCGCGGCGGAGGTCTGGCGCAGCCGCCGCTCAGCCAGCGCGGCGATGACCAGTGCAACGACGGCAACAATGGCCGCCTGCGCCAGTCCTAAAGTCAGTTGCGAGCGGAAGAAGTGGCTAAGCATGCAGCAACTCCTTTGCAGAGCCAAATTGAGTCTGGCGGCCCGCCTCCAGAAACAGTGCCTTGTCGGCCATGCGGATCGCCTGCTGCCAATCGTGGGTCACCCAGATGCAGGTGAGGTGACGCTGATGGATGATCGACTCCAGCAACTCCTCAATGGCCAGCTTGCTAACCTCATCCAGCGCGGAGGTGGGTTCGTCGAGCAGCAGCACTTCTGGCTGGTTTGCCAGAGCGCGGGCAATGGCGATGCGCTGGGCCTCGCCGCCGGAAAGCGTATGCACCAGCCGTTCGTTGTAATCGCGCAGACCAACCTGCTCCAGAAGTGCGTCAATCTCTGGCTGTAACAGGGTACTCCCATGCTGGGCCGGGCCAAAGGCTATGTTCTGGCTCACGCTTCCGGGAAAGAGATAGGCCCGCTGCATCACCATGCCAACGCGGCGGCGCAGCTCCCGCAGTGGGATGGTGTGGTAATCCTGCCCGGCCAGCTCCACTGTGCCCGCAGTTGGCTCGTCCAGCCGATTCAACAGGCGCAGCAGGGTGCTTTTGCCAGCACCGCTGGGGCCCAGCACGGCCAGTACCTCGGCGCGAGCCACATGGAAGGAGACCTGCGCCAACAGCGCGGCTCCGCCCACCGTCCGGGTCAGGCCCGTGGCGCGCAGCATGGATGCAACAGGCTCGGTCGCTGGCTCTTGAAGCATATTAGCTGTAAGCAAGAATATAACGAAGCGTAACCACGGTTCCGGAGAACTGACAGAACGCGGCTGTTCCTTTTTGCGTATACTCCTCTTGTGAAGTGTGATGACGCAGGTAAACGCAGAATGGCTTCCGTGCTGAAGGGTCGGTTTCTGGGTTTCTGGTTGACGCTGGTGGTGTTGGCTGGGAGCGTGTTCCCTGGGCGGGTTGCTTCTGCAGAAACAGTGCAAAGTCTGCCGGCTCCGACCGGTTACGTCAACGATTTTGCCGGAGCTCTTTCCCCCTCCACGGAGTCGCAACTGGAGGCGCTCTGCGCTCAGGTGGACCAGAAAGCGCATACGCAGATTGCCGTTGTGACCATCAAAACGCTGGACGATGAGCCAATCGACCAGTTTGCCAACGACCTGTTTACCAAGTGGGGCGTTGGCGCCAAGGGGACGGACAAAGGCGTTCTGCTGCTCTTTGCCATTCAGGACCGCCGCTACCGGATTGAGGTCGGCTACGGGCTGGAAGGCATCCTGCCGGATGGCAAGGTGGGCGACATTGGCCGGGCCATGGTGCCGTATCTGAAGCAGTCGGACTACAACAGCGCCGTTGCGTTGGGAACGGTGCAGGTGGCAAAGGTGATTGCCGCCGATGCGGGAGTTACCCTGACGGCCCCCGCGCCAGCTCCGGCGCCCCTGCAGGAGCAGCCACAGTCCAGGCTGGGGTTGGGGCACTTTCTGTTACTGGCCTTCATTTTCTTTATTCTGGTGATGATTGTGGGCCGCACCGGTCCGTCCGGCCTGCTCTGGTTCCTGCTGGGCAACATTCTGGGCGGCGGATTGGGTGGTGGTGGCCGCGGACGCGATGACGACCGGGGTGGTGGCGGCGGTTTTGGTGGTTTTGGCGGCGGTAGCTCCGGTGGCGGAGGGGCTAGCGGCAATTGGTAATGGATTCAATGAGTTGCGGTTGTAATTTTAAGGAGAAAATCAAATGAAACGTGGCCTGTGGATAGCGTTGGGCTTACTGGCGGCGGTTGTCGTGGTGGTGGTGATGACCTTTGGCAGCTACATCAGCGCCAAGAACCAGATGGTCGCCAAGGACCAGGGTGTGAAGGCGGCCTGGTCGCAGGTGGACATTGTTCTGGAGCGGCGCGCCGATCTGATTCCTAACCTGGTGGAGACCGTGAAGGGGTACGCCAAGCAGGAGCAGACCGTTTTTGGCGACATTGCCAATGCGCGTGCAGGCCTGCTGAATGCGCATGACCCTGCCGGCAAGATCAAGGCCAACGGGCAGTTGGACGGAGCCTTGGGCCGCCTGCTGATGCTGACGGAAAACTATCCGGACCTGAAGTCGAATGACCAGTTCCTGCGGCTGCAGGATGAGCTGGCCGGCAGCGAAAACCGTATTGCCGTGGAGCGCCGCCGGTACAACGATACACTGCGCGACTACAACACCTATATTCTGCAGTTCCCAAACAGCATCTGGGCCGGAATTGCAGGCTTCAAGCCGAACCAGGCTTATTTTGAAGCCAGTCCGGAATCGCGCGCTTTGCCGAAGGTGAACTTCAATCAGTAGGCCCAGGGTGTAAGCTATCAATCCCAGTTTGCTTGCACACGAAAAAAGCTCCGGAAGATCCCGGAGCTTTTTTCATGTTGTCTTTGCGAGTAGAAAGCCATCCTCAAGAAAATAAAAGCTATATCCGCGAGGACTACTTGCCGAAGGCGGCGATGGCGGAAGCCTCGTCGTCCTTGATGTCGAAAACGGTGTACAGCTTGGTGATCTGCAGCAGGTCGTGAACCTTCTTGGTGAGGTTCAACAGCTTCAGCTCACCGCCCTGGTTACGGACGGTGGTGAAGGCGCTCACCAGCTCGCCGATGCCAGAACTATCGATGTAGGTAATATCGCCGAGATTGAGCAGGATGTTCTTGGAACCCTTGGCAAGCAACTCGCGGACGGTGTCGCGAAGTTGTACGCTGCCCTCGCCGAGGGTGATGCGACCACTAAGATCGAGAATGGTAACCCCGTCCACCTGGCGGGTGCTGACTGTCATGCTCACGGAACGTCCTCCTGTGTACGCTGATCCGCCTGTCTAAGCAGGCGTGCGGTGTTTGATTAAAGTCAATTCTGTTCCCGGATGCAGCTGCCGGAAGTTTACCTCATCCATGAAGGCCCGGATCAGGAAGATGCCACGGCCGGAGCCGCGCAGAATGTTTTCCGGGGCCAGCGGGTCTGGAATCGTATCCGGATCCAGTCCTGGGCCCTGGTCTGCGATGCGCACAATCAGGTTCTGACTGGTGGTTTCAAAGGACACGGTGATTTTTTTTGCCGGATCGTAGGAATTGCCATGCAACACAGCGTTTACGGCTGCCTCTCGCACGGCCATGCTGATGTTGGTGATTTCGTCTTCGTCGAAGCCGGCCCGTTGGGCAATGAGCGCAGCAGTTTGTTCAGCCTTGCTGACGGAATCCAGTGAGGATTCCAGCGTGTAGCTGACGCGGCCTGTAATGGAATCTGCCAATAGCTTGCCCTGATTCATATTATCGGGTGTTTCGACTACTGTTTTGTCAGCATACATCTGTGGAAATGCAATCTGCAATCGCAGTGTGCTTGTCCGGGCGCAGAAAGTCAAGACGAACAAAAGCGGCTGTGACAGCGTACTGCATAATAGGATGCGATATGTCCGTTTTGCATTGGGAGAAATGTATGATCCGAAAGTCTGTCTGTCTGGTGATGTTTGCCTTGCTGGCATGTGGTTTTGGCCGTGCGCAAAGTGCGGAGCCAAAGCCTGCAAGTGCGCCTGCTGCCAAGCCGCTTTATTCCATGCCGTACACGCCGGGTCTGGACGTGAAGTCGATGGACATGGCGGCCAATCCTTGTGTGGATTTCTACCAGTACGCCTGCGGTGGCTGGATCAAGAACAATCCTATTCCTCCGGATCAGGCGGGCTGGAGCGTTTATGGCAAGCTGACCAGCGAGAACCAGCAGTTTCTGTGGGGCATTCTGGACCAGGTTGCCAAACAGAAGAACCGCACGGCGAACGAGCAGAAGATTGGCGACTATTTCTCCTCCTGCATGGACGAGTCGGCGATCAACCATCTGGGCATGGCTCCGCTGAAGCCGGAGCTGGCGAAGATCAACGCTTTGCAGAGTGTTGCCGACCTGACGGCATATTTGGCAACGGAGCCGCTGGGGCTGTTTTTCAGCTCCGGTTCGGGGCAGGACCCTGGCGACGCGGCGCAGGTGATTGCGACGCTGGGAGCGGGCGGGCTGGGGCTTCCGGATCGTGACTATTACACCAAGACGGATGCCAAGTCGGTGGAGATTCGCCAGAAGTACGCGGAGTACATTGCGAAGATTCTGACCATGGTGGGCGAAAAGCCGGAGCAGGCGAAGAGCGATGCTGCGGAGATTCTGAATTTTGAGACGACGCTGGCCCAGGCCTCGCTGACGCGCGTGGAACAGCGGAATCCGTACAACATTTACCACAAGATGACGGTGGACCAGTTGCAGGGTCTGGGCCGCAGCATTCGCTGGCAGCAGTACTTTGCCGATGTGGGGCTGCAGGATGTGAAGGCCGTCAATGTGATGGAGCCGAAGTTCTACCAGACGCTGAGCGTGCAGTTGCGCACTACGCCGATGGGCATCCTCCGGGCGTATCTGCGCTTTCATGTGGCCAGCGGCTATGCGCCGTATCTTTCAGGGGATTTACAGCAGGCGCAGTTCGATTTCTATGGGAAGTATCTGCGTGGCGTGCCGCAGATGCGGCCGCGCTGGAAGCGCTGCGTGAATCAGGTGGACAACTATCTGGGAGAGGCGCTGGGGCAGGAGTTTGTGGAGCGCACGTTTGCTCCGCAGACCAAGCAGAAGACGTTGCTGATGACCGAGCAGATTGAAAATGCGATGAAGCAGGAGATTGAGCATCTGGACTGGATGAGCGTGCCCACCAGGAAGCAGGCATTGCTGAAGCTGAGCCAGATTCGCAACAAGATTGGGTATCCCAACAAGTGGCGTGACTATTCGAAGCTGGAGATCAAGCCGGAGGATTATTTTGGCAATGTGCGGCGTTCGATGATTTTTGCCAACGATTACGACTGGAACAAGGTAGGCAAGCCGGTGAACCATGACGAGTGGGACATGACACCGCCGACGGTGAATGCCTATTACGATCCGCAGATGAACGACATCAATTTTCCCGCAGGAGTGCTGCAACCCCCGTTGTATGACCCGAAGATGGACGATGCGCCGAACTATGGCAACACCGGCGGCACGATTGGCCATGAGCTGACGCACGGCTTTGACGATGAGGGCCGACAGTTTGACGGCAACGGCAACCTGTCGGACTGGTGGACGAAGGAGGATGCGGAGCAGTTCAACGACCGGATTCAGTGCATCCGCGACCAGTATGCGCAGTATGTGGTGGTGGACAATATCCACATCAACAGTAAGCTGACGAGCGGCGAGGATGTGGCCGACCTGGGTGGCGAACTGCTGGCTTATATTGCCTGGAAGGCGGAAACGGCGGACCTGAAGCTGCACCCGGTCGGCGGGTTTACTCCGGCGCAGCGGTTCTTCATTGGCATGGGGCAGTGGGCCTGTGAAAATGAACGTCCGCAGAACCTGCGTGTGAGCGCTATCACAGATCCGCATTCGCCGGGAAAATATCGTATCAACGGTGTGGTTTCCAATATGCCGGAGTTTCAGAAGGCCTTTGCCTGCAAGGCCGGGCAGCCGATGGTCCGGGCGAAAGTCTGCAAGGTGTGGTAACGGGCAAAAATCGAGTAAGCTAACTAGAGAATCCTGCTTAGGATGACAAACCGTATGCGTGCCGTGAAATTGTGGCACGCATCATTATCTTTTATCAATCCAATTTGAGTAGACTGCGCTAAGCAGGATTTGCAATTTCCAGACGAGCAGCAGGCATGAGCAGACACCCCATCCATCGGACGTGTGTTTCTGCCCTGCTGGGTACGCCGGTGACGGATGCCCAGGGGCGGATGCGTGGCCGTGTGCGGGAGTTGATGCTGGTGCCGGCGCAGAACCCGAATCATATTGCGGCCATTATTTATCGCAATAAGGAGGGGCAGTTTGCGGTCCCGGTGCATGACCTGATTCTGACACCTGCTGGCACGCTGGAACTGCGGGATGAGGCGGATCCGCAGGTGCTGATGCCCAATGAGCACTCATTGCTGCTGGAGCGGGACCTGCTGGACCAGCAGATCATTGACGTGCATGGCCGCAAGGTGGTGCGCGTAAATGACGTGGATCTGGAATGGGAACTGGCGGACGTGGGAGTGCTGCAGTTGCGTGTGGACGAAGTGGGCGTGGGCACGCGCAGTGCGGTTCGGCGGCTGCTGAAAGGGTTGCCGCAGGCGACGATTGATGTGGTGGCGAAGCGGTTCGCGGCGCGGGGTATTCCGTGGGAGTTTGTGAACCTGATTGAGACGGATCCGGCCCGGCGCGTGCGGCTGAAAATTGAGCACGAGCGGTTGTCGCAGATGCACCCGTCGGATATTGCGGACATTCTGGAGGAACTGGCGCCGGCGGAGCGCGAAGCCGTCTTTACCAGTCTGGATGAAGAGGTCGCGGCCGAGACGCTGGAAGAGGTGGATCCGAAGCTGCAGAAGGCGCTGATTGAAGGGCTGGACTCGGAGCGCGTTGCGGGCATCGTTGAGGAGATGGACCCCGGTGCCGCGGCGGACCTGCTGGCGGAGCTCACGGAGGAGAAATCGGAAGCCATTTTGGAAGAAATGGACCCGGATGAGCGGCAGGAAGTGGAGGAACTGCTCGAATTTCCTGAGAATTCCGCTGCTGGCCGCATGACGACCGATTGCGTGCACGTATTAGTAACAGCGACTGTTATAGACACGGTGGAGGCGTTGCGGAGCTTTGAGGGTGACACGGAGTCGGTAACGGAAATTTATCTTCTGGACGAAAAAGATGTGCTGCATGGAGTGGTGCCGCTGTCGCGTTTGGTCCTGGCGCGTCCGGAAACAAAGGTGGCTGTACTGACGGAGCCGCATTTCATCAGTTGCATGGTAGATGCCAATCTGGACAAGGTGGTTGAGCTGTTCGATAAATACAACCTGCGCGCTTTGCCCGTGCTGGACAAGGAAAAGCGGCTTACCGGAGTGGTGCAGGCGGAACAGGTGATCGCTGTGCTGCGAGAAAAACTGTAGGAACGGCAGAACTGGATTGTAAGAGCGCTGAACTGAACTGGAGCGGAGCGGCAATTTTGGCGAGTGACGGTATTCGAGAAAACAAATTGAAGATTCTTTATGCCGGTACATTAACGCCAAATGATTCCGCGTTGTATCGCAAATGGGCTCTGGAGCGCCTGGGGCATGAGTCGGTGCATTTTGACACTACGCCCTATCTGAAGGTGAAGAGCGTGATGTCAAAAATCGTCTATCGGCTGGCAATGGGGCCCGGCGTGGAGCGCTGCAATCGCGATATTTATGAGCAGGCGCTGGCTCATCAGGTGGATGTAGTCTGGTGCGATAAGTTGCTCTTTATGCAGCCATCCACGTTGCGTAAATTGCGGGCGAAGGGCATTGCCACGGTCAACTACACGATCGACAACCCGTTTGGTCCTCGCAAAGATCCAGGATGGCGGCTCTACATGAAAGCAATTCCGGATTACGACCTTCACGTAGTGCAGCGAGATCAGAACATTGTGGATTACAGGTCTCGTGGGGCGAAGAACGTAGTTAAAATTCAGACGGCCTATGAGCCTACGATCCACTATCCGCCACCTGCCGGATGGAGCGATGCGGATTGCGATCGGGAAGTATCGTTTATTGGAACTCCATACGATAACCGGGCAGAGTTTTTTACGCGTTTGTGGCGGGAATACAAGATCCCATTGGCAATTTCCGGGCCCCTGGTCTGGAAGGATGTGTTGGCTCCAGACATTTTTGACGCAATTTATCGTCATAACGGGGAACTATTTCTGGATGCGTATCGCGAAGGCATCTGGAGATCAAAGATCAATCTGAGTTTTATTACACATTCAAATTGTGATGAGTTTGCACATAAAAGTTTTGAGATTGCTGGCTGTGGCGCATTTCTGTTGGCGGAGCGATCGCAAGGGCACATGGATCGCTTCAAGGAGAATGAAGAAGCAGTCTTCTTTTTTTCTCCGGAAGAGTGTGTCCAGAAAATCCGCCAATATTTGCCAGGTCAGTCTAGCCGTCGGCGAATAGCCGTGGCTGGCCATGCGCGCGCAGCGACCTCCGGATATCACAATGATGAGCAGGTAAGGCGAATACTGCAGGCGCTGGAACCGGTTCTGCGCAAGGTGAAACTGTCAGCAAGTTGAAAGTAATTCCATGTATAGGAAATATTAATGATTCTTGATTTGGAACAGGCAACGGGACACGAGTTTGATAATGCAGACGTGTGCATCATCGGAGCTGGAGCAGCTGGAATTACTCTTGCGGTGGAGTTATTGCGGCTTGGCCGACGTGTTCTTGTGCTGGAAGGTGGTGGTAAAGACGTGGAGGAACGCTCACAGGATCCTTATAAAAGCGAACTGGTGGGGTTACGGCACAATGGAATCCATACAGGTCGCTTCCGTGCCTATGGCGGAACCACAACGAAGTGGGGAGGCCAGATTCTTGAGCTGGACGCGATCGATTTTACTTGCCGTGACTGGATACAGGGAAGTGGCTGGCCATTTCCGAAATCAGAGCTGACGCAGCATTACCGGCGAGCTTTGGAATTGGAAGGAATTGCTTCTTCCACATTAGATGATCGCGCTGTGTGGCATGAGATTGGGCTGGAGCGCCCGGTGTTGGGGGAGAAGCTGGCGCCATATTTTTCGCGCTGGTGTCCAGAGCCAAATTTTACCCGTCTGCATCGGGACGTATTGGAACGCCATAAAAACCTTGGTATTTATTTACATGCGAATGCATGTCGATTATTGACAGGTGTAAATGAAAGGACCATTTCTGGTGTAACTTGCCGTACCCTTGAAGGAAAAGAAGTAATTTTCCGGGCCAAGGAGTTTGTGCTGTGTCTGGGGGCTATTGAATCTTCCCGTTTTTTATTGCAGCCCGATGCAAACGGAAAGCAGCGCTGGAATGAATATGGCTTGGTAGGGAAATATTATCAGGACCACATTGATTGCAATTGCGCAGAAGTTAAGAAGTTAAATGAGGCAAAATTCCATGCATATTTCGACAATGTGTATAGCCGCGGTTACAAATATCATCCTAAGTTCAAACTGATTCCAGAGTTGCAGCAAAGACATCGAGTCTTGAATGTTGCCGGAACTATGGTCTTTAGAAGCGACATGGACGAGACCTTGAACCAAGTCAAGCAGACAGCGAAGAATCTGCTGCGCGGACGCAAAGACGCAATTACAGGCAAAGACATTTCTAATCTTATTGGAAATATGCCCGCATTTCTGCGCCAAGGGTACCATTACAAGGTAAAGCATCGTGCTTACAATCCTGCCTCGTCTCAGATATTTCTGCGCGTGCATTGCGAACAGGAACCACTTAGCAGTAGCACAGTTTCTCTCAGTGAAGAGCGGGACGCTCTGGGCCTACTGCGAGCTAGGCTGGATTGGAAGGTGTCTGATTTGGAGATTCAGACAATTCAGCGCTTTATCGAAACCGTGCGGGATGTACTGGAGACGTATCAGTTGTGTGAGCTGAAAATTGATCCTAATCTCTACTCAGATGATGGAAGCTTCTTGAAAAAGGTAGACGATTCCAATCACCACATGGGTGGCACTCGTATGGGAACATCTGGAAGCAATGGTGTGGTCGATACGAATCTTAAGCTCCATGCAGCGGAGAATGGCTATGTGTGCAGCAGTTCTGTTTTTCCTGCGTCCGGGTTCTCCAATCCAACGCATACGCTGTTAGCATTGGCCGTGAGGTTGGGAGAGCATTTGCATACGAAGGTACTAACTGCCGCAATACAGATGGGTGAAAAGACATAAGCATGCAGAAGATTTCTCTTGCGGAATCCGGACGTATGACAACACGGCTTGGCTACGGCTGTTCCAGCCTGATGGCGTCGCTGGGCATGCGCGAGTCACTGGCTTTGCTGGATGCTGCTTATGATGCTGGTATACGGCATTTTGATACGGCACCGGCTTATGGCTTTGGGGCGGCCGAGCGCTGTCTCGGTGAATTTGCCAGGCGGCACGCTGGGGATGTGACGATTACCACAAAATATGGGATTCCACCGGCAAAAAATCAGTCGATCGTAGGTGCGGCGCGTGGCATTGTTAAGCCATTCATACAGCAGTTGCCAGGGGTGAAGCAGCATTTAGCTCGGCTTGCCAAAGCAGCAACGCGGCCGTCAAAAAAAAACTGTTATACAGAGGAAGGAGCGAGGGCGTCCTTGGAAAGGAGCCTGCGAGAATTACAAACGGAGCGCCTAGATGTTTGGTTGCTGCATGAGGCAACTGCTATGGATTTGCAGCAAGAAAGCCTCTTCTTGTTTCTGGAGCAGGCCGTGGCTGCGGGTAAGGTGGGTACGTTTGGCATTGGCAGCGAGGCAAGCAAGATACCCGCACTTTATGGCGAGCGACGTCCATATTGCCGTATTCTACAATTTGAATGGTCTGTTTTTGATCCGATAATAGATTATGCGGGTACGTTTTGCATTCACCATCGCTCCTTGTCGGCATGGTTTCCCGTTCTTTGTAAAAGACTTGCGGAGGAGAAAACTCTTCGGGCGCGCTGGTCAGATAGCGTAGGCTTAGATCTTGGGAAAAAGGAAAATGTATCTGCGCTGATGTTGAAAGCAGCCTTGGAACTGAATCCAGATAGCGTAATCTTATTCTCTTCAAAAAGGGTAGAAAATATCGCCGCAAACGTTCAGGTAGCTGAGAATGCAAATCTGAAAGAATCGGCTTTGCGCTTGTACGCATTGATACAAGCAGAAAGGAAGGCAATATTCGCAACGAGTGTGTGACGTTCCGCTGCAATAGAGGCAACTATTTTCCATGCTTTGAGTCGGAGCACTTGAAGAAAAACGACAAACGGCAGATTTTTATTTGAAAGTACAAGCATGACCTTTTGGCGTAGATGGCGAATCCGGATATTGCTGTTCCTTGCGGTGCTGGGGCCCGGATTTATTACAGCGAATGTCGATAACGACGCGGGTGGCATTCTCACCTACTCGCAGGCGGGCGCGCAGTTTGGCTATTTGCTGCTGTGGACGATGGTTCCGATTACGCTGGCGCTGATTGTGGTGCAGGAGATGAGCGCCCGTATGGGCGCGGTGACGGGCAAAGGCCTGAGCGACCTGATCCGCGAAGAGTTTGGGTTGCGGCTGACCTTTCTGATGATGGTGCTGCTGGTCATCGTGAACTTTGGCAATGTGGTGACGGAATTTATCGGCATCGCAGGCAGCATGCAGCTTTTTCACATCAGCCGCTACATTAGCGTGCCCATCTGCGCTTTGCTGGTGTGGTTCCTGGTGGTGAAGGGCGATTACAAGGGCGTTGAAAAGGTCTTTCTGACGGCGAGCATTTTCTATATTGCCTACATTGTGGCGGGGGTCCTTTCCGAGCCCAACTGGCATGAGGCCATGCTGCAGACGGTAAAGCTGCCGCCGCTCGCCACCTGGCGCGACAAAACCTACGTTTATATGGTGGTTGGCATTGTCGGTACGACGATCGCGCCGTGGATGCAGTTCTATCTGCAGTCCTCGGTGGTGGAAAAGGGCATCAACGTCCGGCAGTATGCGGCCTCGCGGCTGGATGTGATCGTCGGCTCGTTTTTTACGGACATTGTTGCCTGGTTCATCGTGGTGGCCTGCGCGGCCACGCTCTATGTGCATGGATTGGGAGAGATCAAGGTGCCGGCCGATGCGGCCGAGGCCATGAAGCCGCTGGCAGGGCAGTATGCCTTTATTTTGTTTGC
Source organism: Edaphobacter aggregans (assembly GCA_022736715.1). Taxonomy (GTDB): domain Bacteria; phylum Acidobacteriota; class Terriglobia; order Terriglobales; family Acidobacteriaceae; genus DZDJ01. The sequence continues at coordinate 36,783 of DZDJ01000017.1, forward strand.
GGCTGGACTGTTCAATGCGTCGCTGTTTGCGGCGTCCATTTTGCCATTGTCCACGGCATATACGGTTTGCGAGGGGCTGGGGTTTGAGAGCGGGCTGGACAAGGGCTTCAAGGACGCGCCGTTTTTCTACTGGTTCTACACGTTGCTGCTGGCTGCCGGAGCGGCCGTGGTGCTCATTCCCCATTTTCCGCTCATCAAGGTCGCCATTCTTTCGCAGGTGTTGAATGGCGTGCTGCTGCCAGTGGTCATGATCTTTATGCTGAAGCTCATCAACAAGCATGAACTGATGGGCAAATATACCAATTCGCTCTGGTTCAATGGAATTGCCTGGACGACGGCTGTGGTGGTCATTGTGCTGTCGCTGGTGATGGTGGTGACCAGCTTTTAAGGCAAAAGCAGAGTTACTGTGAGGGGTACGCTTTTCGAAGGGAGTGCCCGGCCGCCGCTCCCTGTTGGTCACGTCGGCTCAAGGCCTGCGGCTTCGTCTTACCCTCTCTGCTTTTGCTTTAGCGATCATTCCCCCCTTTGCCTATGCCACGGCGCAATTAGAAGGTCGTGTACTGCACGATCTTGGCAAAAGAGGCCGGGTCCAGACTGGCGCCGCCGACCAGCGCGCCATCAATTTCCGGCTGATTGAGCAGGGCGGGGGCATTCTCCGGCTTCACGCTGCCGCCATAGAGAATACGCAGCTTTTCTGCAAATTCGCGGCCCAGCATCTGGGCCACCTGGCTGCGGATGATCAGGTGCGCTTCGGCGGCGAGCTCCGGAGTGGCGGTTCTGCCGGTGCCGATGGCCCACACCGGTTCATACGCAATCGCAACTGTGCCGGCCTCTTCCGGGGCGATGTTGATCAGGCCGCGGCCCACCTGGCGGCGCAGCACTTCTTCTGTTCGGTTGGCTTCGCGCTCATCCAGATGTTCGCCTACGCAGACAACGGGCACCAGGTCGTTGGCAAGGGCCGTTTTCAGCTTCTGGTTGACGATTTCGTCGGTTTCGCAGAAATACTGGCGGCGTTCGGAGTGGCCGATCAGGACATGCGTGCATCCCAGGCTGGTGAGCATACCGGCAGAGACTTCGCCCGTGTAGGCACCTTCCGCCTGCCAGTGCATATTTTGCGCGCCCACCAGGACATTGGAATTTTTGACGGCAGGAATCACCGTGGGCAGCGAGACATGAGCAGGGAAAAGTACGATCTCGTCGCGCGTATGGCTGGCGACGAGCGGTAAAAATGCCTCGACAAAGGCCAGCGCCTCAGCTGGCGTTTTGTACATCTTCCAATTGGCTGCAATCAGAGCTTTACGCATGAATTTCCAGATACCCGGTTTTCAGGATCAAGCAAGGAGCAGATGGCTTGTCGGACAACCACTCTAAATGTTTTTTTCGGCGTTGACGAATGATTTTGTGTGCATTTTCTGTTTTGCGGAACGCGGAATAATTAAAAACGATCAGGAGCCGAAGCTCCTGATCGTTGGCAATATGCTGATGTTCGACAGTGCACGCTGGATTTGTGCGTAGAATGGTTACTTTTCGGTGAGCGCGGCCACGCCGGGCAGCGTTTTGCCTTCCAGGAACTCCAGGCTGGCGCCGCCGCCGGTGGAAATGTGCTTGATGCGGGCAGCCACACCCGCCTTGTGCACGGCCGCTACGGAGTCGCCGCCACCGATGATGGTGGTGGCGTCCTGATTGTCTGCCACGGCCTGGGCAATGTTCATGGTGCCAGCGGCAAAGGCCGTCATCTCAAACACGCCCATGGGGCCATTCCACACGATGGTGTGCGCTTCGGCGATTTCCTTCTCAAACAGCTCGATCGACTTTGGCCCGATGTCCAGCGCCATCCATTCAGCGGGAAAAGACTCATCGCCAGAGAAGATCTGTGTCTTGGCATCCGGTGCAAACTTGTCTGCCAGTTTGTGGTCCACCGGCAGCAGGAAGCGCACACCACGGGCCTCGGCCTTGGCCATGGCCGCTTTGGCAATGTCGAGTTTGTCCAGTTCCAGCAGGGACTTGCCCACATCCTGCCCTTTGGCCTTCAGAAAGGTGTAGGCCATGCCGCCGCCGATGATGATGGCGTCGACCTTGTTCAGCAGGTTGTCGATGACCTTGATCTTGTCGGAGACCTTGGCGCCGCCAATGATGGCGACAAAGGGCCGGTCGGGCTCGCTCAGGGCCTTGCCCAGATAGTTCAGCTCTTTTTCCATCAGCAGGCCGGCGGCCGACTGCGCCACGTAGTGCGTAATGCCTTCGGTGGAGGCGTGGGCACGGTGCGCGCTGCCAAAGGCGTCGTTCACATAGATGTCGCACAGGCTGGCCAACTGCTTTGCAAGCTCCGGATCATTGGCCTCTTCTTCGGCGTGGAAGCGCAGATTTTCGAGCAGCAGCGTCTGGCCGGACTCCAACTGGCTGGCCATTTCCAAGGCGACTTCACCAACGCAATCCGGCGAAAAGGCCACATTTTCCGATTCGTCGACGATGTGGTCCAGCAGAGCCCGCAGGCGGTCCACCACCGGGCGCAGGCTCATCTTTGCGTTTGGTTTCCCCTTGGGCCGGCCCAGGTGCGAGCAGAGAATCACCTTGGCCTTGCGGCGCAGGGCGTACTCGATGGTGGGCAGCGTTTCGCGGATGCGGGTGTCATCCGTAATTTCCTTGCCGTCCTCCGAAAGCGGAACGTTGAAGTCCACACGGATCAGGACGCGCTTGTGTTCCAGATTGAGGTCGCGGATAGATAGCTTTGCCATGATGCTCCCAGAAGAATTGATTCGTTATTCAGAAGTAATAATAGCGTCTGCGTCAATTTCGATGCGCCAGGCGGGATTGAGCAGCTTGGCCACCACAACCATGGTAGCTGCCGGGCGAATGGTGCTGAAAAACTCGCCATGAGCCCGCCCAACGTCTTCCCAGTCTTCGGCATGGGTAAGGTACATTCGGGTGCGCACAACGTCTTCCATGCGCGCTCCAGCGCCTTCCAGGGCCTTTTGAATAATGCCCAGGACGTGCCGGGTCTGGCCAGCGGCGTCGGCATTGTCGGCGCCCACAGGGCCTGTGCCGGAGACGTGAACCGTATTGCCTACGCGCACGGCCCGGGAAAATCCAATGATCGGTTCATAGGGAGAGCTGCCAGAGATATTTTTGCGTTCCTTCTTGCTTTGCATGGGGTGCCTTTTGCGGGCGGGGCCCGTTATTTTTGCTGAATTTTGGCAGGAATTGCCGAGCGGGTGCCCCTGGACAGGTTGGAGGATCCAGAAGAAGCACCACGCTCGACCAAATACAGGGAACCTAGAGTCCCTTCTTCACCAGAAAGAGGATCAGGTCCTTCACGCGGTTGGAGTAGCCCCATTCGTTGTCATACCAGCTGATGACCTTGGCCGTGTTGCTGCCGACGGTCTTCGTCAGCTTGGAGTCAAAGATGCTGGAGAGCGGGTTGCCCTTGAAGTCCGAGGAAACCAGCTCTTCCTCCGTGTAGCCAAGGATGCCTTTCAGCGGACCGGTGGCTGCGGCCTTGACGGCGGCATTGATGGAATCCGCCGTGACCGGCTTTTCGGTGCTGAAGGTCAGGTCCACCACGGAAACATTCGGGGTTGGGACGCGGATGGCGAAACCATCGAGCTTGCCTGCCATCTCCGGGATGACCAGCTTCAGCGCCTTGGCGGCACCGGTAGAAGTGGGAATCATGGAGAGTGCAGCGGCACGGGCGCGGCGCAGGTCCTTGTGCGGCGCATCCAGAACGACCTGGTCGTTGGTATAGCTGTGGATGGTGGTCATGATGCCGTTGGTGATGCCAAATGTCTCATGCAGCACCTTGACCACGGGCGCCAGGCAGTTGGTGGTGCAGGATGCGTTGGAGAGCACGTTGTGCCTGGCAGGATCATACTTGTTGTCATTGACGCCGAGCACGATGGTGATGTCCTCGTTGCTGGCCGGGGCGGAGATGATGACCTTCTTTACGGTCGAACCCAGATGGGCCTTGGCCTTTTCCGCGTCGGTAAAGAAGCCGGTGGACTCCACAACAATTTCCGCTCCGACAGAGGCCCAGTCCAGCTTGGCAGGGTCGCGCTCGGCGAAAACCTTGATCTTTTTACCGTCCACAGAGATGAAGTCGTCACCAGCGACAATCTCGTTGGACAGGTTGCCGAGAATCGAGTCGTACTTCAGCAAGTGTGCGATTGTTTTCGGGCTGGTAAGGTCATTGACCGCCACAAACTCGATCTCCGGGTTGCCGAGCGCGGTACGAAACACGTTGCGCCCGATGCGGCCAAATCCATTGATGCCTACTTTTACTGCCATCTTGACTGGAACTCCTCAGATATTTTTTGGTTTACGTTACGCTTGGCTGCCAACAGGAAATGAAAACACCAGCCAAGGACGGATGTTAACACTCTGGCAAGTTGAACGCAATCCTGCGACCGAGGACGATAATCGCACATTATCGGGTTGTAAACCAGTCCCCGTGCAGTTCCGGTTTGCGGCGGCACTGCGCGGTCTGTTATAAGCAACTTATGCGCGAATGGATGCGCGAAAAGATGAGAAGACGTTCGAAGCGTGGACCGAATGATTCGGAAGCCACGGGCAAGATCGGGCAAGAGTTGCCAGTCAACCAGCCTGCACCCCTGCAACCCTCCTATGGAGCGGTAGAGGGTGGCGCGGCCAATGTTGCTGAAGCAAGCGAGACGATTTCAACCATAGAAGAGGCCACGCTGGCCGCCGAAGTTGCAGTGCCGACGGCGGCGGTGGTGACTGCGCCGGAAGAGGGCAAACTGGTTGTGGAAACGCAGCCGGAGTCGCTGGCAACGCCGCCAGCGGGGCCCCAGGCCGTGCCGCAGCATTCTCCGCGTGGGTATGTGGTGCTGGCGATCGGTTTGCCGGGTTCCGGCAAGACGACGTGGTTCAAGCGTCGTGGCGTGACGCCGCTTTCCAGCGATTTGCTGCGCACCATCCTCTTTGACGACATTACGGAGCAGCGGTACCAAGGGCTGATTTTTTCCACCCTGCGTTCGTTGCTGCGTGCTCGTTTGATTGCCAAGATGCCGTGGAATTATGTGGATGCGACGAATCTTTCGCCGCATGAGCGCCGCCAGTGGATCAAAATGGCCAAGAGTTTTGGCTATGAGGTGCAGGCGGTATTTTTTGACGTGCCGCTGGAAGTCTGCCTGGAGCGCAATCGCCGCCGGGAGCGTACGGTGGCCGACGATGTGATGCAGAAAATGGCTGACCGTTTGCGACCGCCGACCTTCAAGGAAGGTTTCTCCAAGATCACGCTGGTGCGTGTGAAGGGTGCGGCTGCATCGGTTGCCGCGGACCCGGCGGCGGAAGTCACCGCCGGGTAGTTTCCGTTCTCTGGCTTTGCCTTCTGCCGCTGGCTGCTTTTCGTTGCAGACACGGTGGAGGGCGAGAGTTCAGCATGAGCTTTTCTGCGGCAGTATCTGGCTGTCCCGGTTCCTCCGTTGCGATTGCGTTGGATGCTGCCAGTTATTCTTTGGCCGCTGGCTGCTTTCTTCTACAAAATATCCGTCTCCAGTTGCAGAAAGGGGCGGCTTTCTCCGCACAGGACGTCGGCGCGGAATGCCGCCGCCCCCGCTGGTTCCAGACTGGTTCCGGACTGGCTGCAAACTGGCAGCAGATTCAGGCGGCGCTGGACAAGCTGGCCAGGAAGCTAACAGCCAGGGAGATGCAGGCCGTTAACAACGTGGTGGATGGGCAGCATCGGGATGTGGCCGAGATGGTGCGGGAGTTCCGCCGCAGCAAGGGATTGTGATTCGATAGTCTGCAAGAATGGGCGGGAGCGGGCAAGGATGACGAAGCAACAGCCGGAGCCGTGGCTGCGTGGAACGCACGCGGGGGTGGAGGCGATTCAGCGGGCGGTGCTGCATGCGCTGGATTTGGCCGGGGAGGATCTGCGCCACTGGTGCGGCGGGCTTACGGACGAGGAACTGAATGCGCACCCGTATGATCTGCCGCCGGTGGCCTTTCATGTCCGGCATATTGCGCGCAGCCTGGACCGGCTGTTGAGTTATGCAGAAGGGACGCAGTTGGATGTGACGCAGATTGCTGCACTGAACCTGGAGATGAATCCCGGCGCAACGCAGATGACGCTGTTCGTGGAGATGGATGCGGCGCTGAAGGAGGCTGCTGCTCGGGTGCTGCGGTTTTCTGCGGAGAACTACAACAGCGTGCGCGGCGTGGGCAAAAAGCAGTTGCCCACCACGGTAGGCGGGCTGCTGGTGCACTGTGCTGACCACACGCAGCGGCATGTGGGGCAGGCAATTACCACGGCAAAAATCGTTGTGGCGATGCGGGCGCAGCAGGCATCAGGAGGCAGTTGATTTTTCTGCTTCTTCGCCGATGAGGTGGCCCATCTTGTCCCGTTTTACCTGGAGATATTTCTCAAACGTGGCTTCCGGTTTGATTTCGGCAGAGACGCGCTCGGCTACGCGGATGCCAGCGGCCTCCAGAGCCCCCACTTTTCCCGGATTGTTGGTGATGAGGCGCACGCTGGAGACGCCGAGCAGCTTCAGGATTTCGCCCGGCAGCTCAAAGGCACGGCAGTCGGCCTTGAAGCCAAGCTCTTCGTTGGCTTCCACGGTGTCGAAGCCCTGGTCCTGTAACTCATAGGCTTTCAGCTTTGCCATCAGACCAATGCCGCGGCCTTCCTGCTGCTCGTAGAGCAGAATGCCGGCGCCGGCTTCGGTAATCATGCGCAGGGCGAGCTCGAGTTGCTGGCGGCAGTCGCAGCGCAGCGAATGGAAGACATCTCCGGTGAGGCACTGGGAATGAATGCGAACCAGCGGAGGCGCGGTGCGAATGTCTCCCATGACGAGGACGACGGCGCCTTCAATGAGTTGCTGCGGGGCCGGGGCGCTGTGATTGCACGGTTCGGGACTGGCCACGACGCCTTCGAATCCGAGGAGGCGGAAATGCCCCCAGCGGGTAGGGAAGTCGGCGTCGGCCACCTTGCGTACACTTTCAAATGGCATAGTGTGATTATACGATTTTGCCGGGGCTGGAGCGCAGGCTGGCTGCAGAGTGCGGCGGAAACGGCGTAGAGTTAGAGGCGATGATCGAACCCAAACTGATCCTGATAACGCTGCTGGTCAAGCTGGGTGTGGCCGCAGCTTTTTCCAGCGCGCTGGCGCGGTCGCGCGTCTTCAAGGACCTGTTGCTGGCCAAACACCGCAGCCGTGGGCAACTGCTGGGGCTGCTGGCGTTTATCTGCATTCCACTGACGCTGGGAGTCTGGATTCGGGTGATTGTCCCCAACTTTCTGGCAGCAGACATTGCCTTTGAAACGATCATCATCCTGGGGGTCCTTTTCGGGCCGTTTGCTTCCGGCATTGGAGCATTGGCGCTGTCATTGCCAGCCATGCTGCATCACCAGTACCTGACGCTGCCGGTGAACCTGGTGGTGGCGGCTGTGGCGGGCATGTATGGCACATTTGCGGACAAGGAAGAAGTGTGGTCGTTCACTCCGCTGATCGACCTCAGCATCTATCGCTGGATTCGGCGCAATTTGAAGCAACCACGCTTTGACCGGCAGATTGTGCTGCTGCTGTTGATTGTGGTCATGCAGGTGGGCACCGGCTGGCTGGCGGTTCTTTACCCGAAACGCTATTTTGCGTTGCACTCCAACATCTGGTCCGTGAGCCTGGCGATTTATGTGTGCGCGCCGATGGTGGTCGGCATTCCCATCAAGATATGGAATGCTATCCGCATTGAGCGCAAGCTGGAAGAGCAGGAGCGCCTGCTGCTGGGGGCGCGGCTGGATGCGCTGCAGCGGCAGATCAATCCGCACTTCTTGTTCAACACGCTGAACTCCATTGCATCGCTGGTGCGCTTTAAACCGGAACTGGCGCGTGTGATGATCGTGAAGCTGGCGAATATTCTGCGTGTGCTGCTGAAGGACCGGGAGGCGTTTGTTCCGTTCCGTGAAGAGATCGGCTTTACAGACGACTATCTCGACATTGAAGTGGTGCGCTTTGGCGCGGAAAAGCTGCAGGTGGTGAAAGAGATGGAGCCGGAGACGCTGGACATCATCGTTCCCAGCATGCTGCTGCAGCCATTGATTGAGAACAGCATCAAGCATGGACTGGAGCCGCGCATCAGCGGTGGAACCATTACGCTGCGCAGCCGCGTGCTGGATGACAAGCTGGTGGTGGAAGTGGAAGATGATGGCGTGGGTATGCCACCGGAAAAGGATGTACCTTCGCCGGTCAGCGGACTGGTGCGACCGGGCACAGGCATTGGCATGCGCAATGTGCGCGAGCGGCTTGCCGTGTTGTATGGCGATGCGGCGCGGATGGAGGTAGTCAGCCGGCCGGGGCGGGGAACGCGCATTACGCTGGTGATGCCGGTGCTGCAAACATCAGGTGATCTGCCGTGGCCGCAGAAGGGCAATGGCGAGGCAGCGGAACGGCAGATTCAGCTCTGAGGTTTACAGTGGAGTCTTGCTTTCACGTTCGATGATGCGCTGGTAGTAGTTTTCGTAAAGAGGAATGATGCGCGTGGCGCAGAAGCGGTCCTGCGCGGTTTTGCGCGCAGCGCGGGACATTTCACCCAGGCGGTCTTCATCCTCAAAGAGAGCAACAGCGGCTCTGGTCATGGCCTCTACATCGCCAACGTCAAAGAGCAATCCATTGTGGCCGTCAGAGATCAGCTCTGGCACGCCGCCCACACGTGTGCCGATAGTGGGAACTTCGCAGGCCATGGCCTCCAGCGCAGCAAGGCCGAAGGACTCCATTTCGCTGGGCATCAGCATGAGATCAGCCAGCGGCAGCAACTCATTGACGTTTTCCTGCTTGCCGAGGAAGTGGATGCGGTCTTGCACGCCATTTTTGATGGCCAGCCATTCCGCAGCAGAACGCTCTGGTCCGTCGCCAATGAGCATCAGTCGCGATGGCACCTGCCGGGCGACGCGGGCAAAGACTTCGATGACATCCAGAACGCGCTTGACGGGGCGAAAGTTGGAGAGATGCACCAGCAAACGCTCGTGCTTTTCCGCGTATTGCTGGCGCGTGCTTTCCACGGCGTCTGCTTTGCGGCAGTAGAAGTCGCAGTTGACGAAGTTGCGAATGACCTCGATTTCGCGCGTGATGCCGAAGGCTTCCTGCGTGCGCTTCTTCAGATATTCCGAGATGGAGGTGACGCCATCGCTCTGTTCGATGGAAAAGCGCGTGATGGGAAGATAGGAGCGGTCCAGCCCGACCAGCGTAATGTCTGTGCCATGCAGTGTGGTGACAAATGGCAGATGGCGTCCGCGAGAGGCCAGCATCTGCCGTGCCAGCAGAGCGCTGACGGAGTGCGGAATGGCGTAGTGCACATGCAGGAGGTCGAGATTGTAGAACTCGGCCACCTCGGACATGCGCGTAGCCAGCGCCAGATCGTAGGGCGGATATTCGAAGAGCGGATAATTGGAGACCGGCACCTCATGGTAGTGAATGTGTGCTTCGCGTCCGGTGAGGCGGAATGGCTGGGAGTAGGTGATGAAGTGGATGTCATGCCCGCGTGCTGCCAGTTCAATGCCAAGCTCGGTTGCAACGACGCCGCTGCCGCCGTAGGTGGGATAGCAGGTGATGCCAATCTTCATGGACTGCCTTTCTGTCTCTGCGTTAAAGCTTGCCGTAGTGGATTCGATGCACGCCGGGCAGCATTGGCACCACTTTCTTTAAAGCGTGCAGTTCCACTTCGCGCGAAGCGGTGAGCCGTGTTCTCACCTGTTGCAGGGCTGCGTCATTGTACGCTGGATGACAAACCAGCTCCCATGTGCCATCGGGCATGGCGTTCAGAATCGCCGCAAGTCCTTCGGCAGTCATGCTGCCGGTGGCCAGCACGGCCAATGCGCCGTCGGTGGTTTGCAGACCTGCGCGGGCCACTTCCCGCAGAAAAGTTTCGCGCTGTGTGCCGACGGCCTTCACTTCCAGTCGCCGCAGCAGAGCTGCGCCTGTGGTGGCCTGCAGGCTCCACTCCGGCTCATAGGGATTGCGAATGGCGCGAATGCCGCAGGCCCGCGCCGCCCGCAGAACTGGCCGCAGCACGGCAGGGAAGCAGTGGAGGTGCTTATGCGTATCAACATGCGTGACGTGCACACCGGCCTGCTGCAATTTGTGGATCTGCGCTGTGGCTTCGCGCTCGACCTCCGCTGGACGTATGCGCCCAAGATAAAGATCGCGCAGGAACGTACCTGGCTTGCGATGTAGGGAATCATCGGCCTGCGCAGCATTGGCAACCAGCGAGCGCACGTCGTGGATTTCGCTGACCGGAGCTCCGTCGACCAGCACGATGTGACAGCCAACGCCAGGCGCAGGTGTACGAGCGGCGTATTCGGCTGCTTCGGCAAAATGCTGTGCATTGGCCATCAGCGTGGCAGAGGTGAGCGCACCTGCCTGATGCAACTCGGCAATTGCCTGATTTACACCGGGCGTCAGCCCGTAGTCATCTGCATTGATGATGAGTCTTTTCACAAGGCTAAGTCTATCAATCAGCACCGGCAATGTGTTTTGCCCCGGAAATGCACAGATGCGCGTTGCGCATGTAGGCCAACTCAAATAAACTTGTACCTGGCTGTCGTGATGGGCGGCTAGCTCAGCTGGTTAGAGCGCCTGCCTTACAAGCAGGATGTCGGGGGTTCGAGTCCCTCGCTGCCCACCATATAAATCGACGCTGCTTGCAACAGTAGCTAAGCAACACACAGCCCAATAGTTGACCACAATGTCAGCAGCCGATAGCGCCAAAGAGTTGCGTCACTTACAGCCGCCGGGCAACTGGAAAACCGCTATAGTAGTGTCGAATCTGTTCTGTTGGTGGTGTGGGAGTTGGTGGGTTGATCCAGGCATGGGACACTGCCGAATCAATGTCAACCAGTAACCTTCCAGCGCTGAAGCTGAAATCGAATGTGCGAAAAATTCTGGACAATACCCTGAATCGCGTCACACACGCCTGCCGAAAACTCACAGTCTGAGTGCGTTGGGAACTTGATTCTCAGCGGGCGGGGGGCGCAGCCGCCCCCAGGTTTGGACGCAGGTCCTTCGCATTCTGATTCATGTACGGGGCCAGATCCTCATACTGATCTGTGGCGATAAAGTTCACACCTGCTGCGACCGCTGCCTTCCATCTTAGTGCGGCCGCTTCCAGCGAACCGAAGTTGTAGTATTGCCCCCATCCCTGGTCCTCCACGGAAGTGAAGCCGTCAAGTGTGTAAAAGCGTATCCAATAGCCTAGCTTATGAGCATGATCGACGAGGCTTCTGAGGCGCGCGTCGTCTGCCTGCGTCCAGTTCCCGGCGTGATTCTGTCCTCCCTCTTCCACGGGATACCATGAACTGTTTACCCAACGTCGATAGTTTGTAGGCCGCTCATGGAGCAACTCCTCCGGTGAAGCTACTACGGCCCAATGCATCTGTTGCCGCATCGACATTCCCCTGGGGGGCAGGGGATTGTGCGCGGAACCGAAGACGCGGAGTCGAGCACCGACCGGCACTTGATCGTAGAACACACGTTGTTGCTCGTCAGAGTCTTCGGTAATTGCCAGGATGGGCTTTCGCTGAATCGGAGACAAATGATCAGGATTATTTGTCTTGACTGCAGTGGAAAGCCACGGCTCATATTCGCCCAAGAGCTGCCAGACGGCATTCAGAATTGCCGGTTGGTTGTCCTTGAAATCGAAGTGCAGGACGATGAGCGGCCAATCTTTTTGATGGTTCTGTGCAATTGCCTTTTCGATGACTGGCCTCAGCTGCTCAAAAAAATAGTCGTGCAAGGTTGGCTCTGCACCGGTGGGGTTGGGCGTATGCGAGACAACGACGCGGCCCTTACCCGTCACTGGGTCAACATACCAAGCCAAATCCTGCTCGATGGAGACCGGAAAACCAGAGCGCAGCGCCCGTCCAATGCGGTCGTTCCAGCGGCCGTCGTACGGATAACAATTATGTGCATCCAGCATTGGGCGGTTATGGTTTACAAAATTCAGATCAGGCACTTGCGCGGATGCCATCGATAGATTGGACGCCAAGATCATCCCTGTAAAGAACGAGGCAAACGTTTTGAGCATCATGGTATTGACCCTTCTCTGACATCGGCTGGAGATAGAATACATACGTTCTTCGAAGCAATTCTGGCGACGAGTAATCATTCCGATACTGGCTGGTTGTCCGAAACATTTCTCTACTAGCGCGCGGGAAAGTTGATATAGATGGGATTGCCGATCAGGATGAGCGTGCCGTGACCGTCGCGGACCTCGGGCCGTAACCAGTGGCGTCCGTAGCTGGCCGTCCAATGCGCATGCAGGGTTTCATCGTTGCTTGAGATTTGCAGTGGTGCTAATGCCGGAGATTCATGTCCATCCACCAGCAGATGAAGCTGATTGCCTGCGCAGGCTACAACATGGGCGTCCAACTGGACTGACGCGGCATTGGAAGCAGCGAGGTCTTCGCCCATCCTTGCGTGGCGTGAGCCGATGGTGGCATCCAGGTCGAGCAGTTTGTCGTGCGATGAGGTGAGATCGATGAAGACGCGGCCATTACGGATGCCGTCGAGAATGGCGGACACGGAGAGTTCATCTGCTTCAACGACGGTCGTGGGCCTGCCAATAGCGCCGGGCTGGCCTGGAGGCGTCAGGGCGTCGTGATTGTCGCTGCCACCTATAGCGGTGAGGCGATGGCCGGCTGCAATCGCGTGTTCCCAGAAATCCGCGCTCGAAAGCATGATGACGCCCCCGTTGATTACCTCGACAGCGGTGAAAAGACTCAGGTCGACTGGGGTAGAGTACGTCCACCCACAGCCCATGCAGCGCTCACCACTGGGCGCGTCGGCATGGTTGATGGAGGCGATGGCTCCTTTGGAGCGGACGTCCCGGAGGATTGCGTCGATGTCGAGTCCATCGTGATCTACGGCGCGATAGTCAATGAACTGGGTAGTGCCGAAGACGTTGAAATGTCCCCAGAAGGTCGTTACTTCACGAGCAGGAATGAGGAGCACTTTGTCGAAGTAGGGCTGTAGTTCGCGCATGGCATCGAACTGCGAAACAGTGTTGTGATCGGAGATGGCGATGAAGTCCAGGTTGCGCGAGGCAGCGGCCTGGAGGGTGAGAAAGACAGGGCATGGAACGCGGTGGCCAGCTTGGCTCGTACAGCTACCGTCGCTGTGCGCGGTATGCATGTGCAGGTCGCCACGATACCAACGAGAACCAGTGGCGAGCGGTCTGGACGCGAAGCTGTGGTCCTCCGCGGGAGGGTTGAAGCGAATCTCTGCACGGTAATGAGAGATAACGCCGGCACGAATATTGGGTACGGAGAGGAGCAGCTTCCAGCGGCCAGACGGGATTTCACCAGGAAGATACGATGGCGTGGCATCCGTTTCGCTGAGGGTGAAGTGGTTCTTGTTGCCGCCGCTGGCGCCGCGAAAGCGATAGGGATCAGCGATGCCCAGATCGAGTGCTGTGTGCTGCTCATGGCCAGTGTAACTGAAGTCGACGCTGAGGCGATGCACGTTGTCGGGGACCGGGAAGGGAACTTCGATGTAGGTCTTGTTCTGCGCGCTGGTCACCGTGCCTTCGAGAACCAGAGAAGGAGGAGTGGACTGAGCGCTGAGGACGGGCCCGAGGATGAGCCACGTGAGCAACCATACGTAGAACTTCATTGAAGGGGTCCTCTTGAAAGAGAGTGGCCCGGAAGACGCTGTGGAGCTTCTTCCGGGCTGCTGGTTGGCCTTCGCTACCAATTGATCCGAACCGCGAATTGCATGACGCGGGGATCAGCCGAGAGCGAAGTGATGGCACCGGCGCTGCTGTTACTGACGTTGCCGCTGGGCTGCCCAAAGACAGGATGGTTAGCGACATTGAAGACTTCCCAGCGAAGTTCCGTGTTGACGCTGCTTGTGAATGCAATGTTCCTGTAGAGAGCGAAATCGAAGAGTTGGGTTCGTGGCCCAACCAGCGTGTTGCGGCCCACGTTGCCGATATTGTATTGACCGGGATCAGCGAACGGAGTGGTGAGGCCGGAAGAAGCACCCCCGCAATTGGTGTTGCTGGAGTCGTAAAACCAGCAACTCGTCTTCCTGAGGTAGTGCACCGGGGCGACTTGATTGGGCGGAGCTACGGCGAATCCGTAGGCATCGAGCAAGGGGTTTTCGCTGGACCATGCGGCCTGAAACGGATGACCGGAGTAGAAGGTGTAGACGCCGGAAGTGGTCCAATTGCTGAGCACCCAGGAGGCAGGTCCGGACTGGAACATGGCCTTTCCGGTGCCGAAGGGGAGCTGGTACACATAGTTTGCGGAGATGCGATGACGGACGTCGAAATCGCTGTTGCCATACCATGCGGAAGGGTTACGCCCATTTGGTGCGCCACCGGAGTTGCTCTCCAATTCTTCCGGCGCATTGTCGAGGGAGTGCGAATAGGTGTAGGCAGCACTTACGCTGAGACCGTTATGTAAGGCGCGAGTGAGGCTGGCCTGGAGTCCGTGATAATTGCCGAAGCCGACTGCATCGAGGTACTCGATCTGGCCGAAGTTGGCGTAGGGCGTGGTGCCGCTTGGAGCAGAGGCGCTGGTCACCACGTGATTGCCTGAGATCTCAACCTGGTTGTAGTCGCGGAGGACGTCGATGTTGGCGGAGTGGGTGCCGACGTAATCCATCTCTGCCAGCCAGGCCGAGGTGAGTTGACGCTGGACTCCAACGCTCCACTGCTGAACCGTTGGAGTGGGGATGTTGGGGTTGACAGCACGAATGTGAAAGTTCTGAAGTTGGGTGAGATTAATCGTGGTGGGATCGAGGAAGTTGGAGGGGAAGCCGACCGCAGGCGTGAGCACGGGCGCAACGTTGCTGGCTATGGTTTTGTTGATCAGATTCGGGGGATTGAGTGCGAGTTGATTTTCGCTGCCGATGCGCTCCAGGGAAGTGTAGTAGATGCCGAAACCGCCGTGCAGCACGGTCTTGTCATCCAGGCCGTAGGAGATGCCAAAGCGCGGAGCAAAGTTGGTGGTGTTGGGATTGACCAGAGCACGGTCGCTAAGGGAACCCGCCTTTGCGAGAACCAGCGATCCGGCGCCGGTTGGATTGAAGTTCGCCATCCGGTTTTGGCCTTCGACCGCGGGCGCGGCAAAGTCATAACGAAGCCCAAGGTTGAGGGTCACCTTTGGGCTCACCTTCCAGTCGTCTTCCACAAAGCCAGAGGCCATCCAGAGGCGCTGGTCAACGAAGAATACGTTCGTCAGTTGGGTGTACTGAGTGGCGCCGAGCAAACCGTCGGCGTACGAGAGGCCACCAGTAAAGATGCCGGTGAAGTTGAGATCGCCGCGAGTGCCGGGCTCATCCTGGAAAATGTTGCGCATGGGGAGAAAGGTGGTAGCGCCGAATTTCAGGTTGTGCTTTCCAAGCGTCCAGGAGAGCGTGTCGTTGTACTGGTAGAGCATCGGGACCTGCTTCTTGGGAAGATAGTCTGGGGAGCCGAGGAAGGTCTTGTTGCTGAATTGTGTCAGAGGCACACCACCGCCAATCGCTGGATTGTCCGGGATTCCAGGAATGAAGCTGCCAGCCAACTGCGGCAGGCTGAAGGACTGTTGCTGCGCATAGGAGTAGTCGCGCACCCAGCCGAAGCGGAAGTCATTGACCATCGTCGGCTTGATGATGTGCGTCCACCCGATGACTACGCTGGCACCCTTGAGAATCTGGTTGCCCCAGGCTGAGGTCGCGGTGCCGTCTGCTAGTCCTCCAAAGTAGCCGGGAATATCACGCGTGCGATTGAAGTAGTTGAAGCGCGTAAAGATTGTGTCGGCTGACGAAGGCGTCCAGTCGACGCGAGCATCGTAGCTGCCGTTGAAGTCCGTCAACGCCCCGGTGCGGGAGTAGTTATTGAGCTCCGGGTAGGTAGCCCCCCCGTTCTTGAAATTGGGTTCGGGAAACAGCGCCATCAGCTTGCTGACTGCTGTGTCGATACGATCAGAAGGGATCTTGTTGTCCGAAAATGCGGTGCAGCCACTTTTCACGTTGTAGGGTGTGGCACATGTCAGCGGATCATAGACTGTGGGATAGGGAGCAACGCCATGGGCCGCGGCAGCAGTGGGACTGAAGTCGCCAATACGTTCATTGTCGAGCGGAACGGTGAATATACGAGAAACGCCCTGCTTGACCCGGGTAGCTTCGTAGTTGAAGAAGAAGAACAGGTGGTTCCGCACGATGGGGCCACCGATGCTGCCGCCGAACTGGTTCTGATTGTCCTCGGCCTTTTTGGCCTGCGACTGCTTGGAGAAGTAATCGAAGGCATCGAAATACTGATTGCGGACATACTCATACGCAGTGCCGTGAAACCTGTTGGTTCCGCTGCGGGTGTTGACCGACACCACGGCTCCAGGAGCGCGCCCATACTCTGCGGAGTAGGGGTTGGTGATGACATTGAACTCGGCGATGACGTCGACGGAAGGATGGGCAGCCTCGGTGCTCAGTTCCTGCACATTTTCAGAGAAGGTGTTGTTGTCGATGCCATCGAGAATAAAGTTGTTCTGCAAGGAGTGCACGCCATTGACATTGAAGTCGCCGGTGCGGCCCGCCGACGTTGAGCCGCCTTGATTGGTATAGCGGTTGATCTGTACCCCGGGAACGGTGCGGAGCAGATCGTCCCAGTTGCGGAGGAAGAGCGGGGTGCTCGCAATGATGTCAGAGGTGATAACCGTGCTGATTGAAGCGTCGTCGCGCGACAAGCCGGAGCCAGGGCCTACCACCACAACGGTGTTGCGGGCGGCTCCTACCTTCAACTGAAAGTCGCGGCGCAGATGCACGCCAACTTTGATTGTTGCCAATTCCCTGAGAGTTGAGAAGCCGGTCGCAGAGACCGTAACCGTGTAGGCGCCGATGGGCAAGTCAGGGAAGATATAGTTCCCATCGGTTCCGCTCTGGACGGTGCGGGAATAGCCCGTACTCGCAGAGGTTACTGTGAGGGTAGCGCCCCGCACGATGGCTCCGGATGGATCGGTCAAGAGGCCACTGAGGTTTCCGGTGTTCACCTGGGCCAGGGCACCGAGGGGAAGAAGCAGCAGCGCGAGCAGGCAGCACACGATCGAAAATGAAAGCAGAAGGTTTATGCTGCGCGTTACTGCCTTGAGTCTGCAAGAGAGTTTTTGCTGAACAGATGGATTGGTTTGGGGTCTTTGGTGAACAGATGGATTGGTTTGCATAATGGCGCTCCTGCAGAGCCTCCTCAAGGGCGCTCTGCTAGGCATAGGATTGGCTTCCCCGCGTCCCGGCAAAAGTATTTGCACGGCCGCAACGCGTGTATACCCCTGTGTATAGAGCTGCCAAAAATATAGATTCCATGATGGATAGAGGGGTTGTGAATTGTCAGTAAAACATTCGGGACAGTGGTCGTTCCGGGGTTGTATTCACGTAGGGTTTACATGGCAACATTAATCTCACAAGATAAACACCCCATCGCTTCCCGCGCCGCCGATTCGTTTCGGCCGCACAATGCCAGGACATCGCAGATTTAATTCATGGAGTTTGAAGATGATCAGCGGACGACACAATACTTCTCCCTTAGAGTCACCGGCTTTACAAATTGAGGACGGCGAACATTGGCAACTTGTGCTGCGTATTGTCGCGAGCCGGCGCTTCCTGCGGGCGCCCCTGCTTTCGCGCTTTCTCCTGCACGTCTGCTCGGAGACGCTCCAGGGTCGCCAAGACGAGATCAGTGAATACCAGATTGGGGTACAGGCCTTTGGCCGGCCACGAAGCTATCGCACGATAGAAGACAATATTGTGCGCAACTACGCACGGCAGTTACGCAGACGGCTGGCCGAATACTTTGCCGATGATGGCAAAGACGAACTCTACCGCATTGAGATACCTGTGGGCGGCTACATTCCGGTATTTGCGGTGCAGCAAGGACACTGTCGGACCGATGAGATACTTCATGAGATTCATCCAGTCCAGGAGACAGCGATCGAAGCCAGCACCATCAAGTCGGCGTTTGCCGAGGCCCCAGCCAAGGCGTCCGAGGCACACCCTCGGCCGCACTCCGTGAGTCAGCGCCGTCCGGTAAGGATTGCGCTGCTGTTTGTATATTTCTTGGTACTGGTTGGAGTCACAGCTGCCGCATTGCTACACGTTCGACTCGTCCGAGCCACACTGCAACCAACATCCATATTGTGGGCGTCTCTGTTTCGATCTCCGCTGAACACGTTTGTGGTCCCGGCTGATAGTGGATTCAACCTTCTTGAGGATCTCTCCAGAAAGCGGGTCCTTCTTGGAAGCTATGTCAAGGGAGATTATCTGGGCCTGCCGTTGCCTGTCATGGATGAACACAGCCAAGCCGACCTGCGGTCACAGGAGTTCACCAGCTTTGTTGACCTACAAGTGGTCTCCGCGATCTCGCGACTGCCGGAAGTAGATCCGCAACGCCTATTCATTCGTTTTCCACGCAATCTCCGCATGGATGATCTGAAAACGGGGAATGTCATTTTGATTGGATCGATCGGAAGCAACCCCTGGGCAGAGCTGGCGCAGCGTAACCTGAACTTCCGGATCGACTACAGCACCAAAATGCAAAAAGCCTGGGTGGAAAACTACAGTCCCAGGGCGGGCGAGGCGAAACACTACGATAGCCTATGGACGGAGCCCTCCCATCCTACCTATGCCGTCATCGCTTACCAGCCCAACCTTTCCGGGGCAGGCCACATTCTTTTAATTGAGGGCCTCGACGTGGCCGGAACCCAGGCTGCTGCTGACGCGCTGTTGCACGGTGAAACGCTGATGCCTGTGCTGCGCGCAGCCATGCAACCCAACGGCGAGCTGCGTTCCTTTGAAGTGCTGCTGCAATCCACGAGCATCGAATCCAACGCCGCCACTACGCAAGTTGTGGCATCTCGTATTGGGGAAAACGAAAGTCATCTGTGACCATAACTGGATTGACTGATCGTTTCTTCGTCATTTCTGGAAAAGGCGCAGGAGGAAGTGGCGCAATGACTCATCTACGCGCAGGCTCATGACGCGCATCCTGTTGCCGTCACTGAGTCGCGCCAGCGGAGGTGGATGTGTAGGTGTGGAGCATGAGCGCCAACCTCCGGTAAAGAGGTTACCTCTGTTTGGTGGCGCAAAGTTGGTACAGTCCGTCCGTACCGCTTATAAGTCTATGATTTATAAGTAAATAAAATGGTGGCCAGAGACGGGATCGAACCGCCGACGCCGGCCTTTTCAGGGCCGCGCTCTACCACTGAGCTATCTGGCCTTGGATGGGATGCCTTTTCCGGAATTACCAAGATCTCCGGGGCTTATTGCATCGTTTATGCGCCACTGCTGCGGCGAATCTGTTGACAGGCTGCTGGGCAAATATAAAAAACAAGCCGACAACTTTCGTATGCAATTTTTTCCAGTATAGCAACGCTTGCGAACTTCGCCAAGTTCTTTGAACCCGCGTTCTTTGGATCCGCGAATATCAAGGCAGTCTACTCGTCGTAGTGGAGCAGGCTGTAAACGTCGTAATCCGGAAAGCGTTCGCGGCCTTTGAGGAAGTCGAGTTCCACGGCAAAGCCGAGGCCGGCAATCTGGCCGCCGAGCTGGCGCACCAGTTCGATGGTGGCCTGCATGGTGCCGCCTGTGGCCAGCAGATCGTCCACAATCACAACGCGCTGGCCGGGCTCAATGGCATCCAGGTGGATTTCCAGGGTGTCCGTGCCGTATTCCAGGTCGTAGCTGACGCGGGCCGTCCTGGACGGCAGTTTTTTGGGCTTGCGCACGGGCACAAATCCGGCATTCAGGCGATAGGCCAGCGCCGGGCCAAAGATGAAGCCGCGCGCCTCAATACCCAACACGAGGTCCACCTCTTTTTCAATGTAGTACGCGGCAAAGGCGTCAATCATCTGCGCGAAGCCGGTTTTGTTCTTCAGCAGCGTGGTGATGTCGTAAAACAGGATTCCGGGCTTGGGGAAATCGGGTACGGTGCGGATGAGCTGCTTCAGCGGCTCGCAATCAATCTTTCTAACGGACATCTACCATGCTCCTTCAATCTGAAATGGGCCCAGGTTTTCGCCTTCGCTTTCCACCAGTTGGTGCTCAACCACACCATCCACGCGGCTGCCGCGCGATCCGCGATGCAGCGCGGACTTCAACAGCGCAATCTGGCTGGCTTCGCCTGCCACCACTACTTCCACGTGGCCGTCGTCGGTGTTGCGCACCCAGCCGCGCAGGCCGCCAATGGTGGCCGCCTCCCGATGGACGAACCAGCGGAAGCCAACCCCCTGCACACGGCCCTGGACGAGATAGTGACGGACGGAAGTCATCGGATTGCGGAGGCCCTCCGGCTCCAGCTTGCAGTCTCGCAGATGGTTGCTGTGGAAGGCAATACGCAGTAGAGCTGAATTCACTCGACGCGGTGGCAGCTTCCCTGGAATCGCAGAAGGGAGGATTGCTCGTTTTCCCCGCCGTTTCCGGGAGAGACAACATCTAAAATAAAGAAGGAAGTTCAGTCAGCGAAAGGATGTATGGATGCAGACACGGCAGCTTGGCAACTCGGATTTACAGATTACGCCGATCGGCTTTGGCGC
>DZDJ01000336.1 GCA_022736715.1 Edaphobacter aggregans
TGCGCTGACCAGCAGTGATTTTCAGCTGCGCCAAACCTTTTTGGAGTCGCTGCAATCGCTGGCACGGCTGGAGCTGGTGCAAGCCAAAATGCGCCGCTCCGAAGTGCTTGCGCATTTGCGTGCTCTGGCGGCAGAAACCTTGTTCCAGCCCGAAGCGGTGGCTGATGCGCCGGTGCAGGTTCTGGGGCCACTGGAGGCTTTGGGGCTGGCTTTTGATGGCGTTTGGCTGCTCGGAATGCAGCATGACCAATGGCCTGCGCAGGCCAAGCCGAATCCCTTTTTGCCGATGCGCCTGCAAGCGCGTTTGTCCATGCCACACGCATCCCCGGCGCGTGAGCTGGACTATGCGCGTCGCATCAGCGCCAAGCTTTTGGCCTTGGCGGGCGAGGGTGGTCAGGTCATCGTGAGTTATGCGTTGCAAGCCGACGGGCGCGAGCTGGAGCCGAGCCCACTGTTTGAGCATTTACCGCAGATTGAATTGAGCGAGTTGGCGCAATCCAGCGTGCCGCTACCTGCCTACTGGGGTGCGCCGCAAGCTATGGAGTTGGTGACTGACGCACCTGTGCCAGCCTTGGCGTGGGGGTCGCAGGTGCGCGGCGGTGCGCGGGTGCTGGAGTTGCAATCGGCCTGTGCCTTCCGTGCGTTTGCGGAATTGCGCTTGGCGGCAGAAGCCATGGAGGAGCCCGGTTTGGGGCCGGATGCGCGTGAGCGCGGCAACCTGTTGCACCAGGTGATGGAAGCCTTGTGGGGTGAATTGGGTCATCAGGCCGCGTTGCTGGCGCTGGATGAAGCGGCGTTACAGGCCTGCGTGCTGCGCCATGTGCAAACGGCGGTTGATGAACTGGCACGCCGACATGCCTCGTTGTGGCCTGCGCGTTTACAGGCTTTGGAAGTGGCGCGCTTGAGCGAGCTGGTGCTGGCATGGCTGGTTATCGAGCGCGAGCGGCCGCCATTTACGGTCGAGGCGCGAGAGTTGAAGCAGTCGATTGAGATTGGCGGCTTGCATCTCAATGTCAAAATTGACCGCATCGACCGCATTGCGGGT
>DZDJ01000337.1 GCA_022736715.1 Edaphobacter aggregans
ATCCAGCGCGGCGTTCAGGATTTCTTTGATGCGCCGGTAACGGAAGTCGCCATAATGCACGGCTCGCGCACAGGCAGCTTCCAGGCGCTGTGCGCCCACGGTTTCTTCCAGTCGCAAGATAGCTTGCACAGAACGCAACCGATCCAGGGGGCGTTCTGCCAGCAGGCTGTTCACTACTTTGCTGGCGGCAGGGCCCAGCCGAATGGCAAGTTGGCGACAAAAGTCGGGCGTGCGCTCCAAAAAGGCGGCTTTTTGTGCGGGGTAATGCTCCAGCCGGGTTTGCCATTGTCCGGGATGTTCGCAGCGCAGGTGCGTGGCGACCAGTTTTTGGCCCTGATACAGTTCAACGGTTTTTTCGTGGAGGTAAACATCCAGCTTTTGGCCCACGTAGGCGTATGGCGCGGAGTAGAAGCTGCCCGAAACGACCACGTGGCAATCTGGATGAACTTTTGCCACCCGGATTTCGCACAAACTGAAGGCTGTTTCGGGCAAGGGCAGCAGGGCTGCTTGCTCAAATTCTTTGAACAGGCTCAGCGGCGCCTGGTGGGTTGTGCCGTGTTCGCGCACCCCGGCCACATCCCGAACCCAATTTTTGAGATGCTGGTTGGCGCAATGAATGTCGGCAAATGTCTGCCCGGCGATGAAGTTGCGCTGGACATAATGCACACCGTTTTCCACTTTGCCCTTGTGGCGCGGCGTATACGGAATGGTTGGGCTGATCATGAACCCATAGTGCAGCGCCAGCTTGCGGTAGGCTTCACCCAAAACCGCATCGTGAATCAGGATTTTCTGCACCGCCGCTTTCAGGTTGTCCGGCACCACCCTGGCTGGCACACCTCCAAAATATTCAAACGCCCGCCGATGCAGACCAATCCAGGTCACCACTTTTTGATCGAATACCAGTTCGGCGTACTGATGGCGGCTATAGCTCAAGGTCGCCACAAATACATAAGCCGTGCGGATACTCCCGCTGCCCGGATCATAGAGCTGCCCAACTTCGCCAAAATCCACCTGCATTTCCTGCCCCGGCGCTGTTTGCAC
>DZDJ01000338.1 GCA_022736715.1 Edaphobacter aggregans
GCAAGATGGCGCGCCGGTCTGCCCCACAAATTTCTTTCGGAGTTTTTATGACTCGTATGGCGGTTGGATTGGATATTGGCTACTCGAACTTGAAAGTGGCGATTGGCAAGAACGGCGCGACCGAGACACACGCCTATCCAGCTTCTGCTGCGTTGGCCGGAAGCCAGACGAGGCTTGGTTTGCGTGGTAAATCGACAGGCTTCCAGGTCCTGGTCGATGGCGTGCAGTATGTAGCTGGCGCTGATCCCGAGACGCTTTCCGACTACACCCGCGTCGTTCACGAGGACTATGCATCTTCTGTGCAATACAAGGCTTTGTTCCACGCAGCGCTTGTGGCTTCCGGGGCGTCGGTGGTGGAGCACTTGGTGATCGGTTTGCCTGTGTGGCAGTTCGACGATCTGAAAATTGTTGATAGCTTGCAAAAACAGTTGACCGGGGAGCACCAAGTCGCGGCCAAGGTGAAGATCAAGGTCGAGAAAGTGAGTGTTGTCCCGCAGCCGTTCGGCGCCTTCCTTGATGCCGTTTCCGGCCTGAATCAAGACGATCCTATTTACGAGTCGACGGTTCTCGTGGTGGATCCTGGGTTCTATTCCGTGGATTGGGTCGTGATCGACAAAGGCCAATTTAAGAAAGACCGATCAGGCAGCAGCATGCAGGCTAGTTCGGTGGTCATCGAGCGGATCATGGAACTGATTCGCGAGGATTATGGGCAGTCGCCCGCCCGTGAACGCATCGAGAACGCCTTGCGCGAAGGAAAAACCCGTGTCGTGGTTTCCGGCGAATATCGCGAGATTGGGGATTACGTGGCGCAGGCCTCCGGCGAGATCTCCGCGAACATCGTAGACAGCATCCGCGAAATGCTCCGCGACCGCTCGGTTGCGATCGATGCGGTCATCATGGCTGGCGGCGGCAGCGGCTTTTACGACAAGGCCATCCGAACCGCTTTTCCGAAAGCCAGATTCCTGGAGTCGTTGGATCCCGTCTTGGCCAATGCTCGCGGGTTCTTGCTCGCGGCGGGTTGAAAATTGAGGGGATGCT
>DZDJ01000339.1 GCA_022736715.1 Edaphobacter aggregans
CCAAGATCGGGGTTCATGAATAGACAAAGCTGGTAGAGAATGGCGCGGAAGTATAGCCCAAAGGCCACAAAGGTAAGGTGATAAATGATGGCTTCGGTTGGTGTTCTTGGTTTGCATCATGTCAGCGTTTTGGTGACGGATACCGCCTGCGCTTTGCGTTTTTACCGGGATGTCTTGGGCTTGCAGGTGATCGAACGCCCCGATCTGGGCTTCCCCGGTGCGTGGTTGGCTCTGGGTGCGCAACAACTGCATTTAATGGAGTTGCCCAATCAAGATGCGACCCAAGGCCGGGTGGAACATGCCGGACGAGACCGACATTTTGCCGTGCAGGTGGCAGTACTTGCGCCGTTTGAGGCCCGATTGCAGGCGGCGGGTGTGGCATTCACGCGCAGCCGTTCCGGGCGGACATCGATTTTTTGCCGTGACCCGGATGGTAATGGGGTGGAGCTGATGGAAGTGGCTTCGTGAATGATTACTGCATAGTTGCGGTATTGGGCGCAGCGCAGGCTCGGTTAGTGAGCTCCGACAGCCCGCGTGCCGATGCGGAAATTTTGCTGGCATATGTGTTGCAGCGTGCGCGTAGTTATTTTGTCGCCTGGCCGGAAGTGGCGTTGTCGGCTGATGAGTTGTTGGCGTTTGAGTCTTTAATCATGCGGCGGGTGGCCGGCGAGCCGGTGGCTTATCTGCTCGGCTCGCGTGGGTTTTATGGTCTGGATCTGGCGGTGTCGTCGGCGGTATTGATTCCGCGTCCGGAGACCGAATTGCTGGTTGAGGCGGCCTTGGCGCGTTTGCCGTCTTCATCATGCTGTGTCGCGGATTTGGGCACGGGCAGCGGAGCGATTGCGCTTGCTTTGGCGAATGCGCGTCGGGATGCGCAGGTGGTGGCGGTCGATGTGTCGCCGCAGGCTTTGGCTGTGGCGCAGGCCAATGCGCAAGCCTTGGGCTTGAATGTGGACTTTCGTCTGGGCAGTTGGTGTGACGGCTTGGCGGATGAAGTGTTCGATATGATTGTGAGCAACCCGCCGTATATTCGTG
>DZDJ01000340.1 GCA_022736715.1 Edaphobacter aggregans
AAGGGCGGCACGGTGGATGCGCTACGCTTATCCACCCTACAAAAACTCTCCCGCATGCGGAGGTGGCGCAAGCCCACATTTGCGTAAGTCCTCATTCAATTTCAACGACCTTGCGCCAAAAGCAACTCCTGCTCACTCAAATAACGCCATTGCCCGGGCAACAAATCCTCAGGCAGCTTCAAGCCGCCAATCTGTGAGCGGTGCAGGCGCTCCACCCGATTGCTCACGGCGGCCAGCATGCGTTTGACTTGGTGATATCTACCTTCCGTCAGCGTAAGGCGCAGATGATGCGCGGACACCTGCTCGGCGGCGGCCGCTTTAACGGGCGCGGGGTCGTCATCCAGCACCACGCCTGCCAGAAGTTGCTGCACTTGCACCTCGTCCAGCGGGTGCCTGGTGGTGACTTCATAGACCTTGGCGACATGTTTTTTCGGTGAGCTCATGCGGTGAATAAACTGGCCGTCGTCGCTCAACAGCAACAGCCCGGTCGTGTCCTGATCCAAGCGCCCCACCGCCTGCACACCCAAGGCGCCGCCCTTGTGCGGGCGCTGCCGCAGCGGCGCGGGCAACAGGCTGTACACGCTGGGATGCGCCGAGGGCTTTTGCGAGCACTCTGTCCCCGCCGGCTTGTGCAGCATGATGTACGCCTTGATGTGGCATTCCCACACCTGCCCTTGCACGCGCAGGCGCAAGCCCTCCGCCGGGTAGTCTTCTGCCACGCCCGCCTGCCACAAACCCGCAGCATCCAGCACCTCGACCGCGCCTGTTTCGATCAGCCCCGCACAGGTGCGCCGCGTGCCAAAGCCCTCGTGGTAAAGAATATCTTCCAGCTGCATGAGGCTACTCATCCATCCCCAACTCTTTCATCTTGCGCGCCAGGGTATTGCGCCCCCAGCCGAGCACCATGGCGGCATCCTGTTTCAGGCCGTGGGTGTGTGCCAGGGCGGCTTCAATCATCACGCGCTCAAACATGGGCACGGCCTCATCCAGCAGTGGTTGCTCGGCCTGTAGCAGATGTGTATCCGCCCAGCGGC
>DZDJ01000341.1 GCA_022736715.1 Edaphobacter aggregans
CGAGCGCCAGCGGTAGATCTCTAGCTTGTGTAGCATTCGCTCTCAGCTCGGACAGGCGCGCCGCCCTAGCTTGTTGTGCGTCTTTCTCAATGTCGTATTGCTTGGCTTTCGCTTGCTCTGCTTCGCGTAATGACCTGTACTCTGCTGCTCGCCGCTTCTTTGCCGCTTCTTGTTGCGCTAAAGCTCGGCTGTGATCGGTGGAAATGCCCACCGCCTCGGCCATTTTTTGGCTTGTGGTGGCCGCTGGAACTTCTGGTATCTGGGTCTTCAGTTCAGGCGTGGGGGCTTGAATCTGGGCGTAATACTGCTTGATTGTCTGGTGTTTTGCTTGACTGCCCTCGATGCCGCGCTCTAGCCCAAATTGCCTCCCGACCTCTTCGGCAAACGCCGTCTGCATCTCGCTGAGCTTTGTTCGACCGTCCAAAAAATGTGAGCAATTCAACTTTCCTTTTGGGTCGATGGGGACAACATAGGCGCAAATGTGCGGGGTGGTCTCGTCAAACTGCCGCGTGATCGCCACCACATTGGCCGCGCCGTGCTTTTCCTTTAACCACTTTTCCGCCGCGTCGAAATACCCCTTAATGTTGCCGCCCTCTTTGACAAACTCGGGCGACATGCCGATGAAGTACTCGACGGCCAGCACTGCGTTTTTTCGCACCGTGGGGACAGTCTCCAGTCTGGCTTTAACCGCTGCAATGACTTCTTTAGTCGATTGTGCGCCGCTGGTGATGTTGCTGGGGGTGCGTTCCGGGTCTGCGTTGAGTGTCTGCCGTTCCCTGAAGTTGTGCGAAGACGAGCCGCCGATGTTGCCGTAGCTTTTTAGCTTCGCAGCCCGAAGTATTGCGTAAGCCATATGGTCGAGTTCACCTGGGAAGTGGTCGGGAGGAAGTTGTGTGCTTGTATTGTATCCCGCCAATACAGTACTCACTACGGAATTTGCAAGCAAATATCCTGTTCGCCCCTCGCCGGGGGGGCTGCCCAGCCCTCCGGGACTGGGTGACGGCTAACGCCGTCCTTGCTACTA
>DZDJ01000342.1 GCA_022736715.1 Edaphobacter aggregans
TCCACGAGGCTAGCTCGTTGGGTGTAACCCCGTATTTGCGCGAGATATTGAACAGACTGTCGCCTGCGCTGACCGAATGGGTAATTTTCGGGGCGACAGCGTAACGTTCTTTAGCGGGTAGTTTGAGTGGGTCGGGTTGCGCAGGTGTTTCGGTTTCAGCGACGACGTTACTACCGCGACCCGCGATCATGCGGTTGGACGGAATCAGCAGGCTTTGACCGCGTTTGAGTTTTGCGCTCAACGGCGGGTTGATGTCGCGAATCTCGCTTTGGCTCACACCATACCGCTTGGCGACAGAAGCTAGACTTTCAGCTTTTTTCAGGGTGACGCTACGCGGTGGGGCGAGGGTGACACAGAAGTCTTCCATGTCGCGGCCACGCAGTTGTTCGGCTTTGTCCGTGGGTAAAAGCAGGGCGACGATGTCTTGGCCGTGTCCATTCACGCCGCGTTTGAAGGCTGGGTTGAAGCGATATAAATCGGCTTCGCTCATGGAGACGGCGGAGGCGATTTTGGATAAATCCAGCGGTTTGTCGAAGGTGACTTGGGTAAAGACGGGCATGTCTTCAACGCGGTGCGGTGTCAGGCCACAGCTTTCAGGGGCGTTGAACATGCGCACCAAAGCCAGCAGACGTGGGACGTAGTGTTCGGTTTCATCGGGCAGGTCGAGTGACCAATAATCCGTTGGCTCCCCTTTGGCTTCGGCTTTTTTAATGGCGCGGCTGATGGTGCCTTCGCCGGCATTGTAGGCAGCAAGGCTGAGTGCCCAGTCGCCGTTAAACATGTTGTTGAGGTATTGCAGATAGTCGAGTGCAGCCTGGGTGGAGGCTTGTACGTCGCGGCGGCCGTCGTACCACCAGTTTTGCTTCAGGCCGTATTGTGTGCCGGTACTTGGGATGAATTGCCACAATCCGGCGGCTTGGGAGCGTGAGGTGGCTTGCGGTTGATAGGAGCTTTCCACGATGGGCAGAAGGGCGAGTTCGAGTGGCATACCGCGCTCGCGTAATTGCTCGACGATGAAGAACA
>DZDJ01000343.1 GCA_022736715.1 Edaphobacter aggregans
CGTAATTCCGTGAAATCCGTGTGATCCGCGTACAGAATCACGGCAATTCCCAAAGCGACATCAATAAAACACACTTAAAAGCACATCCATCCGATGTGACTATCATCCATCCTGCGCATCCATTGCGGGGACAAACATTTCCGTCACTGCAACGATCATCCGCTGGAGTCCTGATCCAGCTTCCCAGTGGTGAGCAGCGCTTCGTTGCGCTGGCTTGGACAGATCTGGTCGCTGCGCCTGTAACCCTGACGGGAACGCGCTTTCTTCCAGAGCAATTGGTTGCCTTGCGCCAACGCCTGGATGCGCTTTCCCACAAGAAGCCGTCTTCGGGCACAATTCCTCCTCAGAAAGATCAACAACTTGAAGGAGGAACACATGGAAAAGCCCGTTCCGTTCACGCTGGCCCAATTGTCCCCGGCGCAACAAGCCCGGGTGATCGCCATTTTAGTGCGGATGATCCTGCAGCAACTGAGCAAACCGGTGGAGGGGAAACCCGATGACAACCCCAACCACTAAAGTCCAGCCGGATCACTTGCAACGTCTGGCCTATATCTATGTTCGTCAATCCAGCCTGAGCCAGGTGCAGGAACACCAGGAAAGCGCTCGCCGACAATATGACCTGCAACAACGTGCCTGGCAACTGGGCTGGCCGCAAGAACGCATTGTGGTGGTGGATGCCGATTTAGGGCATTCCGCTTCCAACCCCCACGCCACACGGAGTGGGTTCGAGCAATTGTTAGCCGAGGTCGCCCTGGGACAGGTGGGCGCCATCTTCAGCGTGGAAGCCTCGCGTTTGGCCCGCCAGGATAGCGAATGGCATCGCCTGGTGGAACTGGCGGCCCTGAGCGGGGCGTTGCTCATTGACGAGCGGCAGGAGTATAATCCGCGCTGTCCGGATGATCGCCTGTTGCTGGGCTTCAAGGGCCTGCTTTCCAGCCTGGAAGTGCGCCAGATGGGGATGCGGCTGTGGGAGAACAAACTGCGCAAGGCGCAACGCGGGGAACTGCGCCTCCACCTGCCC
>DZDJ01000018.1 GCA_022736715.1 Edaphobacter aggregans
ACGACTCGGTATGCTCCAGCTCCGCAAACAGCTCACGGACAAACGGAAGGATCATAGATCACTATTTCAACTGTACAATGAATGGTACTCACGTATTAGTTTTCAATATGTTAACTAATCTCCTAATCCGAAATTTCAAGAAATTCGATGAAGTCAACATTGAACTGGGAAGTCCTGTAGTTTTTATCGGCCCAAACAACTCAGGTAAAACCAGTGCATTGCAAGCTGTAGCACTATGGGAGCTTGGCCTGAGACGTTGGCAGGAAAAGCGCAATACGAGCAAAGCTCCGAGTAAGCGCCCAGGAGTGGTCATCAATCGGAGAGATTTTATAGCAGCACCTATCCCGAACGCGTCTCTCCTGTGGAGGGATCTACACGTAAGGGACGTTCAAAGGAATGGCGGAGAAGAAAAGCTGAAAACCAGCAATGTCCGCATTGATATACAGCTTAGCGGTTTCACAAACAACGTTAGCTGGGACTGTGGGTTTGAATTTGACTATGCGAACGAAGAATCTTTCTATTGCCGTCCTTTGAGGCTGGATAACGGGACAAACTCGAATCGCATGCTTGTGCCACCTGAAGCGGCCCCGGTAAAAGTTGCATTTTTGCCGCCAATGTCCGGCCTCGCCGAACAGGAATTCGCCAAGCAACCAGCAGAAATTTCTTATCTGATTGGACAAGGCAGAACTGCGGAAGTATTACGCAATCTATGCTATCTTGTCCGCGCTTTTCCAGACAAAGAAGGAGAAGCCAAATGGAATGGCCTGACGAAACAGATGAAGAGCCTATTTGGGGTCGAGCTTCAAGAACCGGAATTGAGACCCGAACGAGCAGAAATTCTGTTGAGCTACAAGGATCAGAAAGGCAGCGTTCTAGACATTTCATGTTCAGGCCGCGGCGTACAACAGACATTGTTGTTGCTTGCGTACTTGTCCGCCAACCCTAACACGGTCTTGCTTCTGGATGAACCAGATGCCCATCTTGAGATTCTAAAACAAAGAGAAATCTATCGCATAATCAGCGAACAGGCCGAATCTCAAAACAGCCAGATTATAGCTGCAAGTCATTCAGAAATTGTCTTGAATGAAGCTGCGGACAAAGACCTCGTGATCGCATTTGTTGGGAAGCCCCATCGAATTGACGATCGTGGCTCTCAGGTACTTAAATCCCTCAAAGAGATTGGATTTGACCAGTACTATCAAGCCGAGCAAAAGGGATGGGTTCTATACCTTGAAGGCGCGACCGATCTTGCAATACTGAGAGCATTTGCAGAACACTTAAATCACCCTGCCGCATCGGCTCTCAAGGATGTTTTTGTACACTATGTGCAAAACCAACCTCAAAAAGCTAGAGCGCATTTTCAGGGCTTACGGGAAGCAAAGCTCGATCTTGTTGGCTTTCTTCTCTGCGATCGACTTGATAAAGCTCTACAGCCAACCGTCGCATTGAACGAAGTGATGCTTCAGCGTCGTGAGATTGAAAACTATCTGTGTCAACCAGCCACATTGCTCAACTATGCAATTAATTTGGCTGGGGAGAGAAGCTCCGGCCCACTCTTTGACGAGCAGGAACGTACCAGGTTGACTCAGATCATGGATAGTACAATTACAAACCTTGTGTCTCCAATTGCCCTGCAAAACACGATGTATAGATGGTGGCATGACACAAAAGCTAGCGATGAATTTCTTGATCCGCTATTTGAGGAATTCTTCAGATCTCTGAGCATCGAGAATATTATGAGGAAGAGCAACTACCATAAACTTGCTAAGTTTGTTGAACAAATTGATCCAGAAATTGGATCAGTCCTCGATAAGATCGTAGAAACTTCCAATCGTGCAGAGCCTTCGCAGGGCTAAACAGATTAGAAAGCATCAATTTATGTCCACAGCCACCGCACTTTCGCCCGAAGTCATTGCCAAGTATCAGCCCGTCATCGGCCTGGAGGTTCACGTCCAGTTGCTGACCAAAACGAAGGCCTTCTGCGGCTGCGCCAACCAGTACGGCTCGGCCCCGAATACCAATGTGTGCCCGGTCTGCCTCGCGCTGCCCGGCGCGCTGCCAGTGCTCAACCGGCAGGCGGTGGAGTACGCCGTGCTGGCGGCCACGGCGCTGAATTGCCGCATCCATGAGACCAGCGTCTTTGCGCGCAAGAACTATTTTTACCCTGACCTGCCCAAGGGCTACCAGATTTCGCAGTTCGACAGGCCCATTGCCGAGCATGGCTGGATCGACGTGCCCGCCTTCGATGCCGCCGGAAACAGCATCACCAAGCGCATCGGCATCACCCGCCTGCACATGGAGGAGGATGCCGGCAAAAGCGTGCACGATGGCTTTGCCGACTCCGCCACATGCACCTACATTGACCTGAACCGCTGCGGCACGCCGCTGGTGGAGATCGTCAGCGAGCCCGACCTCCGCACGCCGGACGAGGCCTTCGAGTACCTGACCAAACTGAAAGAAATCCTGCTCTACACCGGCGTGAGCGACTGCAATATGGAAGAAGGCTCGCTGCGTTGCGACGCCAACGTGAGCGTGATGCTGAAGGGCGCGGAGCAGTTCGGCACCAAGGCCGAAGTAAAGAACGTGAACAGCTTCCGCTACATCAAGGCCGCGCTGGAGCACGAGATCGGGCGCCAGATTGAGATCGTCGAGTCCGGCGGCCGCGTCGTGCAGGAGTCGCGCCTGTGGAACAACGCCGAGGGCCGCACCTTCTCCATGCGCTCCAAGGAGCAGGCCCACGACTACCGCTACTTCCCAGAGCCGGATCTGCCGCACCTCATCGTGAGCAGCGAATGGAAGGCCGAGATTCTGAAAGCGCTGCCGGAGCTGCCGGAGGCCCGCCGCGCCCGCATGGTAGCCGAGTACGAAATCACCGGGCAGGACGCGCAGGTGCTCACCTCCACCCGCGAGCGGGCCGACCAGTTTGAGGCTATCGCCAAATCCGCAAAAAGCCCCAAGCGCGTCGCCAATCTTTTCCAGGGTGAGATGCTGGGCCGTCTGAAGGCCGCTGGCCTGGAGTTGGAGCAGTCCCCGGTTTCCATGAAAGGCATCGCGCTGGCAGCCGACCTGACCGAAAGCGGCGAGCTTTCCAGCAAAATGCTGAAGCAGTTGCTCGACATCTGCTTTGAAAAATCCGAGGACTTCCCCTCTGTCTATGAACGCGAAAAGCCGCAGCAGATCAGCGACCCGGCGGCCATCGAAAAAATGATCGACGAGGTCATCGCGGCCAACCCCAAGCAGGTGGAGCAGTACCGCGGCGGCAAGAAGACCGTGGCGGCCTTCTTTGTGGGCCAGGTGATGCGCGTCTCCAAAGGCCAGGCCAATCCTGCGTTGCTGAACGAACTGGTCACGAAAAAACTGGACGCTCCGGAATAATGCATCCAAAGCAATACGCCACCAGCGCTCCACCCGCCAACAACAAGAAAAAGCCGAAACATCGGATGGCCCCTGCTTTCGCATCCATCCAACTTGCAATTGCTGCCGAATAGTGTTGAAAGCGGTCCTGCCAGCATGGGGCAATTGGGTCTTGCCCCTGCGCAAAGGGCAAGGCCAGTCTGGACATCTGCCTCGATATGCAGCAAGTTGCAGTGATATGGCAAGCTGACTCCATCTTGATGCAATCGTTGCCCGTATTGCACAATTTCCGCTGCTGCGGACGGTTGGCCATCCATAAAGCTGGTGCGGAAAGCATGCCTTGGTGCTACCATCCGGCTCAATGCACGACTCGTCCTCCGTGACCGCGGCTTTATGGCTCGCCCATCTCTCCCCGTGGCAATGGCCCACGCTCGACCAGTGGGAGAAGCTGGCCAAAATTGCGGCCGTGGTTCTTGGCGGCGCGTGGGTGTTGATGCACTACTGGCGCGGGCGCACTTTCAAGTCCAGGCTGGAACTGGCGGTCTCCGCGGGCGTTCAGAAGCTCGACGGCAGGCTGCAGGTGACAGGCAAGGTGGTTGCAAAGAACATCGGCCTCTCGAAAATTGCCCTGGAAAATCTGGGCAGCGGCATTCAGTACAGCCTGTACAAACAGGACTCCACAAGCGCTGACGGAGTAACCGCTACGGAACTGGATTTTGCGACAGATGTTTTCAAGGACCATGAATGGATTGAGCCGGGAGAGACAGTTTCCGATGAATTCTTCTCAGTGATCGTTGCGGACGATTCCGTGATCGCTCTTAAGCTCAGGGTGAATCAACTCGGCAGACCGCAGACCTGGGGAAGACGCAAGCCAAAGTCCGCCGCCACTGCGGAAGAAGCTGCAAGCAGAAACACGCAATGGTCGGCCAATAAAGTTTTCCCATTGTCCGCGCTCCCCGTGGAAGAGAGGAAGAGTTCCTTTCTCAAGCGACTGATGCATGGGATCGATGGGCTGATGAAAGGAGATTGAGATGGACGTGCTTTATCAACAAACACCGAATCCGGATGATTTGAAAAAGAAGGAAGGGAAAAAGCGTTCAGGCCAGACAGCCTGGATCGGGTCGTTTCGCACAACAGACCAGGCGACGCCTGATGTGGAACGCCTCAAGAAAATCGAAAAAGGGAAAAAGCAGAATGCTACGGAAAGCACGGAGCAAAAGAAATAGCAGGTTTTGCGCCCATTCCAAACGTTTTGCGCAAAACCTGCTGTTCGCTAAACCAGAAGACCCTTAGTTCGCCGCCAACTGCCGCAGCACATACTGCAGAATGCCGCCGTGCTGGTAGTAGAGGATTTCCTGCGGCGTGTCGATGCGGACCGTTGCGGTGAAGACAGTCGTCTTGCCGCCTTCCGACTCGGCCTTGACCGTCAGCTTTTTGCCATTGGCAAACTTCGCGTCCAGCATCTCCTTCAGGCCCGGAATGTCAAAGACCTCCTCGCCCGTCAGGCCCAGCGACTCCGCATTCTGGCCCGCTTCAAACTGCAGCGGCAGAATACCCATGCCGACCAGGTTCGAGCGATGGATGCGCTCGTAGCTCTCCGCAATCACCGCGCGCACGCCCAGCAGGCGCGGGCCCTTCGCCGCCCAGTCCCGCGAGCTGCCGGAGCCATATTCCTTGCCCGCCAGAATCACAAGCGGAGTTTTGCGCCCGGCATAGATCACCGAAGCATCATAGATGCTCATCTGTTCGCCTTCCGGCAGCAGACGCGTCACGCCACCCTCGGTTCCCGGAGCCAGCTTGTTCTTCAGGCGCACATTGGCAAAAGTACCGCGCACCATCACCTCGTGATTGCCGCGGCGTGAGCCGTAGCTGTTGAAGTCGGCAGGCTTCACACCATGCTCCACCAGATACTTGCCCGCCGGGCCGTTCAGCTTGATGGAGCCAGCAGGCGAGATGTGGTCCGTGGTCACGCTGTCGCCCAGCACAGCCAGCACGCGCGCTCCACGGATGTCCTCCACCGGAGCTGGCGTGGCGGGCATGCCGTCAAAGTACGGCGCTTTGCGGATGTAGGTGGAGTCACCCTCCCAGCCATACGTATCGCCGCTGGGAAACTTCAGGTTCTGCCAGTTCTGGTCGCCCAGTGCCACGGTGGAGTATTCCTTGTGGAACATCGCCGTGTCGATGGCGCTGGCAACCGCGCTGCTCACCTCTTCCTGCGTCGGCCAGATGTCCTTCAAAAATACCGGCTTGCCATCCTTGTCCTTGCCCAGCGGGTCCTTGTCGAAGTCGTGGTCAATGCGTCCAGCCAGCGCATAAGCAACGACCAGCGGCGGCGACATCAGATAGTTGGCGCGCACGTCGGAGTTGATACGGCCCTCAAAATTGCGGTTGCCGCTCAGCACAGACACGGCCACCAGCCCGTGGTCTTCAATGGACCTGGAAACGTCCATCGGCAGCGGGCCGGAGTTCCCAATGCACGTAGTGCATCCATAGCCGACGGTGTTGAAGCGCAGCTTGTCCAGATACGACGTAAGGCCTGCCTTCTCGTAGTAGTCCGTCACCACGCGGGAGCCTGGCGCCAGCGATGTCTTGACCCATGGCGGCGTGCTCAGGCCCTTTTCCACTGCCCTTTTCGCCAGCAGGCCAGCGGCCAGCATTACCGATGGGTTGCTGGTGTTGGTGCAACTGGTGATGGCCGCGATCACAATGGAGCCGTGGTCGAGATAGCGGTCCACCTCCACGCCAAAGCGCTCCTGCACCGTGGTCTGGATTTCGTCGCTCTCATGGCCGTTGCTCTTGTGGCCACCTTCGCCCTCCCAGCGCTGCACCTGGCGGTCCTGCGCTTTGCCCGCATTGGGGCCCAGCAGGGCAGGCAGCTGCTTCTGGAAGCTGGCTCCGGTTTCGCTCAACGGAACGCGGTCCTGCGGGCGCTTCGGCCCGGCCACGCTCGGCTCCACGGTGGAAAGATCCAGCGACAATGTGGCGGAGTATTCGGCTTCCGGAGCATCGGCGGTGTGGAAAAGGCCCTGCTCCTTGTAGTAGGTCTCGACCAGCGCAATCTGCTCGGCGGTGCGGCCCGTCAGCTTCAGGTAGCGCAGCGTTTCCGCGTCGACCGGGAAGATACCGCAGGTTGCGCCATACTCCGGCGCCATGTTGCTGATGGTGGCGCGGTCGGCCAGCGGCAGTTCGCTGATGCCAGAACCGTAGAACTCCACAAACTTGCCCACCACGCCCAGCTTGCGCAGTATTTCCGTCACGGTCAGCACCAGATCGGTGGCTGTAGCGCCTTCGCGCAGCTTACCCGTCAGTTTGAATCCAACCACCTGTGGCACCAGCATGGATACCGGCTGGCCGAGCATGGCCGCCTCGGCCTCAATGCCGCCAACACCCCACCCCAGCACGCCCAGGCCGTTGACCATCGTAGTGTGCGAGTCCGTACCCACCAGCGTGTCCGGATACGCGCGGACAACACCCTCCGCATCCGGCTGCGTGGTAAACACAACCCGCGCCAGATACTCCAGGTTCACCTGGTGGCAGATGCCCATGCCCGGCGGCACGGCGGAGAAGTTGCGGAAGGAGGACTGGCCCCACTTCAGAAAGGCATAGCGCTCGCGGTTGCGGGTAAACTCCAGCGCCGCGTTGAGCGAGTAGCTGTTGCCGGTGCCGTACTGGTCCACCTGCACGGAGTGGTCAATCACCAGCTCGGCGGGCTGCAGCGGATTGATCTTCTGCGGGTCGCCGCCCAGCGTCTTCATCGCGTCGCGCATGGCGGCCAGGTCCACAATGGCTGGCACGCCGGTAAAGTCCTGCATCAGCACGCGGGCCGGCATGTAGGCGATTTCGCGGCTCGGCTCGGCCTTGGGTTCCCACTTGGCCAGAAATTCGATGTCGTCCGCCGTCACGGACTTGCCGTCTTCCTGGCGCAGCAGGTTTTCCAGCAGAATTCGCAGCGAAAAGGGCAGACGGCTGAGTTTGATGCCCTTGCTGGCCAGAGCGTCCAGCCGGTAGATTTCGTAGGATTGCGGGCCGGATTGGAGTACGGCTTTGCTGCCAAAGCTGTTCATGGTGAGTGTCCTCTTCAGGTGGCGCGCAGCGATGTGGCGGCGCGGCTATGGCCCGGTCGGCGCATCCGAGTAGAGCACGGAAAAACGCAGGCGCAGGCAAC
This sequence comes from Edaphobacter aggregans, assembly GCA_022736715.1. Taxonomy (GTDB): domain Bacteria; phylum Acidobacteriota; class Terriglobia; order Terriglobales; family Acidobacteriaceae; genus DZDJ01. The sequence continues at coordinate 7,520 of DZDJ01000018.1, forward strand.
GGCAAAAGCCTACCAGAATTGATCTGGAGTGATGTTGAAGATTGGGGTCAGACGGAAAGAATTCGTCCACGGTCAGGCTTGCCGCGACGAAAGCGCTTGAGCTTGGGAACCTGCACGGCCCGGCGATGACGGGGTAGGGCGTTCACAGTCCCAGTGTAACTCCGGCAGGCGTGGATCGGGACGGAGAAAAACAGCAGCCTTTGTAATTCCCCGGTAATAGCAGCGCGCAGAGTGACCAGCATCACACCACGCGCCACCGGGCGCAGGGCATGCTGGAAGGCAGAGGTGCTGTTTCATGCTTTCCAGGTCTTCCCGCTGCACACAGTCCAATACCAATACAGCCAACACCGGCTGCCAATGTGACAGTTTCTGCCCCGGCTACGGTAATCCTCCGGAAGGCAGCAGATGTCCGCCGCTGATCACCCTGGTCAGCTTATGGCTGGAAACAGAAAAGTATCAGCAGGGGCAACTGGAAGCCTTCCGCAGAATGGTGACCGCCAGCAAGCTGCCACAGTAGACCATCAGCGAAAGCCGGCGTCCGAGCGCACAGCATGCCGCATGGTGGAAAAGAGGTTTGTCTGTGCGCTTTCGCCTGCGCCGCCGGAGCCTTTCGGCCCCCAGGTCCAGTAGAGTCCCAGGTAGGCGTAAGTTTCTGCCTCGCCAACTACGCTGTGTCCACCGCAGAACAGCAGGCTAAAACCATCACGGAAATTGTAGAAGCCGCCAAGATCCAGCAATGTAGCAGCATTGGGAACCGGACTCAGTTGACCTTCGGCGCCATGCCCGTAGGCTTCCATGCCCAGCGTCAGCTTGCTGTTCAGCTCCCGCTGTACCAGCCATCCGGCAAAAGGATAGTCCCGCATCCCCGGCGCATTGTTGATCACTTCCCCACCACCGCCATAGGTCGTCCACGGGCCAAAGCTTTTTTGCAGCCACAGCGGCAACCGCGCCCAGGCTTGTCCATTGCCAAGATTGCGCCTGAGGCTGCCGGTCGGCAGTTCAATAAATGGGAAGATACCCACCTCCGGCCGCCATTTCGATTCCTTGAGGAAGCGGTACTTCACGCCTGTCTCAATATCGCCCAGCCCGGCCGTGTCTGGCCCGGAGGGCTGGAAATATCCAGCCACAGGAATGATGATGTGCAACTGCGTGTTGGGCAGCACTCCCCAGTTAAACTCGGCCGCAGGGCCCAGCGTAGCCGTGGCAACGCCGGAACCATCCGCGCTGGCAAAAGAATATGCCTCGTAATGATGCAGCGGAACCGGGTCCGGATCATCCGTCTGGAATGGTGGCCCCGCCCACGCCATTCCAGAGCACTGCATCGCAAGTGCGATCAGTACGCACAACGATCGCCCACTGCGTACTGCATTCCCGTAAGCCATGCTGCCGTCCATCCTGAGGAAATCTGTTGCCAGCATACCAGCGGGCGTTGCGAATCGGAGGAAAGCGCTCTCCTGCCCCAACTGCACCTATACACCTGCGGCAAAAATCAATTAGCCTCAGAAGTACAACTGCAATACAGGAGCGAATGGGTCCCATGAAAGTGCTGGTGATTGGCGGGGGTGGCCGTGAACACGCCATCGTTTGGGCTTTGCGCCGTTCTGCGCGCGTAACTGAGGTGGTCTGCGCGCCGGGCAATGGTGGCATTGCTCAGTTGGCCCGGTGCGTTCCCGTAAACCAGAAAGATCTGGATGATTTGCTGCAGGTCGTCTCTGCCGAAAACCCGGACCTGACCATTGTCGGGCCGGAGCTGCCGCTTTCCCTCGGCCTGGTGGACGAGCTGGAGCGCCGCGGACTGCGCGTCTTTGGGCCAACACAGGCGGCCGCGCAACTGGAGACCAGCAAGGCCTTTGCCAAGGAGTTCATGCAGCGCCATCGCATTCCCACGGCGCATTACGCAGTCTGTACATCAGAGGCGGAAGTCAAGCAGGCCATCGGGCTCTTCCATGCGCCGCTGGTGGTCAAGGCAGATGGGCTGGCCGCCGGCAAGGGCGTGGTGATCTGTCAGACAAAAGAAGAAGCGCTGGAAACGGCCGCAGGCATCTTCAGCGGCAAACTGCTGGGCTCGGCAGATACAAAGCTGGTGCTGGAAGAGTTTCTGGAAGGCGAAGAGGTCTCCTTCCTGGTGTTGTGCGACGGCAAGCACGTGGCTCCGCTGGTTCCCGCGCAGGACCACAAGCGCATTGGCGAGGGCGACACCGGCCTGAACACCGGCGGCATGGGCGCCTACTCCACCGACCAGCTCATCGACAACCAGATGCGCGACTGGCTGCTGACGCACATTGCCCAGCCAGTGGTGGACGGCATGGCCGCCGAAGGCGCGCCCTTCCGCGGCATCCTGTACTGCGGGCTGATGATGACGCCGCGCGGACCGATGGTGCTGGAGTTCAACACCCGCTTTGGCGACCCGGAGACGCAGGCCGTGCTGATGCGGCTGGAGAGCGACATTCTGGACGCATTTGAGGCCTCCATCGATGGCCGCGTGAGCGAGACCCAGATGCAGTGGAGGCCCGGCGCTTCCGTCTGCATCATTGCTTCTTCCGCCGGTTATCCGGGCAGCTTCCGCAGTGGGCTGGAAATTACCGGCCTCGATCGTGCCGCCGAAGTGGCCGGAGTGCAGGTCTTCCACTCAGGAACAGCGCTGGTAGAGGGCAAATATCTGACCGCGGGTGGCCGTGTACTGGGCGCAACGGCTGCGGCGGAATCGCTGCAACAAGCCCTGGCGCTGGCCTATGAGGCACTGGGCACGATCCACTTCGATGGTATCTACTACCGCCACGACATTGGACATCGCGCCCTGAAACTGTGACCCCGGAAACACTCTCTGCATCCAGCGCAGGGCCGCCGGAAGCCTCTTCATGCGAAGAGACTTCAGATGCCGACGCCGTAGTCCACATCCGGTATGGAGTCACCCGCGTGGGAATAGTAGTCGTACGGGGTGCGCCGGTTGAACTTGTATCGCTGACGCAGTTCGCGTCCAACGGCCACTCCCAGGGCCACCATCCCGACCCCGACCGACACCCAACCAATTGTCCTCAGCGTTTTGCCACCCATATCATCCTCAGCCACCGGCTCCGAAGCGGCGAGCGTAACTACCCTGTCCACGTCCGCCACCTTCTCAAAACGGCCTTTTCTGCCCTTCCCCATATCTGCATCATAGCGCACAGCCCGCAGTGCTGGCTTGCCGGATTCGCAGGGTGCCGTACAGTGTGTGTACCAGCAGGATTCCCCGCAAATCGCGCCACCGCATCGCGCTGCCACAGGATCGACGAAGCAATTTTCGTTTGGTCAACCGGTGGGGAGGATTTCTGTAACTACCAGCCGTACTGCTCCACCCGCTTCAGCAGATGCAGCTTGCGCTCCGGCGGCAGAAAGCTGGCCTCCACGGAGTTGGCCGCCAGTTCGCGCATCTGCTCCAGCGTAAAGCCAAACTGCTCATGCGCAATCTGGTACTCGCCTGCCAGATCGCTGCCAAACATCGGCGGATCGTCGGAGTTGAGCGTCACCATCAGCCCCCGCTCAAAGTAGTCCTTCACCGGATGCGCGTCCAGGGCCGGGCAACAACCGGTCTTCACATTGCTGGTCATGCAGACCTCCACCGGAATCTGCTTTTCAGCCAGCACCTCCAGTAGTTCTGCATCATGCTGTGCCGCCAACCCATGTCCCAGCCGCTCTGCGCCGATGTTGATGGCCGACCAGATGCTCTCCGGCCCCACCGACTCCCCGGCATGCGCGGTCAGCCGCAGGCCATTGTCGCGCGCCTCCGCATATAGATCCCGGAAAAGCTCGGCGCTGCCGCGGGCCTCATCCCCGCCAATGCCAATGCCGACGATGCTGGGCGCAATGCGGCGCAGCTCCGCGGCCTTGCGAAAGACGCGGGCACCCTCTTCTGCGCCAAAATGCCGCACCGCATCAATAAGCCACAGCAGGCTGACGCCGAAGTCCTGCTCGCCGCGCAGGCGTCCGCGCTCAATGGCCTCAAAGAACGGGTCGACTTCGATCTTTTTCCAGTAGTAGATGATGCCGAAGGAGACATACGCCTCGGCATGCACCACACCCTGCCGGGCAAGGCCGCGCAGCATGTTGTAGGTAATCAGCTCGTAGTCTTCCGGCGTGCGCAGGCGCTCGGTAACGGCCTTGAAGGCCATCAGAAAGCCGGTAAAGTCCTTGTACTGATATAGATTGCGGGCCGCAGCCAGATCCAGCGGGGCCGCATCGTGCCGCTGGCTCAACTCCACCAGCGTTTCCGGGGCAATGGTGCCTTCCAGGTGCAGATGCAACTCCGCCTTGGGCAGGCCGAGCAGCCACGAGGCCGCCTCTCCCGGATTGAATTTCTTTTCTCGCGGAGACATCTTCAACAGTCTACGCGCAGTGGCAGGGCCCTGCTACCGCGCGCCCGGCTTGGCGCAGAACTCACTGCGCTTGCGGCTGTAAAGGACGTAAACCACCAGCCCAATGACCAGCCACACCACAAAGCGCGTCCAGGTAATGATGGGCAGCCCCATCATCAGCAGGAAGCAGAACAGGATGCTGAGCACCGGAATTACCGGCCCGCCCGGCACCCGGAAGCCGCGGCGACGCTCCGGCTCGCGGTATCGCAGGATCAGTACGCCTACCGAGACCAGCACAAAGGCAAAGAGCGTGCCAATGTTCGAAAGATCGGCCAGCGTGCCAATGTCAAACAACCCGGCCGGAATGCCCACTACTAGGCCAGCCACCCAGGTGGCGACATCCGGCGTGCGGTAGCGGGGATGCACCCGGCTGAAGACCTTGGGCAGCAGGCAATCGCGCGACATGGCAAACCACACGCGGGACTGGCCCAGCTGATAGACCAGGATGGACGAGATCATGCCCATCATGGCGCCCAGCAGCACCACCAGATGCACCCAGTGCAGGCTGTGCCCGCCCGGCTGCAGCGAGAGTTTCTTAAGCGCATTCACCACCGGAGCGGCATCGTCCACCATGGACTGCCACGGCACCAACCCGGTGAGCACCACCGCCACAGCCACATACAGGATGGTACAGACCACCAGCGTGGCGATGATGCCGATTGGCACGTCCCGCTGCGGATTGCGGCACTCCTCGGCTGCCGTGGAGACCGAATCGAACCCGATGTAGGTGAAGAAAATGATGGAGCCGCCGGTCAGCACGCCCGACCAGCCATTCGGCATGAAAGGGTGCCAGTTGCTGGGATGGATGAAATGGGCCGCTGCAGTGACAAACAGCAGAATGGCGGAGATTTTGAGCACCACCATCATGTTGTTGGCCTCGGCCGACTCGCGTATGCCGCGCACCAGCACAATCGTGAGCAGCATCACGATGAGGAACGCCGGAATGTTGAAGCCGAAGTGCCAGCCGGGGTTGTAGAGTGCGTGCCCCTGCAAATTCTGCAAACCGCCGGGCAGGAAGGCAGGCGAAATCCATCGGGCGGAAGGATGCAGACCGAACCAGTCCAGCAGGCCCACCATGTGCGCGGCAAAACCAACGCTCACCGTCATGTTGCTGCCAGCGTATTCCAGAATCAGGTCCCAGCCGATGATCCAGGCGATCAGTTCGCCCAGCGTGGCGTAGGTATACGTGTAGGCGCTGCCGGCGATGGGGATCATCGAGGCCAGCTCGGCATAACACAACCCGGTGAGAGCGCAGACGGTCGCCACCAGGATCAGCGACAAGGCCAGCGCCGGCCCGGCGCCAGGGCGGCCCGCCAAAGCCGAATGATGAATGATGTAGTCCAGCAGCGGCGCGTTCAGGATCGACTTGGTGTCGAACTTTTCCCCGGAAATGGCCGTGCCGATGACGGTAAAAATACCCGACCCGATCACCGCTCCGATGCCCAGCGCTGTCAACGAAACCGGCCCAAGGGTTTTCTTCAAAGCATGTTCGGAGTGCTCCGACTCGTGGATCAGCTTGTCGATGGACTTGGTTGCGAAGATTTGCCTGGCCAGGGTAGTTGCTCCTGCAATGGAATAATACGGGAATTGTTGCCGCATGCTTTCACTACGAACGACCATGCTACAACAAGGGCGAACCATTGCGGCCCGCCCTTGTGTTGTTTCCTGTTTGTATTGGCCGCGCTGCGGCCTGGTGTTAGCGCTTGCCGAGGCTGCGGCCCATCTTCCTGATCCTCTGCTTGTTGGAGCCGCGCGGCGTGGTGCGCTTGGCCTTGGGGGCAGCCTTCTTACGGGCTGTGCGTTTTACTTTTTTCCGTTCTACCTTGTCTTCAATGCTCTTCGTATTTGCCATCTCAGTCTCTTTTCTAAAACCTGCCGGAATCGGCGGCTCACAAGCGTTCCAGCTGGGCAAATTTTTCTACCAGCTTTTTAATACCGTGACTCGCAAATTGTACCGTAATCTTGGCATCTTCCCCATCCCCCTCGCGGCGGAAGACCACCCCCTCACCATATTTCGGGTGGCGAACACGCTGTCCATTGCGTAATCCGGACTTGCCCGCAGGCTCCGGCGCGTCCACTTTTGGCCGGGAAAAGCCCTTGCCTTTCGCACCGAAAAACTGCGCAATGTTGTCAATGGAATCCGGCTTTGCTCCGGATTTTCCATAGGACGATGCGGCCCTGCCCGCGGACTGCGGGCGCTGGTCCTCATCCTCGTAGCTGTAGTGGCGCTCGCTCTCGTAGCCGCCGCGTTGTCCGCCGTATCGATTGCCATACCCGCCGCCGTAACTGCCAGCCTCACTCCACGCTGGCCGCTGTGCCGGGCTGCCCAGGTCCTCCATTAGATGGGCCGGGACCTCTTCCAGAAAACGCGAGGCCGTACTGGCCTCCGGCATATCGTTGCCATAGCGGCGGCGATAGCGTGCCCGCGTCAGGACGAGCGTGTCCATGGCGCGCGTCATGCCCACGTAGCACAAGCGGCGCTCCTCTTCGAGTCCGTTGGGATCGTTGAAGGTGCGCGAGTGCGGAAAAATACCCTCTTCCATGCCGGAAAGAAAGACCAGCGGAAACTCCAGCCCTTTGGCGGCGTGCAGTGTCATCAGCGTAACGCGGGCATCGGCGTTGTACTGGTCCACGTCGCTCACCAGCGCCGCGTGGTCCAGAAACTCGGCCAGCGTCTCCCCGCGCTCCTGCGCATCCTGCGCGGCATTGGCCAGTTCTTTCAGGTTTTCCATGCGGGAGAAGGACTCCGGTGTGCCTTCGTCCTCCAGCGCGCGGATGTAGCCGCTGCGATCGTTGAGAAATTTGATCAGCTCCGGCAGCGTAGCCGGATCGCCCGGCGCGCGAAAACCCTCTACCCGCTCCTGCGACTCGGCCTTTTCCGCAGCCTTCTGCCTGGTTTCCAACTGGCGGCGCAGCGGCGAGGCCTCCTCGGCAAGAAACGGATTGAACTGCACTGGATCGAGCGGCGCAAGATCAAGCAGCGCAGACCCGGCCTGTTCAGGCTCCATCTGCTCTGGCGCAAAACTTACCGCAGCAGCATCCTCCAGCGGCTCTTCCAGCGCATCTCCAAAATCGAAACTGGTGTCGAAGAGCATCTCCTGCTCCTCCGCAAACTGCTCCCCGCTTCCTGTTTCCCGCTCCCTGCTCCCTGGTTTCTGGTCCTCCCCCACGTCCTGCTGCAGTTTTGTGGCAAAGCCGGCTCCCAGCATGGCGCGGGCATCTTCAATCAGGCGGCGGAAGCCCTCCAGCGCCGTCAGCGCGCGCTGCGGCAGCAACCGCTCCGCAATGGCCTGGCCGATGGCCGTCCAGGTGCTGACGCCGGTTTCCAGCGCCAGCCGCTCCAGCGTCTCCATCGTCGACTTGCCGATGCCGCGTGCCGGGGTATTGACGACGCGCGCCAGCGAGATGGAGTCCTGCGGGTTCTGCACCAGCTTCAGGTAGCAGAGCATGTCCTTGATTTCCGCCCGCTCGTAGAAAGAGAAGCCTCCGACCATCGTGTACTGGATGGCGTAGCGGCGCAGCGCCTCTTCCACCAGGCGCGACTGCGAGTTGGTGCGGTAGAGCACCGCGCAACGCGGCTGCTCTTCCTGCTCGCCCGCCGTGCGCAGATATTTCTGAATGCGGTCCGCAATGAACAGTGCTTCGTTTTCGCCGTCCGGCCCTTCGTAGTAGCCAATCAGCGGGCCGCCCTCGCGGGCCGTCCACAACTCCTTGCCTTTGCGCTGCGTGTTGTTGCGCACCACGGCGGAAGCACCTTCCAGTATCACCTGTGACGAGCGGTAGTTCTGCTCCAGCCGGATGGTTCTGACCTCAGGAAAGTCCTTCTCGAATTCCAGAATGTTGCGGATGTCCGCGCCACGCCAGCTATAAATGCTCTGGTCCTCATCGCCCACCACGCAGACGTTGTGCTCTGCGCCCGCCAGCAGCTTCATCAGCTCGTACTGCGGACGATTGGTGTCCTGATACTCATCAATCAGGATGTGGCGATAGCGGCGGTTATACCGCTCGCGCACCTCACTGGACGATTTCAGCAGCCGCACCGTTTCCAGCAGCAGATCGTCGAAGTCCAGCGCGTTGGCCTTGGCCAGTTCCTTGCGATAAATCTCAAAAATATGCGCAATGCGTTCTTCCAGCGGATTGCTGGATGCCAAGAAGTACTCCTGCGGGTCGATCATGTGGTTCTTGGCCCAGGAGATTTTGCTGAGCACCACGCGCGGCTTCAGTTGCTTGTCATCCACTCCCAGCCGCTTGAGCGCCTGCTTCACGACGGCCTGCTGGTCGGTTTCGTCATAAATGGCGAAGTCCTTCGTCAGCCCGGTGTTGCCAATGCGCAGCGCCTCAATGTCTCGCCGCAGCACGCGCACGCAGAAGGAGTGGAAGGTGCAGAGCAGTGGCTTCGCCAGCGAGCCGTGGCCCAGCAGCTTCTCCACCCGCCCGGCCATTTCAGCAGAGGCCTTGTTGGTGAAAGTGACGGCAAGGATGGAGTCCGGCGCGGCGCCGCACTGGTCGATCAGGTATGCGATGCGGTGTGTGATGACACGCGTCTTGCCCGATCCTGCTCCGGCAAGGATCAGCACTGGCCCTTTGACGGCCTCCACCGCAGCCCTCTGCTGCGGATTCATCTTTTCCAGTAATTGCTGCACTGCTGCTCCGTTCCTCCTTCCAGTGTACCGCTGCCCGCATGAGGATATTCTGGAAGGAGATGAGTTCCTCAGGTGATATGAAACGTAATCTTTGTGTCTTCTGCGCGTCCAACATGGGCACGCGGGAGGAATACCGCGTTGCCGCGGAAGAACTGGGTAAGGCCCTGGTCGAAGCTGGTTACGGACTGGTTTACGGCGGCGCAACCGTCGGCCTGATGGGCGCCGTTGCCGATGCCGTGATCCACGCCGGGGGCGAAGTGATTGGCGTGATTCCGCAGGTGCTGATGAAGCAGGAGGTGGCGCACACCGGACTGACCGAACTGCACGTGGTCGGCAGCATGCACGAACGCAAAGCGCTGATGGCCAGCCGCTCCGATGCGTTTGTGGCGCTGCCTGGCGGCTTTGGCACGCTGGAGGAGTTCTGCGAAGTGCTGACGTGGCTGCAGCTGCGCATCCACAACAAGCCATGCCTGCTGCTCAACGTCTGCGGCTATTACGATGGCCTGCTCACGTTTCTGGACCACGCGGTTGCCGAAGGCACGCTGAAAGCCAAAAATCGCGCGCTAATACTAGTGGCGAACACCGTACAAGATGCCTTGGCGCAGATTGCCGCAGCATGGGCACAGCTTGCCGAAACCAAACCAGCCGAGAATCCGCTGGGCCTGCAACCGTAAACCGCGCTACATCTGGTTGATGTCGATGCTTTCCAGAAATTGGATGGGGAGCGCCGCTATCGTACACCAGCCGTCTCTGACGCCAGCGGATGGAAATACTGCTTGCCCTTCACCGGCTCTGCAATGCGGCGCAGCAGCAGTTGCAGGTCCTGTTCGCTGTTGACGAAGTCGATCTCCGAAGTGTTCACCACCAGCAGGTCGGACGCGGAGTAGTGGAAAAAGAAGTGTTCGTAGGCCTCGGCCACCTGCTCCAGATAGCCATCGCTGATGTCCCGCTCGCCCGGCACTCCTTTGCGCCGGAGACGGGTCTTCATCACCTCTGGCGTGGCCTGCAGATAGAGGACGAGGTCCGGCATCCGCATCTGCTCACGGAAGGACTGGTAGTAGCGGTTATATAGCTCCAGTTCCGCATCTGTCAGGTTGATGTAGGCAAAGATCTTGTCTTTCTCAAAGATGTAGTCGGAAACCACCGGCTGTCCGCCCTGCTCCGGCTGCTGGCGCAACTGCTCGTAGCGCTGCATCAGGAACCACATCTGCGCGGCAAAGCCCATACCGGGTTCCATCTGGTAAAAGCGGTCCAGAAAAGGGTTGTTCTCAGGCTCTGCTATACGCCGGGCACCCAGCTTCTGCGCCAGAATGCGCGCCAGCGTCGATTTGCCCACGCGGATGGGGCCCTCAACGGCAATATGAAAAGGAAAACGAGCAGATTCAGTCATAACTCTAGTCATCCCTCAATCGAAAGCGAATAAAAGACGAAATTATCATGCCTGTGGGGAGCACGCCAGTAACACTCCGGGTTCGCCCTGCGGCTTTGGTCTTCCGCCGAAATCAGAAAATTTTGCGTAGACTGAAAAAGCTATGCTTCCAGCTCTTCTTGGTTCCGGAGCCGTGGCCACGCTGGCCGTGGGCGGGTATTTTTATGCGGCCATGTGGCCGGGGTCGCAGCTTTTTGGCAAGACGATTGTCGCCGGGCCCAATGCGAACGAGTTTGCGCTCACCTACGATGACGGCCCGAACGATCCGGACACCTTTCGCCTGCTGGAAGTGCTGGCAAAGCACGAGGTGCGGGCCACGTTTTTCCTGATTGGCCGCTTTGTGCGCCAGCGGCCGGACATTGTCCGCGCGATTGCCGCCGCCGGGCACCTGGTAGGCAACCACACCATGTCGCATCCGCTGCTGGTGACGCGATCTCCGTCAGAGGTGCGCCGGCAACTGGCCGGCTGCAATGCTGCGCTGGAAGATGCGCTGGGACACGCGGTGACGTACTTCCGGCCTCCGCACGGCGGCCGCAGGCCCGATGTACTGCGCGCCGCGCGCGAGCTGGGGCTGAAGCCGGTGATGTGGAATGCAATGGGGTATGACTGGAAGCCCACCACGGCGGAAACCGTGCTGGCCCATGTGCAGAAAGGCATTCGCCGCAACCAGCAGCGCGGCATTGGCTCCAACATCCTGCTGCATGATGGCGGACAGGCCGGCATTGGCCAGGACCGCATGCACTCCGTGAAGGCGACGGAGATGCTGCTGGAACACTACCTGCATCCCGGCAGCAATGTCCGCTTTGTGACCGCGGAAAAGTGGGGCTGAAGCAAATACAGCTTCAACCCGCAGTAACAGCCTGCAATGCAATTTTTGCTGCCGCAATCGTGGCCTGGACTTCTTTTGCTCCATGCGCGGTGCTCAGGAAGGCCGCCTCATACTGCGATGGTGGCAGCCAGATGCCCTGCTGCAGCATGGCGCGATGGAAGCGGCCAAAGGCGGCCGTGTCGGACGTTGCGGCCGAGTCCCAGTCCGTCACTGCATTCGGAGTGAAGAACCAGGTGAACATCGCGCCCACGCGACTGGTGGTCAGCGGCACACCCACGGCCTGAGCGGCAGCGGCAACGCCGTCCACTACGGCGGCACTGGTGGCTTCGAGCGCAGGGTATAGGCTCTGCTGGTGCTGGTGCAGATGCTGCAGCGTGGCAATGCCAGCGGCCATGGCCAGCGGATTGCCGCTGAGCGTTCCGGCCTGATAGACCGGGCCCAGCGGAGCCAGCAGGTCCATGATCTCTGCACGTCCGCCAAAAGCGCCCACCGGCAAGCCGCCGCCGATGATCTTGCCCAGCGTGGTCAGGTCCGGCGTAATGCCGTAGAGCTGCTGCGCGCCGCCCAGGGCAACGCGGAAGCCGGTCATTACTTCATCAAAAATCAGCACCGCGCCATTTTCCGCCGTAATCTTTCGCAGCGCCTGCAGATGGCCCGGCTGCGGCAGCACCGTGCCCATGTTGCCGACGACCGGCTCCAGGAGGATGCAGGCAATCTGGTCCGGATGCGCGGCAAAGGCGGCCTCGACGGCGGCAATGTCGTTGTAGGGCAGCGCCAGCGTGTGCTGCACGGTCTCTTCCGGTACTCCGGCCGAACCGGGAATGCCGAAGGTGGCTACGCCGGAGCCTGCCTTGACCAGCAGTGCGTCGGCATGGCCGTGATAGCAGCCCTCAAATTTGATAAAGAACTTTCTTCCGGTAAAGGCGCGGGCCAGGCGAATGGCCGTCATGGTCGCCTCCGTGCCGGAGCTGACGAAGCGCATCTTCTGCATGCTGGGCACGGCGGCCTGCACCAGTTCCGCCAGATCGGCTTCCGCAGGCGTGGACGCGCCATAGCTGGAAGAGCGCGCCGCCGCCTGCTGGATTGCCTCCACCACAAAGGGCGCGGCATGGCCAAGGATCATCGGCCCCCAGGAGCCGAAATAGTCGATGTAGTGGTTGCCGTCAGCATCGTAGAGATACGCCCCTTCGGCACGGACAACGAACGGCGGATCGCCCCCGACGGCGCGGAAGGCGCGAACGGGAGAATCGACTCCGCCGGGAAAGATTTTTTCGGCGCGCTGCTGCAGTTCTCTGGATCGATTGAGGGTATGTGGCATGACAATACTGAGTATAGAAGCGCTTGCAGCCCTGCGCTGACTGGGGAACAAAGATGCAGCAGAATCCCGAAAACTTCGCATGGACCGGAAAAGACGTCGTGCTCTACGACGGCGTATGCGGGCTGTGCAACTGGTTTGTGCGGTTTGTGCTGCGGCACGACCCAGCCGGCCAGTTTCGCTTTGCAGCCCTGCAAGGCAGCTTCGGGCAGAGCGTGCTGGCGCGCCATCCGCAGGAAGCGCTGGAAGATACGGTGATACTGGTAACGGCCGCGGGCACAGCGCAGGAAGCGCTGTTGCTGCGCTCCAACGCCGTGCTGTCAGTTGCACGCAAACTGGGTGGGCCGTGGGCAGGATTGGCAGCCCCGACACGGTGTTTTCCGCCCGGCCTGCGGGATGCCGCCTACCGGCTGGTGGCACGGCACCGGTATCGCGTCTTCGGACGGCTGGATGCCTGTCCGCTGCTCCGTCCGGAGTGGCAGGACCGCTTTCTGGGCTAGGGAAAATGGATTTTCGGCTTAAATTGCTCCCTTGTCCGGCAAACTCCGCCGCATCGCCTGCTAAACTAAAAATTCCCGTTAACTTTCGCGTTGCGAGCGCAGCTCGCATGGTTACCGGTATTTAAAAACCTCCACACTACGGATCGACAGTGCCTGAAGAGAATCGCACCTCTGTAAAGTCCACGGCCGCCAAACCAACGCTGGTCAAGTCGTCTAAGCCTGCCGCGAAACCCGTGACCTATGCCGATGCCGGTGTGGACATTTCCAGCGGCGACCGCACCAAGCAACGCATCAAGTACCTGGCGCAGAAGACCTTCAATAAGAATGTGCTGAGCGATATTGGCGGCTTTGGCGGACTCTTCCGGCTGGATCTGGAAAAGTATCCCAACCCGGTGCTGGTTTCCAGCATGGACGGCGTGGGCACCAAGCTGAAGGTGGCCTTTGAGCTGGGCATTCATCACACCGTGGGCGCGGACCTGGTGAACCACTGCGTGAACGACATTGCCGTGCAGGGCGCAACGCCGCTCTTCTTCCTGGATTATCTGGCCACCGGCCGGCTGGACCGCCTGATTGCAGAAAAGGTCGTCAGCGGGCTGGCCGACGCCTGCCGCGCCAATGGCTGCGCGCTGATTGGCGGCGAAACTGCCCAGATGCCCGGCTTCTACTCCGATGGAGAATACGATCTGGCCGGATGCATTCTCGGTGTGGTGGAGCGCGACAAGATCATTACCGGCGCCAACATTCAGATGGGGGATGTGCTGCTGGGACTGCCCTCGACCGGACTGCACACAAACGGCTACTCGCTGGCGCGCAAGCTCTTTTTTGAGATCGCCGGGTATGGAGCCGACCAGTATGTGAATGCACTGCGGGAAAAGGCCGGTGCGGCGCTGATGAAGACGCACCGCAGCTATCTGAACGTGATCAAAAAGCTGACCGCGGCGGAAGTAGTGGTGGGCATGGCGCACGTCACCGGCGGAGGCATCACGGAAAACCTGCCGCGCATCCTGCCCAAGGGCATGTCTGCCCTGGTGGAGCTGGGAAGCTGGCCGGTGCCGCCGCTCTTTGAGCATCTGCAGCAGCTTGGCAATGTGGAGCAGAGCGAGATGCTGATGACCTTCAACATGGGCATTGGCCTGATTGCCGTGATTCCGGCGGACAAGTTCAAGAAAACCAAGGCGCTGCTGGATCGCGCCAGCGAGAAGTACCACGTGATTGGCCGCATTGTGAAGGGCGACCGCAAGGTGCTCTACGCCTGAGCACCTCCCAAAAAGCAAAGGGCAATCGGATGAAGCGACTTGGCATACTGCTTTCTGGCCGCGGCTCGAATTTTCTGGCCATTGCAGAAGCGATTCGGCAGCAACGTCTTGCAGGGGTTGAGATCGCCGTAGTGCTTTCGAACAAGGCCGGTGCTCCGGGGATTGCCTCTGCGGAAGCGCTGGGCCTGCCTGCGTTTGTGGTGGAATCCAAAGGCCGGAGCCGCGCCGCGCACGATGCGGAGATGATTGCCCGGTTGCGCGAGCACAATGTTGACCTGGTGTGCCTGGCCGGGTACATGCGGCTGATCAGCGCCGGTTTCGTCCGCGCCTTTCCCAACCGTATTCTGAACATTCATCCCTCCTTGTTGCCGGCCTTTCCGGGATTGCATGCCCAGAAGCAGGCGCTGGAGTATGGCGCGCAAACTTCTGGCTGCACGGTACACTTTGTGGATGAGGAGCTGGACCACGGCGTGATTGTGCTGCAAAAAGTGGTTCCCGTACTGGATGCAGATGACGAGGACGCGCTGTCTGCGCGGATTCTGGAGCAGGAGCACATCGCCTATCCGGAAGCGATTGCGCGAGTGCTCAGCGGGGAATACGAAATCCGCGGACGCCGCTATCTGCGGCGCGGTTAAAGCGCCACAAACTTTACGCCGGTCAATTGTTCGGAAATCTGCCAGAGCCGTGCTGCCGCTGCCGCATCGACGGCATGCGACTCTGCCGTAACGCGCACGGGGGAGCCGCGGAACTCAAAGAAGCGGTCGGGGCCGTAATAGCCGCCATCTTCCACTTCCGGCGCGGTTGCCGCATAAAGAACAGGCAAGGCCCCCTGCGCTTCCGGCTGGCCAACCAAACCGATCAAATGGCGCATGACCCGCGCGCGCAGGCCCGGCCTGCCTTCGCCTGGACCACTTTGGAAGAGGTTGGTGGCGGCCACTCCGGGATGTGCTGCGATGGCCCGCACATATAGCCCTCCGGCATGGATGCGCCGGTTCAGCTCCCAGGTAAACAGCAGGTTGGCCAGCTTGGACTGCTGGTACGCCGCCCAGGGGTTGTACTGCTGCGTGAACTGGAGATCGTCAAAGTGCATGCGGCCGCGTTTGTGCGCAATGGAGCTGACCGTGAGGACGCGGGGCAGCTCCAGACTTTGCGCGGCGGCCTGCAGCAGGGCCGGAAACAGAAGCGCCGTCAGTGCAAAGTGGCCAAGGTGGTTGGTGCCGAACTGCGCCTCGAATCCATCCCCGGTAGTGCGCCGCTGCGGAAAGGCCATGACGCCCGCATTGTTGATGAGCAGATCGAGCTTTTCTCCGCGGGCCAGAAAATTGGCGGCAAACTGCCGAATGGAGGCCAGACTGGCCAGATCGAGCAGGGCCAGTTCCACCTGGGCGCCGGGCATCTGCTGGTGAATCTGCGCCAGAGCGGCCTCGCCTTTGCTCTGGTTGCGGCAGGCCAGCAGGACGCGTGCTCCGGCGCGGGCCAGTTCCAGCGATGTATGGTAGCCGATGCCGCTATTAGCACCGGTGAGGATGACCGTTTTGCCTGTCTGGGCGGGGATGCTTGCCGTGGTCCACTTGCTCAAGATGCTTGCCTCGATCAAATTGCAACTGTTACGCGCACGCGCACTCATGCAGACTCGGCTGCGCAGGGAAAGTTGCAAAAAATTGCCTGTGCCGCCGGGATGACCAAAGAAAAGCAGCGGCCCGGTTGCAGGCCGCTGCTGCTGTTGCGTGCTGAATCCGCGTCAGACCTCTGTTCCTCCATCATTGCCGAGCTTGACCGGAATATCCATGCGGCGTTGCCCGCGATAAATGGTGATGCTGATGGTGTCGCCAACGCTGTGGCTGTTCATGACCTGCGAAATGTCCTGCGCGCTGGTGACCTCCTGCCCATCGATGCCGACGATGAAGTCTCCGCCAATATAGACCGGCACGTTGCCCAGATACGCCTTCTGGTTGCCGCCGCGCAGACCGGCCCGGTCAGCGGCGCCGCCGGGAATCACACGCTGCACCAGCACGCCGTAGTCCGCGGGCAGGCCCATCTGGCTGGCAAGATCGGGGCCAATGGAGAGCGAAACAATGCCCAGGGACGGACGGCGCACCTGACCGTACTTGGCGAAGTCGTTGAGCACAGCCTTGGCCGTGTTGATGGGGATGGCAAAGCCGATGCCGGAGCTTTGGTCCGCTCCGTTGGAGGCGATCATGGTATTGATACCGATGACCTCGCCACGCGAGTTGAGCAGCGGCCCGCCGGAGTTGCCGGGATTGATGGCGGCGTCGGTCTGGATGGCATCTTCAATGCGGGCGCCCTGCGCGCTTTCCTGAATGGGGCGGATGGCGCTGATGATGCCCTGCGTCATGGTGCCGCTCAAGCCAAAGGGGTTGCCGATGGCGTAGACCTTCTGCCCGACTTGCAGCCCATTGGAGTCGGCCAGCGTCGCCGGAACCAGATTGGGGGCGTTGATCTTGATGAGCGCCAGGTCATGCGCCTTGTCCACGCCAATCACCTGCGCCCGGTAGCGGTGCTTGTCGAATAAAGTCACCTCCACGCGCTCGGCGTTGTCGATGACGTGGTTGTTCGTCAGGATGAGGCCGTCCTTGTTCAGAATAAAACCCGACCCCTGCCCCTGCTGCGGTACCGGTCCGTAGAAAAAGTCAAAGGCAACGGCCGTTGAGGTGATGTTGACCACGGACGGCAGTGCCTTTTTATAAACGGCAATGTTGTCCTGCTCCTCTGTATCGAAAGCTGGCCGGGCATGGGCCTCGGTCAGTTGGAACAAGCCGCTGTATCCATTACCTGGGCTGCTATTCGAAGCAGCGTCGGCCGCCGGCAGATGCTGAAGCCAGGCGGAAAGCGGTCCCGTGGGGCCGCTGTGTGTAATGAACAGATAAAACGCTCCAACCAGCACTACGACAAAAGCAATACGGCGCATTTTCATCGGACTCAGACTCACTCACCATGATTAGGACGCCGCCTCTTCGAGTCGACAGCCTCCTGATTGACAAAGACATTGCATCTGTTGCAGAACACAATGCGGGTAGACCCGACCTACGCACTGCAAAGAACAGCTCTGCGTAGATTAGTCTTGCACAAACTCAGATTCCAGACTCTGGATCCCTCAAAAGATCCTGATTTTCTACCATATCCGGGCAAGGCGGTTCGTTTCTCTTTCCAGAACAATCCCGCCTGATTAGGAATGCAGCAATTCTGCTCGCTTTCCGGTATGACGAACGGAAAGGCTCAGGAGTTACCTGAAGCCGATGCAGTCTGCTTGGCCGCGGCCTGCAATTCTGCATAAATGCGCTTAACGGCAGGCTCCAGATCGGCAATACTGCTTTTGTTTTCTATAACATAATCACACCGCGCCGCTTTTTCGCTGTCTGGCATCTGCGCCGCCAGACGGCGGTGTGCGTCGGCCTCCAGCGCTGCTTTTTCCGGGGCCAGCAACGTTGTGCCGCGGCGGTTGCGCTCCACAAAGCGGGCAATCTTCAACTCCTCCGGCGCAGTAACCAGAATAATTTTGTCGAAGCGCTGGTGCCGGCCTGCGGCGCTGGCATGTTTGGTTTCAAAGATCAGCGCCGACTCGACCATGACGACCGCATCCGGCTCGACGGCGGCAATCTGGCGCATCCACTCAGCCTGGGCCGCAATGACGGCCGGGTGCACAATGGCATTCAGCTCCTCCACGCGGCCTTCGCTGAAGGCCAGCCGGGCCAGGGCGGAGCGGTCCAGTTGCCCGTCAACACCCACAACCTGGGAGCCGAAATGCTCCACAATCTGGTGGTAAACCGGCTGGCCGGGCTGCATCATGGTGCGGCCGATGGCGTCGGCCTCTACTACATGTGCGCCCAGTGCGCGAAACAGCGCAGCCACGGTAGATTTGCCGCTTCCCAGCCCGCCGGTCAGTCCTGCTCGGAGCATTCGTTCCTTGTCCCTGTGGTGAAGTTCTTCCGCATCAGAGCAGTCCGCGGCGCAGTTTGGCGGCGCGCACGGTGTTGGCCATCAGCATGGCGATGGTCAGCGGGCCAACACCTCCGGGAACCGGGGTGTAGGCACCGGCCAACTCAAACGCGCGCGGGTGAATGTCGCCCACGATGGTATGGCCCTTGCTGGCAAACATCTCCGCGCGGGCCGCATCGTCCGGATGCGTTCCCGGGAAAAACTCGTCGAAGAGCTGGCGGTCGTGGATGCGGTTGATGCCGACATCGATCAGCGTAGCGCCGGGCTTGACCATCTGCGGCGTCACGTAGCCGGGACGGCCGATGGCGGCCACCAGAATGTCAGCATTGCGGGTAAAGCTGGCAATGTCGCGCGTTTTGCTGTGGCAGATGGTGACGGTGGCGTTCTGCTGCAGCAACAGCATGGCCGCAGGCTTGCCCACAATGTCGCTGCGGCCCAGCACAACAGCATTCTGGCCGGCGACGGGAAGGTTGGCGCGCTTGAGGATTTCGACAATGCCGGCGGGCGTGCAGGGGGCCAGCGCTGGCTGCCCGCTTTGCAGGCGGCCAACGTTCACGGGGTGGAAGCCATCTACGTCCTTCTCTGGCAGAACGGCCTCCAGCAGGCGCTTGGTGTTGACGTGCGCCGGCAAAGGCAACTGGATGAGGATGCCGTCGATGTCTTCGCGGGCATTCAACCGGGCCACCAGTTCCAGCATCTCTTCCGTGGTAACGGATTCTGGCGGCGTAATGAGATCAGAATAGAGCCCCAGTTGCTCGCAGGTGCGCACTTTGCTGCGGACGTAAATCTGCGAAGCGGGCACCGCGCCCACCAGCACGGCTGCCAGCCCGGGACGGATGCCCTGCGCAGCGAGCACTTTTACGTCTTCGGCCACTTCGGCCTTGATCTGAGCAGCAAAGGCGTTTCCGTTGAGAACGGTTGCCGAGGTCGCAGTCGTAGAGGAGGATATGGTCATGCCGATGTGTCCTTGGAAGTTGATTACTCTTCTTTATGGTAACGGATTGACGGGTTTCCGCTGAAGGGTACAGCTCATTTGCCGCCGCTGCTGGCTTTGACCCGCCGGAAGCATCTACACTAAATACAAATGCAAACCAACCTAATTTCCCCGGCATTGCTGGACATCCTGGAGTGTCCCGTGTGCCATCACCCGATTCAACCGGCGCAGGAAGAGTTACTATGCATCGGCTGCGGACGGATTTATCCCATTCTGGACGGCATCCCGGTAATGCTTGCCAGCAGCGCCCGCCTGCTCGCCTCATAAGCTGCCGGCAGCGATGGGGCCATGCGGCGGAAGGATGTTTGCGCATGGCTGGCAGGATGCGGCGCCACATACTGCCGCAGCAGCAGCCAGGCGACCCACGCAGCCAGCACCATTGCCACCAGCAAGATCACGAGCAGCGTCCCATAGGACGGCATTCCCGCTGCCGCCTGCTTCTGTTCCTTTTTGTGTTCCTTTTTGTGTTCCTGCTTCTGTTCCTTTTTCTGTTCCCGCATCCGTCCGCCATGCTCCGGAAAAATATCCTGTTGCCCAGTCTAAGGCAAAAGCAGAGTTACTGAGAGGAGCAGGCTTTTTGAAGTGAGTGCCTGGCCGCCGCTCCCTGTTGGCCGCGTCCGCTCAGGACCTGCGGCTTCGTCTTGCACTCTCTCTGCTTCTGCTTTAAACATGCCGCCGCAAATGCAGCAGAATCACCCGGGAACAGAACCGGCTGCTGCCTGCGTATCTTGCACAGTAGTTGCAGACAGTTGCAACCAGCACTGACATAGTAATGACCAGTTTGTGGCATTGCGCGGAACGGAAAAATGCTGGAAACTGCTGTATGTAAACAGGATGTAGTAACTGGAATATGTAACTTCTGCAACCGGGACTTATGTAACTTTGACAGACCAATTTATACGCAACTTCGGCAATCCGATTGCGTCTAACACGGTGAGTAGCGACAAGCAAAGGAGGCCACGCGATGGTAGAAAGGTTTTCCCATACCGAACTGGCAAGTCTGCGCGGTGATCTGAAGCAGTCGGGGCTGGACTCCTGGCAGGCTGCGGAACTGATCAGCAGTTTTCTGGCGGGTCGTGGTTATGGAGTCTCAAGCCAGAATGCGCGCGAGGCCGCGACGCGGATTGAATCGTATGGCTGCACGCTGGAGTCAATGCAGACAGAACTGGAGAGGTTGGCGCTGGTGATGTAGAGACCAGCACGTGGGACATAAGATTGCGCTCCCGCGCACACCCAAAGTGGTCCCTTTCAAAGCCCACTCTCCCGGAGTGGCTCTGGGGTGTTGCCGATCAGGTGAGCGGAATAGCAAAGGCCGGGCCAACCAGTCCGGCCTTCTGCCTTTAATAATTAAGATCACTCGTATTTCAGAGTTTCCACCGGGTCGAGCCCGGCTGCACGGTTTGCCGGTAAGGTCCCAAAGATGACACCCACCAGAACGGATGTCCCTAGGGCAATCACTACAGACAGATAAGAAATAGGAATCTGGTACTCGGTCAGAAAGCCAATCGAAAGGGGAATCGCCAGACCCAGCACCGTCCCAATCAATCCGCCGGAAAGTGAGATGAAGACCGCTTCCACGAGAAACTGCAATCGAATCTCCCGCGAAGTGGCTCCCAGCGCCTTGCGGATGCCGATTTCCTTGATGCGCGCCTGAACGTTGGCCAGCATACTGTTCATGATGCCGACGCCACTGACCACCAGGGTGATAGCGGCCGCCAGTGTGAGCACAATAGTGAGCAGGGTGGCAATCTGGCCCATCATGTTCAGGACCTGCGTGAGCGTCTGTGCTTTATATACAGAGCTGGCGCGGTGGCGCGAATGAATAATTTCGACAATCTGCTGCGAGGCCGGAACCACCTGGCCGGCCTGCGCCAGACTGAAGTAAAGCTGTTTGACGCTGTCAGTCCCGGTAAAGTATCGCGCCACAGGATATGGAATCAAAATCGTCTGGTCTTCAATTTCAGACTGGCCAAAGGTGGTTACACTCTCCTTAAATGTGCCGGTAATGACAAACGGAATGCCCTTGATCGTAAAACTATGGCCAACGGCTGCGTCTGCGCTGCCAAACATGCTTTTGGCAAAAGGCGCAGTCACCACGGCAACTTTGGCGTGAGTGACGGCGTCCTGATCATCAAAGAAGCGCCCGGAAAGCACGATCAGATTGCGCACCTGACGATACTGTGGCGAGACACCAAGCACCAGAGTGTCCCGGACAACGCCTCCACCCATGCTGACGCGGTCGTGCATATCGAGGACAGGGGACGAAGCGATGATTCCGGGCACCTGCTGCAGAACGGCGCTCAGGTCGTCCCTGGTCAGAAAATCCTGGTTGCTGGTTGTGGTGCCGACCGAGTTCCCGCCGCCGGAATACTCCACCTCCACCATATTGGGAGCAATGCTCTGGATCAGCCGAAGCGCATACTCCCGGCCAGTCAGACCGATGGTGACCACCAGAATGATAGAAGCTGATCCAATGACCATACCAAGCATGGTCAATAAAAATCGCACTTTGCTGGCGCGAAAACTGTCGATAGCCAACTGCACTATTTCGCTGAAAAGCATGGTGGTACGCGCGCTGGCCAGGGTGCGTTCAAAGGACACCGGATTCGGAGAACTGGACAATGGAGCCATGAATAATGAGAAGACTTCTGCTGTTGGATGTAGGTGGCAGCCCAGGCGGTGCAAAACCAACAACGCCATGCACTGGAACGGCTTTCCTGTGGTTAGTTTACCCTCACCTTGCTCTTTCTGGCGTCTTCAGAGAGGAGGGCTCAGGAGGGCATTCCGATTCAGGCCGGAGCCAGAACAATCTTTCACCACACTCATCGTATAATCAGGAGGTCTGCCACTTGCGGAGGGATGTGTGAGTGGTTGAAACAGGCGGTCTTGAAAACCGCTTTACCCTGACGGGTAACGGGGGTTCGAATCCCTCTCCCTCCGCCACTCCTTTCTGCTCCACTTCACAACCTGGCCTGCCAGCTCCACTTATAGCGGTTCTCCAGTTTTCGTGGAGTTTCTAGGAATATGCAGGACGGCTTTTTCTTGAGAAAAAAGCCGTTTCAGGGCATCACGTTCCCTCTAGACCAACTGGAAAACCGCATATAGCCGCCCGCAGCAACCACCGCAGGCAGTCAATTCGTCCCCTCCCGTATACGGCAAAAGCGGAGTCGTTGTGCGGTGTACGCTTTTTGCAGGGAGTGCGCGGCCACCACTCCCTGTTGGTTGTGCACGGCGGAGGGCCTGCGGCTTCATCTTACATTCTCCCTGCTTTCGCTTGAGCCAGAGCCATCTGAATTCAAGACAAAAAGGCCGCCCAATGGCAGCCTTTTGTGTGCTTTGCGCAGGAAGCCAGACTACTTGGTGATCTCAACTCCGCGCCAGAAGGCGACGTGGTTCTTGATGTCGCGGGCCGCCGGTTTCGGATCCGGGTAATACCAGGCTGCGTCCGGGTTCTCCTGCCCGTCGACCAGCAGGGTGTAATAGCGCGCCTGCCCCTTCCACGGGCAAGTGGAGAGTGTGGAACTGGGTTTAAAGTATTCGCGCCGGATGCTGCTGTCGGGGAAGTATAGATTCCCCTCAACTGTTTTTACATCATCACTTTCCGCCAGAAGCTGACCGTTCCAGATTGCTTTTGCCATAGTTCTTCCGTTCATTCTGGTCAGCCGCCACAGTGCCAGCCGTCCGGTTTTCCCCCTCGCATTACATGGCATTTGTAGCAGATTTTGCCGCTGAAAACAAAGGCCACCGCAGGAGTAGTATACCTGTAATTAGCAAACAAAAGGCGAAAAACTGACGGCCTCCCGGCGATGGGATGTGGACGGGAGGCCCGGAATTTCGTTACGGCTGCCGCTTAGCGCTGATTCTGGAAGCGCTGCAAATAGCCCTCGTAGCGTTCGCGGGCCATTTGCGAGCGGCCCAGCAGCTCGGCTGTTTGCCGCATGAACGGCGTGCCGACGGTGCGCTGATACTCCTCATGAAAGGCCTGATAGCGGGCATAGATGAGTATGCCTTCCCCCTGGGTATCGAAGAAAAGGTCGGCATCTATCGCGCCGCGCAGGACGAAGGAGTGCGCCATCTCCCAATAAGTGATCACCTGCCGCCAATAGGCATTTTCCGGTCGGCTGTAATCGCGTTGCAGCCCGAGGAATTCCTCAAAATTGCCCGGCTTGAAGTCGAAAATCACAAAATGGCGCGCCGTGCGCATGGTCTCTTCACGGCGCAGTTCGTAGAGCTTCAGAATCAGTTCGGCATCGGTGCTGGTTGCCAGTGTGGTGGCCATCGTCATACGGAGATCGTTCCTTTTCGTGAAAGGCAAGCCAGGCGCCGCGCTGCATCCGGGTGCCTGGGGTTCATTAATCGTTGTCGTCCGCCGCGCCGGAGCATCAGGCGACGGTTTCCACCAGCGGCCGCGTCTTTTCCGGGTCAGGGGCGGAGACCTTTGGCGCGGGGCCGGCGATCTTGCGGATATAGGAACAGGTGGAAACGACCGGCTCCTCCTCTTCGCCTTTCTTCCGGCGGCGCTTCGGGAGAGCCTCCTTGTTATTCGGACAAACAAGGTGGGTGCCGTCCTTGTCGACCAGTTCCAGCAGGTAGGGGCTGCCGCACTTCGGGCACTTCTCCTTCACCAGCTTCTGGTTCGACGTAAAGTCGCACTTGGGATAGTTGGTGCAGCCATAGAAGATGTTGCCGGTGCGCGCCTTCCGCTCCGCCAGATCGCCACCGTCTTTCGGACACTTTACATCCAGCAGGTTCTGCTTGATGTATTTGCACTTGGGATAGCCGGAGCAGCTGATGAACTCACCGTACGGGCCGCTGCGCTGCACCAGTTGCAGACCGCACCTGGGGCAGTTCTCATCGACCGGAACCGGCGGCTTCTGCTGCTGCTTCTGCGTGAGCTTGCGGATGGTCTTGCACGGAGGATCGGCGTTGTAATCCGGACAGGCCATGAAGGCGCCGAACGGACCATTGCGCAGCACCATCACCTGGCCGCAGTTGTCGCAGAACTCCTCTTCGGCCTCGCCATCCTGGGCATCCGGAGAGGCCAGGTCGGGCTTGGCCGCGTAGTTTTCCCGTGTGTAGTCGCAACTGAGCTGCTCGACTGTGATCTTTTTGCCGCGGCCGGAGGCTTCCGCAATGGCTGCCGTCAGTTCCCTGGTATCGGCCACCTCTTTGGAGAAGTCGACAGCTCCGCCGGTCACCGCGCGAACGGTCATGGGGAAATGCAGCGCCGTGGTCAGCTTCTTGATGACGGCCTTCGGGTCCTTCTTCCACGGCCCGGCAGCCACGTTCATCGGTTTGGATTTGGTGAAGTTACTGCACGCATAGAAGCTGCCGAACTTGCCCCACTTCAGCACCAGCGGATTGCCACACTGCGGACACTGCTCGCTGGTGGCCTCCTCCATCCGCTTAATGTCTTCCATGCTGGCCTCGGCCACCTTCAGTTCTTCCTCAAAGTGGTCATAAAAACCCTTCAGCAGGTCGGTCCATTTCTCCTGGCCTGCTTCGACTGCATCCAGCTCAGTTTCCAACTGGGCCGTGTAATCGAACTTGAAGATGTAGGGGAAATTCTTAACCAGCAACTCCGTCACCACCATGCCAATTTCCGTCGGCACCAGCCTGGACTTGATCTTCTTGGCGTAGTCCCGCTCCTGGATGGTGTTGATGATGCTGGCATAGGTGGACGGACGCCCGATGCCACGCTCTTCCAGCGTCTTCACCAGAGAAGCCTCGTTATAGCGCGGCGGCGGCTCGGTGAATTTCTGCTCGTGTTCCAGCTCCACTTTGGAGAGCTTCTGCCCGTCCCTCAGGTCTGGCAACGGCGTATCTTCCGAGTCGCCCTGCCAGACGGCCAGAAAGCCATCAAACTTCAGGATGGAGCCGGTGACGCGGAAATCGTAGGTGCGATCTGCCCTGGCCGCAATCTCCACACTGGTCTGGTCAAAGACGGCGGGCATCATCTGCGACGCCACAAACCGCTGCCAGATCATCTTGTAGAGCTTGTACTGCTCATCGCTCAACCACTTGCGGATGGAGTCCGGCGTGTACTGCACGCTGGTGGGGCGGATGGCCTCGTGCGCGTCCTGCGCATTCTTTTTACCTTTGTAATCCACCGGCTTTTCCGGCAGATATTTGGCTCCGTGCTTTTGCTGGATATACTCCCGCGCCGCGGCCACGGCATCCGGTGATACACGGGTGGAGTCCGTACGCATGTAGGTGATCAGACCGACGGTGCCATCCTTACCCAGCTCCACACCTTCATACAAACGCTGCGCGACGCCCATGGTGCGGCGGACGTTGAAACCCAGCCGGCCGGCGGCGTCCTGCTGTAGTTTGCTGGTGATGTAGGGCGCGCGCGGGTTCTGGCGGCGCTCCTTGCGCTCCACCTGCGCAACCGACCAGATGGCCTTGTCCAACTGCTGCAGCACGCGGGTTGTCTGTGCTTCGCTGGCCAGCGCTCCAGAGAGAAACTGCTCCTTGCCGTCCTTGTCCTCGCCATTGGCAACGCGGGCCGGTTCGCCGTCAATCCCGGTGAATTTTGCAAAGAAGCGGCTGCCGGGGGCCGACTCCAGATGTGCCCCGATGATCCAGTACTCGACCGGCCGAAAGGCATTGATCTCGCGCTCGCGCTCCACGATGAGCCGCAGAGCGACCGTCTGCACGCGTCCGGCAGAAAGTCCGCGGCGTACCTTGTCCCAGAGCAGCGGAGAAATCTGATACCCCACCAGGCGGTCCAGCACGCGGCGCGTCTGCTGGGCAAACATCAGGTTCTTGTCGATGTTGCGCGCATGCGCGAAGGCGGCCTTGACGGCCTTGGGCGTGATCTCATTAAAGGTGACGCGCTGCAGCGTTGCCCCTTTGCGGATGGACGGCCGCAACTGCATCTCCAGATGGGCGGCAATCGCCTCGCCCTCGCGGTCCGGGTCAGGCGCCAGATAGACGAACTCGGCCTTGGCCGCCAGCTTTTTCAGACGGTCAACCACTTTCTCCTTGCCCGGAGAAACGACCAGGGTCGGCTCAAAGGTCCGCTTCTTCAGTTCTACGCCAATGTCGTTTTTAGGCAGATCCATGATGTGGCCGATGGAGGCCTCCACCACGTAGTCATTACCAAGATATTTACTGATCGTTTTGGCCTTGGCAGGCGATTCCACGATCACCAGTGATTTGCTCATTGTCTTCCTTAATTGAGGGTGACTGCCGCAATCAACAATCTACCCCCCCTACTTTCCGCAGAGCGCTCCGCTCCGCCTTGCTGTCTTCCAACAGCCGTCCCTTGCAGAACCTAACATGGTCTGCGGCAGGGAATCCAGTCCGCCGGGCGGCAGACTGTCGCCACGGGCTAAAAACTGCGCACATAATTCTTACCCGGAAGCTGCTTCACCCGCCCTGCCAGCTCCAGCTCAAACAGAGCCGTAAATATCTCAGAAGATGTCAGTTGTGGCTCCAGCTTCTCTATAATCTCATCGAGCTGGGTCGATTCATCGTGGCGGAGCTGATCCAGTACCTGCCGTTCCCGTTCTGGCAATGGAACTTCCTGGAATAAGGATGCAGCTCCTGCTGGTTTCGATTCAGTGTTGGCCATAACTCCCATTTCATCTTCAAGTTGCAGCCGAACCTGCGATGGCAGGTCTTCCCAGACGTCCTCCCAGGTGGCCGTCAGCTTGGCCCCCTGCTTAATTAAGGTGTTCGGACCCCAGGAATTCTTATTGGTCACGTTGCCCGGAACGGCGTACACATCGCGGTTCTGCTCCAGAGCCATCCGAGCCGTGATGCGGGTGCCGCTGTACTCGGCTGCCTCCACCACGAGCACGCCAACGCTCATGCCGCTTAGGATGCGGTTACGGATGGGAAAGTTTTGTGGAGCCGGAAAGGTCCCCAGCGGGTACTCGCTGACAATTGCGCCGCCACCGGCCAGAATCTGCTCGGCCAGCTTCTTGTTTTCCTTGGGATAGATGACGTCAATGCCAGTACCCCAGACGGCCACGGTCTTTCCGCCAGCCGCCAGTGCGCCTTTGTGCGCTGCCGTATCGATGCCGCGGGCCATGCCGCTCAGAATCACCAGGCGGCGTGTGGCCAGATCGCGCGATAGCATCTCTGCCATGCCGGTGCCGTAGGGCGAGGGGTGCCGCGTTCCCACCACAGCGATACCCGGCCGTTGCAGCAGGCCAATGTCTCCGCGGACCCAGAGCGTTGAGGGGGGATCGTAAATCTCGCGCAGGCGCAGCGGATAGCTTTCATCCTCCGGCGTGACCCATTGCCCGCCAGCCTCCTGAACACGCCGGGCTTCGTCTTCCGCCGCGGCGAGCGCACGGCCATCGAAAACAAATTGCGCCGACTGCGGCGGCAGGCCAGCAGCCTCCAGCTCGGTGAGCGAAGAATGAAAAATGCGCTCGGCATCCCCGAATTTGGTCATCGCTTTCAGAATGCGCGTAGGCCCCATGCCAGGCGTAAGGGTAAGCGCCAGCCAAGCCATGCGTCTTTCGTCGCGGGCCAAAGCTTCGCCGACGAGTGCGGGTTGCGCGGGGGAGTCCATTCTGCCTTTCTGTCCGCGGTCTTCCCGGACGAAAACAACTTTTCAATGGACGCATCTGCGAATAAAAAGCATCCATGGCTTGTTCCGGGGCAAACACGCGTATGTCGGCAGAGATTATCGGCTGGCCCCCCGGATGTCAAGGCGCTTGCCGTTCCTCATCGCATTTTTTGCACTCCAGATGATCTCCGATGTGGGCCATGCGCCCGGCTTCCGTAGTTACCCAGGGGCGCTCCTGCCAGGGCGGATCGTGACGGACGTGCTGCGTGTGTCCACAGAAGAGCACCGCCACCCAGTGGCCTTCCTTATCTTGTAGAAAACCAATAATTTTCTGCTGCATTTCTGCTCCAGTACCACGAGTGCTATTCGGCCAGCACAGCCTGGCGGCTGCGGCCAGGCCGAAAATTTCTCTTGCATTTTATTGTTACACTGGGAAGTGATTCCGAGAGCTGCTGTGCCTTCCTCGTCTGCCACTACGGATGTCTGTAAACTGCGTATTGCCGCCATCCGCTTTTTGAATCCGGCTCCGCTGATGTGGGACTTTGAACATCTCCCTTTTGCAGAGGAGCTAAAGCAGCGCTATCTGCTCCACGAAACCATGCCATCGCAGTGCGCTGCGGAACTGGCGGCAGGCAACGCCGATGCAGGGCTGATTCCGATTGCAGCGTATGCCACCACTCCGGGGCTGGCGATTGTGCCAGGCTGCGTGATTGCCTCGCTGGATCATGTGCGGTCGATTCTGCTGGTAGTGAAGGACCCGGAAAGTCTGGATGCGGTGCAAACTGTGGCAACGGACACCTCTTCACGCAGTTCGCTGGCATACGCGCAGATTCTTTTCCGCAAATTTCTAGGGCTTGCGCCGGAGTTTCTTCCGCATCCACCGGACCTGGAAGCGATGCTCCGGAAAGCCGATGCGGCGCTGCTGATTGGCGATCCTGCGCTGCTGGCACTGGAGAACCGCGCTGCGATTGAGGAGCGGGCCGGAGCATGCTACCAGTGGATTGACCTGGCGGCAGAGTGGCATTCGCACACAGGACTGCCGTGGGTAGCGGCCTTCTGGGCTGTGAGACCGGAAGCATTCGATCGCTGCGGAATCAGCGCATCGCAGTTTGTGGCCGACATGCAGCGCTCGCGCGACAATGGCCTGGCGCATATTGAAGATGTCGTCCAGGAATGGACGCAGCGCATTGCCCTGCCCGCTGTGACCATCCGCCACTACCTGACACAGAACATCCACTACAGAATGGATGACGCATGTATGGAAGCAATGCAGCTCTTCTACCGCTATGCGGCAGAATGCGGAGCACTGCCGCAGTCTCCGCCACTGCGTATGTTGTAAGTGTGATGTCAGGAAAGCAAGTGCCCCCGTCGGTATAGAGGGAACATGATGCCCTGAAATGGCCTTTCCCTCAGGAAAAAGCCATCCTGCATGTCCCTGGAAACTTCACGAAAACTGGAGAACCGCTACAAAGCAAAAGCAGAGAGTGTACGGCGAAGCCGCAGGCCTTGAGCCGGCGCGGCCAGCAGGGAGCGGCGGCCGGCCCCTGCAAAAGGGATACTCCTCTCAGTAACCCTGCTTTTGCCTTAGCGGATTTCCGCAACCTTGATGGCATCCATATCGTTATAGGCCTGATTTTCTCCACCCATCCCCCAGCAGAAGGTGTACGCTCTGGTGCCAACGCCGGCGTGCATGGACCATCCGGGTGAAATGACCACCTGCTTATTTGCGACCACAATGTGACGGCTCTCCTCAGATGGCCCCATCAGGTGCAGCACCCGGTCCTCCTGCGGAAGATTGAAATAGAAATACACCTCGGAGCGTCGCATGTGCGTATGTGCCGGCATGGTGTTCCACACACTGCCCGGCATCAACTGCGTAAAGCCCATCACCAACTGGCAACTGCGCACACCTTCCATGTGAATATGCTTGCGAATCTCGCGCTGATTACATGTTTCGCCGGCACCAAGCGCCAGGCCTTCCAGGTCTTTATTTTTTGAAAGCTGCGTTGGGTACTCCTTGTGCGCCGGATAACTCAGCAGATAAAACTCCGCCGGATGCGACGCGTCCGCACTGCTGAAGATCACCTCCGGAGTTCCGCGGCCCACATAAAGACAATCCAGAGTATCGAGATCGTAGGTGTGTTCTCCTGCACGAATACTGCCCCTGCCGCCGATGTTCAACACGCCCAGTTCGCGTCGCTCCGTAAAGTAGTCCGCGCGCAGTTCAGGACAATTCGGCAGCGCCAAAGGCCCCGCCAGGGGCACCGCAGAACCAATGATCGTGCGGTCAAGGTCCACATAAACAGCCTCAATTACACCCGGCTTAAAAAGGTCCTCCACCAGAAAAGTCTCGCGAAGCTCGTCTGTTGTCATCCTGCTATAGCGGACGCGGTCCGCCATCTGATATATCTTCATGCTCACCTCAATCAAAAAATTCCGTTGCGCCGGACAAGTCTTTCATGGAACCGTATACAAACTCAGTGCACGCCTTTGCCTGCCAGGTTGTGCAATTCCGCGCCTGCCAATAAAAATGCGCCCACCCCATAAACATAACTTGAAGTTGGCTTGAAGTCTCCGGGAGCCGCACCGATCGGCTGAATGCAGCCAAGCCGGCCATCTTCATACACGTGCGCAAGCAGCCCCTTCCAGCCTTTGCGAACCACCGGCATATACGTCTTCTTGTCCAGGATGCCACGGTCAACGCCCCACGCCAGCGCATAGACAAAAAAGGCCGATCCGGAGACTTCCGGTAGCGGATACTGTTTCGCGTCCAGCAATCCGGGACTCCACAAACCATCTGCCTGCTGCAGTTCCGCAATGCGCGACGCCATCTGCCGGAACTGTTCCACATACTTTGCGCGTGCCGGATAGTTTTGCGGCATCGCATCCAGCACCCGCGTCAATCCGCCCATCACCCAGCCATTGCCACGCGACCAGAAAATTGGCTTGCCGTTGTCCTGCTTCTTATCGAAGAAGCTGGCGTCGCGGAAATACAGATGCTCTTTCTGGTCATAGAGCAGCCTGGACGTAATCCACCACTCACGATCCATGTAATCCAGATAGGCCTGGTTGTTGGTCGCCTGGGCAAGCCTGGCCCAGACAGGGGGAGCCATGAACAACGCATCGCACCACCACCACATCGGCCTGGCCGGATCATCCGGCATCTTCAGCACCTGGTCAAAGCGCTCCTGAATTGGCCGTATCATGGCCGGATCATGATATTCCGCATACAGCCCCAGATACGTCTGCCCCACGGCCTGGTCATCCGCATAAGTGGTGCGGGGGCCGAGCTGCCAGTTAAATTTTTTGCCCATCTCCAGCATGGCCTGTTTGTACTCTGTATCCGGCAATACTCTGGACGCAGCCATAAAACCGGTGTACAGCGCGGCGAAAGTCCAGTCCTGGCTGAAGTACTGACGAGAGCGCGTCAGTTCCCAGCCGCCCACCTTGCGCATGGCCTTGTCGATCTCCCTGACCGTCAGCTTTGCGGAAAGATGCTTCGCCAGCGGCGGGGCCGTATCCGGAGCATCCCCTACACCAGCCCAGCGGTCCGCTGCTTTTGCAGGAGAAACTGCTTCCGAAGCCTTCTGCCCGAAAGCACTGCCCGCCGCTCCAATTGCAAAACAAAGCGCCAGGACCGTACCACTCTGTATTCTGCGTTGCCACTGCATCGTTTTCTCCTGTCGCCTTCCGGTTGACTCTTCGCTATGCGCAAAGACACTCGCTTATCATTCAAAATCATTTCTGCATTCGCCATGTTTATGGAATCGTCACAAGAGCAGTCACCGATGATGGCCCCTCTCCTGCTGCGTTCGCCGCGGACACGCTAAAAGTATAAGGTCTCTCCGCTCAAACAGTCTGAAGCAAACTTATGCAGGAAAGGCCCCTTCCTGGAGCAACAGGTATGCGAAGTCCCCGATAAGGCCATCGCCCCCGCTTTTGCAATGGTCAGACCAAATCTTGCCCCCAGACAGAACCTCTCTCGTACGCGCCTCCCCGATTCAGATAAAATTCTTCGCAGTTGTAACATCCAGACGGATTCTGGATCGTAAACAGTACAGGGCCGTGCAGTAGGACGGCCCACACCCAGGAAAGGATGTACCTATGAATAGCAACCTGAAGACGCTCCTGTTTACTGCAGCAGTTTCCGGACTTCTCACCGGAACCGCGGTTCGCGCCCACGCAGCAACCCCGGCAGAAGGTGCCCAGGCCGGGGGCGCACAAACCCAATCTGTTTCGCAGACGGCCACAAACTCCGCCAGCCTCATCTACACGCAGGACAAGACCGACAAACACTCCTGTAAAGGCAAAAACTCCTGTAAAGGCAAGGGCGGCTGCAAGAGCAGCGACAACGGCTGCAAAGGCAAGAACTCCTGCAAGGGCAAGGGCGGCTGCGCAACCGACGGCTCCCACATGCCCAAGGCCGTCTAACTTCGCACTCACGGCAGAGGCCCGTTTCCCAACGGGCTCTTCCTCTTTACCGGGCGGTGATCCGGCACAGGCTCTTCACCGCCCGCTTCCCGCGATCGAGGCACATCATGGCGGCGAACCGCTTTAATGGATTCACGGATTATGGCATCGGCATCGGCCTGCGCGTCCCCCATTACCAGCACATCCTCACCGAGAGCCCGGTTGTCGGCTGGTTTGAGGTCATCTCTGAAAACTATATGGTGGATGGCGGCCGCCCGCTCGCTGTGCTCGACCAGATTCTGGAGCAGTACCGCGTCGTCCAGCACGGCGTCTCCATGTATTTCGGCTCTGCCGACCGCCTGAACAAAGAGCACCTCCGCAGACTCAAAGCGCTCACCCGCCGCACCAGCACCCCCTGGCTCTCAGACCATCTCTGCTGGGGCAGCGTTGACGGCCGTTACACGCACGACCTGCTTCCCATGCCGTATACCTGGGAGGCCGTCAAAATCACCGCGGAAAAAGTGCGCCAGGTGCAGGACTTCCTCGAAATCCCCATCGCCGTGGAAAACGTGAGCAGCTACGCCGAGTTCCACGTCTCCGAAATGACCGAGTGGCAGTTTCTCACCGAAGTGGTAGAGCGCGCCGACTGCGGCATTCTGCTGGACGTGAACAATATCTACGTCAGTTCCATGAACCACAGCTTCGATCCGCGCGAATACGTTGACTTCGTCCCTGCCGAACGCGTCGCGCAGATCCATATCGCCGGCCATTCGCACTACCAGAAATACATCCTCGACACGCACGACCACCCGGTCATTGATCCCGTCTGGAATCTCTACGCGCAGGCCATCGGCCGCTGTGGCCCCACGGCCACCTTGCTGGAATGGGACGACAACATTCCCACCTTTGCCGAGGTCCATGCAGAGGCCCTGAAGGCCAACCGTTTTCTGGCAGAGGTTACCGCTGCCAGCACCATCCCTGCGATGGAAGGCGCCAAATGAGCGGGCTCAAACAACTGCAGCGCCGCATGGCCGCAGCCGTCATGACGCCGCTCACCCGCAACGATGGCATGAAGGCAAAGACCGCCGATGGCCGCTCCATGCACGCGGAGGCAAAGCAGTTCATCCGGCCCAACGACCGCCTGTCGTCCTTCGAACGCCTCGAAATCTACAACCAGCAGTACTGGTTCCGTGTGCTGGACGCCATTGCCGACGACTTTCCCGGCCTGCGCGCCATCGTTGGCGAACGCAAATTCGACCAGCTCTCGCTCGCGTATATGCAGGACTGTCCTTCGCGCTCCTACACACTGCGCAACCTGGGCAGCCACATGCCCACGTGGCTCCGCAGTCATCCGGAATACACGCAGCCGCAGGAAAAGCTGGCGCTGGACATGGCGCGCCTTGAGTGGGCGCACCTTGAGGCCTTTGATTCCGCGGACGAGCCAATCGTTGGCCCGGAGGACCTGCTGGAGGTCACGCCGACGACGCGCTTCGGCATTCAGCCACATGTCCGCCTGCTGCAGCTTGCTTATCCCGTCGATGACCTGCTCATCAGCTTGCAGAACGATGGCGACCAGCAGGCCGACTCCGCCAGCAACGCTGGCTCTTTGCAGCGCAGGCAGCACCCGGCCATCAGGAAAGTGCAAAGCTTCAGGCCGGAGCGCCTCTATCTGGCCGTGCATCGCAAACAGTTCATCGTCTGCTATCGCCGCCTAAGCCCGGAGGCCTTCCGCCTGCTGCGTTCGCTGCGACAGGGCAACCTGCTCGGCCCGGCGCTGGACCATGCTCTGCGTGGCAGCCGGCTGCGCGAAAACGAGCTCGCCCAGCGGCTGCAGGAATGGTTTGCCGAATGGGCGCAGATGGGCTGGTTCTGCAAACCGCAACCCAATTCCACACAATAGACAGGAACCTATGAAGATCCACTGCATCCGCTGCTACCAGACATTCCGGCGCGCCAGCTCCAGTCTGCAGTCCCCCTTACTGCTGCTCGTTCGCCTCTACTGGGGATGGCAATTCATGCAAACCGGCTGGGGCAAGTTGCACCGCATCCCCGGCGTTACGGACTACTTCACACAACTGGGCCTGCCGCTGCCCCACGCCACGGCCATCTTCATTGCCTTGCTCGAATGCGTCGGTGGCCTGATGCTCATTCTTGGTCTGGCCTCACGGCTGGTCGCGCTTCCGCTCGCCATTGATATGCTCATGGCCTACATCGTGGCAGACCGCGACGCGCTCGCAGCCTTCTTCAGCGACCCCGGCAAGTTCTACGCGGCCGATCCCTTTACTTTCCTCTTTGCTTCGCTGCTGATCCTCATCTTCGGACCCGGCCGCTTTGCCGTGGATGCTTTACTCGCCCGGCTTTTGCCCGGCGGTCCACAATAATCAAAAAATCCAGGGCACGCGCAGTACAATCAACTGTGTATGCTCTGGATAAAACGCGCTCTGTCTCTGATCGTACTGGTCACCGTGGCCACCTGCGCCGCCGTGGTTCTGGTCTACTTCACCATTCCAGCCGGCAACACCACGCAGACACACTTTGACACCATCATCGTTCTGGGCTGCCCGGCCCGGCTCAATGGCACTCCCTCGCCCGAAGGCCGCGAGCGCACCCTGGAGGGTGTCCGCGAATATCGCGCTGGCGTCGCTCCGCACATCCTCTTCACCGGCGGCGCAGCGCACAACCATCTTGTAGAGGCGCGTGTGCTCGCGCAATTTGCGGAGTCGCACGGCGTCCCCGCCAGCGCCATTGTGGAAGAAGGCCAGGCGCAGGACACCATCCAGAACGCCTACTACTCCGTGCAGATCATGCAGCAGAATGGCTGGAACTCGGCCGAGGTCGTCAGTTCGCCCAGCCATCTGCGCCGCGCCAGCCTCATCTTTCGCCACTTTCCGGTGCTATACCACACGCACGCCGCGCATTGGCCGCCAGAGTATAGCCTCGCCCGTATCCTGACCATCTGGTACGGCGAGGCCACTTACACTGCGCATCTGCGTGTTTTCGGCTTCCGGCACTCACGCTTTTTGCCGGCACAGTAGCCGACACAGCCTCGCTCACCGTATACTCATGCGTTGCAGGAAACCATGGCAGAAACCACACGCCCCATC
This sequence comes from Edaphobacter aggregans, assembly GCA_022736715.1. Classification (GTDB taxonomy): domain Bacteria; phylum Acidobacteriota; class Terriglobia; order Terriglobales; family Acidobacteriaceae; genus DZDJ01. Next base: position 42,875 of record DZDJ01000018.1, read on the forward strand.
CGCGTCCTCGTCGCCAAACCCGGGCTGGACGGCCATGACCGCGGCGCAAAGGTCATCGCCCGCGCCCTGCGCGATGCCGGCATGGAAGTCATCTACACCGGCCTGCGCCAGACGCCGGAAATGATCGTCAGCGCCGCCATTCAGGAAGACGCCGACTGCATCGGCCTCTCCATCCTCTCCGGTGCGCACAACGCCATCGTGCCGCGCATCACCGCATTGCTCCGCGAACGCCACGCGGACGACATTCTGGTCGTCGTCGGAGGCACCATCCCCGAACAGGACATTCCTTTCCTAAAAGAAAATGGCGTGTCCGCCATCTTTGGGCCGGGCACACCGCTGGAAACCACCGTCGAATTCATCCGCAACAACATCAGGCCGCGCGGCGTCACTCTCTGAACGCCGCAGGCTGCTGCACCTTGCGCATCACGCCTTCAGCCTGCAATTCATACACTTCGCCGCGCCACAAAATCCTGCGGCCCGTGTAGCTCATCGCCCAGAAGAAAAGACCCATCAGGTCGCGCAGCGGGAACAGCAGCATTGTGCGCCACAATGCGCGCTCCTTCACCACCAGCCCGCCCACCAGCCAGGCCTGCAACATCCGCCCCGCAACACTGAACACCAGCGCGCCAACGCCAAGCCAGGGCATCCCCAGCAGCAGCGCGCCTGCCAATGCCAGCAACCCAAACGGTGTAGCAAAGGTCAGACACGTGCCAAAATGCCCCTTCGGACGCGAGAAGCGCGTGCTCTTCATCCAGCGCACCTGATGCTTGATGGAGTCCGCAAAGCTCTCGTTCAGCACAATATGATCTATCACATGCCCGCTCAGCACCACCGTGCTGCCCTGCGCCGCCACGCAGTTTCCCAGCACAAAATCATCCGCACAATACACGCCCAGCGTGCCGAAACCGCCCATCTGATTCACGCAGCCGCGCCGCACCGCCATCGTGGGCCCCAGCATAAACTGCATGCCTTCCAGCAGGTTCGCAATCACCACGCCAGAGCTCATCTCGACCGACATGCCCACCGCTTCCAGCATGGACCACAATCCGCCCTCTGCCGCCACGCCGCGATACAGGCACGTCACCGCACCCACCTGCGCGTCCCGGAAGGGCGAAATCACTGCCCGCAGATACTCCGGCGTCACTTGTACATCGCTGTCGCTGATCACCCAGATGTCGCTTGCCGCCACGTCCGCCATCTTCACCAGCGAACACGCCTTCGCATTCGCCGCCCACGGCTCGCCGCTGGTCACAATTTTCGTGGAAATATGCGGATACTCCTCCGCCAGCCTGCGTGCAATCTGCAGTCCCGCATCCGCCTCCGTGCGCGCGCAGAAGAGCACTTCATACTGCGGATAGTCCTGTTCGAAAAACCCGCGCAGATGCTGCTCCAGCCCCGGCTCCGCTCCATGCAGCGGCTTCAACAGACTCACCATCGGCAAAAATGGCCCGGCCGCAGGCGCAGCCCGCTGCTCACGCGCCTGTCTGCGAAAGCGCATTACCCCGGCAGAAGCCAGCACCAGAAAGACCGTCGACGTCAGCAGACCAAACAGCCCCAGGACCAGCAGTCCCCATGCAATGAAAAAAAGTACGCCCATTTGTCCTAATGCAGTCTACTTGAGTACGCCCGCCGGAATGTAGTCTTCCCGTTGCGGCATCAGTTATTTTTACCTGAAAAGGCAAAGGCACAGTCCCTGCTGTGCCCTCCCTTTGCCTGCGCCTTTCGCGCTTACTTCTTTTTCTTCTCCGGCTTCTGCGCTGCCGGCACAATCACCTGCCTGCGCATCGGCACCAGCCCGGCTTCGTTGAAGGCCCCGCCCTGCTGCATCCGGTTCAGCATCTCCGTCCGCACATAGTCCACAAAGCCCTGCATCTGCCGGTTCATCTCTTCCATGCGCTCGCGCATCTGCAGAATGATGGCGATCCCGGCAATGTTCACCCCCAGGTCGCGCGCCAGGTTCAGAATAAACTCCAGCCGCTCCAGGTCCTCGTCCGTATACAGCCGCGTGTTTCCCTCAGACCGCGAAGGCCGCAGCAACCCCTCCCGCTCGTAGAGCCGCAGCGTCTGCGGATGAATGTCATACATCTCCGCCACCGCCGAAATCATGTATGCGCCTTTGGATTTCCGTTTCGTCGCCATCGTTCTGCACCTTACTTTGATTCCGTTCGCCTTGCTATGTTCGTCATGCCCTTGTGCTAGCATCGTTTCCGTATGCGAAAACTACAAGTGCTCTCCGCGCTCACCTTCGCCCTTGCCTGCATCCTGCCCGCAGCCGCCCAGAGCGGCTCTGTGGCCTTTCAATCTGGCGAGTGGCAGGTCAGCTCCGTTGTGACAACCTCCACCGGCCAGAAGGTTGGTTCAGAACAACGCGTCTGCGCCAACAAATCTTCTGACTTCTGGACCCAATCGCGCCCCAACCTCCAATGCGATGCTCCCACCGTGACCCCGGTAGCCAGTGGCTATCGCATTCAGCTTGCCTGCCACGGCAGCAGCGGCCCTGTAGAGTGGAAGATGCAGTCCGACATTACCGAAACTTTTTCGAATGCTGGCCATGCCTTCACCGCCACCGGCAACACCACTACAACCACCACCATCCCCGGACGCGGCCCCATCACCGCCTCCGCCTCCATTCAATCCAAAGGAACGTATCAGGGTGCCTGCGGCCCGGCAAAATAACCCCCCTGGTGTCCATCCCTGTGTAGTGCGGTTCGCTGCACCGCACTACGCCCGCCCGAAAATCTCCTCGCGCGGGTTCTCCGGATTCAGCTTCGCCAACTCGCGCAGAATTTCCTTGCTGCGCTCGTCCTGCACCTTCGGCACCACAATCTTCACTTCCACAATCTGGTCGCCGCGCAGCCCTTCGCGCGTGGCCGACGGCGCGCCTTTCTCACGCATCCGCAGCTTCTGCCCCGTCTGCGTTCCCGGCGGAATCTTCAACTGCGCCCGCCCGTCAATCGTCGGCACGTCAATCTTCGCGCCCAGCGCCGCTTCCGTCATCGTAACCGGCACCGTCACATAAATATCGTCCGCCGTGCGCATAAACACCGGGTGCGTCCCCGCTTTGATAATCAGATACAGGTCCCCCGCCGGACCACCATGCGTGCCCGCATTGCCTTTGCCCGCCAGCCGAATGCGCTGCCCATCGCGCGTGCCCGCCTTGATGCGAAACTCCAGCGGCTCCGTGCGGCCCACCACGCCTTCGCCATGGCACGTCCGGCAGGCATTGTGCACCTTGCCCGTGCCGCCACACTGCGGGCACTGGATGTTGAACTTCATCCGCCCGCCCATCTGCGTCACCTGGCCCGTGCCACTGCACTCCGGACACTCCACCGTCCCGCCCGTCGTCGACTTGCCATGACACGTCGGGCAAATCTCCTGCCGCGTAATCTGCGCCCGCGCCGTGCCGCCGCGAATCAGCGTCCAGAAGTCGACCTGCACCTGATACTCCAGGTCCGTCCCCGGCTGCGGCCCGCGCTGCTGCTTTTGCCCACCGCGAAAGGCCCCGCTGAAGATGTCGCGGAAAGTGCCGCCCCAACTGCCACTGCTGCCCGCACTTTCCGGGGCCGCGCCGCCACGTCCGCCAACAAAGTCCGAAAAGTCGAAGCCGCCAAAATCAAACGGAACTTCCTGCGCCCCGCCACGGCCACCCGCACCACCACCGTATCCGCCACGCGCCGCCGCTTCCGCCGCCGCCGGGTCAATGTTGTCGGAGTAGAAGCCGAACTGGTCGAAAATCTTCCGCTTCTTTTCGTCGCTCAGAATCTCGTTCGCCTCAGAGATTTCCTTGAACTTCTCCTCAGCCTTCTTGTCCTCCGGATTCACATCCGGATGGTAGCGGCGCGCCAGCTTGCGGAAGGCCTTGCGAATCTCCTCCGCCGTCGCCGTCTTCTTGACCCCGAGTACGCCGTAATAATCTTTCGTCTGTGTCGCCATAGGTTATGCACTTCCCACTGCCCAGAAACCTTCCAACTCAACTCTGCCGTCAGGCAGTTGCTGCTAACTTCAATGCTCCCGTTTTTTTGTCCAAAGGCGCCGGCTTCACGGCTGCTTTGATCTCACGTTCGGCAGCGTCCCGCGCCGTCTCCAGATCGTACTGACTCTGCAGATTCATCCAGAACTCCGGCGTCATATGGAAATATCGCGCCAACCGCAGGGCCGTATCCGCTGTAACCCCCCGCCGCTCATTCACAATCTCCGATATGCGAGTCGCCGGAACACGCAACGCCAGTGCCAACGCATTCGCGCTCAACCTCATCGGAACCAGAAACTCCTCACGCAACATCTCGCCCGGATGCAGCGGCGGCACACGGTCTTCATATCGGCACGGAATGCTCTTAGTGATAGTCGACGATTTCGACTTCGCAGGCATACGGTTCCTCCCATCGGAAGCAGATTCGAAACTGGTCATTCACCCGGATGCTGTACTGTCCTTTGCGGTCGCCGCGGAGCGCCTCCAGCCGGCTTCCCGGCGGTATGGTCAGGTCCACAAGCTGCCGCGCTGCGTGAATCGCCCGCAACTTGCGAAAGATGACGCGCTCCGACCCGGCAAACTTCTTGCTGTGCTGCCGATCAAATATCTTTTCGGCTTCCGCATCCTTGAAATCCCCAATCACACGCCCAGCGTATCACGGAGAGCGTTATACGTGTACCAAAACCCTCAATCCTCAAAAACCACAGGTGCCGGTGCCCCACGTCCCGCTTCTGCGACGTGGGATTCTAACTGTACCAACATACAATTCCCCAACACACGATACGTCTTGCAGCGCGATGCGTTTTGCAGCACATACGTTTTACCGCACAATGCGTCTCGAAGCACAATGCGTCTTGTTAAGGGCACGGCTGGTAGCGGATGGCTTTAGCCCTCGGTGTCATAAATAGCCCGCCGGAATGCGGCTTTAGCCGCTGAGGTACTCTTTTTGCGAATCCTGCGAAGCGTACCTCAGGGGCTAAAGCCCCTTTATTTTCCCCAACCGATCGGCATGGCTAAAGCCATGCCCTTAACACTACCTTTATTCCACTCTGCCTAACCTTATCGGCTGAACCACATCCTATCTCACGTCCGAAAATCCGGACGCGGGGAACCCATTGATTAATTGGCTGGATGTTGCTCCAGAAATTTCTCCAAGTAAGCTCCCCTCGAACTAGAGAACTGAACTTTTGACTTGCAATGAGTACATTGCATCCCCTTCACAGGAAAACGGGTTGTATCAAGCTTGAACATCGTCGGCCCTGATAGATGTATTACTTTCTTCTCCGAATCCCAACAATGAGCACAGATAGGTACTAAATCACCCTCCGCAAAATAGTGTGGATGTTCATAAGTCATTTTCGCTTTGGTCTGAAGCATTTGCTCGAGCTTCTTATTCGCATTCCGCAATGCTTGATTCTCATCCGAGAGGGCAATGACCCGATCAGTCAATCCGACCAACTTAAGATAGAGCTCATGGTTTGTAACTTTATTCACAAGCCCCATTGCATCTCGTAGTTCACCAAGCATGGTCATCGCCATCTCCGAAATGATTAATTCCAAACCTGCTTCGCCAGAATCGGTTCAATGCGGAAGAACTGATCCGGAGCAATCTGATGCATTTTGTTTACAAACTGCTCGGCCTCTTCCTTCGAGTCGAAGAGCATGCTGGAGTACACCTTGCCGGCCCGCAACTGCTCGCATTTCCACATTGTGTCGGTCATCGCTCTATCCCCTCTCTAGTCAATTGCCCTTCCGTCTCAAAAAACTCCCCAGTAAAAACGCAAGGGGCACCCCATCTCTGAGACGCCCCTTGTGAGTTTCCTCAGGGGCTGCACAGCCCCGTACTGTTTCTACTCTGGCTCCGGGGGCCAAAGCGGTTTTCCAGTTGGTGTAGAGGGAACGTGATGCCCTGAAACGGCTTTTTCCTCAAGAAAAAGCCGTCCTGCATATCCCTAGAAACTCCACGAAAACTGGAGAACCGCTCTAAAGCCCCCGGCCACCTGTTGCCTTGCGCGAAGCGCCGTTCGCCGTCCGCGCAGGACTACTTCTTCTCTTCTACGTCTACGTACTCGGCGTCAATCACACCTTCGTCCTTCTTTGCTTCCGGCTCCGCATGCGGAGCTTCTGCAGCACCCGCTTCTGCCGTACCTGCCGCTGTAGAGGACGCCTTGTACATCGCCTCGGCCAGCTTATGGCTTGCCGCCGTCAGCTTGTCCTTGGCCGCGTTCAGTTCCGTAGCCGTCGGCGCGCCTGCCAGCGTCGTCTTGGCTTCGGCCAGTGCAGCCTCCACCTCGGTCTTGTCGCCTTCAGCCACCTTCTCGCCCGCATCCTTCAGCATCTTCTCGATGTTGTAGACCAGGCTGTCCAGGCCATTGCGCGCTTCAATCTCCTCGCGCTTGGTCTTGTCCTCAGCCGCATGCGCCTCGGCCTCCTTCGCCATCTGCTCCACTTCGTCCTTGCTCAGTCCCGAAGACGACGTAATCGTAATCTTCTGGTCCTTGCCCGTGGCATTGTCCTTTGCCCACACGTTCAGGATGCCGTTCGCATCAATATCAAACGTCACCTCAATCTGCGGCACGCCACGCGGAGCCGGAGGAATGCCGCTCAGCTTGAACTTGCCCAGCGTGCGGTTCTGGTTCGCCATCGGCCGCTCGCCCTGCAGTACGTGGATCTCCACTTCCGTCTGCGAATCGCCCGCCGTCGAGAAGGTCTCCGTCTTCTTCGTCGGAATGGTCGTGTTGCGCGGAATCATCGGAGTCGCCACACCGCCCAGCGTTTCAATGGCCAGCGTCAGCGGAGTCACATCCAGCAGCAGCAGGTCCTTCACCTCGCCTGCCAGCACGCCGGCCTGCACCGCCGCGCCAATCGCCACCACTTCATCCGGATTCACCCCCCGGTGCGGCTCCTTGCCAAAAAGCTCCTTCACCAGCTGTTGGATGCGCGGCATGCGCGTCTGGCCGCCCACCAGCACCACTTCGTCAATCTTGCTGGCGTCAATTCCCGCGTCGGCCAGGGCCTGCTTCGACGGCCCAATCGACCGCTGCAGCAGGTCCTCCACCAGCGACTCAAACTTTGCCCGGCTCAGCTTCTTCACCAGGTGCTTCGGCCCCGTGGCATCCGCCGTGATGAAAGGCAGGTTAATCTCTGTCTCCATCGTCGTCGACAGCTCAATCTTGGCCTTTTCCGCTGCGTCCTTCAGCCGCTGCAGGGCCATTTCATTGCCCTTCGAACTCAGATCCAGCCCTTCGTCCTTCTTGAACTCGGCAATCAACCAGTCCACAACCCGCTGATCCAGGTTGTCGCCGCCCAGGTGCGTGTCGCCGTTGGTGGACTTCACCTCGATCACGCCTTCGCCAACTTCCAGAATCGAAATATCAAACGTGCCGCCGCCAAAGTCGTATACGGCAATCGTCTCGTCCTTCTTCTTGTCCAGCCCATAGGCCAGCGCAGCCGCAGTCGGCTCGTTCACAATACGCTTCACCTCCAGGCCAGCAATCTTGCCTGCATCCTTCGTGGCCTGGCGCTGCGCGTCGTTGAAGTAAGCCGGAACGGTAATCACAGCCTCCGTCACCGATGCGCCCAGATAATCCTCTGCCGCCTTCTTCAGCTTCTGCAGGATCATGGCCGAAATCTGCGGCGGAGTATAGTCATGCCCCTGCGCCTCTACCGCCACGTGGTCGCCCTGCTGCACCACCTTGTAGGGCACCATCTTCATCTCGTCGTTCACTTCGTTGTAGCGCCGGCCCATGAAGCGCTTGATGGAATAGATCGTGTTGTCCGGGTTGGTAATCGCCTGCCGCTTGGCCACCTGACCCGCCAGGCGCTCTCCGCTCTTGGTAAATGCCACCACCGATGGCGTCGTCCGGCCACCCTCTTCATTGGCAATCACCTTCGGCTCGCCGCCTTCCATCACCGCGACCACCGAGTTCGTCGTTCCCAAATCAATCCCAATAATCTTTCCCATAGCTAACATCTCCCTTATTTTCAGCCAGATGATGGAATTACACCCATCCTCGTCTTTGTCTAAGCACTCTCAGATTCTCACTTGAGTGACTTATTGTCAAGTATTCTGATGAGGTAACCCACCTGAAAGATGCGGCAATCCTGCAAGCCGCCAAACTACTTTCCACCCTACATTTCCACGGCAAGCAACAAATAGTTGAAATATGGGGTCTATATATTCGTCTGTTGCACAAAGTTACATTTTCGTGGCATTCGAGGACGCCAATGATCTACAAGCTGTGGCGTGTCCTGTCTCTGGTCGTTCCTCTGACCGGTATTTCCTTCTCGCTGGAACAGCAGGCACATGCCTACGCGGATCGTGGTTCCGGTTTGCTGATCTTCCCGGCAGCCGACTGGGAATACAGCGAGAGCTTTTCCTTCCAGGAGCGCGCTACCGGCCACTTTGATCTGGTGAGGATGCTCGCCGTCATCCACCACCTGCTGCTGCAGGCCCGGATTCCGCTCGACCGCACCGCTTCCCTCTGCCATCGCCTCACGCGCAAACATCTGCTCCTCGAGTGGGTACTCCGGTTCGGCCTGAAATTCCGTGAACTACTGGCTGTTGACCGGACACACGTGATACTGTTTCATGCGAACAAGCGTTTGTCTTTACAAGGACCCGCATGAAAAATTGTCCCCGCATTCCCCTGCTTTTTCTGGCACTCGCCCTCTGCCTGCTCCCAGGAGGTCCCCTCTGGGCCGCCACCGGATTTGTCCACACCCGTGGCCAGCAGCTTGTTACTCCAGATGGAAAGACCCTCCTGCTGCGTGGCACGAATCTGGGCAACTGGCTGGAGCCGGAAGGCTACATGTTCCACTTCGACGGCGGCCCGCAATCTCCGCGAGAAATCGAGCAGCTTTTCAATGAACTGATCGGCCCGGTGGCGGCAACAAAATTCTGGCAGCAGTATCGCCAGAACTACATCACCGAACCGGACGTCGCTTTTCTGCATCAGGCCGGCTTCAACGTTGTGCGCGTTCCCATGCACTACAAATTCTTCGAGAGCGACCCCTCCGAGGGCTTTGCCCTGATGGACCAGCTCGTGCAGTGGTGCCGCCGCTACCACCTCTACATCATCCTCGACATGCACTGCGCCCCCGGCGGACAAACCGGCGCCAACATCGACGACAGCTGGAACTACCCCTGGCTGTACGAGAGCCCCGAAGAGCAGCAGCGCCTCATCACCATCTGGCAGCGCATCGCGCACCACTATAGCAACGAGCCCACCATCCTCGGCTACGATCTGCTCAATGAGCCCATCGCCAACTTCCCGGAGATTGAGAAGTACAACAAGGACCTGGAGCCCATCTACAAGCGCGTCACCGCGGCCATCCGCCAGGTGGACACCCACCACGTCGTCATTCTGGGCGGTGCGCAGTGGGACGGTAATTTCAGCATCTTTGGCCCGCCGTTCGACAAGAACGTGATGTACACCTTCCACCAGTACTGGATGCCGCCCACGCAGGATGCCGTGCAGAAGTTTGTCGACTTCCGCGCCAGGTACAATGTGCCCGTCTGGCTGGGGGAGTCCGGCGAAAATACCGATGCCTGGGTCCGGCAGTACCGCGAGCTTCTGGAGAAGAACCAGATCGGCTGGACCTTCTGGCCCTACAAGAAGATGGATGCCACTTCGTCGCCTGTCAGCTTCAACCGTCCGCCCCACTGGGACGAGATCATCGCCTTCGCCAAGCATCCTCTGCTCACCGGAGACGCCAAGCAGCAGATCGCCGGGCGCCCGTCCCTCGCCGATTCCCGCGAGGCACTGCAAGCCATTCTGGAAAACGTGAAGTTTGCCAACTGCCGCGTCAACTCCGGATACCTGGAAGCACTGGGTCTGCGCACTCCGGCAAAATAAACACCCCTGCTTAAACACTCAGGCCAGCGGAAATTTTCGCTGGCCTTTTCCCTTTTGCTTATCGAATCTCTGCTGTGGGCTCCGGCCCCGGGGCCACGTAGAGTAGCATCTGCGTGCCGCGGTTCAGATGCGCTTTGGAGTTCGCCATGGTCAGCAGGACAGAAGATTTTCCGTCCACGGGATAACTCAGCGTAATTCCCGGACAACTGGTCACATGCGTTGCCAGCTCCGTCACCGCAGAGGAGCCGGAGCCGGGCGGTGCCTCTGACCACTCCTCAGCATGCCCATCCACCTGGCTGGCGTTCTGCTCCGGCGTCCGCGCCAGTCCTGACCCGCCAAGCCCAACGCTGGCCACACTCTGACCCTTGTCCGCCGTCGGGCCAACCTTTTGCTCCTCCCGCCTGCGTTCAAAGGCCGCATTTCCGTGCGCACCCCTGTAGATGTTGTAGACCTTGACGTGTACCACCTTCTGCTGGCCATCCGGCATCTGGATGCGGTCGAACAGCAGCAGCAGCGACACGCCGTCCGCAGCAGCCGGTTTCTTTTCCAGGGCCACAACCGATCCCGTTATCACCGCACCTTTCGGCACCGTCCAGTCATCGGGAAACTGTACTGTGCGCGCCACCTTTGCCTGCAGCGCGTCTCCAGCCTTTACGTGAGCAAAGTCCAGTTTCTTCAGCAACGCCACCGGAACAATGGTCATTCCCGAAACGTCGTAGGCGTGCGGCGCATCAGCTGCCTGCGCAGCCTGCATCGCCCACAGCGAACCAGGCAACATCAAAGCGAAAAAACCAACCAGTATCCGCGCAGAAATGCCAGCAAATTTCTGCCGCGCAGCCAGGCCAGCCAGATTCATGTGTTTCACTCCTTTGCGCCAGACAGCTTTAAGGTTGCATTTACAGCAATCGCTAAAATCGGGCCTGCCGGAATGCTTCTCAATAACGGCTTTTTGGCCAGCTCGCATCCGCCACGGCACAGGTAGATTTCATTGTCGCAGGTCGGCCCATTGCTGAGAAATTTATCTTGCACTATAACCTGCCAAGGCTGGCCCCTTTTCTCCGGGCACCATTGTCCACGCTGTCCACGCATTTTTGTTCTTCACTGGGACGGCGCGGAGCCACAGCAGGGTTGCCCGCAAACAACAAGATCCACCTCCATCAAGTGATGCAACCCCAGGCACTTACCACTGAAACCGTCTGAAATCAGCTGCAAGAAACATCAGCCCCCTCTTTCTCAGCGCCGAAAGCCACGCTGCAACTGCTTGAAAAAACATCCTCTGGCCAGCCAATGCGGTAGACTGTTAAGCAGGCGTAACTTGGCGTAAACCTGAATCAAGTATGGTCATCGCAGCCGGAGCACTCGGCATTCGCCACCCATTCCAGGCAACACAGAACAGGACAGAGCACACAGTGAGCAACACATCCGCATCCGGGAGCGCCCCGGCCATACGCAATATCGCCATCATCGCCCACGTCGACCACGGCAAAACGACCCTGGTGGACGCCATGCTGCGCCAGAGCGGCACCTTCCGCTCCAACGAAACCGTTGCCGAGCGTGTGATGGACTCGAACGATCTGGAAAGAGAGCGCGGCATTACCATTCTGGCCAAGAACACCGCCGTCCACTATCACGACCACAAGATCAACATCGTCGATACCCCCGGCCACGCCGACTTTGGCGGCGAAGTAGAGCGCGCGCTGAAGATGGTCGACGGCGTCGTCCTGCTGGTGGACGCCTCCGAAGGCCCATTGCCGCAGACGCGCTACGTGCTCTCCAAGGCGCTCGAAGCCAAGCTGCCCCCCATCCTGGTCATCAACAAGATCGACCGCCCCGATGCCCGTCCGCAGGAAGTGCTGAACGAGGTGTATGACCTCTTCATCGACCTCGACGCTACAGAAGACATGCTCGATTTCCCGGTCTTCTACACCAACGGCAAGCTGGGCACGGCCACGGACGGCCTGGAAAAGCCCGGCACCGATCTGCAGCCGCTTTTCGAAGGCATTCTAAATACGATTCCTGCCGCGCAGGGCGACCCCGACGGCGCATTGCAGATTCTGGTCACCAATCTCGACTACTCCGATTATCTGGGCCGCCTTGCCATCGCCCGCGTCTTCAACGGCACGCTGAAGACCGGCCAGGAAGTGAACATCGCCAAGCGCGACGGTTCCCTGCAGCCCACCAGGATCACCAGGCTCTTCAGCTTCAGCGGCCTCAAGCGCACGGACATTGAAGAGACGGCCATCGGAGACATTGTCGCCATTGCCGGCGTCACCGGCATCACCATTGGTGAAACCATCACCGGCATTGAGAACCCGGCGCCGCTGCCCACCATCACCATCGACGAACCGACCATCGCCATTCAGATGTCGGTCAACAACTCGCCCTTCGCCGGACGCGAAGGCCAGTACGTCACCTCGCGCAATCTGCGCGACCGCCTGGACAGAGAACTGCTCATCAACGTCTCGATCCGTGTGGAAGACACCGGCAGCCCGGAGACCTTCAAGGTTCTGGGCCGCGGCGAACTGCAGCTTTCCATCCTGATTGAAATGATGCGCCGCGAAGGTTTTGAGCTGATGGTGAGCCGTCCGGAGATCGTCACCCGCAAGATCGACGGCAAAACGATGGAGCCGTCCGAGCTGCTGACCATCGACATCCCAGAGAACTTCGTCGGCACCGTGATCGAGCGCCTTGGACCAAGAAAAGGCGAAATGGTGAAGATGCACAACCACGGCTACGGCCGCGTGCGCATGGAGTTCAAGGTGCCCAGCCGCGGACTCATCGGCCTGCGCAATGAAATGCTGACGGAAACCCGCGGCACCATCGTGATGAACTCCATCTCCGACGGCTACGTGCCGTACCAGGGCGAGATTCCGCAGCGTCCCACCGGCGCGCTGATCTCAGACCGCTCCGGCACCACCACCACCTATGCCCTCAACGGCATTCAGGAGCGTGGAGTGTTGTTTGTGGGCGAAGGCGTTGAAGTCTACGAGGGCATGATCGTGGGCGAACACTCGCGTGACAACGACCTTGACGTGAACGCCGTCCGCGAAAAGAAGCTCACCAACATGCGCGCTTCCGGTTCGGACGACGCCCTGCGGCTGGTTCCCTACAAGCTGCTGACGCTGGAACAATCCATTGAGTTCATTGCAGAAGACGAACTGGTGGAGGTCACGCCGAAGTCCCTGCGCCTGCGCAAGAAAGTGCTGCCGGCCAACCGCCGCCCACGCCGCAACGCGGTGCAGGTGGAGGCATAATTCACCATTCCTTTGGGCACAGGCCTGCCGCAGAAAGCAGAAGATTCTTTCGCGGCAGGCCTGTGCAGAATCCATACTTCCGCAAGGCCGGATGTCACCCTCCGGCCCGCGCATAACACAGAACAAACTGCACTGTCTGTGCTACTGTTTCAACAGACGTTCATGCCTTCGCAACCGAACCTGTTTCCGAAACCGACCAGCGCCCAACCAGTTCCGGGCAACGCGCAGGCATATGCAGAGTCCTCGCCAAATGGGGCCGTTCTGCCCGCGAACAGCGTCAACTCCTCCTCACAGAACCGTCCCATCAAACCCGCGCCCGTCTGGCTGCAACGATTCTCCCTGTTTGTTCTGGTCATGTTCTGCCTGTATCTTGGCGTGCTGGTGATGGTGCTGCCGTGGTGGCCCCGCATCTGGGACCAGAACCACTACCTGCTGATGCACCCCCGCCTCTCCGAGTTCCTGCACAACGGCATCGTGCGCGGCATCGTCTCCGGCCTGGGCCTGGTCGACATCTGGATCGGCATCTCCGAAGCCATCCATTACCGCGACTATCGCGG
>DZDJ01000344.1 GCA_022736715.1 Edaphobacter aggregans
GGTATACAAAGTCTATTTTTTGTTGGTGCGAATGAGGAAAACAACCCATTCACCAACAACTGCCTCGGCGTAAACAAATGGTGCCAGTGTGTCCAGCCGCGCGTGCGAATCGGCTCCTCGGTTTTGTCACCGCCCTCGGGAATCGCCTTCGACGGAATGAAGCCCTCGCGCTGCCACTCCGCAAAGCGTTCGCGCAGCAGTTCCAGCACCTTCGCTTCCCGCGCTAGATCATTGGCATCGGGCGCAGCGTAGCGGCGCTCACCCTTGGCATTGATCCAGCGGATGCAGTAGAGCCGTTCCTGAAACACATCACCGAGGCGCGGCACCACATCGTCGTTGCTCCAGCGGCGCAGGCCCTCAGGACCACGCAGTGCTTCAATCGACCACGAACGACTGGTATCAAAGGGATCAATCGCCCGGCTGTCGCCCACCGTCGCTCCCTTTTTCTCCTTGTAGAGTTTCAACTCGCCCTCAGAAACGGCGAGCACCGTCGGCTGCAAGCGGTCTGAACCGGACAGCTTTTTCCAGGTGGCGACGATACGGTATTTCTCGGAAATCACCCAGCTAGGCGCCAGCGGAATGTAATAGTCGCAGCCCTCGGGTTTCACTTCGACGCAGTAGAGAAACGCCTCGGCACGCTCACCCCGATCGTTGTGCTCGATGCCCCAGGCGGTGATTTGTTTATCGGCAGCGGCGAAGACCGCTTCCTGCACTTTGCGCACCTCGTCCTGCACCGCCTTGCCGCCGCCGAGCAGATTCAAACTGGCCCAGGTGAGTAATCCGGCCACGGGATTGAGGTCGGAGCCAAACGCCTCACAACCGATGCGTGCCGCCTCGAAGGGAATCGAACCACCGCCACAAAAGCTGTCGCCCACTCGCGGCGTATGACCAAAGCGGCGTTGGCCGAGTTGTTCGACCAGTTCGGGCAGATTTTGGGCCGTGGTATTCAGGTGGGCGTTGATCTCTGCCCACGCAGCCGCCGAGGGACCTGCGACATTTTCCGGGCGCTCGCAATTCG
>DZDJ01000345.1 GCA_022736715.1 Edaphobacter aggregans
TGGTGGCCTCGCGGCGCGGGCTGGCGGCCTTGCCGCGTTGGGCGGCGCAGGCGCAAATTGAGCGCGGTTATGTGCTGGCGCGTTCGATTGGCGAGCAAGGTTTGTGGAGCGGGCTGTTTGCCGCGTTTCGTGCGGATGATGTGGAGTTGCGCCGAGGGTTTGTCGAGGTGCTGCGTCGCAGTGCGTTTCAGACGTTGACGGGGTTGGCCGAGGCTTCAGTCGCGTAGTAGGCTCAAATCAAGTCCATGCGGTACGAAGTTTTTGAAGTCGTTGTCTAAAGTCACAAGACGTAAACCACCCGCGATAGCGAAGGCTGCGAGATAAGCATCCATCCACACTTTGGGTGAGGCGGTCGCGCACGATGCGAGCGTGCGCCAGAGTGTGAACACGCCCGCAGGCTCGTCGCGAAAGCAGATCTGTGGCAGCGCAAGCAGGGCATCCAGCGCGATCAACGCATCGCGGTTGGTCAAGCCTTCGGCACCGTAGGCTTTGAGTAGTGTGGGCGTGGTGGCAAGGCGCAGAAAACTTTGCTGGGTGGCACGGCAAAAGGCCACGGGCTGTGCGGGTGTGGCCTGTTGCAAGGTCTGTTCGGCGAGGTGATGAAAGGGGTGTGTGGTAAAAATTGCGGCAAGCCACACGTTAGTGTCAAGAAGATAGCCCGGCATGGCGCATATCCTCCTCGCTGTGGGCTTGTTGTTCGAGCGCGAGCAGGTCTTCAATGCGGGCAAAACGTGCCGCTGCGTCCGGGCGACAGCGGATAAGGGGCACGCCATTGTCTGCAATATCCACCATCGAGCTGGTTGACGGGGCGTTGAATCGCGTAGGGGGGGCGGCGTTTAGCCCCTGTCGAAGCAAGTCGGCGATCAGGTCTTTGAGTGTGCGCCCTTGCATCACAGCGCGTATTTTTACTTCCCGAATGAGTTCGTCGGGCAAGTCGAGGGTGGTTTTCATGGGGCTCGTCGCGTTGGTCTGGATGAAAACCAGCTTACCAGCTTACTGGGTTTGGATAAAACCCC
>DZDJ01000094.1 GCA_022736715.1 Edaphobacter aggregans
ACGTCCTTGCGAAACGTCACTTGTCCCCGTGCGGTCACGGTCAATGTGGTCATGGCGTTACTCCTCGCAATCTCGTAGGTTGATGTCTTGCAGAGTAAGGCAAAAACGCCTTATTTTCAATATTCGTCAAACGACCGTTTTCTGTACGCCGTGTGTAGGCGCAGCCACCGTCACCGTCACATCCGCCAGAGAAAGTTGCATACGATTGCCAGACTCTCAATAATACGAAGCATTAGTGCCGAGCCATTTGTAGAAGATTAGCTTTTCACCAAGTTTCCATCATCAAACTTCAGGATCGGGCCGAGCGTGTTGGGCAACCACATATCACGGTATTGGGGCAAAGCTAGTCTTTGGAGCGCCGACCAACCGAAATGGCACCCATTGATTTATCACTCGCTCGACGTGGCGGCGGTCGCCGCGTCTTGGTGGGATGCCTGCCCTGCGTTGCGCGCGTGTTTCGTGACAGCGTTTCCAGACGGGCAGGAAAACTGCCTCCGCGCCTGGGTGCTGTTTTTCGTTGCATTGCACGATCTGGGCAAAGCCGACATCCGCTTTCAGCTCAAAGCGCCGGACGCGCTGGCGGCGGCGTGGCGGGTGGTTGCGCAAGGCGATGACCACGAAATCCCGCCTCGGGAAATCAGCGCGTTCGACCACGGGCACGCCGGGATCGCATGGGCTGCGCTGGAATATCGAGGCTGGCTGGCCGCGAGCGACAGCGATCAGGTTATCTGGTCGCGCTGGAACAACTTGATGGTCGCTGTGACCGGCCATCACGGCGATTTTCCGAGTCCGCACTACGAAGGGCTGCAGGGCATCGAAGCCGATCCCGCACTGATCGACCATGACCGCGCCGCCCGCCACGCGCTAGTCGCTGCGTTCGAATCCCTGTTCCTCCAGCCCGCCGGGCTCAGCCTGCAAACCTTGCCACCGTCCTGCTCGCTCCCAGCTCGTGCGCTGCTCGCCGGTTTCTGCGCGAGCTGCGACTGGCTCGGATCGAACACCGACGAATTCGCCTACCGCGCCCCGAATCAGGCGCTTCCGGACTATCTGCGCGGACGGCTCGCCCACATCGAATCCAGCCGGATGCTCACCCGCTACGGCCTGCTCGCCCCCGCACTGGGTTACGCCGGCCTACCTGCGCTGCTCGCCAGCAACGAAGCGCCGCGCGGCGTACAGACACTGATCGACACTTTGCCCGCCACGCCCGGCCTGACCCTGATCGAAGCACCAACCGGCAGCGGCAAGACCGAAGCCGCGCTCGCCCACGCCTGGCGCTTGCTCGCGGCAGGCGTCGCCGACGGCATCGTCTTCGCCCTGCCAACGCAAGCCACGGCCAACGCCATGTTCGAACGCGTGAAAGCCTTCGCCAGAAAGGCCTACGGTCAAGCCAACGTCGTTCTCGCGCACGGCAAACGCGATTTCAACGCCGGTTTCCAGCAACTCGTCGAACGCGGCCAGCGCCGCACCCGACAGGGCGACGAAGAGGCCAGCGTGCAATGCGCTGCCTGGCTCTCCAGCAGCAGAAAACGCGTATTCCTCGGGCAAATCGGCGTTTGCACCGTCGATCAGGTCTTGCTCTCGGTACTGCCGGTGCGGCACAAATTCGTGCGTGGATTCGGCCTCAACAAATCCGTATTGATCGTCGACGAAGTCCACGCCTACGACGCCTACATGTACGGCCTGCTCGGCGAAGTGCTGAAAAATCAGCACGCCTGCGGCGGCAGCGCCGTCCTGCTCTCGGCCACGCTATCCACAACGCTGCGCGACAAACTGCTGGCGGCGTGGGGAAACGAGGTCGCCGACGACGCAGCAAGCGCGCCTTATCCCGCGCTCTGGCACGCCAACGGCGCCCCGGTCACGCCGCTGACCGTGGCGGACGAACACCGCCCGCCACGCCGCGAAGTCGGCATCGAATGCCTGCGCCTGCCCGCCGCCTACCCGGACGACGGCTTGCGCGCGCGCATCGTTGCAGCGGCCCGGAACGGCGCACTCGTCGCCGTCGTCGTCAATCTGGTCGACGACGCCCAGCGGCTTGCGCGCGAACTGCGCGAACTCGTCGGCGACAAGCCGAAAATCGAAGTGGACATCTTCCACGCCCGCTACCGCTTCGCCGATCGCCAGGAAAAAGAAGCCGCCGTGCTCGAACACTACGGACGAAATGCCCCGCGCGGCAAAGGCCGGATTCTCGTCGCCACCCAGGTCGTCGAACAAAGCCTCGATCTGGATTTCGACTGGCTGATTACCCAGATTTGCCCGGTGGACTTGCTGTTCCAGCGCCTCGGTCGGCTGCACCGGCATGAGCGCGAGCAGCGACCGCCGGGATTCGAAACGCCGCGCTGCACCGTGCTCACGGTCGAGCGCGACGACTACGGCGTATTCGAGCTCATCTACGGCAACGCCCGCGTGCTGTGGCGCACCGACCTGCTGCTGAACCGCGTGGGCACGCTGGTTTTTCCCGAGGCGTACCGCGACTGGATCGAGCAGGTTTACCAGCGCGACGACTGGGAGAACGAGCCGGAAAGAATCGCTTGCGATTTCACCAAGTTCAGCGCGGAACAACTGCGCCGCGAAAAAGACGCCCAGCAACTGACCAGCATGACCGTGGCCAGCTTCCGCGACGAAGACGGGCGCATCACCAGCCTGACCCGCGACGGCGAAATGAGCCTGAGCGTGTTGCCGTTGACCGCAGACGGCTGCCTGCTCGACGGTCAGCGCATCGCTTCCATCGCCGAGCGCGATCTGGCCGAACAACTCAATCTCAGCGTCGTACCGTGCCCGGCAAGCTGGGCAAAGCGTCTGCACGATTGCCGCAAAGAGGCCGACGGCCCACTCGCTGGAGTGTGGCAACTGGTCGCAGCCGAAACCGCCCCCGGCGTGTGGCACAGTGGCGACGGCCAATTTACGTATTCAAAAGACTTCGGGATGGAGAAACGCCACCATGAACCTGCTTGAAGACCCCTGGATTCCTGTTCGCTCCGACGATGGCGCGGGCGCGTTCCAGCTTCTGACTTATCGCGCGTTGCTGTGCGAACCCGGCCAGCACTGGCAAATCAGCCTGCCGCGAGACGATCTCGAACTGGCTTGTCTCCAATTGCTGGCGTGTATGACACAGGTGATGTTCCTGCCGGACGATGATCCTATCTTGCGGCGGCGACAGGCCGAGCCGCTCACGCCTGCCGAGTTCGACACGGGCATTGCGCCCTTTCTCGACTGGTTCGACCTCGACCACCCGACTCAGCCCTTTATGCAGTCGCGCGGCGTCAAGGCGGCGGAAACCACGCCGATCCAAAAACTGCTCATCGGACTGCCGGAAGGCAACAACCACGCGTTTTTCAACGAGGCGGGCGAAGTTGGCCAGATCGGCGGGCCGGTCGCGGCGATTGCCCTGTTCAATCAGGCCAGCAATTGCCCCAGCTTCGGCGGCGGCTTCAAGGGCAGCCTGCGCGGCGGCGCGCCGATCACCACGCTGGTGTTCGACCGCGACCTGCGCTGCATGGTCTGGCGCAATGTGCTGACCCGCCCGCGCGTGGAAGAACGGCAGATCGCCGCGCCCGGCCCGACGCTTGATCGCCCGACCTGGGTCGCGCCCATCGTCGAGAAATCGATCATCCACTGGAACCAGATCGGCCTGATACGCGGCCTGTTCTGGCAGCCTGCGCACGTCGAGCTGATCAAGTCCCACCAAGTTCGCGCCTGCGATGTGCTGGGCGGCGAGGCGACGGCGGGCTACAGCGGGTTTCTCAAGGAGAAGTTCAATTTCACGGTCGAAGGCGTGTGGCCACACCCGCACGGGAGCATCAAATTTTCTGTGGACGGTGACTCTGTCGAAAAAAAGTTTTCAAGTTTCAATACAACAGCGCCAGCTTGGACGCAGTTGAGCGAGTTCGTACTCTCACGAACTGTCGGTGGCAACGGCAACCCGACTGGTAGTAGTCCAGCCGGGCCAATCAGTCAGTTCGAAGCGATGGGTGACGGCGGGCGGCTGAATTTTCTGGTCGGCGGTTATCGCACCAACCAAGCCTCTGTGCTTGAACGGCGTCACGAATTGCTGGGGCTGGCCCAAGGTTGGCTGAATGAAAAAGATCGGTTTGGAAAGCTAGTGGTTATTGGTTTGGCTGCTAGGGATAGCCTAGCGAGCGCAATCTTTACGACATCCTTCGGGCTGCCGGGTATGAAAGGAAGCGGCTTGTTTAGGAAGAAAAAGGGGCGAAAGAAAATTAGGTCAGTAGATGACGCCCACGGGTTTCACGAACACGCCGAAAAGCTGTTCTACGCCCGCACCGAAAGCCTCATTCACCAGACCTTTTCCAGCGACGCGACGTTCAAGGAATGGGGCGAGGCACGACGCAGCTACGCGCAGCAGATTGCCGAGCACTGCCGCGACATTTTTGAAGAGCTGACCGAT
>DZDJ01000346.1 GCA_022736715.1 Edaphobacter aggregans
GGAGGCTCTGCGTAGGCCTCTGATCTTCGGTATGTAGCGAGTCATTGTTGGTCAAGAGGCGGATTGAGTCGGTTGCAGCGTGTCTTGTGGGGTCGATCACGCGCTCCGGAGGCCTGTTTCCTGGCCTCCGGACGCAGTTCTACCCGAGCACGGCCAGGCGTTTGCGGTGGAGGTACAGGTTCACCAGGGCGAAGTTCGCGCACAGCCGGTGGTGGTTCTTGGCGATGCCGCGGTATCTCACCTTGTCGAAGCCGAAGACGCGCTTCAGGATGCGGAAGACATGCTCCACCTTCGCCCGCACGCTGGACTTGCTCCGGTTCTTCTTTTTTTGTAACTCATCCACATAGTGCTTGAACCTGGTCCTGCGGCAGGTCATGTCCTGGGCCTTCGGAGCAGCTTCTTTGATCGCCCCGGTCTGACCTTGATAGCCACCGTCGCCCCACACCTTGCGCTCCTCGCCGTGCAACAACTCCGGCAGCATGTGGCAGTCGGCCACGCTGGCAGCGCTGGTACAGACCGAGTGGACATGGCCCTCCTTCGCATCCACCCCGATGTGCGCCTTCAACCCGAAGTACCACTGGTTGCCCTTCCTGGTCTGGTGCATCTCCGGATCGCGTTCCTTCTTCTCGTTCTTGGTGCTGGACGGCGCATGGATGATGGTCGCATCCACGATCGTGCCCGTCGCGATCTTGATGCCCTTGGCCTCCAGATGCACGTTCACCGCATCCAGCATCATGCCGCCAAGATCGTGCTTCTCCAGCAGGTGACGGAACCGAAGCACCGTTGTCTCGTCCGGCGCGGGCGCGATGCCGAGGTCGACCCCAACGAAACGACGCACCGCAGCAGACTCGTAGAGCAACTCCTCCACGCCCGGGTCCGACAGGTTGAACCACTGCTGCACGAAGTACGTCCGCAGCATGATCGACAACCCCACCGGCTGACGGCCGTTGCCTGCCTTCGCATAGTGCGGTCGCACCAGCGCCTCCAGCCCTGACCATGGCACTATCTG
>DZDJ01000095.1:0-4100 GCA_022736715.1 Edaphobacter aggregans
ACGCACCACGTCGGCTTGGGCGGGACGGGGCGCGGGTAAAGGCGGGTCGATCAGAAGACGTCGGCGCAGGACAAGGCTCTGGCTCGCCCGGCAGGTGTTTGGTTTCATCAACTTTTCATTATCCGTCAAACCCACTCAGCGACTTGCGGGGTTGAGGATCGCCGTGTGCATGCCACGGCGCCGCCTTGTCTCGGCGATCGTTCAAAATCTGCTTGTTTCTGTCAAGCCTCTCGCTAGGTCACCGTCGAATTGGCTGTCGGGCCGGTTTCACGCGGCACGACATTTGACAGATGTGACAAAATAATAATTTAAAGTCCGTATTCCACCATCCCAGCCCCAGAAGAGGAAATTGTGTGAACGAAGTCCTGCTTTTTTGCCGCATTTCCGAGCCCAGCGCTGCCGCCGCCTTCAAAAAACGGCTAGCCGGGTTCGAGGTTCCGCTACGGCTCTATCTGTCTACTCGGCGGGACCTCTTCGAGTCGATCCAGAGCGAATTGGCAGGAGATCTTCGCATCGGCGACATCGCGTTCCGGCAAATCGAGCATCCGCGCAACGCGATGCTCGATCTCGTCGCACTCCTTCGCGATGCGGCGCCGTCGACCAACGACGACGCCCTTCTCCTGTTTCTTGACAGCGATGTCTCGCATGCGGACGGCCTCGGCACCCTGGTCAACGTCGCGCAGTTGCACGATGATCTCTGCGGCTCTTCGGGTGTCGTGCGGAGCGTCCTTGGCCAATTCGCCGCGAATCCGAAGCTTGGCGCAGTCGTCCCGCGCGGCTTCTGGCACGGCCTTGAAGGGCTACCAAATGCTCACCTGCTGCAACGCCATACAGATGCCATGCAGCTGCGGCTCGACGTCACGCGGCAAGGTCGCATTCCGGGAGGCGTGTTCTGGTGCCGCAGGTCAGCCCTGCGCCTGTTCCTCGGATTGAATCCTTACCCGGCTATGCCCGGCGGCGCCAGCGCCGACGAGGCCAAAGCGATCGAGGGGATGTTCGACGCGCTGGTTACGCTCGGCATCGAGGCCGCCGGCTTCGAAGTGCGCGACAACAGGGGCTTCTTGCTTCACGCCCCAGACGCAGCGGCACTTCCGTGGTTGCCGAAATTCCGCTGGGCGCCGTGTGAACATCAGTGGGCCCAGGAAACGATCGACTCGTGGGCATCGGACTCTGCGCCGCAACCGACTTTGCAATTCCTCGTCCTGCCCAACGGCAGCTTCGACCGTGCCGCGACAGATCGCAGCCTGAACGAGCAATGGCTGGCCGTTCCCGACGCGATTCACATTCCGGATGCAGCCCCCGATCGAGTATGCGAACTTGTCAACGAAACCACTGAGGCGTGCGATGCCGACTGGATCGCATTGCTGCATGCAGGCGATACCCTTCCGGCCGACGCCACATTCCGTCTCGCGCTGGAAATCCGCAGCCATGCGGACTGGGAGGTCGCCTATACCGATAGCGACATCCTGACCGCGGAATACGGGCACATCAATCCCAACTTCAAGCCCGATATCAACATCGACTACCTGCGGAGCTTCGCCTACGTCGATTCGATCCTGCTCGTTCGCGCCGCCCTGCTGCGCGAACTCGGAGGGTTTGATCCCGGCATGGGCGAGGCTTTCGACTACGGCTTCCTCCTGCGCGCCTGGGAGCATTTCCATGCCCGCGGAACCGCGAAGGACCGCATCGGCCACATCGCCGATGTGTTGGTTCACCGTGCCACCAAGACGCTTATCCCTCAACAGACGCCGCCCGCAATGATGCAAGCGCGGCAACGAGCAATCGAAGCGCATTTTCTCCGGCTTGGCGTGGGTGCTCGCGTCGAGAATGGCCTTGTTGCCGGGACCTTTCGTATTCGCTGGCCGCTGCCAGAAAAATTGCCGTTGGTATCGATCATCATTCCGACGCGCAACCAACTAGCCTTGCTGAAGCAATGTGTCGAGAGCCTGCTGGAGAAAACCGCGTACTCAGCGTACGAGATCATCATAGTCGACAACAATAGCGACGATCCCGCAACCTTGCGGTATATGCAAAGCCTGCAGTCCCACAGCGCGAACAAGCGGATTCGCGTCCTGGATTACCCAGGCGCCTTCAATTTTTCCGCGATCAACAACGAAGCTGCACGACATGCCGCCGGTGAATATGTTTTGCTTCTGAACAATGACACCGTCATTTATCACGAAAATTGGTTAAACGAGTTGGTCTCGCATGGCGTGCGACCCGAAGTCGGGGCGGTGGGAGCGCGCCTGCTGTTCGGTAACGGCAACCTCCAACATGCAGGCGTCGTGTTAGGGCTCGGTGGTGTCGCCGGGCACGTCTTTGTAAACGAATCAACATCCGAAGTTGGCCATTACTGCCGGGCTCAGGTCACGCAAAATTACTCCGCCGTTACTGGTGCATGCCTCTTGATTCGAAAGAGCATTTATGAAGAACTGGGAGGGCTCGACGAAATTGCCTTTCCAGTTCCTTTCAACGATGTCGACATTTGCATCAAAATAATAGAAGCGGGCCATCTAATTGTCTGGACGCCATTCGCAACCCTTTGGCACTTGGAATCCGCAAGCCGCGGAACAGGAAAAAAAGTCGAGAAAATCACCGAGGACAGTCGTTCGAACCGGGAGGCCGCCGGCGTGGAAGCGATGCTCTTGCGCTGGCTTCCACAACTGTCGAACGATTCCGCGTTCAATAAAAATCTCAGCCTTAGAAACACCGACGCCCGTGCCAGCATGCAATTGACCTCCTCTTGGAGCCGCAGTTGGCATCCCCGACCACGGATCCTCGCTTTTCGCGCCGACAACCATGCGGTCGGAAATTACAGGATCAAGCGGCCGATGTTGAATTTGCAACAGGCGGGCCGGGTTCAGGGCTTTGACACGGTCGTATGGAATAGTCTGGCCGAAATTGTTCGGATCAATCCGGACACCTTGATCTTCCAGCGCCCGATCCACCATCACAGGCACGCCCAGATCAAGCGATTCGCCACCTACAGCAGCGCTTTTCGCATATTTGAAATTGACGACTTGCTGACCGACTTGCCGCACCACAATCCAGCCCGGAAGGGAATGCCGGACGACATCGCCTCACGGATACGGGATTCGCTGGCACTATGCGATCGGCTCGTGGCCTCGACCGCCCCCATTGCCGAGACCTATGGCGACTGGGTCGATGGCGATGTCGTCGTCCTGCCGAACTACATCGAGCGCGGCATCTGGGAAAAGCTGACGCCGGCGCGCGCCGAGCGCCACAAGCCTCGAGTCGGTTGGTCTGGCGGGCTGTACCATATGGCGGATCTGGAGTTGCTTGCGCCGGTCTTCCGCGCGCTGGCGGACGATGTCGATTTTGTTCTTCTGGGAATCTGCCCGACGCTGCTCCGACCCTACGTGAAGGAAGTCCACGTCGGCGTGCCGATCGAACTCTACCCCCAATTCCTGTGCGACCTCGATCTCGATCTCGCGCTGGCCCCCCTCGAAATGCACCCTTTCAACGAAGCGAAAAGCCACTTGAAGCTCTTGGAGTACGGCGCCCTCGGATACCCAGTGGTCTGCACCGACATCTATCCCTACCAGGGCGATTGGCCGGTATTTCGCGTGAAGAACCGACCGACTCTATGGCTCACCCAGATCCGGGAGCTGCTTGCCGATCGCGAGGCGCTCCGCCGTGCGGGCGAGACATTGCGAAACCATGTCTTCGACCAATGGTCGCTGGAAGATCACCTCGATCTCTGGGAGCGCGCTTGGACTCTGCACAGGCCATAGGGCGCCTGAGGTTCATCTCAGCAAACCTGTACACCCCTATTGCAGGGGCGGCAGGCCCATTCTGGCTCTTTGTTCGTTGAGTTGCTGCAAGCCCGGATCGACTGCGGGCGAGCTGCCCTCTGGCTTTGCAACGGACAGGGGTTTGGCGGCAGCTTGATTAGGCTGGGAACTGGCTGGCGACGGCTTGGATGGCTGGGCCGGAACGACAGGACGATTGCCGCTTAAGGCGACATTCAGGTCAAGCGTGATTTTCTGCCCACTTTGGTCGATCGTCGCACTGTTTGGCTTGGTGGAATCGAGCGCCAGGCCGTCTTTGGTCTTTTCGCCCGTTTTCAGCCGCTCGGT
>DZDJ01000095.1:4139-4384 GCA_022736715.1 Edaphobacter aggregans
CTCTTTTGAGGTTTGCGCTATGCCGGTGAGCTCAAATTGCTGCGGCGGGGCGGCAGTTGCCGTTGCATCCTGCTTAGTGGGGGTGCGTGAGGCCACGAACAGGGGCTGCTCGGTAATGGGCGAATAGGTTGACAGCGTTTGCAGCTGAAAGGGCGGCTCAAGCTTCAATGCGGGAGGCGTGGCCGATGAGCGGGTTTTGAGGGCCAAAACACTGTCTCGCAGGGCGATGCCCTGCTGCGCCTCAT
>DZDJ01000347.1 GCA_022736715.1 Edaphobacter aggregans
CTGCTCTCGGGTGATGATGCCAAGGCGGACAAAGCGGAAGAGGTGATCAGCCAGGGTGGTCATATCAGTGTGCAGGTTCTTAACGAATTTGCGTCGATCGCAACCCGCAAGCTGAAGCTGACGCATGTTGAGGTGCGAGAAATACTCGCGCCGGTGCGGGCAATATGTAACGTGAATCCGCTGACTGAAGAGACCCATGATCTTGGTCTGCACTTATCCGAACGTTATCAGCTGTCCATCTACGATGCCATGATTGCTGCATCCGCGCTGGCGGCAGGTTGCAAGACGCTGCTCTCCGAAGACATGCAGGATGGCCAAATCATTGATCGCAAGCTTCGAATTAGAAACCCGTTTACGGGCAAACCATGAGCGAGCAGTGCAGAACGCCCCGCAATTTTCTTGTCGTTGGAGGCGCGGGTTACATCGTCTCGCACATGGTGCAGCATCTGCTCGCTGCCGGGCATCGCGTGGTGGTGGCAGGCAATAAGTGATTGAAACCGCCCGCCGGGTAACGGGGCGAGAGATAACGTTCGTGGATGCCCCGCCGAAATTGGTGGCCGATTCGAGCCTGGCGCGCAGGCAGGGTGCTGGACTGGCTGCCGCGCTTTGCGGATTTGTATACGATTGTGGCAGATGCTTGGATGTGGGAGCAAAAGTGGCCTTGGCATTGTGCGTAAAAAAGTCGGCGCTGGCAAGACGGCGTCTTACTGAGTTGATTTAGGAGCGGATGTGAAAAAAGCATTGATTACCGGTATTACCGGGCAGGATGGTGCCTATCTGGCGGAATTGCTGCTGGAGAAGGGTTATGAAGTCCACGGCTTGAAGCGGCGCACATCGCTGTTCAACACTGACCGCATCGATCATTTGTATCGCGATCGGCACGAGAAAGATGTGCGTTTCTTTTTGCATCATGGCGACATGACGGATTCGAGCAGTTTGATCCGCATCATCCAGCAGATCCAGCCAGACGAGATCTACAATCTTGCGGCGCAGAGCCATGTGGCGGT
>DZDJ01000348.1 GCA_022736715.1 Edaphobacter aggregans
GTGCCTACATGGTGCCTACATGGTGCCTACATGGTGCCTACATGGTGCCTACATGGTGCCTACATGGTGCCTACATGGTGCCTACATGAAGCGGCTGGCATTTCGGGGATAACAAATGGCGAAGCTAAATCTGACCGCCGCGCGAATTGAGAGTGCGACCTGTGAGGTGGGTAAGCAGCAGTCGATCCTTTGGGACGCAAAGTCGCCTGGGCTTGGCTTGCGGGTGACCGCTTCTGGAGCCCGCGCCTATGTTTTCGAATCTCGTCTTTTCAGAAAGACCATCAGGGTCACGATCGGAGATGCGCGAGCTTGGGATCTGGGGAGCGCGCGAACGGAGGCGGCAAGGCTCAAGACGTTGATCGATGCTGGCCAAGATCCTCGGGATATACGCGCACGGCAGGCCGAAGCATATGAGGTGGCGCGTGCACAAATGCGTCGTCAGGCACTTGTGGTCAAAGAAGCCTGGGACGCATACTTGGAAGCACGAAAATCCAAGTGGTCGGAACGGCACTACATTGATCATGTCCGCTTGGCGGATGCTGGCGGGCGTAGTGCGAAAAAGGGTGCACGTGAAACGATCCCAGGGCCTCTCGCTACCTTGATGCCGATGCGAATGGCCGATCTGACCATTCCGGTGGTGGACGAGTGGTTGGCGCACGAGACAGTCAAGCGTCCGACGCGGGCACGGTTGGCCTTCGCGTTGCTGCGTGCATTCATCACGTGGTGTCAAGAGCAGGAACAATATGCAAACTTGGCTCTGGCGGGCATTTGCAGCAATCGGCGCATTCGGGAACGCTTGCCGCGGACCAAGGCGAAGACTGATTGCCTGCAGCGAGAGCAACTTGCGCCGTGGTTTCGGGCAGTTCGATCAATTTCAAACCCAGTTATCAGCGCGTACTTGCAAGGTTTGCTCATCACGGGTGCTCGCCGCGAGGAACTTGCTGGCTTGCGCTGGGCCGATGTCGATTTTCGTTGGCGCAGCATTACGCTGGATGACAAAGTCGA
>DZDJ01000349.1 GCA_022736715.1 Edaphobacter aggregans
TGTTGATGCCGACTGAAAACTGACCCACTTTTCGAGGTTGTGCCGATCCAAAACTGACCCAGGTGTTTTACTAGCCCTGCCTACTTTTTAGGCAGGAGCAACAAAGGTGATCACCATGGAAATGTTTGGAAAAGTCAGGCGGATGTACACCCGCGACAAGAAGTCGCTGCGTGAGATAGCCAAGGGCACTGGGCTATCGCGAAACACGATCCGCAAATGGGTGCGAGATGCCAAAGAGGGGGACGAGCCCGAGTACCGGCGCAAGACAGTGCCTGGCAAACTCACAGCGTTTCACGCGGCCTTGGAGATGGCACTCAAGGCCGATGCATTGCGCACAAAGCAATACCGACGCACCGCCCGTGCCTTGTTTGCGGAAATCAAAACCCAGGGCTACACGGGTGGCTACAGCGCTGTCACCGATTTCATTCGAGATTGGCGTGGCGCGCCAGGCAAAGCCCCGCACGCCTTCGTGCCGCTCACGTTCGCGCTGGGCGAGGCGTTCCAGTTTGACTGGAGCACCGAGGGTCTGATGGTGGGTGGCATCTACTACAACAAGGTGCAACTCTCGCACATGAAGCTGTGCGCCAGTCGGGGTTTCTGGTTGGTGGCCTACCCCAGCCAGGGCCATGAAATGCTGTTTGATGCCCACACCCGCTCGTTTGCGGCGCTGGGTGGTATCCCCGGACGGGGCATCTACGACAACATGAAAACGGCCGTGGACAAAGTCCAAAAGGGTAAGCAGCGCACTGTCAACGCACGCTTTACCGCCATGTGTGCGCACTACCTGTTTGATGCGGACTTCTGCAACGTCGCCAGTGGCTGGGAGAAAGGCGTGGTTGAGAAAAACGTGCAAGACAGCCGCAGGCGCATCTGGCTCGATGCACAAAAGCGTAAGTGGAGTTCTTTCGACGAGCTCAACGCCTGGCTGGGCCAGCGCTGCCGCGATTGTTGGAGCGAACTGCGTCACCCTGAGTTCACACACTTCAGCGTACTGGAAATGCTG
>DZDJ01000096.1 GCA_022736715.1 Edaphobacter aggregans
AAAGGCGGGCGGATGGCCGAAACCCGATCAGCAAGGCCGGAAGCCGAAGCCCAGCGTCGGCATGGATGCCGGGGGAAAATGCGCCCGGAAGGCGCTCATCAGCCCCCCATATAACGCAAGAAGACCACTACCCATAGGGCTCGCGGGATTTTTCCTTGCCAACCATCGGGCGGCTGGTGGAAGCCGTAGGAATCATGAAAGGGCGCGCGCTCTACAACGCGCAATCAGCAGACTATAAGGCCCTCATCGAAGCTTGGGCTGCCTACGCAGGCCCCCCCAGCCAAAAGCCCCCCAAGACGCTGGCGAGCCATGAGTACCTGATGCGCATTGAGGACCCTGCCATACGGTCCATCATGCAGTCCATCATCGCCGAGCGTGACAAACTCAAGGCGCAGCTCAACGTGTTGAAGTCCCACACGCAAGTGACGGTGGATCGCAGACCGCTCGGAGCCACCGTGGTGTCATCTCCGGGAGCACAGCCGGTAGCCGTAGTCACCACAGCAGCGCAACTCACCCCCTCAGAGCGTGAAGCGTTGCAGAAGGCCGTCTCAGCTGAATATCTGGCAGATCGGGGCCTCAAGGAGGGTAGTCATGGCGAAATCCTCAATGAGCGAGGTCGGACTGTGTTCGAGGTGGGGTTTGCCCGCGCTGTCCGAAAGATCCTTGGTGACTGAGCGGGGACATGGCTCCGACGAACCTTCGTGACTTGGCCGGCCGAAGCAGCCGGTGTCGACATCGAACCGCTACCGCGAACCTGCCGCAAGGTTGGGTGCCGGCCGATTTTTTTAACTTCGCGGTATGAGATTCAGGGTCATTGGGGTGGATCAGTTGGTAAGCTTGGCCAATCTTTGGAGGACTTCGCCGTGCAATACCAAGCAAGTGACCGCATATGAACCAATCCGATGGCGAAATTCTCACGCTGGATGAAGTGGCGGTCTACCTGAAGGCGGGGAAGAAGACCGTCTACCGGCTGGCCCAGCAGGGAGAAATACCAGGGTTCAAGCTGGGCGGAACCTGGCGGTTTCGTCGCAGCGAGTTGGATCGCTGGATTGCCGCGCAGATAGCCGAGAAAGCGCAGGACAAGACATGAGCGCCCCGAAAAACGATAGCAACCAGGAGGTCTCGCCCAGAGTGGGGGCAGCGCACACATGAACGCCGTAGAAATCGAACAAGCCATCACTGACCTTGCGGAGCAGCCCTTCGACGCCGCGACTTTCCCCTACGCCTTCCTCGAAGCCTTCGGCAACAAGGCGACGACGATCAAGCGCCTTCGCGCCGGGGCGTCGAACAAGTCCGACCTCGGCGGTGTTCTGCAGACCAACAACATCCACATCCTGACCTGCGATACAGGGCAGGTTCCGAATGCCCTCAAGGCGCTCAAGGCCAGCCCGGCGACGGCCAAGGCCAAGGCCAAGTTCATCCTCGCCACGGACGGCGCGGACTTCGAGGCCGAAGACCTGGCAAGCGGCGAGACGGTCGCCTGCGCCTTCAAGGACTTCCCCGACCACTTCGGCTTCTTCCTGCCGCTCGCAGGCATCAGTACCGTCCGCCAGATCAGCGAAAACGCCTTCGACATCCGGGCCACCAGCCGCCTGAACCGTCTGTATGTCGAACTGTTGAAGGACAACCCCGAATGGGGCACGGACGAGCGCCGTCACGACATGAACCACTTCATGGCGCGGCTGATCTTCTGCTTCTTCGCCGAGGACACCGGCATCTTTGGCGGCAAGGGCAAGTTCACCGAAACCGTCGCGCAGATGAGCGCCAAGGACTCGTCCAACACGCACGAGGTCATCAGCACGCTGTTCCTTGCCATGAACACCCAGCGGGAGGAACGAGCGGCGGCCAATCTTCCCCGTTGGGCTAACAGCGACGACTTCCCCTACGTCAACGGCGGTCTTTTCTCCGGCAGCATGGACGTGCCGAAGTTCAGCAAGATCGCCCGGTCTTACCTCCTGCACGTCGGCGGCCTCGACTGGACCAGGATCAACCCGGACATCTTCGGGTCCATGATCCAAGCCGTCGCCGAGGATGAGGAGCGCGGCGAACTGGGGATGCACTACACGAGCGTCCCCAACATCCTCAAGGTGCTGAACCCGCTGTTCCTTGACGACCTGCGGGCGCGGCTTGAGGAAGCGGGCGACAACCCGCGCACCTTGCTCAACCTGCGCAAGCGCATGGCGAAGATCAGGGTCTTCGACCCGGCTTGCGGCTCCGGCAACTTCCTTGTCATCGGCTACAAGGAAATGCGCGCCATCGAGGCTGAGATCAACCGGCGGCGCGGCGAGCCGGATCGCGTATCGGACATCCCGCTCACCAACTTTCGCGGCATCGAATTGCGCGACTTCCCAGCGGAGATCGCTCGCCTCGCGCTGGTCATCGCCGAGTATCAGTGCGACGAACTGTATCGGGGGCAGAAGCTTGCTCTCGCGGAGTTTCTTCCCCTACGCAACGAAAACTGGATCACCTGCGGCAACGCGCTACGGCTCGACTGGTTAAGCATCTGCCCTCCGACAGGAACCGGCGTGAAGGTGCAAGCCGATGACCTCTTTGGCTCGCCGCTCGATCAAGCCGAGATCGACTTCGAGAATGAGGGCGGGGAGACGTATATTTGCGGGAATCCGCCGTATCTGGGGAGTACTTGGCAAAGCGCTGAACAAAAAGATGACCTCAAAGCGATTTTTGACCATCGCACCAAAAACTGGAAATCGCTGGACTATGTGGCAGGCTGGTTCATGAAGGCGTCAGATTATGGAACAAAGACAAAATCGACGGCCGCCTTCGTTACGACGAACTCTGTCTGTCAAGGCGAGCAGGTGCCGGTTCTGTGGCCAGAAGTTTTCAAGACCCGCAACCAAATCGCCTTTGCCCACACATCATTTCGATGGGCAAATCTTGCAAGCCATAATGCAGGCGTGACGGTAGCTATTGTAGCGATTGGCATCGAAATCTCCAGTGAGCGCCTTTTGTTTTCAATAGATGAATCCGGCACAAGCCTTGTAAAATCTGGTGCGAATATCAACGCATACTTGGTGCATGGGCCTAGCCTAATCGTCGAGAAAGTCAATCGTTCACCAGTGGATCGTGGGCTGATGGTTTGGGGGAATAAACCCACAGATAACGGCAACTTTTTCTTAGACCCTGATGAAATGCACCGACTTCTAAGGGATAGCCCCAACGCATCGAAATTCATCAGGCCTTATTTCGGCTCCGCAGAATTCATACGCGGTATTCAAAGATACTGCCTGTGGGTCGAGGATGGAGAAGCTAGCACAGCGCGGGAGATTCCAGAAGTTGCACGCCGGATCGACGCCGTTCGAGAGTTCCGCGCAAAAAGCAAAGCTGCTGAAACAAGGCATGCGGCAGCCTTTCCGCATCGCTTCCGGCAAATTCAAGGCGTTTCAGAGCGATCAGCATTCATCGTTCCTCGTGTAAGTTCGGAACGTCGAGAATACTTGCCAATTGGGTTGTTACCCGAAGGATCTTTGGTGGCAGACAGTGCCTTCGCCCTCTACGATGCTCCTCTCTGGAACATGGCACTCATTGCCAGCCGCTTGCACTTGGTTTGGATCGCCACCGTCTGCGGCAAGCTGGAGACGCGCTACCGCTACTCCAATACCCTCGGCTGGAACACTTTCCCCGTGCCGACGCTGACGGACAAGAACAAGGCCGACCTAACGCGCTGCGCCGAGGACATCTTGCTGGCGCGGGAGCATCACTTCCCGGCCACCATCGCCGACCTCTACGATCCGGACAGCATGCCCGCCGACCTGCGGGCGGCGCATGATCGCAACGACGAAGTGCTGGAGCGCATCTACATCGGTCGCCGCTTCAAGAACGACACTGAGCGATTGGAGAAGCTGTTTGACCTCTACACCAAGATGACCGCCGCGGCTGGACCGGCCAAGGGCAAGAAGCGCAAGGCTGGAGCCAACGCATGAGCGACAAGATCAAGTCTGTCCCGTCCATTTCCGTCACCTACGCCCGCAACGGCGCATCGACCAAGGCCAACGCCCTTGGCATGAGGCCCATGCAGGAACGCGCCTACGAGAAGCGCGGGGAGCAGTACCTCCTTATCAAGTCGCCGCCCGCGTCGGGCAAGAGCCGTGCCCTGATGTTCGTGGCGCTCGACAAGTTGGCGAACCAGGGCTTGAAGCAGGCCATCATCGTCGTGCCGGAGAAATCCATCGGGGCCAGCTTCAACGACGAGCCGCTATCCCAATTCGGCTTCTGGGCCGACTGGCATGTCGAGCCGAAGTGGAACCTCTGCAACGCGCCCGGCAACGACAACGGTGGCAAGGTCAAGGCGCTGGGCGCGTTCCTTGAGAGCGACGACAAGGTGCTGGTCTGCAC
>DZDJ01000003.1:0-44393 GCA_022736715.1 Edaphobacter aggregans
CTATAGCGAGAGGCCAGAGCTCAATGACGACACCTGAGTTTCTCGATTTCAGAATTGTTCAGAAACCCATCGAATCGTCTGCCGAGGGGCCGTAGAGCGCAGGCACGGGAACATCGTTGAGGCGGAGGTAAACGCCAAGCTGGGCGCGGTGGTGGATGATGTGGTTGAGGAACATGGTGCGATAGAGAGAGGAGCGAGGGGCATCGGCGATGACTTTGTCTCCCCATAGCATCTTCCAGTTCTTTTGCAGATATTCGTCGGTCGAGGAGGCGAGGTGGCCGCGCGCCTCGGCTGCCAGGGCGTCGAAGTCCGCGAGGAGCTTCTCGCGCGAGTCGAAGACCATATCGGGCCACTTGGTAGTGGCAAGGTCGAGAGAATCCGTGGTGAACATGTTGGTGGCGAAACGCGGCAGGAAGGCGACGTGGACGGCGAGGCGTCCCATAGGCATCGATTTGTCGTGACACTTGAAGTCGGGCTTGTCTGCTGGGATGCGTTCGAGTGTGGTGCGAGTGCCCTTCATCTCGTGATCGAAGTCCTGAAGGAGAATTTCTGCGATGGTCATTTGAGTTCCTTTCGTGGATGGCGGATGCGAAAAGCAGAAGCAGACTCCTCCACATCCCTACTGATGGTATGACCGCAGTGGTACATTGAATAGAGCCATTTTTCGCAAAAACTATTGGACCATTTGAGATGCCCAAAGCCGTCAGCTCCTTCGAGCTCACTCTCAAAAGCCGGTCGCGCCATCAGACGCTGACCAATTGGTTATATGGCGAACTGCGCTCTGCCATTCTGGAAGGTCGGCTCGCGCCGGGCGCCAGACTGCCATCCTCCAGAGATTTTGCCAGCCAGTATGCACTTTCCCGGGGCACAGTCGTCAGCGTTCTGGAGCGCCTACAAGCGGAGGGGTATATCACCTCCCGTGTTGGATTCGGTACATGGGTCAATCGCGTGGAGACGCCTCGCCCGGCCCGCCAGGCACCCGCGACACCGGCGTATATTCGCCGCGTCCTTGCGACATATAAACGGCCGCAACCCTGGGTCGACCTGGCGTTTGTCGAAGGCATCCGCCCCTTTCGAATCGGGGTTCCAGCCATCAACGAATTCCCGTCCGAGGTCTGGGGACGTATTGCCGCAGACCGGGCACGGAATTTCAGGGCATGGTTGAAGAAGGATTCTGATCGGCGCGGGTATCGGCCATTGCGCGATGCAATCGCCGAGTATTTGCGCACGTCCCGTGGGGTACGGTGTACTGCTGAACAGATCGTCCTCGTTTCCGGAATACAACAGGCGCTCGACCTTTTGGCGCGGCTGCTCTTGAAAAAGAACGATCCGATATGGATGGAGGACCCTGGATATTTCGGAGCGAGGATTGCGTTCGACAATGCCGGAGCCCGGATGATTGCCGTACCAGTGGATGAGGAGGGCCTGTCTGTTTCCGCTGGAATGAAGATCTGCCCGGATGCGAAGGGCGCGTACGTAACGCCGGCCCACCAATTCCCACTTGGGGCAACGATGTCGCTGGAGCGGCGGATGGCCCTTCTTAACTGGGCCTCACGCACCGGCGCTTTTGTTATCGAAGATGACTATGACAGCGAATACAGGTTTGAGGGGCCGCCTGTACCGGCCCTGCAAAGCCTCGACAATCACGCAAACGTTATCTTCATCGGATCGTTCAGCAAGACGCTATTTCCAGCCTTGCGCGTGGGCTATGTGGTCTTGCCTGCGCAGCTAATCGATTCCTTCCTGAGTTTCCGCTACCGAACTGATTTCCGGAACGCATCCTTTGACCATGCAGTGCTCTGCGACTTCATCGTCGATGGGCATTTGGCGCGTCATCTGCGGAAAATGCGGAATCTGTATGCGGAGCGCCTCACAATACTCATGGAAGGAGCCGAGCAACATCTGGGTGGGTTGCTTGCGATCTCTAACGTCAGGGCAGGTCTCTACACGATCGGGCACCTCAAGAGCGGAATGCCTTCACGACAAGCGGAAAAGCTGGCGGCGGCCCAGGGTGTTGAGGTTCTTGCCGTCGATCGATGCACGCTGAAACGTCCTGATCCGAATGCGCTGGTCCTCGGCTTTGGCGGATTCGACGAGTTAGCGATACGGCAAGGACTTCTTCGACTCGCAAAGGCATTGACCTAGGCAGACCCCAGGCCATGCGACCAGCTCTCTCAACGAATGCCAAATTGCCAATGCGTTCGTTGAGTGCAGATTGATAACGATATGTCGCCTTCTCAAAAAAGCCATCCACCCCAAAACGCGCCGCAGCTCCTGCGGCAGCAAGGATTCGCCGGTATTGCCATGGATTTTTGGACATTCGCTGGCAGTTTCAGGCGAAGTGCGGGCAGCGGAGATGCCTGTTTGAAGTCCTCCCGCGACCCCGATAGACTTGAGGCATGCATGTCCACGGCAGCGCTAACGGCAAAATGCAACGCGTTCTGAAGCTTTCTCTGCTGGCGACGTTTGCCTATGTGCTGCTGACGTTTTTTGCCGGGTTGCGTGCCCACAGCCTGGCGCTGATCTCCGAAGCCGGGCACAATGTATCGGACCTGGTGGCGCTGGCGCTCTCCTTTGTTGGCGTGTATCTGCACACGCGCCCGGCCACGGAGGAAAAAACCTTTGGCTACCAGCGCGCCGGTGTGCTGGCGGCATTTGTAAATGCGCTGACGCTGGTGGTGCTCTCCATCTGGATTGCGGTGGAGGCGGTTGACCGCTTTCTGCATCCGGTGCTGGTGCATCCTACGGTGATGATGGCGGTGGCGGCAGTGGGCGTGCTGATGAACGGCGTGATTGCCGCGCTGCTGTGGAAGTCCAGCGGGGACGTAAACATCCGCAGCGTTTACCTGCACATGCTGGGCGACACGCTCTCCACGGCGGCCGTGATTGCTGGCGGCGCGGGCATTCTGTTGACCGGGCTGAACTGGATCGATCCGCTGCTCTCCATCCTGATTGCGGCCATGATTCTGTGGAGTTCCATCGGCATTGTGCGCGAGACGCTGAATATTCTGCTGGAAGGCACGCCGCAGGGGCTTTCGCTCAGCAAAATCCGCACGGCCATGCAGGGCGTGGAGGGGGTGCAGGATGTGCATGACCTGCACGTCTGGAGCCTGGGCTCGCAGTCGCACGCGCTGGCCAGCCATGTGCTGATTGCCGACGTACCGCTCTCGGCCAGTGCGGAGATATTGGACCGCCTCAACTGCATGTTGAGTGACCGCTTCCACATCTCCCACACTACGATTCAGTTTGAGATGACCGGCTGCGAAACCACGCATGGATGCAGCGCCCCACCCAGTCCGGAGCTGGTGTCTGCGCATGGACACCATCACCATCATGGCCACGCGCATTGAAATGAAAAAGGCGAAGCTCTGTGTCGAACTTCGCCTCTCCAGTTGCACAAAATTTACTTCAGATACGTTGGCACCGGCAGCGGATTGCGCTCCGTAAACTGACGCTGATGCCAGTACGGATAGATGGGCGCAACCTCGCTGGCCTTGTCGAGCCGGGCCACCTGTTCTGCAGTCAGGTTCCAGCCAGCCGCGGCCAGATTCTGCCGCAACTGCTCCTCGTTGCGCGCGCCAATGATGACGCTGGAAACCGTGGGCCGCTGCAGAAGCCAGTTCAACGCCACCTGCGGCACGGTCTTGCCGGTTTCATTGGCCACCTCGTCCAGCGCGTCCACCACGTTGTATAGATAGTCGTCAGTGACCTGCGGACCCATGTCGCCGGTTTTGTGCAGGCGGCTTACTTCCGGCAGCGGTTGCCCGCGGCGAATCTTGCCGGTCAGGCGGCCCCAGCCCAGCGGACTCCACACCAGCGCGCCCACCTTCTGGTCCACACCGAGCGGCATCAGCTCCCACTCATAGTCGCGGCCAATCAGCGAGTAGTACACCTGGTGCGCGGCATAGCGCGCCCAGCCGTATTTCTCTGCCACGCTGAGCGACTTCATCAGGTGCCAGCCAGAGAAGTTGGAGCAGGCCAGGTAACGCACCTTACCGCTGCGCACCAGCGTGTTCAGCGTGTCCAGCACCTCCTCGACCGGGGTCAGCGCGTCGAAGCCGTGCAGATGGTAGACGTCGATGTAGTCCGTACCCAGGCGGCGCAGGCTGGCTTCCACCGCCTGCAGAATGTGGTAACGCGACGAGCCGAGATCGTTGGGCCCATCGCCCATGCGGAAGGTGGTCTTGGTAGAGATAAGCACCTTGTCGCGCCGGCCGGCAATAGCCTTGCCGAGAATCTGCTCGGAGAGCCCATTCGAATAAACGTCTGCCGTATCAAAGAAGTTGACGCCCGCTTCCAGGCAGACGTCGACCAGCCGCGTTGCTTCGGCCACGTCGCTGCTGCCCCAGGCTTGGAAGAATTCATTGCCGCCGCCAAAAGTGCCCGTGCCATAGCAAAGCACAGGGACCTTCAGCCCCGATGAGCCAAGAAGTCGAAATTCCATAGTGCCCTTTCGATGAAATTATCTCCCCAAAGGATGCAGGCCGTTGCAGAAATCGTCCCTGCGGCAGCTATGCGCCGCGCTCAGGAAACCGGCTTTTGGGAGTACCATAGAAACAGGATGCAAACGAAATTGTCCATTTCGGCCCGCTGGGAATCTGGCGCTTCGCTGCCATTTTCCGGCGAAGCGCGCCGCCTGAGCGCGTGGCCGCACGTGCTTGCCTAGCGGCCATAGCACCGCGACCTTCCGCCCGCTGGAATCCTCCAGAATTCAAAGAGTTGCATTGACCGCTGCCGAGTCGCAGCAAGGATATTTGCCATGTTCGACCGTTTGGAACAGATGGAAGCACGTTATGAAGAGCTGGGCGCGCAGCTTGCCGAGCCGGAGATCATCAGCGACCAGCAGCGCTACCAGAAGACCGCCAAGCAGCACCGCGGCCTGGAGCCGGTGGTGGAGAAGTTCCGTGAATACAAGCAGATCAGCCAGGGCATAGCCGAGGCCCGCGCCATGCTGGCGGAAAGTGATGCCGACCTGCGCGCCATGGCGCAGGAAGAACTGTGGCAACTGGAAGAAAGATTGCCCGCTGTAGAAGACGCGCTGAAGATTCTGCTGCTGCCCAAGGACCCGAACGACGAGAAGAACGTCGTGCTGGAAATCCGCGCCGGCACGGGCGGCGACGAGGCCTCACTCTTCGTCGCGGAAGTCTTCCGCATGTACACGCGCTTTGCCGAGCAGCACCGCTGGAAGGTGGAAGTGCTCTCCTCGTCGGAATCTGGCGTGGGCGGCCTGAAGGAAATTATTGCCATTATTGAAGGTGAACGCGTCTACTCGCAGATGAAGTATGAGAGCGGCGTGCACCGTGTGCAGCGCGTTCCGGCAACGGAAACGCAGGGCCGCGTGCACACCTCGGCCATTACGGTGGCAGTGCTGCCAGAGGCGGAGGACGTAGACGTGAAGATTGAAGCCAAGGACCTGCGCATTGACACCTTCTGCTCCTCCGGTCCGGGTGGACAATCGGTGAACACCACCTACTCTGCCGTGCGCATTACGCATCTTCCCACCAATACCGTGGTGAGCTGCCAGGACGAAAAGTCGCAGATCAAGAACCGCGAAAAAGCCATGCGTGTGCTGCGCTCGCGCCTGTATGAAGTGGAGATGGAGCGGCAGCACCAGGCGCTGGCGCAGGAGCGCAAGCAGCAGGTGGGGTCGGGCGACCGCAGCGAGAAGATTCGCACCTACAACTTTCCGCAGAACCGCCTGACCGATCACCGCATCGGGTTGACGATCCACCAGCTCAGCGAAGTGATGGAGGGCAAGCTGCAACCGATCATCGACGCGCTGGTTGCCCACTACACGGCAGAAAAGCTGAAGGCCGAGGCCACCACGGCCGCCTGAACCCACCTGGAATCATTTTTCAGGAACTGTTCATTTCCGGAGCCGTTTTACAGGAGCTGCCGATGACCATCGCGGAAGCATTGCAGCGGGCAACCTCCCGGCTGGCAGCAATGCCGTTGCTGCGTGAAAGCGCAGCGCGCGATGCGGAACTGCTGCTGATGCACGCCCTGCAGATTGGCCGGGCAACGCTGATCGCCCATCCGGAGCGCAGGCTGACAGCAGCACAGCAAGCCACGTATGCCACCATGCTGGAGCAGCGGCTGGCGGCAACGCCCATCCAGTACATTACTGGCGAGCAGGAGTTCTGGGGGCTGCGTTTTCGCGTGACGCCCGCGGTTCTGATTCCGCGGCCGGAGACCGAACATCTGGTGGAGGCGCTGCTGGCGCTGCTTCCTGCTGAGAAGGCCGTCCGCATTGCGGATGTAGGCACTGGCTCCGGCGCAATCGCCGTGGCGCTGGCGCATTCGCTGCCGCTGGCGCAGGTGACGGCGCTGGACGTTTCTGCGGACGCGCTCCAAATTGCGCAGGAAAATGCCGCAGCGCATAATGTCGCTGCGCGGATGAAATTTCTGGAGTCGGATCTGCTGTCTGCCGTTGCTGGCAGGCAGTTGGATGCGGTGGTCTCCAACCCGCCATACATTGCCTGGGAAGAGAAAGCCACGCTGCATCCGCAGGTGCGCGAGCATGAGCCGTCGCTGGCGCTATTTGCGGAAAACGGTGGCTACGCCATTTACGAACGGCTGATTCCGCAGGCATGGAATGCGCTCGCCGCTGGAGGCTGGTTGCTGATGGAAATTGGCCAGGGCCAGCAGGAGCGCATCGCCGCCCTGTTGCAGAACTGGGATGCCGTGGAGTTTATCGCTGATCTGCAGGGCATTGCTCGCGTAGCCGTTGCCCGCAAACCCTGGCGCTACTTCTTTTCTTCGTGATATTCCTGCTCGGTATTGATCTCCCACAGGATGGCCTTGTCCAGATTGCCCGCGATGATGTTGTCCACCGCAGTCATGGCCGTCAGCATGGAGTGGTCCTGGTTGTTGTATTTGTGCATGCCATTGCGGCCCACCAGGAAGAGATTCTCAAAGCCGTCGGTAAACCGGCGGATTTCGTCGAAACGGTCGTAGGTGCCAAAGTAGGCGGGATATGTTTTCGGCACGCGCACCACATGGCCATCTGTTACGTCCTCCGCGTTCAGAATGCCAATCTTCTCCACCTCGCTGATGGCGAAGGCGCGCAGCTCGTCATCCGGCATCTTCCACAGCTCGTCCGTGTCGTAGCAGAAATACTCCAGCCCAATCCAGACCTTGTCCGGGTCCGGGAGCATGTACGGGCTCCAGTTGTTGAAGATCTGCAACCGGCCCAGCAGCA
Organism: Edaphobacter aggregans; assembly: GCA_022736715.1. Lineage (GTDB taxonomy): Bacteria > Acidobacteriota > Terriglobia > Terriglobales > Acidobacteriaceae > DZDJ01. The sequence continues at coordinate 7,202 of DZDJ01000003.1, forward strand.
CATCCGGCTCCTGGATGTAAATCCACGTGTCCTTCAACAGGCCGCCGTCCGGCTCCTTCACGCGGAGCTTATTGGCCAGCAGACCAACGGTGATGAAGTCGCGGTACTGCAGCCCATTGCTCACTTCACGCACATCGGCGGGCACGTCTGCGTCCATGGCGTTGATCAGTTCGCGGACCGGCATGGTGGAGAAGAAATAGTCTCCCTGCAACGTCTGCCGCTCGCCCTGCGCATTCACTGCCTCTACGCTCACAATGCGGTTGCCTTCGCAGTGCACCTTGTCCACGCGCCAGCCTATGCGGATTTCTCCGCCCTTCTGCTGGATGAGGTCCGCCACATGCTCCCACAACTGGCCAGGGCCAAACTTGGGATACATAAACTGCTCGATCAGCGAGGTCTCGGTTCCCTTCTGCGCAATGCCATCCGGCTTCTTCTGAAATGCCTTCTTCAAAAAGTGCATTACGGCGGTCGTCAGCGACAGGCCCTTGATGCGTTGCGCGCCCCACTCGGCGCTGATCTCATGGCACGGCATTCCCCACACCTTTTCCGTGTAGGACTTGAAGAACGTGAGATACAACTGGCGTCCGAAGCGATTGATGAGAAAGTCTTCCAGACTCTTCTCCGGCTTGATCTGCTTCAGGTGCGAGGCAATGTAGCTGAGACCCACCCTCGCTGTTCGCGTCAGGCCCAGCTTGCTCAGCGTGTCCACTGTAAGCGTGATGGGGTAATCGAAAAACCGGCGCAGATAGTAAATGCGGCTCTTGCGCGGACGGATCAGCATCACCAGATCCTCCGTCGCTGGATCTGGCGCCGTGGTCGTAGTCTCTGTGGGCAGCGTGCGGCTCTTATTCTGGTAGCTGATGGCCGCACCGGCATTTTGCCCGGCCTGCGGTGGCATCAGCTCCATCCACCAGTTCATCACACGGTCCGACTTGGAGAAGAAGCGGTGACCGCCAATATCCATGCGGTAACCCTTGTAACGGACCGTCCGCGAGATGCCGCCGATGCTGTCGCTGGACTCCAGGATGATGGGCCGAACGTCCGAGCGGCGCAGAAATTCGAGACCCGCAGTCAATCCGGCTGGGCCTGCGCCTATGATTATTGCTGTTTTTGGCATTCCTCTTCCCGGAGGGGTGCTTTCGTGCAGTCTTTGCGATCTAATTGATTATAGCGGTTGACCGCCACATTGAGAGATGGACGTAAATTTCCCGGAAAAGTTTGCAAAAAGCAAGGCCGGGACTGGTCCCGGCCCGGTTCCAGCGGCCGATTGTCTTATCTGCCCGTTGCCGCTTCCTGCCCGGCCTCCTGCCGGGTCACGCTGAAGGCCAACTGCCCGTGCAGTGGATCCGCCTGCAGCCGCACATGGTCGCCATGCAGCACCTCGCCGTCCAAAATGCGGATGGCCAGCGGGTCCTGAATCAGCTTCTGGATGGCCCGCTTCAGCGGACGCGCACCATAAGCCCGGTCGTACCCGGCCATAAAGAGCTGGTGCCGCGCCTCCTGCGTCAGTTCGATGGTGATGTGACGGTCAGCCAGCAGCTTTTCCAGATCGGCCAGCCGCAGGTCGATGATGTGCGTCAGTTGCTCCTCGCCCAGTGGACGGAAGATGACAATATCGTCGACACGGTTGAGGAACTCCGGACGGAAGCTCTGCCGCAGCGCCTCCAGCACCTGCTCGCGCGCGGTGTCAAAGGCCGTATCACTGTTCAATGCTTCGCCCTGCAACAGATGCGCGCCCAGATTCGAGGTCATGATGAGCACCGTGTTCTTGAAGTCCACCGTGCGCCCCTTTGAGTCCGTCAGACGGCCATCATCCAGCACCTGCAACAGCACGTTGAAGACATCCGGATGCGCCTTCTCGATCTCGTCGAAGAGCACCACCGAATATGGGCGGCGGCGCACGGCCTCGGTCAACTGGCCGCCCTCGTCATGGCCAACATATCCCGGAGGCGCGCCGATCAGCCGGGCCACAGAGTGCTTCTCCATGTACTCCGACATATCGATGCGCACCATCGCCTGCTCGTCATCAAACAGAAACTCCGCCAGCGCGCGCGCGGTCTCCGTTTTGCCCACGCCCGTCGGCCCCAGGAAGATGAAAGAGCCAATCGGCCGCCTGGGATCGCTCAGGCCCGCACGCGAACGGCGAATGGCATTCGCAACCGCCGTCAGTGCATCGTCCTGCCCAATCACACGCTCGCGCAGCCGCTGCTCCATGGAGACGAGCTTCTGCACCTCGCCCTCCAGCATCTTCGAAACAGGAATGCCCGTCCATTTCGAGACGATGCTGGCAATGTCCTCTTCATCCACCTCTTCTTTCAACATGCGCGGAGCATGCTCGGCCACAGCGCCTTCCTGCACGGCATTCAACTGCCTTAGCTCGGCTTCCAGCCTGGGCAGATCACCATATTGCAACTGCGCAGCCCGCTCCAGATTGCCCCGGCGCGTCTGTTCTTCCGCCTCAAAGCGCAGCGCTTCCAACTGCTTCTTCAGCTCGCTGATGCGCGTGATCGCCTCGCGCTCCTTCTGCCAGCGCGCGCGCAACCCGGTGGCTTCCTCCTGCAAGGCAGCCAGCTCCTTTTCCACTTCCGTCAGGCGCTCTTTGGAGTTCACATCCGTTTCACGCTTCAGCGCTGCGCGTTCGATTTCCAGCGAGGTCGCACGGCGCTCCAGCTGATCAATTTCCGTCGGCACAGAACCGATCTGGATGGCCAGCGACGCAGCCGCCTCATCCACCAGATCAATCGCCTTGTCCGGCAGAAAGCGGTCGGAAATATAGCGGTGCGACAACGTGGCCGCGGCCACAATGGCTGAGTCCTTGATGCGCACGTTGTGGTGCGACTCGTAGCGCTCCTTCAGCCCGCGCAGAATCGCAATCGTGTCCTCCACGTTTGGCTCGCCGACAAACACAATCTGGAAGCGTCGCTCCAGCGCTGCATCTTTCTCAATGTATTTGCGGTACTCATTCAGCGTGGTTGCCCCGATGGCCCGTAGTTCGCCACGCGCCAGCGCCGGCTTCAGCATATTGGAAGCATCAATCGCGCCCTCGGCAGCGCCTGCGCCCACCAGCGTATGCAGCTCGTCGATGAACAGCACAATCTGCCCATTCGACTCCTCAATCTCCTTCAGCACCGCCTTCAGACGGTCTTCAAACTCGCCGCGATACTTCGCACCGGCCAGCATAGAGCCAAGATCGAGCGAGATCACCCGCTTGTCGCGCAGAATCTCCGGCACGTCACCCGAAACAACGCGCCGCGCCAGCCCTTCCACAATCGCGGTCTTGCCCACGCCCGGCTCGCCAATCAGCACCGGATTGTTCTTCGTCCGGCGGCTCAGCACCTGGATGACGCGGCGAATCTCCTCGTCGCGGCCAATCACCGGATCCAGCTTGCCTTTGCGGGCCAGATCGGTGAGGTCCTTCGCATATTTCTCCAGTGCCTGGAACTTCGCCTCCGGGTTCTGGTCGGTCACTCGCTGCGCTCCGCGCACCGTCGTCAGCGCCTTCAGAATTGCATCATGCGTTGCGCCAAAGGCAGCCATGGCCACCTGCACCGGATCGTTTTTCTGCGTGGCCAGCGCCAGCAGCAGGTGCTCCGTGGAGACATACTCATCCTTGAAGTTCTGCGCTTCCTTCTGCGCCTGCTCCAGCACCCTGGCGAGTGCGCCGGACATTTGCGGCTGCGCATTCGCCCCGGAAACCTTCGGCAGCTTTTCCACGGCCTGATTCAGATTGGACAGCAACTGCTCCACCGGCACGCCCACCTTGTCCAGCACCGGGCGCACAATGCCTTCCTTGTCCCCCAGCAAGGCCGCCATCAAGTGCAGCGGCTGCACCTCCGGACTGCCATGCTCCGATGCCAGTCCGCTCGCCGCCTGCACGGCCTCCTGCGACTTCACCGTGAACTTCTCCCAACGAATCGCCATGTCCTCAACCTCCGCCCTGAAATTTTTCTCCGCACGCCCCCCTGCCTGCGGAACAAAACAGCGAGAGCTGCCCTGATTCTTCCTCGTCCCGGCAACCTCTCGCTGTGATACTGCTCACCTGCTGCCTGTTTAGGCGGCGGTTTTGCCCTCTGTCTGCTTCGCGCCGTTCACCGTTACCCTGATCTGCTTCGGCTTGGCTTCCACACGCCGGGCAAGCTCGATTGCCAGAACACCAGCATCATAGCCCGCCTGGATTTTCTCCGTATCCACCGTGTCCGGCAGCGTAAAGCTGCGGACAAAACTGCCATACCGGCGCTCAATCCGGTGGAAGTTCTCCTCCTTCTCCTCTTTTGAAAACTTGCGCTCACCGCGAATGGTCAGCGTGTTGTTTTCCACGCGGATGTCCAGGTCTTCCTGCCGGATGCCCGGAACTTCCAGCTTGAGCACCAGCTTCTGCTCGTCCTCATAAATATCGACCGGAGGCACAAAACTTCCAGTGGTCAACGCTTCCTGCCCTGGCTCGGCTCCAGCGCGGGAAAAGTCCTGGAAGATGGAATTCAGACGGTTTTGCAGAACGGAAAAATCTTGCAACGGGATCCAACGTGTGATGGTCATAACAACTTTCCTCCAATGTCCCTTTAGGTGACTCGGCCGGAAGTGCCGGCCTGCAAACTATCTGATGAAGATAGTAGCATGAAAGAATCATAAAACATGACATTGATACACTCATATTTTAAAGACGTGAGTACTCTGAGGATAATCTATTTATTTATCATTCAGTTGTGAGTATTTTCTGCCCCTGAATCTACCCCACCCGGCAGACCAGGCACTTCAGATAGCTGGTCTCCGGGAGGGTGAGGATGGCTGGGTGGTCGGGTGCGGCGCCGCGGATTTCCAGCAGTTGTACCCGGCGCAGGGCATCCGAGGCGGCAGCGGAGACGACTCCCGTAAAATCCGTCAGCGAAACGTGGTGCGAGCAGGAGCAGGTAACCAGCGTGCCACCGGGCCGGAGCATTTTGAGTGCGCGCAGGTTCATTTCCTTGTAGCCGCGCAGGGCCCCCTCGGCGGCCCGTTTGGTCTTGGCGAAGGCAGGTGGGTCGAGCACGATGGTGTCGAACTGCTGGCCGGCGGCCTCGTAGTCGCGCAACAGGTCAAAGGCATTGGCTTCCATCCAGTCCACGCCCTCGCCGTTCTGCACTAACTGGCTGCGGTTGAGCAGCAGGTTCTTCTCGGCGGTCTCCAGCGCGGCGCGGGAGACGTCCACTCCGGTAACGCGCGGGCAGACGCGGGCCAGGTGCAGGGCGAAGCCGCCCTGATAAGTGCAGATGTCCAGCGCTACTCCATGCGCATGGCGGGCCGCGGCGGCGTAGTTTTCCCGCTGGTCCAGAAACGCGCCTGTTTTCTGCCCGGCGTTGGCGTCGTAATGGAAGAGCAGCCCGTTGAGCCGAAAGCTGGTGGCCAGCAGCGGGGCAGCCGCGTTGCTGGTAAACAGCGGAGCCGTTGCCGGAGCTTCCAACTGCTCCAGCTCGCGGATGCGTGGGTCCGGCCGCTCGACGATGGTATGCGGCTGCAGATACTCACGGATGGCCTCCACCACGGCAGCTCGGACATCGGCCTGCGCCGTGCCCTGGGTAAGCAGTTGCAGAATCACCAGGTCGCCGTATTTGTCGGCAATGATGCCGGGCAGCGCATCGGCCTCGCTGAAGACCAGGCGGCAGGAGTCGGTCTCTGCCGCAGTCGCCAGCAGTTGCTGGCGGAAGGCAATGGCGGCGGCAACGCGCTCGCGGAGGGTGGCCAGAAATGCTGGCCGCGGCAGAGCCGGCTCGTTGGCCACCAGCCGCAGGGCAATCTGCGAAGCGGAGCTGTAGATTGCTGTTCCCAGGGGGATTTCGCGGTTGTCGAGCACGGTCACCAGCGCGCCAGCGGGCAGATCCTCCGCCGCTGGCGCATCCAGCGCTGGAATCAGCTTGGTGAGGTCCGAACGGTACACCCAGACGTGGCCTGCGCGGATACGGTCAGAAGCGCGGCGGCTGATGACGGCTGCGGGGCCAGCCGGGCTGGGAGCGGAGACTGCAAGAGGAATCTGCGGGATACGGTGCGGAGTCGGGGTTTTCATGCCAAATTTCATCTTCGCACAGGCCCGGCGCGGCCGCAGAGCCGCCAACGCAGCCTACGCTTCGTGCAACACAGCTTCCTGCACTGGCAGCTCGATGATCGCGACCGTCATGTGGGTGCATGTTGAAGGCGTTCATTTCGCCGCGGTGCGCACCATCAGCATAGGAATTACGTCTATTCTTTTGGAGACGAGAGCGGAACCGAGGCAAAAGCAGAGTTACTGAGAGGTGTAGGCTTTTTGAAGGGAGGACCCGGCCGCCGCTCCCTGTTGGCCGCGTCGGCTCAAGGCCTGCGGTTTCGTCTTAAGCCTCTCTGTTTTGCTTTACCCTGCAACAGCATTCAGATCAACGGCTGCGGAGATGGCCTCGTATCAAGGAGAGCAACAAAATGAAGATGTCCATTGGCCGCAGGATGGCGCTGATCGCCTTTGCGGCGCTGATCGCATCCATGTCTGGAATCACAGCGCATGCGCAGAATTCCGCGGCTTCACAGACGGAAGACTCCGGGTTCGGACCACTGGACCCCTCCCAGCCTGTCGGCGTTACGCCGCAGCAGATCATTGATAAATTTGCCGCCAAGGAGAGCGAGTTTAAGCGGGCCCGCGAAGATTACGGCTACCGCCAGACGGTGATCGTGGAGACCATCAACGACGACAACAAGGTGGATGGCCGCTACGAGCAGGTGACCGACATCAGCTACAACAGCCAGGGGCGGCGCGTGGAGAACGTGGTTTTTGCTCCGCAAAGCACCTTGCAGCGCATCATGATGAGCCCGGCGGACTTCTCCGACATTGAGCATCGCCTGCCCTTTGTGCTGACCACCGAAGACCTGCACCAGTACAACGTGACCTATGTCGGCAAGCAGCACGTGGACGAGCTGAACACCTACGTTTTCGACGTGGCTCCCAAAGCGATCGAAAAGAACAAGCGCTACTTCCAGGGACGTGTGTGGGTGGACCAGCAGGACATGATGATTGTGCTGGTGAGCGGCAAGAACGTACCGGACGACCTTCGCAAAGGGCACCAGGACCTTTCGCCGCCGTTCACCACCTATCGCCAGCAGGTGGATGGTGTGTACTGGTTCCCCACCTATACCAAGGCGGAAGGCATTCTGCACTTTGCCGGTGGAAATGGGTATATGTCCCAGGACGTACACATCCGGCAGATTGTAAAATACACCAACTACAAGCGCTTCCGGTCGTCGATCAAGATTATTTACGACGGGCAGGACATTACCAACAACAAGCAACCCGCCGGAAAAGCACCCGCAACGCCGGCCCAGCAGCCACCGGCAAAGTAACCGCGTCCCGCACCGTATCGTGCAAGGAAAAAGCCACCGCGAAGGTGGCTTTTTCCTTGTGACGAAGGATATATCAGAACGAAAGCGGCAGAATTCCCAGAAACGAGTCAATACCCCCGGCAAAGCCGGGGGTTATTGATGATGTGAGCCGCTCAAAGCGGCTTGAGCGGGGAGCTAGAGCGGTTCTCCAGTTTTCGTGGAGTTTCCAGGGACATGCAGGATGGCTTTTTCTTGAGAAAAAAGCCATTTCAGTGCATCACGTTCCCTCTGCACCAACTGGAAAACCGCTATAAGCCACGGTCCCCGAAAGAACAAAGGCAGCCTGCGTGGCTGCCTTTGTTCTTCGCTTTCATAAAATCTACTCTGCTGACGGCGTGGACTGCAAAGCAGCCAGTGTCTTCTCCAGGCTGGCTGCATCCTCCACATTCAGGCAACTCTGCGCGCGGTCAATCTGGCGCATCAGTCCGCAGAGCACCTTGCCCGGACCGACCTCGATAAAGCGCGTCACGCCCTGCGCCATCAGCAACTGCATGCACTCCACCCAGCGCACTGCGCCCGTCACCTGGCGGATGAGCGCGTCGCGCGCGGCATCGCCCGTGGCCACAAAGGCCGCGTCCACGTTGGCCGCCACCGACACCTGCGGCGCCTGGAAGGCCAACTGTTGCAGGTCCGCAGCCAGCCGGTCCTGCGCAGGCTGCATCAGCGCGCAATGGAACGGAGCACTGACGGGCAGCATCACCGTGCGCCTGGCTCCGGCTTCTTTGCAAAGAGCGGCAGCGCGCTCCACGGCCGCAACTGCGCCGGAGATCACCGTCTGGTCGGGCGAGTTCAGGTTTGCCGCAGAGACCACGCCGCCGGTTTCCGCAGCCGCCGTCTGGCAGAGCCCGGCAATCTTTTCCGCAGGCAGCGCCAGAATGGCAGCCATTGCACCCTGCCCGGCCGGGACAGCCTGCTGCATGTAGCGCCCGCGGTCGCGCACCGTGCGCACCGCATCAGCAAAGGAGAGTGTGCCCGCCGCCACATGCGCAGAGTACTCGCCCAGCGAGTGGCCGGCAGTAAACGCCGCATGGATACCCTGCTCCGCCAGCGCGCGCTGCGCAGCGACGGAAACCGTCAAAATCGCGGGCTGCGTGTGCTCCGTCATCTTCAACTGCTCTTCCGGCCCGGCAAAGCATAGCCCGGAAAGGCGGAAGCCCAGCGCCGCATCGGCCTCTTCAAATACCGCGCGGGCTACAGGAAACTGCTCGTAAAGGTCGCGTCCCATGCCAACGCTCTGCGAGCCCTGGCCGGGAAAAAGAAAAGCTGTTTTGGGTGAATTGGCTGTCATGGTCAGGAACTATTCAAACGAAGATGCGCGGGCAACGCAAGTGCGCGCTGCCCTGCCATTCAAATTGCGCTCAGCTCACCGGGGCGCTGGAAGTGTCGGGAACTGCGCCGCTTACCGACTGCAACTCCGTCGGCCGCTGCGCCAGTTCCTGCTCAATGCGGGCGTTCACTTCGCCCTGGGCAAACTCCGCCGCCACGCGCACGCCGTTCATAATGGCGCGATCATTGGACGAGCCGTGCCCCACAATGCAGACTCCGCGCACGCCCAGCAGCGGCGCGCCGCCATACTCCGACGGATCCAGCCGCTTCTTGAATTCGTCCAGCGCCTTGCGCGAAAGCATTGCACCCACCTGCGTCGTCACCGTCGACTTGAGTGCTTTGCGCAGCGTGGCGCCCACCAGCTTGCTGAGTCCTTCCGAAGTCTTGAGCGCCACATTGCCCACAAAGCCGTCGCACACAATCACGTCCGCATGGCCGTTGTAGATGTCGCGGCCCTCCACGTTGCCGATGAAGTTCAGCGGCAACTGGCGCAGCAGCGGAAAGGTTTCGTGCGTCAGCTCATTGCCCTTGGTCTCTTCTTCGCCAATGGAAAGCAGGCCCACGCGCGGATTGTCGATCTTCAGCACGCTGCGCGCATACATCCCGCCCATCACCGCAAACTGTTCCAGGTTGTGCGCTTTGCAATCCACGTTGGCGCCCACGTCCAGCAGAACGCAGGGCGAGCCGGAAATGGTCGGCAGCACCGCCGCCAGCGCCGGCCGGTCCACCCCAGGCAACGCGCCCAGCACCATCTTGGCCGTGGCCATGGCTGCGCCGGTGTTGCCTGCGGTAATGAAGCCGGCAACTTTCTTCTCGCGGACGAGCTTCAGCCCCACGCGCATGGAGGAGTCGCGCTTGGTGCGGACAGACGTGGCCGCCTTGTCGTCCATGCTGATCCACTCGCTGGCATGCACCACCTCAATCGGCAGCTTTTGCCCACGCAGATGCTGTTGCAGCAACGGGCGGATCGTCTGCTCCGGGCCCACCAGATGCACACGCACCGGCAGATGCCGGCACGCAAGAATGGCACCGCGAACCTCAGGTTCGGGTGCCTTGTCTGATCCCATTGCGTCCAGCGCGATGTCGATGAGCGGGACTGAATTCGATTCTGGGTACATGGTTCCTGGTCGGAACTAGTTGGTTTCCTTAACAACCAGCACGTCACGGCCCTTGTAGGTGCCACACTTCGGGCAGGCGTGATGCGGCAGCTTGCGCTCATGGCAACTGGGGCATTCAGAGACGCCAGTTGCGGTCAGAAAATCATGCGAGCGGCGCTTGGCGGTACGCTGCTTGGAGTGACGCCGTTTCGGATTAGGCATTGCGGTTTCCTCGTGTGCAGGCTCCGGCACATTCGCTTCAGTCATCTGAACGGGCCGTGGCAGGCCGTGGGCGGAGCAGGCAAATTCTTTCTAAGTTTTAATCCGGCTGCGCAGCTCAGAGAGCGCATTCCAGCGAGAATCGGCTATGGCCGTTTCGCAGTTGCAGGTCTCCAGGTTCAGATTCTGGCCACAGCGCGGGCAAAGTCCTTTGCAGTCTGGCTTGCAGAGCGTACGCGCTGGCAAGGACAAGAGCACCTGCTCCCGCAGCACATCCTCAAGCAACAAACCACTCTCCTGATAATACCCGATTTCGGTCTCCGCTGGCGAGATGGCCTGCTCCCCGGCATCTCCATCGACACCAATCGGCCGGAAAATCAGGTCAAATTCCCCGGTCAGGCTGTGCTCCACCGGTTCCACGCAACGCGCGCAGGGCACCTCAAAACGCCCTGAATAGCTGGCCCGCAGGCGAATGTCGTGCACCAGATCACGCGGGCCACGATGCTCCGTCACCAGATCGGCGCGCCCCGTTACCGGCAGCGGCTCCAACTGGCGAGTTCCCGGACCGTAGTCCATCGCCTCCGCCGCTACGGCAAGGTCGAACTCCAGCGGTTCGCGTTCCAGATCCATCGGGGTAATCAGCATGGCAGGGCCTCCGGCGAGATGAGATGGCGGAGAGCAAGGACTCCAGTTTTGAGAGTAAGGACTGCCGGCCGGGGCGTCAAATTGTCCCGTCGAGGAATGCTTTTTCACCGCCCCGAAATCATAGAAAGAGCCGGATTCCGGCCACGCCAGCCGCCCCGGCCTGCTGACAGGCTGCTGTATTTTCCTGTGTCACGCCGCCCAGCGCCAGCACCGGCATTGTCCCGGCCTGCTGACAGGCCTGCCGTAGCAGCTCCAATCCGGTTCCAGGCTGCACCAGCTCACCCAGCACGCGCTTCTCAAAGACCGGGCCAAACAAGGCAAAACTGGCTCCGGCGGCGCTGGCCCGTTCGATCTCTGCCAGCGTATGGCAGGAGACCCCCACCATTGGCCCCGGTCGGCCAGCCGCAGCAAACAACTGCCGAACCTGCGCCGGGGTCAGCTCGCCAGGAGCCGAGGTCAGATGCACGCCATCCGCCTCCACGGCCAGCGCCACATCGGCCCGGCCATTCAGCAGCACCCGTGTGGCTGCACCCGCCTGACACCCGTGGCTGGCCTGGCGCACAGCGCTAACCACTTCCGCTGCAAGCACTTCCAGATCGTGCGCGGGCAGGTCTTTTTCCCGCAACTGCACAAACTCCAGCCCCTCCGCGGCCCAGCGCGCGGCCTGGCGCACTACGGCCCAACGCTGCTGCCGCTCATCTCCGGAGAAAATTTTCCGATCTGTAATAGCACAACGCACCATAACAGGAGTCTAAAACGTGAAGAGTAAAACAGGTTTACCACAGCGCCAACAGATGCAAAGCCCCGCAGCCATCCAGTTTCAGCCCAGTTTCAGCTTCGCTACAGAGAAAAACCGCGTTCTGCCCCCGGATTGGCGCAGGATGTTGCCGGATGTAACACTCCGCTCAGGCATTGGCTGCGCGCATATGGTAGTTTCTAGGCAAAGAGATGTTTAAGCGGCCCGCGGCAACACCCGCAGGGCGCATGACCATGACCGCAGCATTGGACACCACTATAACATTGAAAACAAGGTTTTTAGGACAGGCATGACAACCTACGATCTGATCGTGATTGGCTCCGGGCCGGCAGGACAGCGGGCCGCCATCTATGGCGCAAAATTAGGCAAAAAAGTGGCCCTTGTAGAAATGCGGGAAGTTGTCGGCGGAACGTGCATCAACACCGGCACCATCCCCAGCAAGACCATGCGCGAGGCGGTGCTGCACCTCTCCGGGTACAACTATAAGTCGATCTACGGCATGAACTACCGCGTGAAGGAAAAGATCACCATGGCCGATCTTGCCTTCCGCGTGCAGCACGTCATCAAGACAGAGATTGACGTTACCGAAGCACAGCTTTCGCGCAACAACATTGAGATGCTGGTGGGCGTGGCCAGCCTGGAGGACGCGACCCACGTGCGCGTCACCAACTCCCGCGGTTCAACTGTATATGAAGCAAAGAACATCCTGATCGGTACCGGCACCAAGCCGGCCAGCTCGCCCAAAGTTCCACTGAATGGACGGACCATCGTCAATAGCGACCAGGTGCTGGAACTGACCGATCTGCCCAAGACCATGATCGTCGTCGGCGGCGGCGTCATCGGCGTGGAGTACACCTGCATGTTCGCCGCGCTCGGCGTGCGCGTCACGCTGATTGAGCGGCGGCCGCGCCTGCTGGAATTTGCCGACCAGGAGATCATTGAAGCGCTTAGCTATCACCTGCGCGACGCCCGCGTCACCATGCGGCTGAACGAACAGGTGGAGAGCGTGGAGGAGCTGGCCGACGGCACCGTGGTGGCCAATCTGGAGAGCAAAAAGAAGGTCTCCGGCGATGCGCTGCTCTACGCCGTGGGGCGCCAGGGCAACGTGGACGAACTGAACCTGCCCGCCGCCGGGCTGGACGCCGACTCGCGCGGCCGCATTCCGGTGGACAAGGACTACCGCACCAAGCAGCCGAACATCTTTGCCGTGGGCGATGTGATCGGCTTCCCCAGCCTGGCCTCCGTATCGATGGAGCAGGGCCGCATTGCCGCCGCCCGCGCCTTTGGCGACGACACGGTGCTCTCCAACCCCAGCTATTATCCTTACGGCATCTACACCATTCCGGAAATCTCCTTCATCGGCAAAACCGAAGAGCAACTGACCGAAGAGGATGTTCCCTATGAAGTGGGCGTGGCCTACTATCGTGAGTCCGCCCGCGGCCAGATTCGTGGCGACACCACGGGCCGCCTGAAGCTGATCTTCCATCGTGAAACCCGCGCCATACTTGGCGTCCACATCATCGGAGACAATGCCAGCGAACTGCTGCACATTGGCCAGGCCGTGATGGTGCTGGGCGGAACACTGGACTACTTCGTGGATACCGTGTTCAACTATCCCACGCTTGCGGAATGTTACAAGACCGCGGCCTTTAACGGGATGAACCGTTTGAGCAAATTCGAATAAGGGCGCTGCGGGTGGAGAGCTGCTGGTCAGATTCCTGCGGCGGCCAGGCATGGTGGATGTTTTTCAGAATGAGCACGGCATCTGTTTGTGCCGGCACGGTGGACAAAAACGATGGCAAAGACGATTGGCATTGCAATGTCGCAGCGCGTCACCGCAGGGCTGATGGAGAATCATCAGCTGGTGGGCCCGCTGCGTTACTTCCCCGAAGATCCGGAGCAGGACGATGCTCTGGTAGAGCTGCATGCGGAGGCCCTGATCCAGACCTTGTGCAGTGAAATTCTGGCCGTGGCCAACGGCGCGACGGACATTGACGCCGTGGGCGTGGCGTTGCCCGGCCTGGTCAAGGCTGGCGTGGTGGAAGATGCGCCCAACCTGCCGCAGTTGAAGGGCGTCAAGGTGCAGGAGCAACTGACCGCGCACCTGAAGCAGCGTGGACTGCAGACGGCCGTAACGGTACTGAATGATGCTGACGCGATGGCAGCAGGACTGGCCGCCATGCACGGGCACCTGGACCGCCTGATCCGCGTGTGGACGCTGGGCAACGGCATTGGCTACGGACGCTACCCCTTCAGCGAGGGCGCGTGGGAAGGCGGCCACACCGTGGTGACGCTGGACCACAAGGAGACCTACTGCGGTTGTGGCGGGCGCGGACATCTGGAAGGCATCATGGGGCATCGCGCCATGCGGCTGCGCTTTCTGGACATGGAGCCGGAAGAGGTGTTTGAGGCCGCAGCGGCGGGCGACGAGCGCTGCCTGGACTTCAAAAAACTCTGGCACCGGGCGCTGGCGGCGGCAACTGCCACCACCATCCACATGGCCGGGCCAGGCAAGTTCTACATCACCGGTTTCAACATCCGTTTCCTGGACCTGGACATGATGAAGAACTACCTGCATCAGATGGTGAAGATGAGTCCGCTGCAAAGCTATTCTATCGATGTGCTACCCAAGAGCGACGAAGCAGAGATCATCGGCGCTGGTGTGGCGGCAGAACAGGCAGCAGGGTTATAACGTTATTTTTCTCCTTACAGGCAAAAAAAGAGGGTGCAGACAACAACCTGCACCCTCTTTTTTTAACGATCGAGTCCCTTCAGTAGCTGCGCTGGTACATCCGCGTGATGCGGTCGTGCCAACCCAGCCGGTCGCTGTCAACCCAGGCCCAGACGATGCCCAGCCCCAGCGGCAGCGCCGACAGCAGCAGTGCTCCAATGCGACGGCGCATGGCGGCGCGGGTGGGGTTCTGGTCGTCGAAGGTGCAAAGAGCGATGTGCGCATAGCGCATGCCCGGCGTGGCCTCGGCGAAGGTAAAGAACAGCAGCTCGTAGAGCAGGAAAAAGGCAAACAGCGCTACCGCTCCACCGATCAGGGCTGGCTTCATGGCTGGCGGGTGCGCCGTGGAGGCCACAAAAACCACGGCAAAGAGCAGGCACCCACCCAGAACCAGGCAAAGGTCAACGATGCCAGACATCAGCCGCAGCTCCAGTGAAGCTGTCTGCGGAGGCAGATCAAGCATCGCGCCCAATTCGGGACCATGCTCCGGCTCGGCCAGCAGAACGGCCTCCGGGGACTCCGCCAGATCGTCCAGCCGGATGGCGTTCCAGTCCGGCGCTGTGCTGGCCAGTTGTTCTCCGGCCAGCGGCTGCCTGGAGACCTGCTCCGGCTCCACTTCAAAGATGCGCAGTTGCGAGGCATCGTGAACGGTGGCCTCCGGATCGTGCAGCGGCCCCTCCGCCAGCCGTGGACGGGCCTTGCGCGCGGCCACCAGTTGACGCGGAAACTCGATGAGATTGGCCGAGAGCGGAATGGGGTCTTCCACCGGCTCGACAGTAAAGAGTTCCTCTTCTTCAGCGGCAGCCGGAGCTTCGGCAACGGCTTCCGCAGCACCGGCAACCGGAGGAGCCGTAAGATAAAACGCCTCGCTGGCCTCGGCGGCAGGCGCGGGCAACAGGACCTCCGGCTTTGCCACCAGCTGCGGGCCTTCGGCTGTTTCTGTGGTGGACGCGGCAGTAGAGGCAACGGCGGAAGCCTCTTCCATCTCTTCCATGGCGTCCAACCCGGCCAGCAGGGCCTGCTGGGCCACGGACGCAGCTTCGGCAGAAAGTGCGGCGGCCCTGGCGGCGGCGGCAGCGGCCTCTGCCTGTCGGGCAGCCGACTCCGCCTGCGCGGCCAGAATTTCACGATAACTGGGGAGCTGCGCGTACCGGGCCGCGACCGCAGCGGCAATGCGCGCGGCGCGGCTCTCAGCAGTTTCAAGGGTGGGTCCCAGATCCATCGGCAGGTCCGGCTGGCCTTCGGGCGCGGGATGGCGGCGGGAACGGTGCGCTGCAAGACGTTCGGCCACCTGATGCTTCCATGCAGGTGTGGCCTCCTGCGGCTGCTCGATTGCCTGTTCTTCCGTACGGAGGACGATTTGTAGAGAAGTAGCAGTGCTCAATGGCAGACTCGCTTCCTGAAAACGTTGTAGCCTCAAAGAGGACAGTGAAAACATCTGAAACCAGACGCGCTCGACAGCGTCTGTAGGTATACAGCAGCAATGGCTGAGAAGATTGGAGGTTGCGGGCGCGCGAATGCGGCGTCTGCCATCGGGAATGACGGCGAACAACGGCGGCGACAAAGCGTGATGAATGCCAGAGCGGCAGGCCCGCAGTACACCGGAAGAAGAAGTCTTGCACCCCGGCCGAAGAACGCTTTTGCGTGCTGGCGGAACATTGTGCTAGCTTCGGCCCCAGTGATGAAGGCCCGTATTTCTTTAATTATCATGCTGTTGTTGCTGTGTCATCCAAAGCTTTGGGGCCAGACGTTGACAAAGCAGTTTCCGGCACAACTTTCGGCGCAATTTCCGGAACAGGGCGGCTCCAGCTTCTCGCAGTTGCCGGATGCCCCGGTGGTTCCCATTGCCGAGCCTGTTCCAGCGCCTCCCGGAGGCGTGCCGGTAACAATTCTGGCCGATAAACAGACCAAAAAAGGGGACATCTATACCCTGACCGGCAATGTGGAGATTACGTATAAGGACTACGTGGTCCACGCCGACCGCATTACCTGCAATGCCGCCACCGGCGACGTGGCCGCCGAAGGGCATTTGCTGCTGGAGGGCGGCCCGGACGACGAGCACATCGCCGCCAGCCATGGCACCATGAACCTGAACAAGCAGACCGGCGAGCTGTTTGACGTGGACGGCACTATTGGCGTGATGAGCAGCGGCCACAAGAAGATCTACACCACAGCCAATCCGTTCACTATCACCGGCAAGCGGCTGGTAAAGCTGGGCCCGGCACACTATGAGCTGTACCAAGGCACCATGACCTCCTGCCGGTTGCCGCATCCGGACTGGCGGCTGTATCTGCCCAGGCTGCTGGTGAAGGATGGCCAGGCCAAGGGCTACAACAGCAGCTTTCATTTGCTGGGCAAGCCGGTGCTCTACCTGCCCTACGTTACGCATCCGGTGGACGCCACCAGCCGACAGAGCGGCTTCCTGATCCCGGTCTTCGGCACTTCCTCCACCAACGGCATTCTGGTGGGCGACCAGTACTACTGGGTCCTCAACCGCAGCATGGACGCGACCGTGGGCATGGAGTACTACAGCAGCCGCGGCCCCTCAGAGAACGGGCGCTTCCGCTATCGCGGCCAGGGCAAGGACTTTATCACGGCCCGCTTTGCCGCGCTGCAGGACCGCGGCGGCTATGGCCCAACACGTATCAACCAGGGCGGCGAAGACATTGTCTTCAGCGGACGGCACGATTACGACGAGCACACGCGGGCAGTGGGCGAGTTGGAATATTTGAGCTCCTACCTGTACCGCGAGGCTTTTACGGAGAACTTCAACCAGGCGCTTTCGTCGGAGGTGAAGTCGACCGCATATCTGACACACCAGCAGTTTGGACTCACCAGCGCCATCCGGCTGACCCGTTACCAGAACTTTGAGAGCACCAACAAGGGCGACGAAGTCCGTATCATCCATCTGCCTTCACTTGACTTTGACGCCAGCGAGCACCACCTGGGCAGTACGCCGCTCCTTTGGACAATGAAGGGCTCGGCCACCGGCATGCGCCGCTCGGAGCCGGGCTTCCAGACCTTTGGCGTCGTGGAGCGCGTCGATTTCCATCCGCAGATTTCGCTGCCCATGCAGGACGGCGGATGGGTCTTCCGGCCGGAGTTTGGCGTGCGCGAGACCTTCTACAGCCGCAGCCAGGAGTCGCCCGCGCGAACGCAAAGCAGCGTGCCCGTGGAGCGCAATGCCAGCATCAACCGCAAGCTGATTGAGACCGGCTTTGAGCTGCGCTCGCCCGTGCTCGAGCGCGTCTTCCATGCCCCGGCGCCCGGTGCCCATTTTCAACACGAGTTCAAGCACACGATTGAGGCCAGCGCGAACTACCGCTACGTGGACGGCGTGAACCGCTTCAACAACATCCTGCGCTTTGACCCAGTGGACATTGTGAGTGATACGAACGAGGTGGAGTACGGGCTGACACAGCGGATCTACGTAAAGTCGCTGCACGCGCACCCGTGCAAGGAGGGTGAGCAGCCGGCCGAACCCGGCGAAACGCAATGCGGCGGCGGCACGCGCGAGTGGATCACCTGGCAGGTGGCGCAGAAGTACTTCCTGGACCCGAACTTTGACGGCGCGCTGCTGCCTGGCCGCCGCAACGTGCTCGAAACCACGCTGGACTTCTCCGGCGTAGCCTTCCTGACCGATCCGCGCGATCTTTCGCCCGTCATCTCCCGCCTGCGCGTGCGCACCACCGACAAGACCGACTTTGAATGGGACCTGGACTACGACACCAAGAAAGGCCGGCTGGCGGCCAGTAATGTGTTTGCCGATGTGCACAAAGGCAACTACTTTGCCGGGGTGAGCCACGCACGGCTCAACGCGCCGGGCGAGACGACGATCCAGGGGCAGGCCTCGCAGATCTCCGACTTCAACCAGTTGCGCCTGCTGGTCGGCTTTGGCGCGCCCACGCGCCGCGGGCTGAGCATCGCCGCCAACACCGGGCTCGACCTGAAGCAGGGCTCGCTGCAGTACGGCGCCGTGCAGACCTCCTACAACTGGGACTGTTGCGGACTGAGCGTCGAGTATCGCAAATTCCAGCTGGGATCGGTTCGGAATGAAGGCGTGTACCGCTTCAGCTTTACGCTGGCCGGCATTGGCTCGGCGGGCAACCTGCGCCGCGCCGAAAGGCTTTTCTGATCCTGACCGGCTTTTCTGACGCAGCGCAGGTCTCCTGAAAGACATCCCGCAGAACTGCATTTCGCCATGCGGCCATTCTGCTGACGATCTGCGCTCTGGGACTGGTCACTCCGCCGTGCTGGCGTGTATCGTGGTTAGCAGAGTTTCCAAGGAGGATTCCTTTCAATGCAGAATCAAGCGTCCCTCTCCGCCTGGCCCGGCTTCGTCCGTAAGGCCGCGCATGTTGTTGCTGCCGGACTGCTCGCCGGACTGTTTTCGGTTGCCCCCGCCGCCTCCGCCGCGGCCAAATCTGCTCCGGCAGTCTGGGTGGGCACCTGGGCCACTGCCCCGCTGGCGACCGACGCCCGGACCGCCCCGGACTTTGCCAACGCCACCCTGCGCCAGATTGCGCACACCTCCATTGCAGGCAAAGAGCTGCGCATCCGCTTCACCAATGAGTTCGGCACCGGGCCGCTGCAAATCAACGCCGCCCATGTGGCCCTGAGCGCAGGCAATGGCGCCATTCAGCCGGGCACGGACCATGTGGTCACCTTCAACGGCCAGCCGTCGATCTCCATTCCGCCGGGTGCACTGGCCCTCAGTGATCCTGTGGCCCTGGCCACCCCGGCGCTGAGCGATGTGGCCGTGAGCATCTACACCCCGGCGCAGCAGATCAACGTGGCCTCCTTTCATCAGGATGCCGACCAGACGAATTACTTGGTGAAGGGCGACCATCTCAGCGCCACCACGCTGGAGTCTCCGGAGACGATTGGCTCCTGGTATTTTCTGAAGGGCATTGACGTGGAGCCAAACTCGGACAAGTCCGCCGCCGTAGTTGCTTATGGCGACTCCATTACGGACGGCGCCTGGGCCTCCACCGACAAGAACCAGCGCTGGCCAGACTTTCTGGCCCGCCGCCTGCAGGCCGATGCCAAAACTGCGCAGATTGGCGTGCTGAATGAGGGCATTGGCGGCAACCGCGTGCTGCGCGACGGCTATGGCCCCAGCGCGCTCGCCCGCTTTGACCGCGACGTGCTGGCGCAGGCTGGCGTGAAGTATGTCATCGTGCTGGAGAGCATCAACGACATTGGCCGCCTGAAGCGCAACAACGATCCGATAGACGCTGTGACTGCGGCCGACCTGGAGCAGGGCCTGCAACAGATTGTGGCGCGCGCGCACGAACACGGCATCAAGGTGTTTGGCGCCACTCTGACCCCCTACCAGGGCGCTGGCTACTATACCGAAAAAGGCGAGCAGATCCGCGAGGCCATCAACCAGTGGATTCGCACCAGCGGCGTATTTGATGGCGTGGTGGACTTTGAGAAGGCCGTGCGGGATCCAGCCAATCCGCAGCGCTATCTGCCGAAATACGAACACGGCGACCACCTGCATCCAAACGATACCGGCTACCGGGCCATGGGCGACGCTATCGACCTGAACCTCTTCAAATAGTCCGCTACAGATAAGCCAACAGCGCCCGCGTGTGATCGCATACGGGCGCTGTGGTTTTTATGGCATGAAATAGCCTATAGCTGTGCAAGATATTATCTGATGTAAAATCAGATTGCATACATATATCTTGCATGGAGTGCGCACTGCGATGCTGTATGATCCCCCGGAACTTAGCGAGCTGGAACAGGCTGTTCTCAGTAGAATTGCGGATTTGCGTAAACGATTGAGATTTGCCACAAGCACACCTCGACGCTGGTCCGGACTCCTCCGTAGAAATATGCTTGCGCAGGCAATTCGCGGTTCAAACAGTATCGAAGGCTATGTTGCCAGTGTTGAAGATGTCGTCGCTGCCGTGGAGGGAGACGCACCATTTTCTGAAACCGAAAACGAAACCTGGCAAGCCGTCATCGGCTATCGCAATGCTTTGACATATGTCTTGCAGTTGTCAAAAGATCCAGCCTTTCGTTACCAGGAAGGCTTTATACGAAGCCTGCATTTTATGATGATGCAGCACGACTTAGGCAAGAATCCAGGCAATTGGCGTCCCGGAGCAATTTATATCCGTGATGAACAGCAAAATCAGATTGTCTATGAGGGGCCAGATCGTGATCTCCTTGAACCTTTGATGGATGAGTTGATTCAGAGCCTGAATCGAGAACACAGCCAGGCAGAGATGGTTAAGGCGGCAATGGCACATCTCAATTTAGTGATGATCCATCCGTTTTCTGACGGAAATGGCCGCATGGCACGATGCCTGCAGACGCTTGTCCTGGCACGCGAAGGCATTTTAGAGCCGGAATTCTGCAGCGTGGAAGAACACTTGGGAAAAGTGCAACAAGAGTATTACCAGGTTTTGTCTAAAGTCGGACAAGGGGCCTGGCATCCGGAAAATGACGCATCACCCTGGATTCGGTTTATGCTCAAGGCGCATCACGCACAAGCCTCGCTTCTTCAATGGCGAATGGATCAACTCAATAGAATATGGGAAGAACTGGATCTGCTTTTACGGCAACGGGGCCTGCCAGAGCGAATGCTGCAGCCAGTTGTAGACGCTGCGCTGCGGATGAAGCTACGGAACAGTTCTTATCGACGGACGGCCAATATCTCTGAAAATTTGGCGAGCCGTGACTTGAAAGTGCTTGTGGATATGGGCTTTTTAGTGGCTTCTGGCGAAAAGCGTGGGCGTTGGTATGAAGCAGCACCAATGCTTTTAGAATTTCGCGAACGGTTACGCGAACCGTTTAAGCCCATTGACCCATTTACCCAACAGCAGCCCAAATTGCCTGGCATGTAGCTCTTAACGAATGGCCGCCATGGCGGCGCGGAAGAGCGACTCGAAGTCCCTGGCAGCGGCGGCATCGCGTTCGATGGCCGTCTCCACGGCCTTTTGCGCGGCGGGGCGCGGATAGCCCAGGTTGACCATTGCGGAGAGCACGTCTTCGCCGGAAGGCCCGGCCGAGCTGGCCATGGGGGCGCTGGCCATGTCTTCCAGCTTGTCCTTCAGCTCCAGCACCACGCGCTCGGCGGTTTTTTTGCCGATGCCGGGAATGCGGGTGAGCGTAGCGTGGTCCTGCCCGCGAATGGCTGCCACCAGCCGCTCCGGCGGCAGTCCGCTGAGCACCGTAATGGCCAGCCTGGCGCCGATGCCGCTCACGCCGATCAGCTTTTCAAAAAGCCGCTTTTCGTTGATGTCCAGAAAGCCAAAGAGCGCCAGCGCATCTTCGCGTACATGCGTGTAGATGAAGAGTGCCGCTTCCGCGCCTTCGGCGGGCAGGGCCGTGAAGGTGGGAATGCTGATGGCAACGTCATAGCCAACGCCGCCCACGTCCAGAATCACCTGGTTCGGTTGTTTTGCAAAAACGCGTCCGCGCAGATGGGCAATCATGCAGCCGATTGTAGCCTTTCGCTGGGTGTCAGCAGTGGTGGCGGTCCGCTATTTCCGCCGGTAGTGAATTGCAAACTCATAGCCCGCATTGGGCGGAAAAAGCTGCGACGCCAGCCGCAGACGGTCTGCCAGCGCGGCCGGCGCAAGCAGCGGATATTCGCGCTCGCGCAGATCGGCGTAATCAAAGTCCACCGTGAGCGAAAGCAGGTAAACGGCCACGGCATCGGCAAAGGCAGACTCGGTGAAGGCCGTCTTGGCCTTTTCGTCGATGCGGCCGGGCATACTGCGCTCGTTGCTGGCACTTTCGCCACGGCCAGTCCCTTCGCGGCCAAGAGCCTTGCGGCGGTTCTCCCAGGCGTCCTGGCTGGTTTCTCCGCGAACATCGGCCTGGGCCTGCGACCACGCCAGCTCGGTAAAGGTGGAGGGCACGCCGACCGTATCCACAAAGGCGTGGCCCACGTTGATATAGAACTCAAAGGCCAGCGCAAAGCGGTCCTGCATGAGTCGGCTGGAGATGAAGACGCACTCCGAGCCGCCAAAGCTGACATTGCGGTGGCAAATGGCCCGGTCGCTGAGCTCGTTGGAATGGGCCGGGGCCACCAGCGTCTCCGTGGCATCGTCCATGGCCACTTCCCCAATGGTAAGCGGCACAAAATAATAGGCCTTGCCAGTGAGCGCCGCAGCGACAACCGCAGGCACGGCCTGCACGATTCGCTCCAGGTCTTTCTCGTCGAGCCTGGTGTCGCCATAGGTGGCATAACAAACGCCGTTGGCGGCCTGCCGGACGGCCACCTCGCGGGCCACTTGGGTGGCGGGGATCAATTGAATCTGAGCGGTTTCTGCCATAAAGCGTTATTCTATCCGAGCGCTGAAAGATCGGTGCTGGCAGACCGCCAAAATGCGGACGCACGCACCTCGTGGAACGATGCAGCCGCAGGGGAATCTACCATGAACGCTACTTTACCCGATGCTCCGCAGACTTCGCTGAAGCGCGGCGACCTGTTTGGTGTTCCGCTGGGAAGGATGGGCTGGTTTGCCAGCCTGCTGATGGCGCTCTCCGTTGGCTTCCTTTCCTTCTTTCTTCTCTGTTTTTTTGCCATCATCACGATTCTGTTCCTCAACACCGCTGCGCACCTGAACATCGACTACGCCGACAGCTACAAATTTGTGGCCCTCCCGGCAGGCAGCGTAATAATGGTGTGCAGCCTGTTCTACATGGCGTTTCTGTGGCTGCGCCGCAGGCTCTCCGCAGAGTAAACGGAGTGGTCAACGGCACAGTTAATCCTCTTTCTGAAGTAAATCCGGCGGATCCGGTTTTCAAAACCGCCGAATTTCCTTGAAACCTGCTGCTTCCTGGCTCTCTCCTTGACGAAGCCGTTCAGCGCCGCCTATTTTGGTGGGGACCACTTTACCCGGAGTTTTTCATGAATAGAAAATCGATTGTTCTTATGGCTGCATTTTTGCTTGCCCCATTTTCCACCCTTGCCTCTCAGGCTGCTTCCATTCACAAAAATGATCCGGCGGACACGCCGGCGGTGGAACAGCGCGTGGACAAGCTGGTGCAGCAGATGACGCTGGACGAAAAGCTGCGCATGATTGGCGGCACACGCGGCTTCTACACGCAGGCCGTGCCGCGGCTGGGCATTCCGGAGCTGAAAATGTCCGACGGCCCGATGGGCGTGCGCACCTGGGGCCCGACGACGGCGTATCCGGCCGGCATTGGCTTGGCCGCCACCTGGGACACCGCACTGGCCCGCGAGATGGGCGAGCATCTGGGCCGCGATGCCCGGGCGCGCGGTGTGAACTTTCTGCTGGCTCCGGGTGTTGACATCTATCGTGCGCCGATGAACGGCCGCAACTTTGAGTACTTTGGCGAAGACCCGTACCTGACGAGCCAGATTGCCGTGGGCTACATTGACGGCGTGCAAAGCGAAGGCGTCATTGCCACGGTGAAGCACTTTGCCGCGAACGACTCCGAGTATGACCGCCACAACACGGACAGCTACCTGGACGAGCGCACGCTGCATGAGATTGCGCTGCCAGCCTTCCGCGCTGCCGTGGAGCAGGCGCATGTGGGCGCGATTATGGACTCCTACAATCTGGTGAACGGCGAACACTCCACGCAAAACAAAGAGCTGAATATCCAGATTGCGCGCGACCGCTGGCACTTTGACGGCGTCCTGATGTCGGACTGGGACGCCACCTACGACGGTGTGGCCGCGGCCAACGGCGGACTGGACCTGGAGATGCCCTACGCCAAGCTGATGACGCCGGAGACGCTGAAGGCGGCTCTCAAATCCGGTGCGCTGACGGAGGCCACCATCGATGCCAAGGTCCGCCGCATCCTGCGCAAGGCGATCGAGTTCCATTTCCTGGACCGTCCGCAGCTCGACCCGTCGATTCCGCTGGAAAGCGCAGCCAACCACCAGTTCACGCTGAAGGCTGCGGAAGAAAGCCTGACGCTGCTGAAGAACGCCGGCAACGTGCTGCCGCTGGAGCGCGCGCAGACGAAGACCATCGCCGTGATTGGCCCGGATGCGTGGCCAGCCGTTCCGGGCGCGGGCGGCAGCTCAGAAGCGACGGCCTTCCAGGCGGTCAGTTTTCTGGAAGGGATCTCACACCTTGCCGGAAACAACACCAAAGTGCTGTATGACCGTGGTCTGCTGGCCGACGACGCCATCATCAACGACACAAACTGGAGCACCGCTGCGCAGAACGGCAAGGACGGCATTACGGAAGAGGTCTTTGCCAACCCGGACTTTTCCGGCAGGCCGGAAATTTCCCGCGTGGTATGGAAACCCCGCTGGCGCAGCACAGATGATTCCGTGGCCCCGGATCCGGCGCTTAATGCAGCAAAGGACCTGTCTCTGCGCTGGACCGGCTACTACACGCCAGGCAAGTCCGGCATGACGCGCTTCTACATTCAGCAGCAGGGTTCGGGCAGTTTTCGTCTGCTGGTGGATGGCAAGGCGGTGCTGGAGCACACCTTTATTGAAGGCGCCACGCCGCTCTATACAGAAGTGCCGTTGCAGGCAGGCCGTGCCTATCGCGTGCAACTGGAGTTCCACTACAAGCCTGCGAGCTGGAGCGGCAACAGCATCAGCATGGGAGCCACACCAGCGGTGGACGCGCTGACGCCGACGCTGCCGGCCATCCTGAAGCAGGCCGATGCTGTGGTGGTGTGCGTGGGCTTCAACACGGACTCCGAGGGCGAAGGCTCGGACCGCACCTTTACGCTGCCCGGCGGACAGGGCGACCTGATTCGCGCTGCGGCTGCGGCCAACAAAAAGGTGATTGTAGTGGTGACGGCGGGCGGCAACGTGGACATGACACACTGGCTGAGCCAGGTGCCTGCGCTGGTGTATGCCTGGTATCCCGGTGAAGAGGGCGGCACAGCTCTGGCACACGTGCTGTTTGGCGATGTGGACCCCTCCGGCAAGCTGCCTGCGAGTTTTGAGCGCGTGTGGGCGGACAATCCAACCCATGACAACTACTATCCGAATGATCCGGCGCAGGGCCCGACAGCGGTCCGCTACAACGATGGCCTCTTCTACGGCTATCGCTACTATGACCGCGCGCACGTCAAGCCGCAGTTTGCCTTTGGCTTTGGGCTTTCCTATACCAGCTTCCGCTTCGGCAATCTAAGCGTGGAGCCGAAGTCCGCAGCCAAGGGGCAGCCGGTGACGGTGAGCTTTGATGTGACCAACACGGGCAAGATGGCCGGAGCCGACGTGGCCCAGCTCTACCTGGGCGATCCCTCTGCCCCGGTCGAGCGCCCGCTGAAGGAGCTGAAAGGCTTCGAGCGCGTGGAGCTGGCTCCGGGGGCGACAAAGCATGTGACGCTGCACCTGAACGAGCACGATATGTCCTACTGGAATGTGAACCAGCATGACTGGACGGCTGCGCCGGGCAAATTCGTGGTCTACGTAGGCGACTCCTCACAGAATGTGCCGCTGCAGGGCGAGTTCAGCCTGCAATAGGAATGTGATTTTCCTTTTGCTTGATACGGAGAGCTTCGGCTCTCCGCTTCTTTTTAAGAAATGCACCGGCCACAGGCCAGAAATGGCCATTAAACCAGAAAGCCACCGGAAGGAGACCGTTTGGCTTCCACCCGATGACTTTTTCTGGAGCCCCCTCCCCCGGAGGCCGCCAGAGAGCAGTAAATTTGAAAATCCTTTTTCTTACAACGCCCAGGCAGGAGCATTTCCCAAAAGCGCCGCTCCGGAATAGGCAGCCGAACCATCCCAGGCTGGCACATTGAAGCCGAGATCCGGGTGCGCGCTGGCATCGTCAGCATGAATATGTTGCTCACGCAACTCCTGCATTACCAGGCTGCGGGCTTCTGCCTGCTCTGACGGGGAGCTGCGTTCCCAGAAGACCACAAAGCTCTGACCACATACGCTGCACCGCACATCGCTGCTGACCATCGACTTCCTGCAAAGCACCTGCATTTTCCTGTCCTCCCGGCATCGCCGTATTCTGTGCGGTTGTTCCGCTGACAGTTATGAAGGTAGCTCCGCGCGCTGCGGCCGACCATCCCACTTGCCGGTATTTTCGCTGCACAGTTGGTTTTGCGGCCTCCCACGCAGGTGTTATGTTCGGACAGCGCGGTGCCGTAAAAGTGTCTGCCGCTCGACTTCTGCCCGCCTGCACCAATATGCTTATGCTTATAGCTTTCGAGTGAATTTCTATGAGTAAGAGCACAATCGACGTACATCTACCCGACGGTTCGGTAAAGCAGTTTCCCGCAGGCTCTACCCCCTTTGATGTGGCGATGAGCATTTCTCCGCGCCTGGCCCAGGCAGTTGTGGTGGCGCGCGTTCGGCCGATGCAGACGGCAACCACCGCCACCACGACGACGGAGACCGCGGCATCCGAAGATGCAATGTATGCCGCGGCTGATGAGCATGCCGAGCGCGTGGTGGATCTGACGGCTCCGCTGACGGAAGACGTGGCGCTGGAGCTGTTGAAGGAGAACGACCCCGCCGCGCTGAAGGTGGTGCGCCACTCGGCCGCGCACGTGATGGCGACGGCCGTGCTGGAACTGTTTCCAGAGACCAGGCTGGGCCACGGCCCGGCCACGGACGCTGGCTTCTTCTATGACTTCTATCGCCCCACGCCGTTTACGCCGGAGGACCTGGCAAAGATTGAAGCCAAGATGGCCGAGGTCGTAGCCCGGGACGAAAAATTTGTCCGCGAATATGAGCCGCGCGAGCAAGGGCTGGCGCACTTCAAGGCAGACAACGACTTTATGAAGGTCCACTTCATTGAGCGCTTCACCAGGGACGGCGAGAAAATTTCGCTCTACCGCAATGGCGCGTTCGTGGACTTCTGCCGTGGGCCGCATGTGCCTTCCACCGGCCGCGTGAAGGCCTTCAAGGTAATGAGCCTTGCCGGCGCCTACTGGCTGGGCGATGAGAAAAATCCGCAGCTGCAGCGCATCTACGGCACGGCCTTCTTTAACCAGAAGGACATGGACGCCTACTTTGCGCATCTGGAAGAGATCAAGGCGCGCGACCATCGCGTGCTGGGCAGGCAGCTCGACCTGTTCTCGATTCAGGAGGTCGCCGGTTCGGGCCTGATCTTCTGGCATCCGAAGGGCGCCATCATCCGCAAGACGATGGAAGACTGGATGCGCGACGAGTGCCTGCGCCGCGGCTATTCGCTTGTCTACACGCCGCACGTCATGCGCACCGAGTTGTGGAAGATCAGCGGACATGAGGGCTTCTACTCGCAGAACATGTACGCGCCGATGGAGCTGGACGACGCCGACTACCGGCTGAAGCCGATGAACTGCCCCGGCCACATCCTGATCTACAAGAACACGCCGAAGAGCTACCGCGACCTGCCGGCGCGCTATGCCGAGCTGGGCAATGTGTATCGCTACGAGCGCAGCGGCACCATGCACGGCCTGCTGCGCGTGCGCGGCTTTACGCAGGACGATGCGCACATCTTCTGCACGCCGCAGCAGATTGAGGACGAGGTGGTTGGCTGCATCGAGTTTGCGCAGTCCGTGCTGAACACCTTCGGCTTTGCCGACTTCAAAGTGGAGCTTTCCACCTGGGACCCGAAGGACCGCAAAAGCTATGCCGGCTCAGACGAGAACTGGGACCTGGCCATCAACTCGCTGAAGACGGCGCTGGACCGCAAGAGCATCCCCTACAAGACGATTCCGGGCGAAGCGGCCTTCTATGGCCCCAAGATCGACGTAAAACTTGTCGACGTGCTGGGCCGCCTGTGGCAGCTTTCCACGGTGCAGTTTGACTTCAACCTGCCGGCGCGCTTTGAGCTGGAGTATGTCGGCGAGGACGGCGAACGCCACCAGCCGGTGATGGTGCATCGCGCCCTCTTCGGTTCGGTGGAACGCTTCTTCGGCGTGCTGATTGAGCACTATGCCGGTGCCTTCCCGCTGTGGCTGGCCCCGGTGCAGATCGGGCTGGTGCCCATCAGCGAGCGGCACCTCGGCTACGCCGAAAAGGTGAAGCAGGAGCTGGAGGCCGCTGGCTTCCGCGTGGAGCTGGATGGCCGCAACGAGAAGATGAACGCCAAGATCCGCGACCTGACCCTGCAGAAGATTCCCTATGTGCTGGTGATGGGAGACAAGGAAGCTGAAGCCAGCGCCGTCAGCGTCCGCACCCGCGGCAAAGGCGACCAGGGCAGCATGCCATTTGCCGAGTTTCTGGCGAAGGCAAGGGGGCTGGTCGAAGGAAAATCGACAGAGCTGTAGATCCTCCTTGCGCTTTCATGACCCTTGCGCTTTCATGACCATGGTCATATTCTATGGTCATGAAAGCCGCGTCGAAGAAAAACCCGGCAAAAGCCGTTCCGGTTGCCCGCAAACAGGTACGAACGATTGCTGCTGGCGAGTTCAAAGCCAAGTGCCTGCAATTGATGGACGAGGTCGCTGCGACGGGCGAAACCATCATCATTACCAAGCGCGGCAAACCAGTGGTGAGCATTGCTCCGCCACCACAGGAGGAGCAGCCCTTTCGCTCACTCTATGGGCTGACCAAAGGCAGCATGAAGATTCATGGCGACATCGTGTCTCCCCTGCCAAATGAGTGGGAAGCGGACCGGGACTGATGGATCGTTTCCTGCTGGATACACATGCCTGGATTTGGCTGCAGGAAGGTCTTCCCGGCATTTCGCCACGCCTCATCGCTCAAATTGACGAAGCACGCAGACGCAGCGATGTGTATGTATCAGCTGTCTCTGTTTGGGAGATTGGGAATCTTACCGCTCGTGGTCGGCTCGAACTGGAGTCCCCCATAGACGTGTGGCTACAGTTGGCCCTCACGGTGGGCCGCTTGCAGCTCGCTCCGTTCGAAGCGACCATTGCACTGGCCTCTGCACGTTTGCCGGGTGCAATCCACGGCGACCCGGCAGACAGAATGCTGGTGGCTACGGCCCGTACGCACGGTTTAACCCTTGTCACCCATGACAAGCTCCTGCTCAAATACGGCAAGCAGGGCCATGTAAACGTTCTGGCTATTTAGCTCCCGCTCTTTACCCCACCCCGCAAGCCGGCCAGAATCTGCGATATAGCGGTTTTCCAGTTGGTGTAGAGGGAACGTGATGCCCTGAAATGGCTTTTTTCTCAAGAAAAAGCCATCCTGCATATTCCTGGAAACTCCACGAAAACTGGAGAACCGCTATAGAAAATCATTGGCGGCGCCGGGACTGTTGGAAAGCAAGTCGACCGAGCTGTAATGCCTTTTGATAGTTGCAATTGTGCTTCTGCTCTTGTTAGCCACTACAGGTAGCGTTCTGTTGCAGATTTGTGTACAGCAGAAGATTGGCAACGGCATTTGTGTACAGCAAATGTTGGTTTACTGTAAACAAATGCCTATACCTTGTATACGCTGGTTCTATGATACCGGAGCCTGCCAGACCTCAACTTCTCCCCAATGAAAACATTCATTGGGAAAAACTGATTCTCGACATGGGCAATGCAAACCGGGCCCTGGCGGAATACAGTGGCTCGTTGCGCCGGTTACCCAATTCAGCATTATTGCTTTCCCCGCTGACTGTTCAGGAGGCTGTGCTGTCCTCGCGGATTGAAGGCACCTTTGCGACCATGAGCGAGGTATTGCAGTTTGAGGCTGGCAAAGTGCCAGAGCAGGCATCCCGCCGGCACGATATTGAAGAAATCATCAACTACAGACATGCCCTGCAAATTGCTGTCTCTGAGCTGGAACGCCGTCCTTTCAATTTAAACCTGTTGCTTAAGCT
Organism: Edaphobacter aggregans; assembly: GCA_022736715.1. Taxonomy (GTDB): domain Bacteria; phylum Acidobacteriota; class Terriglobia; order Terriglobales; family Acidobacteriaceae; genus DZDJ01. Next base: position 37,034 of record DZDJ01000003.1, read on the forward strand.
GCACAAAGAACTCCTTACCAGCGTGCGCGGCCACAACAAAGCTCCTGGACAATTCCGTCGCGAGCAGAACTATATTGGCTCCCGCTCAGGGGGTGTAGAAACTGTCCATTTCACCCCGCCGGAATGGCAGGTGCTTCCGGAATTCCTGGACAACTGGGAAAAGTACTATCACCTGGAGAGACCGGATCCTCTCGTGCAACTGGCAGTTCTGCATGCACAATTTGAGTTTCTTCATCCATTTCTCGATGGCAATGGGCGTTTAGGGCGCATCATTATTCCCATCTTCCTGTATGAAAAGAAGCTCCTCGCCAGTCCCATATTTTATCTGTCGGAATATATTGAGGAAAACAAGGATGCGTATATTTCACATCTGCACGATTTAGGTACCAATAAAGATTCCTGGACACGCTGGTGCAGTTTTTTTCTGCATGCCATCACCGTTCAGGCAGAACGAAATATCAAAAAAGCGGATGCGATCCTTGCTCTCTATGAGCAGCTAAAACATCGCATCCTTGATCTTACGCATTCGCAATTCGCAATTCCTCTTCTGGATGCGATCTTCAAACAACCAGTATTTCAGGCGAGCCAGCTACAGAAGGAGCCAGGAATGCCAGGCAAAGTCAGTTTGACCTCTCTGCTGCGCAAGCTGCGCGAAAGTGGATTGCTGACACCGGTGCGTGAAGCAAGCGGACGTAGAGGACAGATCTTAGCATTACAAGAACTGATCGAGCTGACTGAATCGCGTCCTTCTATTTCGCGCGAGTGATTTTCCTCATTTTTGCGGATGCACCCCACCCCGCAAGCCGGCCAGAATCTGCGTCAGAAAATCATTGGCGGCGCCGGGACTGTTGGGCAGGAAGATGGTGTTGTTGCCGTTTTTTGTGCCGATGTCCTTCAATGTGTCGAAGTACTGGGTGAGCAACACGAGCGACATCACGTCCTCCGCCGTGGCTCCCGGCACAGCTTCGCGAAAGTTCTCAATCGACGAGCGCAGGCCGTCGATGATGGCCTGCCGTTCGGATGCGATGCCTTTGCCCTGCAGCGCCTTCGATTCCGCTTCGGCCTCGGCCTGTTTCACCTTCAGAATTTTTTCCGCCTCGCCGCGTGCCTGCGCAGCCACCTGTTCGCGTTGCGCGGCGTTGATCTCGTTCATCGCGCTCTTCACCTTGGCGTCAGGCACAATGTCCGTCACCAGCGCGTTGAGGATGTTGTAGCCGTAGCTGCTCATGGTGCTGTCGAGGTCCGTCTTGACGGTGACAGAGATGGAGCCTTGCTGCTCAAAGGTCTCGTCGAGCGTGAGCTTGGGCACATGGCCCAGGATGGAGTTGAAGACGAAGCTCTCAATCTGCTTCTGTGGGCGGCTCAGTTTATAGAAGCTCTCGTAAATCTTGTCGTCGAGCACCTGATACTGCACCGAGACAGGAATCTGCACAAAAACGTTGTCGCGGGTCTTGGTTTCCACGGAGAATTGCGACTGCTGCACCTGCAGGTCGACAAAGAAGACGCGCTCGGCATACGGAATGAGCACATGCAGGCCGGGGCGCACAATGCGGTTGAACTTGCCAAAGCGCTCCACCACGCCAGCCGTTGCCGTGCGCACGGTGTAGAGGGTTTTCAGAATCGTAACCAGCACCACGATGGCGGCGAAGATGCCAAGAACCAATAGCAGGGTCGAAATCACGTCCATATCGAACAAGTCCTCTCGTGAATCCCGTGAGGCCCAGCATACACGATTTCGATTGGGTTTCGATGCTGCTTCAGTAGCGGATCATCACTTCTTCCAATGACTTCTTATGCAGCTTCGGCACCATGGCGTCTTCTGCTGGATGGCCGACGGGAATGATGAGATACGGGCGCTCGTTTTCAGGACGCGAAAGCTCGCGGGCCACAAAGTCCATGGGGTGCGCTGAGTGCGTGAGCGTGGCCAGACCGGAGTGATGCAACGCGCACAGCAGCATGCCGACGGCGATGCCGACCGACTCCTCCACATAATAATTTTCATGCCGCGTCACGCTGCCGTCGGGTTCGATGCGCAGCTCGTACTGCTCGCTGAAGACGACGATCAGATAGGGCGCATTTTCCAGAAACGGCTTGTGCCAGGTAGTGCCAAGCGCGCTGACCTGCTGCACCCACTCCTCGTTTTCCGGCTGATGATAGAACTTCCACTCTTCGCGCTCGGCGGCCACGCGGATGCGGCGCTTCAGCTCCGGGTTCTCCACCACTACAAACTTCCACGGCTGCTTGTTGGCTCCGGAAGGCGCACTATTGGCGACGGCGACCGCATTATGAACAAGCGAAAACGGCACCGGCTCCGGCGAAAAGCTGCGCACGCTGCGCCGCGAGATCATGCTGGCCACAAAATTGATAGAGCGCCGCATCTGCTCCACGTCACTAAAACGCAGAAGGCGAAACGGCACAATCTCAGGAGAATCCGGCACGGGGGAGCCCTTTCCTGCTGAAACTTAAGTCCGGTTGTCAGTATTATTTCGGTAAAGCTCAACTGCCACTACATTGTATGCTGCGGCCGTGCCAATGCACTATGGAAATGCGTGCGGCATCCGCACCGCGAACATGGTTCGTCATACAATGGCAATCGCATGGGTACTCATTTTTCTCCGGAAGCGTTGAAGTTTCTGCGTGGGCTGAAGCGCAACAATGACCGCGCCTGGTTTGAGCCGCGCAGGGCCGTCTATGAAAGAGAGCTGAAGGCGCCCATGCTGGCGCTGATCGGCGAAGTGACCGCGGCCATGATGGAGTTTGCGCCGCGCCACGTGCGCCCGGCGCAGAAGTGCATGATGCGCATCTATCGCGACACGCGCTTTTCTACCAATAAAAGTCCCTACAAAACGCAGATTGCCGCGTGGTGGGCGCGCGACGGCCTGGAGAAGACCTCCGGCGGCGGCTACTACTTTCACGTGTCGCCGCAGGAGGTGGTGATTGCCGCCGGCGTTTACCGGCCGCAGCGGGAGCAGTTGCTGGCCATCCGCACGTACCTGCTGGAGCATCACGCCGTGCTGCGCAAAATTCTGGCAGAGAAGAAGCTGAAGAAAGCAATGGACGAGTTCGATGGACTGCGGCTGACGCGCGCGCCCAAGGGCTTTCCGGCGGACCATCCGGCGCTGGATCTGCTGCTTTGCCAGCAATGGGGCGTTGCGGCAACACTGCCTGCGGAGGCGGCGATGCAGCCGACGCTGGCCAGGGAGATCGTCTCCCGCTTTCGCCTGGCGACGCCGCTGGTGGAGTTTTTGAACGCTCCGCTGACGGCAAAAACGGGCAAACGAAAGCCGCTCTTTGGCCTGTACTGACGCGGCTTGCGGAGTGCTTTGCAGGCGCGTCGGCAGGATGGTTTTGGCGGAAAAACCAAAGAAAATGGGTAAAAACAGGTAAATTTTGAGAAAAACCGCAAAAAACCTGTGGAAACGGCCGATTTGCGGTTGACAAAGCTCGCCGAAAGACGCAAGGTTGTTTGCGGTACGGTTCGCAGCACCCGCATGAATACTGGAGATTTATACCAGTAGGGCAGCATCTGGCCAGGCTGGAAAAATGGCCGGTTGCATGGGCGGGCAGAGGCGAGCGGACCGAAACAGCAGCGCAGCAGCAGGCAGCTTGCTCCCCAGCACGTCTGGCCAGGGGCATAGCGAAGCCAATGCCGGCGGGCTTCATTTCAACTGGTAAGCAAACGAAGCAACAGGAGGAATATCAAATGGCAAAGGGTATGACAAAGACAGCACTGGTTCGCCACCTGGCAGAGAAGCTGGAACTGACCAACAAGCAGTCGGCTGCTTTTCTGGATCTGCTGGCAGAAACAGCCGTGAAGGAAACCAAGAAGAACGGCGAGTTCACCATCCCCGGCATCGGTAAGCTGGTGAAGGCCGAGCGCAAGGCCCGCCTGGGCCGCAACCCGCAGACCGGCGAAACCATCAAGATCAAGGCCAAGACCGTGGTGAAGTTCCGCGTGGCCAAGGTTGCGAAGGACACCATCGCGCCTGCAAAGAAGTAGTTCGCCACTCTCAAGCCCCAGCCATCGGGGTCATGCGATGGACATCAGGGCAGGGAACACCGGATCGGCTCCGGTACCTTGCCCTGAGCTTTTAGGCAGCAGCAATCAAGCGCTGCCTATACAGCATCCACCTTTACCGGCATCACCGCCTTGGCAATCAGCGAGACCCCAAACGAGATCAGCGCGCCCTGCGTGATCAGGTGGGCGTTGTAGTGCCAGGAGAGCGCGGCGAAGCTGACGACCGTGCCCCACATATAAATTTCTGCCACGAAGGCCTGCGACCAATTGGCTTGTGCGCCGGAGGAGGGCACGCGGGCGCGCAGACTGGGCAGCAGGCGCGGCACGCGGGCGGTATACGCCGCGTAGGCCTCGCCCAGTTGCTGGCGCAGATGCGCTTCTTCTCCGGCGATCAGGCGCAGTTGGAAGAGGACCGTCGTCAGCACGGCAAAAATGGCTCCGCTGACCGGCATCAGAATGGCCAGCGCCAGAAAATTGAGCGTCGTGCCCAGATACAGCGGATTGCGCGCGTAGCGATACGGGCCGTCGGCCACCACGCTGCGCGATTGCATCTGCTTGGCCAGCATCACGTCTGCCCCCAGATACGCTGTGCCCCAGGTGCGCAGCAACGCGGCCAGCAACGCGCATGCGATGGCCAGCGCCACCACAATCACCGTTGCGCTGTAGAAGCTGAAATGGCCCGTGCGCAGCGCCTGCCGCGCCAGCACGCTCCACGTAGAGGGAACCAGCTCCGCGCCGCTCCACCAGCGCTCCCACGGGGCCCAGAAGCCAAGGAACAGCAGAACAAAGAGAATCGGAACGCGAAGACGGAACTCGAGCTTTGTGCCTTGCATGAAGCGGACACCTGCACCGTTTGGAGTGTTCGCGGAGTGGACATGGGCCGGCGTTGAATATGTAGCAATAAATGTGACATAAATATGTAACAACGAATGCGACATATTAGTGCGGCAACAAATACAGCCTAAGTATTGCGCCGCACTTTCATAACGCCCTGGCGCACCTCTGCTCCGGAACAAGGAGTGTAGCAGAGGAGCTGGCGCTCGTTCTGTGCTCTTTAATTCCCTGCGCCCAGCATCGACAGCAGTGTGTCGAAATCCTCCAGGCCGTGATACTCAATCACCACGCGGCCTTTGCCTTTTTTGTCTTCAATGCGCACCTTGAGCCCCAGCACGCGCTGCAGCTTGTTCTGCGCTTCGCGGACGTTCGGGTCAACCTCCGGCTCCTTTTCCTTCGCATCCGCGCCTTTGGTCTTCTTCTCCGGATTCAGCAGCCCCTGCACATAGCTTTCCGTCTGGCGGACGGACATGGAGAGCGCCAGCACCTTCTGCGTCGCCTTCAGGATCGCCTCCGGCGACTCCAGCGCCAGCAGCGTGCGCGCATGGCCAAAGCTCAGCTCGCCCGTCTCCACCTTGCCCTGCACCTCCAGCGGCAGGCGCAGCAGGCGCAAAAAGTTGGAGACCGAAGCGCGGTCCTTGCCGGTGCGCTGCGCCATCTGCTCCTGCGTCATTTTGAAGTCGCGGCTCAGGCGTTCATAGGCACGGGCCTGCTCCATCGGGTTCAAATCGGCGCGCTGCAGGTTTTCGACGATGGTCATCTCCATCGCCTGCTCGTCGGAAACTGTGCGCAGAATGGCGGGTACGGTCGTCTTGCCGGCCTTCTGCGAGGCCAGCCAGCGCCGCTCGCCGGCAATCAGCTGGAAGCGGCCGTTTGGCAGCGGACGCACAATGATCGGCTGCACCACGCCGCTGGCGGCAATCGAGCGTGAAAGCTCGTCGAGCTGCTGCGGATCCACCTGGCTGCGCGTCTGGTACGGGTTGCGGTCAATCAGTTCGACTGCAATCTCCTTCGGCCTGCCAGCAGCCTCCACCGGGGGCGCAGCCGGAGCTGGCACAGGCGCCGCAGCGGCAGCCGGACGGCTGGGCAGCAGCGATTCGAGCCCTTTGCCCAGGGCCCGGCGCTTGGAGTTGGGAGCGGTCGTCGTTGTTTGAGCCATAGAAACCTCGATCTTTCTAAAACGCCGTTACGGAGTAGGCGCCATTCGCCTGCCCCTTACCGGCAAACCAGTAATCACTGACGCTGGAGAAAATCCCTCTACGCTGGCTTTACTTCGTATAAGGCCAGAAGCGGACCTTCACGTCCCCCTGCGCCGCGGCTGCCTTGCGCTTTTTGGCGCGAGGACTTTCCATGTTGTTGCGCTCCAGCAGCTCCACTGCCAGCTCGTGATAGCTTTCCGCTCCGCGCGACCGGGGATCGTACACCAGCACGGATTTGCCGTGGCTGGGAGCCTCTGCGAGCCGCACATTGCGCGGAATCGTGGTCTTCAGCAGCTTGTCGCCAAAGAAATTCTTCAGATTGTCCGTCACCTGTTGCGAGAGGTTGGTGCGGTCGTCATACATGGTCAGCAGCACGCCTTCCAGCGCCAGCGCCGGATTGAAGGCCTGGCTGACGCGATCCAGCGTGTTCATCAGCTCGCTGATGCCCTCCAGCGCGAAATACTCTGCCTGCATGGGTACCAGCAGCCCATCGGCGGCCACCAGTGCGTTCAGCGTCAGCAGGTCGAGCGCCGGCGGGCAGTCCAGAACGATGAAGGGATATTCCTCGCGAACGGCTGCCAGGGCCTCTCGCAGGCGATACTCGCGACGCTCCAGATTGATGAGCTCAATCGTGGCCCCGATCAGGTTTTTGCTGCTCGGGATCAGCTTCAGCGTCTCAATTTCAGTGGGTTGCAGCGCCTCCTGCACCGTATTGGAGCCGATCAGCAGGTCGTAGATGGAGATGCGCGACTCGTCCCGCGGAAAACCCAGCCCTCCGGTGGAATTCGCCTGCGGATCGCAATCTACGAGCAGGCACGGCAGCCCCTCCAGCGCAAGGGCGGCGGCAAGATTGATCGCGGTGGTTGTTTTGCCAACTCCACCCTTCTGATTGACGACGGCGAGAACTTTACTCATGATTTTCGGATCTTTGTCGCTGCCCGGAGTCGAAAAACCAGGACGGTTGCAAGACTATCGAAGCTCAGGCGCGCGGGCAATTGAGAATGCCTGTGAAGAACGCAGGCTAGCTGTGGAATATTTTTTCTTCCGCAATAGAGAACTGTGCGCATCGCCTTGTTTTGCAAGGGCATGAGCGGCTTTTCTGCACGGTAGAGAATGCAGGAAAAAGATGGGATTTCAGTGGAAAACTTTCTTGCAGGGGGGTGTTCCACGTGGAACAGTGCCGCGCTGCCGACACTGGCTTCGCCCCAAAGGAGACCGCTCCAGCAACAGCAGCGGCAAGCGATGTTCCACGTGGAACATCCGTGGCAGCGCCAGAGCAAAGCGCCAGAGCAAAGCACAGGAGTAAAGC
>DZDJ01000003.1:44493-99608 GCA_022736715.1 Edaphobacter aggregans
AAAGCACAGGAGTAAAGCCAAGCACATCCTCCTGGCATGCTGGTCTCCGCAGGTTCTTCTGCAAAATCCCTGGAGCAGTATGCCGAAAGCACCGAGCGCCGTGTTCCACGTGGAACACGGCGCTCAACCGGCTCAAAATGTCGTTGTTTTTTAGTTCCACCTGCGGCTACGCTGGCTGTCCCGAATGCCGCCCCAGCAGTACCGCCCTTTGCTGCGATTGTGGAATGCGAATCGGCCGCTGCCACTGGAAGCCAGGCAAAGCTGCTGTGATGGCCGCCGCATCAGCCTCACTGGTCAACACAATCATCCAGCCTTCTGGCCGAACGCGCTCCGCGGCGGCCGCCAGCGCCGCAATCATGTTGTCCACTGCCCGCAGTGCAACCGCGCCGAACTGCTGCTCCGCGGGCAGGCTTTCTATCCGCGCGCCCGCTACCTGCGTCGAAAGCCCCAGCGTGCGCACCGCTTCCCGCAGAAAAGCGGCCTTTTTGGACTGCGATTCGCCCAGCGTCACCTGCAATGCCGGGTGCACAAGCTGGATGGGCAGACCGGGAAACCCGGCGCCGGAGCCAAAATCGAGCAAAGCATGCAGCCCGGCAGGCAGGTGCTGCGCGGCAAACAGGCACTCCCCAAAGTGGATGCGGACGATTTCCTCCGGCAAGCGCACGGCCGTCAGGTTGGTGCGGGCATTCCAGCGCAGCAGCAAATCCAGATAACGCTGGCACTGAAGCAGAACCGCCTCCTCCAGCGGTTGCGTCAAATACGGCTGAAGGAGGCGCTGAATTTCGGGTATGGACAAGGTCTGGAGCGTCATTCGTCTAGCCAACTGACTCGGAGATGGTGCGCGGCTTCCAGTCGCGGGCCTCTGCCACAAAGCGCTGGAAGATGGCGCGCGAGGTGGCACTTTCCGTATAGGTGCGTTCCGGGTGCCACTGGAGCCCCAGCACAAAATGGTCTGGCTGCGTGCCTTCCACGGCCTCCACCACGGCGTCCTGCGGGCAGCGGGCGGCCACCTTCAGCCCGTCGCCGGGTGCGCCAACCGCCTGATGGTGGCTGGAGTTTACGGGAATGCGAACGTAGCCTCCCTGCGACTGCGGCAACTGCTCGGCATCCGGCGCTGCCCGCACAATGCTGGCCAGCAGCGAGTCTGGAGCCACCAATGAGTTATGTGCAACGGCCACGGCGCGGCCAGCTCTGTGGTTCACCGGCATGGGCAGCAGATGCTGCACCAGCGTGCCGGTGCGCCAGACATTCAGCGACTGGATGCCATAGCAGATGCCCAGAATCGGCTTATGCAGATTATGGGCGTCCTGCAGCAGCAACTCGTCCACATTTTCGCGGGGCAGGTCGGCAGGAGAGGTCTCCGGCTCCGGTTCTGCGCCGAATTTGTGCGGATTCACATCCGCCGGGCTGCCCGGCAGCAGAATCGCCTGGCAGCCGGTCACCAAGCGGGCAATTTCCACCGGAGTCGCATCCAGCGGGACCTCCACCGGCTCGCCGCCGGCTTCTCTGACGGCGGCAGCGTACTGTGGCCAGGAGCGGGCGTTGTACTCCGGATCGGTCGAAGTAGGTAGGGGAATAGCGATTCGTGGGCGTGTCTCAGTCATAAAAGTCTCAATTTCTGCGGATCAGAGTCTTCAGTGGCCATATTCGGGGGAGCTCAGCCGATTGGCCCGGCCGCCTGGGCCGCATCCTCTGTCAGCTCAGAATAACGATAGTACATTGCGCTGATGGCGTCGTGGGTCTGCGTGGTCAGCGCATCAACATCCCGGGTTGTCAGCCCTGTTGTCGAAATAGGTTCCCCCACCACCAGCAGCAGCGGACGCGGACGCAGATGATAAACGTGCATGGGCAACAGCTCATACGTGCCCACCAGCGCCACAGGCACAACCGGCACCTGCGCGCGAATGGCCATCCAGGCCGGGCCGCTCATGAAGGACTTCAGGTGGCCATCGCTGGTGCGGCCGCCCTCCGGAAAAACCACCAGCGGCATACCGCTCTTCAGCGCAGCAACACCGCGGTTCAGGCTGCCCACCTGCGACCGCAGGCTGGTGGAATCGACTGGGATCTGACCGGAGCGCCGCAGATGCCAGCCCATGAAGGGAATCTTCCACAAATCGTGTCGCGCCAGAATCCGGAACTGAAAGGGCAGATAGCTGAAGATGACCGGCGTATCCATGTAGCTGAGGTGGTTCGCGGTGTAAACCGCCGGGGCGCCGCGCAGCAAATGCTCTCCGCCGACCACCTGGGCCGAAGACCGGCTGATGCGCAGCAGCGTACGCGCCCAGATTCGCGCAATGGCATGCTGCTGGCGGCCGCTGCGGTCCCACAGCGAGGCGGTGAGCGAAAGCGAGCCAAAGAAGGCGGTCGACAGCCCGATCAGCGGCATCTGCACCAGATAGGTGCGGCAGCAGTCGTAGCGCGAATAGGGTTTTGCCGGTGCAGCGGTCACAGTCGTGCTCATCTTGCCTCGGGTGATCCTGCCAGCAGCAGCTCGCGGATTTTACCCACCAGATAAATGGAGCCCGTGCCCACCACCAGGCCATTGGCCGGCGTCAGTTGCAGCGCACGTCGCAGGCCGGCGGGCAAATCCGCCGCAGTTTCCACCGCAATCCCCATGCTTTCCGCAGCGGCCTGCATCTCTTCCAGCGTGGCCGCTCGCGGATTGTCAATCTGCGCCAGCACGATGCGGTCGGCGGCGCGGTCGCCCTCCGGATCAAAGAGCGGAAACAGGATCTGTGCCATGGTGGTAACCGGTTTATCGCGCAGGCAGCCAAAGAGCAGCGTGCGCGGCTGGTCTTCCGGCAGCCCGGACAGCGCGGACCGCAGCGCCCAGGCCCCGGCCGGGTTGTGCGCCACATCCAGCAGCACCGGCACCGGCGCTGTGGTCACGCGCTCCAGCCGGCCGGGCCATTGTGTGTCACGAACCCCCTGTAAAATCGCGGTGTTGGTGATTTTGTAATCTTTACTGTTACTTAATTCAACTGCCGCCGCAATCGCCAGTGCAATGTTGCGCTGCTGGTGCTGGCCCGCCAGCGGAGAGTCCATCTGCACCTGCTCGCCCTGGAGCTTCAGCGGGTAGCGGTTGCGAAAATCCGCGCTGCGCTGCACGCTGTCCCATGCCGGAATATAGTCGGCCGCGTTCACGCCCTTCAGGTTCAGCGGCATGGCCACCTCGCCCAGCGTGGAGTTGGCCTCCTGGTGCTGCGGCAGCGTAATCAGCGTGCCGTTCTGCCGCAGAATGCCGGCCTTCTCCCGCGTGATGGCGGCAATAGTGTCGCCCAGCCACTCGGTGTGGTCGAGGGAGATGTCCGTAATGATGGAGAGCAGCGGCTCCACGATGTTGGTGGCGTCCAGTCGGCCGCCCATGCCCACTTCCAGCACGGCAATCTCCACCTGCTGTTCGGCAAAACTGCAAAAGGCAATCGCCGTCATCATCTCGAAAAAACTGGGTGCGTGCGGCAGTTTGCCCTGCTGCACCAGCGTCTGCGCCACATCGTCTACGTGGAAGTACAGCCGGGCAAAGTCTGCATCCGCAATCGGCGTCAGCAGGCCATGCTGGCTCCATTGAATGCGCTCATTCACGCGGATCAGGTGTGGCGACGTGTACAGCCCTGTGCGATGGCCCGCTGCGTGCAGAATGCTGGCCAGCGTGGCCGACGTGGAACCCTTGCCGTTGGTGCCGGCTATCAGCACCGAGGGGAACTGCATCTGCGGATTGCCCAGCGCCCCGGCCAGCGTGCGTATGTGCGCCAGATCAAACTTGCGGCGCACCGCACCAGCATCGCCCGGCTTTGCGGAAAGTTCATGGCCGCGGGCAAACAGACCCTCGACCGCTGCAAGATAGGACATGGTTTGATTTTAGGCCAGTGCCTCGCTCAGCGCATCCCCGGCACTGCAACACGAACGCAGCACCTCTGCCCCAAAAGTGTTATAGCCTCTGCCCCGATCGTCCGAGACAATAAGCAGAAGTGGAATGTTGTTTTTCCGGCGACGGAGCGATCCTGAAAAGGTCAGGTGCGCAAGCGCACCCCCATAAAAGGAGAAGCTCCACAATGCATGATCTGCTCATTGCTCTCGCGTTTGTCGCCATGGTAATTGCTCCCGCTCTGGTTGCGGCCCGCTCCGGTGCTACGGAAACGGAAGAGAAGGCATAAGCGCCGTCTCATAAGCCGGCAAAAAGTTACGTTGCTCCACCAATCCCAGGAAGTACGGCACGTTAGAACAAGTATAAAAAGGCGTTACATAAATTGAGGGCCGCTGCCAATCCGGGGCGGTCTTCGCTTTTGCAGCTCCGGACGGCAACTTTAGCGGAACCGCCTACAATCGTCTCACCATGAAAACTCTGGGCGCGCTTTGTCTGTCGCTTTGTCTGCTTTTACTATGCCAACCCGCCGCACAGGCGCAACAAAGCAGCAGGCCGGGCGAGTTTGACTATTATCTGTTCACGCTCTCCTGGTCGCCGGAGTTCTGCTACAGCCACAGCAACAGTCCGCAATGCAGCAAGCACTATGGCTTTGTGGTGCATGGCCTGTGGCCGCAATTCAACAACGGACGCTGGCCGCAGTTCTGCTCGCAGGCCGCGGGCCCGGCGCAACCGGCTGCTATGACGGACCTGATGCCCGATGAGCATCTGGTAGAGCACGAATGGCAGCGCCACGGCACCTGCAGCGGCCTGAGCGCGCAGCAGTACTTCCGCCAGATCCGCGCCGCCTTTGCCGCCGTCCGCATACCGCAGAAGCTGAAAGACCCGCAACAGCAGCTGCAATTTACGCCCGCCCAGCTCAAGACAATGTTTGTGGAAGTGAATCCCGCGTGGAGCACGCAGGACGTGGCCGTCAGTTGCGGCCACAATTTCCTGACCGGCATCTCCGTTTGCCTGGATCGCAGCCTGCATCCGATTGCCTGCAAGGCCGTGCGCGATTGCCGCGCCAATGTGGTGAAGGTGCCGCCAGTCCGCTAAGGCGGCTTTTAGTTCGCGTGGGATTTTCAGGAAGGTGCATAGTGGCTTTTTCTCGAAGAAAAAGCCACTGTAAAGCAATTGCGTTTTCTCCATACCAAACCGGAAAACGCGATCAACAGACCAGCTACTGCGCGTGCTGCATAAAGTCCAGCGCGCGGATGAGGTACTGCTTCATTTCGCCGCGATGCACCACAGCGTCCAGCATGCCGTGCTCCAGCAGAAACTCCGAGCGCTGGAAGCCTTCCGGCAGCTTCTGGCGAATGGTCTGCTCGATCACGCGCGGCCCGGCAAAGCCGATCAGCGCGCCCGGCTCAGCTATGTTCAGGTCGCCCAGCATGGAGAAGCTGGCCGTCACGCCGCCGGTTGTCGGATCGGTGAGCACGGAGATGTAGGGCACCTTCGCATCGTCCAGCATGCCCAGCGCAGTAGAGATTTTTGCCAGTTGCATCAGGCTGGTAATGCCTTCCATCATGCGCGCGCCGCCGGAAGCGGAGATGATAATCAGCGGATGCCGCGTCTCCAGCGAGCGGTCCACGGCGCGGGCAATCGTCTCGCCCACCACGCAGCCCATGCTGCCGCCAATGAAGCTGTACTCCATCACGCTCAGCACCACGGAGTGGGGGCCCATCTGCCCAATGGCGTTCACAATCGCATCATTCAGCCCGGTGGCCTCCTGCGCCTTCTTCAGGCGGTCCTTATAGGACTTCAGGTCGGTGAACTCCAGCGGATCGGTGGACTTCAGCTCCAGATCCACCAGCTCATAGCCGGGCTCCAGCAGGTTGGCAATGCGGCTGCGGGCGTCCAGGCGAAAGTGCCGCTGGCATTTGGGGCAAACCTGCAGGTTCGCGTCCAGATCGGCCTTCCAGATGATCTGTCGGCACCCGTCACACTTGATCCAGAGGCCCTCCGTGCGAACGCGCTTCTCATCGCTCGTTTCAATCTCGGTGCCTTCACGCTTGAACCAGGACATGCTTCCTACCCTTCCCTTGCCGCTGCCCGTTGCTAAACCTGCTAAACACTGACTATTGTATGGGCTGCCATCAAAATTGGCACTCTGGCCCCGGCCGGCTGCAGCCGCTATTTGCCAATGCAGAAGGTGGAGAAGATCAGGTTCAGGATGTCGTCTGCTGTGGTTTCGCCGGTCAGCGAGTCCAGCGCACGCAGCGTGGAATAGATGTCGAGCAGCAGCATCTCATGCGGCGTGCGGCTCTCCACAGCACGCATCGCATTGGCCAACCCTTCCAGCGCGGCCTGCACCGACTGCTGCTGGCGCAGGTTCGTCAGCATGCCGGACTCGCCTGCGCCGCTTCCCTGCTGCACCAGCGCAAGAATCTGGCAGCGCAGTTCGGCAATGCCCTCGCCGGTAACGGCAGAGGTGGCAACCACTGCCAGCGGTCCTGCAGGCTGTGTTGCTGCCACTTCGGCCATATGCCGGGCCGTATCCGTAGCGCTAGCCGGGTTCGTAGACAGACCCGCAACCACCCCCGTAGCCAGGCCTGTCACCAAATCCATCTTGTTGCGCACCACAATTGCCTTGCGCTGCTCCAGCGCGGCCAGCAGATGCTCTTCTTCCGCATTGCGCGCTTCCGTGGCGTCCATCACCAGCAGCACTACGTCGGCCTCGGCCAGCGCCTCGCGCGACTTCTGAATGCCAATGCTCTCGGCCTCTTCCGTGGCTTCGCGCAGACCGGCCGTGTCCACCAGCTCAATGGGAATGCCGCCCAGAGAAACGCGCTCCGTCACCAGATCGCGCGTGGTGCCGGGAACCGCCGTTACGATGGCGCGCTCGCGCTCCACCAGCCGGTTGAAGAGCGACGACTTGCCTGCATTCGGCCGGCCCACAATGGCCAGCGTCAACCCATCGTGCACAATGCGGCCATAGGCAAACGAAGAGGCCAGCGCCTGCAGCGGCCCGCGCACGGCGGCAATGCGCGCCAGAATCAGCGCATCGGCTGCCACGTCCACATCGTCTTCGGCAAAGTCGATGCCCGCTTCCAGCAACGCAATCAGCTCCACCAGCGCCTGTTTAGCCGGGCGAATGCGGCGCGCCAGTGCGCCATCCAGTTGCTGCGCCGCCACGCGCGCCTGGTGCAGCGTCTGCGCCTCGATCAGGTCGCGCACGGCCTCGGCCTGCGTCAGGTCCATGCGTCCGCTCAGGAAGGCGCGCTGCGTAAACTCTCCCGGCTCGGCCAGCCTCGCACCGCGCAGCAGCGACTGCCGCACCAGATGATCCAGCACCACCGGCGAACCATGCGCGGCAATCTCCACCACATCTTCACTGGTGTAGGAGTGGGGCGCGGCAAACCAGGTGACCACCGCTTCGTCCAGCCGTTCGCTGGTTTCGGGGTCCACAATCTCCGCAAAACGCGCCTGCGCAGCCGCCAGCGGATGCCGCAGCCGCAACATGGGCTGGGCGATGGCCACTGCCTGCGCGCCAGACAAGCGCACAATGCCAATGCCTCCTCTGCCCGGAGCCGTGGAGATGGCAACGATGGTGTCTTCGGTATGCACAGCTACTTCTTTTTCTTGTTATTGGAATGCGCTGGATGATTATTCGGAAAGAGACCATGCGTCGTATCTAACCAGACAAAATAAAATACGTTTCCAATCAGTACACCGTAGGCCCGCCATGCTGCTTTATCACTGTGCTTCGTCGCCGTTGGGCAGACGGCGAATTCCCATGGAGACTCCAGATATAGATCACTCGGCAGTGAAGTAAATCCTTTGGGTGCCGGTGTTTTATCAAAATCAATTACATATCTATGATCTGTATCATTTTGATCTCTGAATTGATCAACCGTGTAATTAGAATAATCTTTAATTTTCTCTATCAAGCAGCGGAGGTATTCAGCGCTGCACTGGTCGAGGCCATACTTTGAATGAGTTGAATCTAAGTGCTTAAAAGAAAATTCCAGCCTGGCCGATTCTGGCTCAAGCCTCGCAGCAGGAATTTTTCTTGTCTTCTTACCCATTCAGCCGCGCGGTATAAAATTTTTTCATTGCCTCGTGCGTGATGACTCGATTCGAAGGCTCATCCGGAGCCAGCGCCCCACGCGCATCTCGCCATGGGGCCTCCTGGTGTGTCATACGCTCCAGGTCGACGGCATCAAACTTCCCATATACACGAATGACTTCGTCCAGATGTTGTTGAACTTTTGCTAAAGCCACTTTACTTACCTGTTCAGTAATCGGCTTCCACTCGTATTTTTTGTATGTCCGGAAAACTTCCCGCACAACTGGTCCATGAACCCATGCTTCTATTTTCCCGGTAAAGAGTGGCTCATTGTAGAACGCCAGATACCAGGCCTGCGCGTAGTAAAGCAGCTTCTGCAGTTTTAGATTGCTAATTGGCTTACGGTGCGCTTGAAAAGAAGCGACCATATTCTTCGCTACATCTGAGGCTGAATAATGAGCCATGGTCACCCCCTTATCTCCGTAGATAACCTATACACTATCGACGCTATTTTTGAATAAAGGTTTTATGTTTTCCGTATCTACTTGATTAGCGACCAAATAGCACAACCTCATTCTTGCAGCTAGCGCCGGTGGCCGAAGCTTTTGCTGCTGGTTGTGGCAACCACCGGCTGCTTCCAGTCCCTGGGATACAGCACCACAAAGCGGTCGCGGCCCTCGCCGCTGCTCTCCGTGCGCAGGTCGGTAAACTCGCGCAGGGCCAGGTGCAACATGCGGCGTTCGCGTGAGTTCATTGCGGCAAAGCTGTAGGGGCGTCCGCTCTGGCGCACGCGCTCGGCTGCGGTTTCTGCCGCCAGCCGCAGTTCGCGGGCACGTATGGCCTTGAATCCGTTGGCGTCAAAGGAAATGCGGTCGTGGTCTTCCTGTTCCAAGCGAAGCATTCTGGCCGCCAGGTGTTCCAGTGCGCGCAGCACTTCGCCGCCGCGTTGCGTCAGCAACGGCGCATCCGGCCCTGCCATTTCCACGTAGATTTCGCGGCGCTCCAGACCATCCGGATCCGCCGCGCCCGCGCCCGCGGTAATGCGGTACTTCAGCCGCAGGCCGCCCGTTGCGATCAACATCTTTACAAACGCTGCTACTTTTTGTGCTGCCTGTGCCAGATCATCCATGAAAACACCAAGTTGCTATCGTACTACCCGGCGGGCATTTCGTCTGGCTAAAACGGTTCGGACGCGCCCGTCGGCTTCCGTCCTATTTGCGCGCCGGAGACGCGCCCGCCTTGCGCCGCGCACGGCGTGCAGCAATCTCCTTCATCTCGCGGCCCAGGGAGGTCTGGTTCATCACCGCCTGCTGCGCAATGCTGATCAGGTTGCCGACGGCCCAGTAGAGCGCCAGTCCAGAGGCATAGTTCCAGGTGATGAATCCCGTGAAGGCCGGCATGGTGAAGGCCATCATCTTCTGCTGCGCCGGGTCAACGCCGGGCGACGGCGTATAGAACTGCACCAGGAACTGCGACACAATCATCAGGATCGGCAGAATGTGATACGGGTCGGCCGCGGAAAGATCCGGCAGCCAGAGCCAGTGCGCCTGCCGCAACTCAATCACCTTGGCCAGCATGCTGTAGAAGGCAAAGAGCAGCGGAATCTGCACCAGCATGGGCAGGCAGCCGCCGAACATGTTGACCCCTTCGCGCTTCTGCAGCGCCATGATCTCGTGATTCATGTCCGAGCGGCGCGGGTCCGTTGCCTTGAACTTTTTGTACTTTTCCTTGATCTCGTTGATCTGCGGCTGAATGCGCTGCATCTTCAGCGACGACTTCATCATGGTGAAGCGCAGCGGCAGCAGCACCAGGTTGATGATGACCGTGATGATGACAATCGACCAGCCCCAGTTGGCCACGATGTGCTCATAAATGAAGTGCAGCCCCAGGAAGAGCACCTTCGCAATCGGGCCCCAGAAGCCAAAGTCCAGCAGCGGCTCCAGCGTTGGACCGGTCGCCTTGCCATCGGCCGCCGAGGCATGGATCGACTTCAGCACATCCACGGACTTGGGGCCGGCATAGATGCGCACCTGCGTAACGCCGGCATTGCTGCCCATGGCCGCGCCCAGCGTCGGCACAGCTTCCGTCTCCTTCGACTCCGGCTTCTCCGGATTCTTGGGAATCTGCAGCGTGTTGTGGAAGGTCACCAGCGAGGCGTTCTGCGGTTGGTCCGGCAGGAAGACAGCGGCAAAGTAAAGATCGCTGACGCCGGCCCAGTCAAACGGGCCCTGCAGCGTGTTGCCGCCCACTACTTTCTTGGCCGCAAGGTTTTCCAGCTTGCCGCTCTCCAGCGTGTTGATCTCGTCACTGGCGTACAGGTGCAGCGAGTCCTGATCGCCAAAGCCGGCAGGCCAGCTCAGGAAGGCCCGCACCGGCGCGCCGTTCTGCGTCACCTGCACCTCGGCATGCAGCACATAGCTGGCATCGAAGCGGAAGGTCTTGCGCACCACCAGCGGGCCGTCGGAGTACCGAAAGCTGAGCGTGTTCGGTGCAGCCAGCGTGCCCGTGGCCGAGGGCACAAACAGCGCACTCTTCAGCCTGGCGTTCAGGCCTGCATCGTAGGTGTAGAGCGAAAGCGGATAGCCGAACTCAGCGGCCGCATGGGCATGCACCAGGTCCAGCGGCTGACCGCTGTTGTTCTTATACTTCTTCAGAATCCACGACTTTACCTGCGCTCCGCGATTGGTGAAGGTGATGCGGTACAGCTCATTCTCCACCACCGTTTCCGTTTCGCTCCTGGCCACCACCGCATTGGCCGATGCCGGAGCAGCAGGAGCCACCGCAGGAGTGTTGTTGACCGCAGGGGGTGCTGGTGCCGTGCTGGCTGGCGCTGTCTGCGTCGTCTGCTGCGTGATGGACGTGGCCGGCTTCTTCGGTTTGAAGTACTGCAGCCCGGCAAAGATCACAACAAAGACCACCGTCATGGCCAGGATCGACTTCATGTCCTGCCCACCCTGCTGGTTGGGATTCTTATATTCCGCCAAGAGAACTTCCTGCTTCCTTGAAGAGATTAGGAACTGCTGCCAGGGCCCTGGCCGCGGAGGGCGGCCGGCTTCCCGGGTAAAACTCTATGGTAAATCGCCAGAGCCCGTCTGCGTATGTATGGCGGATGAACTGTGCCCGTTTGCGTCTTCCTGCGCCGCCTCCAACGCAGCCACCTGCTGCTGCTCCGCAGTCAGCGGAACCGGATCAAACCCGCCGCGCGAGAAAGGATGACACCGCAGCAGCCGCCACACCGCCATTGCGCCGCCACGCAGCAACCCATGCCGTTGCAGAGCGATATAGGCATACTCCGAGCAGGTGGGCTGAAAACGGCACCCCGGCGGCAATGGACTGATGACCGAACTGATGCCATGCAGCACCGGCGACAACACCCGCCGGTACATCCAGAAAATGGCCCGCAGCCATGCCGCTTCCCGAACCTCTCGACCTGCTGCCTCGTCACGGGCTGCTGCCTTCGGGGTTGGGCGCTGGCGGCTCACAGCGCTGTCTCGGCTCTGGAGGAGTCTTTTGGGGCCTCTGGGTTTTTGCCCACAGCAGCTTCAGCAGCCGGTTGCGTCGTGGCCCGCTGGATCTGTGTAAAGATGCGCGCCACTTCGCGCTGCAATGCGGCAAACTCCACTTCCTTCACACTCCGGCGCGGATGCAGCACCACATCCACCGGCGTGGTCAGTATGGCCAGGTTGTGGCGCACGGCCTCGCGCATGCGCCGCTTGATGCGGTTGCGGTCCACGGCCTTGCCGAGCACTTTGCCCACGGTCAGGCCAATGCGCGGGCCAGGATACGGGCCAGGATACGGGCCAGCAACAGCGCCAGTTATAGGTTGCGCAGAATCCTGTGCCGCAGGCCGCAGCGCAAAAAAATACGCCATCTGCTGCGAGAACTGCTTGCGCCCCTGCCGGTACACACGCTGGTAGTCGGCATGCTTGCGCAGGCGCGCCGCCGCCAGGGACAGCGGTTTGCGCTCGGCGTTACTCATAACTGGGCCGGTGCGCTCGGCTGCGTTGCGCTCGATCTGGTTGGGTTGGGACATCATGGGCTTTACCGGCCAGAATCTGCACGTTCCAGAAAAGGAGGAAGAACTGCCTTCAAGAACTGCAAGCCAGACAGTAAAAGGCCCGCCGTAGAATGCAGCGGGCTGCTTTTCGGGATTCGGTTTTTCGCCGTCATATCCAGCACGCGGAACAACACCAAACGTGCCGGGCGGCGTCCAACAAACTTAGTCGCGATAACCAGCGCTGACGGCGATCTTATGACGGCCCTTGGCACGACGGCGCGACAGCACTGCGGCGCCAGCCTTCGTCTTCATGCGGCTCAGAAAGCCGTGGGTCTTCGAACGGTGGCGACGGTTGGGTTGAAAGGTACGCTTCGGCATGGGACTGCACTCCTGCTCTCAAAATCTGTGTCTTACGGCAAAACTCAAGTATATCCGAAGATGCCAAAAGCCGCAAAGCATCAGGGCGGGACCGGCTTTTGCACAAGCAGCCGAACCAGTCATGGGTTCAGTCATGGGTCGGAACTGGTGACCAGTTTTCCTCGGTTTTCACAACGGATGGTGCAAACCGAAAAACTTTTCCCTTTTGTGTGAAAGCAACACACAAAGACGTGTTTTTCCGTGCTACTATCGAGTCCGTTTAGAAGAGATTTTTTTACTGCACGTCCAGCTGCACCGCACTCAGCATCATGCTTGCGCGATTCTGCAACCAGGATGCAGGAGATGTCTTCGGAGAATGTTCAGCGGCAAACGCTGTGCCTTCCCCCAAGGCCTCCAGCACAGGAGAATCCGCCAAACCGCATGGCAGGCAAGGTCTGCCGTGAGGGAGCGATATTTTTGTTTTTTCTGCAACCTGGTGGGAGTGCACATGCAGCCGACGCTGGAACCAAGAAAGACAGGACAGGCAATATGTCATTTGTTCCGACGGCCACGGCCGTATTGAACCCTTGGGTACGTATTCTGGGGGCCTTAGAGAAGAAGATTAACCGACAGTCGTTCGACACCTGGCTGAAGCCGACGCGCTTCAGCCATCTCAACGGCAAGGCGCTGTTCGTTCGCATCCCGGCATCGGAGTTTCAGCATATCGGCGACCGTTATGGCGACCTCATCCAGGAGGCCATCGATAATCTGGAGCTGGAAGTGGAGCTGGTGAACTTCGTGACGCTGGCCGATGACCCCTCTGCGCCGCGCGTGCGCGAGGACGGCGGCTTTGCCCCGGTACCCAGCCACGCCGCCAACACGCCCCGCAACCGCACCAATGGCACAGGGCAGAACTCTCCGGAGCAGGGACGCTTTGACTGGAACACCGCCGCGCAGTTGAATCCGCGCTACACCTTCGATGCCTTCGTCATCGGCAACGGCAACCAGTTTGCCCATGCCGCGGCGCAGGCCGTGGCCGAGCGGCCATCCAAGGCCTACAATCCGCTGTTTCTGTACGGCGGCGTGGGTATGGGCAAGACGCACCTGATGCAGGCCATCGGGCATGAGGTGAAGCGCCGGCTGCCGCAGTCGTCCATCTGCTATGTGTCCAGCGAGAAGTTCACCAACGAGATGATCAACTCGCTCCGCTACGACAAGATGACGAGCTTCCGCGACAAATTCCGCTTGGTGGACGTGTTGCTGATCGACGATATTCAGTTTCTGGCGCAGAAGGAGCGCACGCAGGAGGAGTTCTTCCACACCTTCAACGCGCTGCACGAAAGCATGAAGCAGATCGTGATCGCGTCGGACCGTCCGCCCAAGGAGCTGGCCGAGTTTGAGGACCGCCTGCGCAGCCGCTTCGAGTGGGGACTGATTGCCGACATTCAGCCGCCGGACCTGGAGACAAAGGTCGCCATTCTGCAGAAAAAGGCGGAGAGCGAGCACGTCACCCTGCCCACGGATGTGGCCCTGTTCATCGCCTCCAACGTGCGCACCAACGTGCGCGAGCTGGAAGGCGCTCTGGTGCGGCTGATCGCGTGGTGCAGCCTGCATGGCATGGAAATCAACCTGCCAACGGCGCAGCAGTGCCTGAAGCAGTTCATCGACACCCAGGTGCGCAAGATCACCATTGAGGCCATTCAGCGCGCCGTGGCCGAGCAGTTTGGCATGCGCGTGGTGGAACTGAAGCAGAAGAACAACTCGCGGCAGATCGTGGTGCCGCGGCAGATTGCCATGTACCTGGCCAAGCAGATGACCGAGGCCAGCCTGCCGGAGATCGGCCGCCAGTTCGGCGGCAAGCACCACACCACAGTGATGCACTCCATCGCCAAGATCGACGATCAGCGCCGCGCAGACAAGGACCTGAACCGCACCATCAACAAACTGATGGAGACGCTGGGCTAAGCAAGCGCTCTTCCGCAAACCTGCGACACCGTCCTGATCAACGCACGACACGGCCAGGGCCGTGTCGTTTGCTTTGGGCCGCGCTTCTGTTTGAGCTGCAATTTTGCCCACTTTTCCAGAAATCAACAGGGGTCTGTGGAAAGTTCTTGGCCAACCGTCGTATTCCCTCGGCTTTTATTGGCTATTTTTGGGTTTTCCTGCTTTTCCTCAGGCTTTTCTCAATTCCTGTTGAAAACTCATGCAAAATAATCGCTTCCCTTTCTACGGGTTCAGCGTATTTCCACCTTGCATGGGGGTAATTCTTCTGGTTTTTAAACAAGGCATGTGGAAGTGCTGGAAAACTTCGGCGAAATACGACGATTTCGCCTGGTTAATCCGAAATTTACAGTTTTCCAACACTGGTTTTCTAAATCGTGTATCACGCCTATCTGTTTGATTGGATGGGTTTTGTGTTCGATTTCCACTTTTCCCGCACGATCGGTTAAGACTTCTGCCTGTGAGTACCTTTTTATCTGTTTTTCTTAAAAGCACTCTGCCTGACAGCCCTTCGCAAAAATCAGTTGCGAAGCCGTAGCAAGGCAAACCCGGTTTCGTACCAGCTTTTCCGCATCGTCCACTATGGTCCTGGATTTCCCACATTTAATTGGCTGTGCTGGAAGGCCGGATTCTCACTAGAATGAAGCCATCACAAGTACTGCTCCGTTTTTCCACGGATGTGGTGTAAAGTGTGGCCAATTGCATTCGGCATCTGAAGGGGAGGCGCAACCGATATGCCCAGCATCGAAGCAGAGCCGGTGAAGACAGCAGAGGAGATTCCATCTGTGAACATTGCAACCCAGTCCGCCAATATGGAAATTACTGCCAAGCGTGCCGATCTGCTGCGCGAGCTGACCGCGGCGCAGAGTGTTGTGGAGCGCAAGACCACGATTCCCATTCTGTCGAATTTTCTGTTTGAGGCTGCGGACGACCGCCTGACAATTACGGCGACGGACCTGGACCAGAGCCTGAAGACCTCCTGCGCCGTGACGGTGAAGAAGCCGGGCGCCTGCACCATTCCTGCGCGCAAGCTGTATGACTACATCAAGCTGCTGCCGGACGGAGACGTCAGCCTGAAGCTGCTGGACAACCACTGGGTGCAGATTCGCGCCGGACGTTCCAACACCAGGATGGTGGGCATGGCGCGCGCCAATTTCCCCCAGGTGCCGGAGTTTCCTGCCACGGGCGAGGTGGTGCTTTCTGTCGCGTCACTGCGCGGCCTGATCTCGAAGACGATCTTTGCCATTTCCAGCGAAGAGTCGCGCTACACGCTCAACGGCGCGCTGCTGGTGCTGAAGGCCGAGAGCATGGCCATGGTGGCCACGGACGGCCATCGCCTGGCACACATTGAGAAGACAGGCGAAACACTGGCGGGGATTTCCGGCGAAAAGAAGACGCTGATTCCGCGCAAGGCGCTGAGCGAGCTGCAATCGTTGCTGGGCGCGACGGAAGAGGAAAATCTGACCTTTGCCGAGGATGACCAGACGCTCTACTTCCGCATTGGCGGCCGCACACTGACTTCGCGCAAGCTCACTGGCCAGTTCCCGAATTATGAGGCGGTGCTGCCACGCGACAACAACAAGTTTGTGATTGTGCGCGCGCAGGACCTGATGGGCTCCATTCAGCGCGTGGCGCAGTTTGCCGATGAGCGCTCTGGCGCGATCAAGATTCGCCTGGAGCAGAATGAGCTGAAGCTTTCGTCTTCTTCGACGGATGCAGGCGAGTCGGAAGATTCCATCGAAACACCGTACAACTACGATCCCATCGTTGTTGGGTTCAACTCGGTGTATCTCATCGACTTTCTGAAGGCGGTGGGTGGCACAGGCGAGGTACGGCTGGAGTTCAAGGATGCGCAGTCGGCCGGGCAGATGCGGCCCGAGGATGCGGAAGACGAATACAAGTACCGCTACATCATCATGCCAATGCGCATCTGAAGCGGCGCAGCCAAAAGCGGCGACAGGAGCGGCGACAGGAGCGCTCCCTTCAAAAAGCGTACTCCTCGCAGCAACTCTGCTTTTGCCTTAAACCAGGTTCACGCTGTGCGCCAGGCCGGCGGCCTCCAGCGTTGCGCCCACCATGGCGTCATGGCCCATGCAGGAGTTCAGCAGCAGATGGTAGAGCTGGCGGCTGTCCCACTCATGGTTGTAGAGCCGCCGGATGTAGGCCTGACGCCGCTGGTCTGTGGCCAGAATCTCCTGCTCCGCATTGCGCGCTTCGTTTGGAAACTGCTGCTCAAACCAGCGCATTTTGCGGGCCATGGTGGCATACACAAAAACATGGAAGCAGCCGTCGACGCCATTGAGCAGGCTGGATGCGCCGCGGCCAACAAGGACGCACTTTCCGGCAGCAGCCTCGTCGCGGACTACTTTTTGCAGATACCCGGTCATCTTCTGGCTGTCAAACAGGTTGCGCTCGCTGATGCCGGAAGCAATCTCCATGCTGCCGTGCCAGAAGGCCTTGCCGACGCTGTGGTACCAGGGGTCCAGCCGTTCATCGCAACTGGCAACCACTTTTTCTGAAACGCCTGCCAGCGCGGCAATATCGCGCAGCAGCGAGTGATCGACCAGCCGCCAGCCCAGATGCTCCGCCAGATGGCGTGCATAATCGGCGCCAAGGCTGCCGAATTCCCGTTCCACCGTGATTACGTTGATCATGGCATTCTCCTGCCGGTTGCGTTGGGCCGATTTTCTTACACCGTTTTTTTCATGTCCCCGCGAGCAAAGCGTAGCACTGACCAGCGGCAGGGGTCTACAGCGAAACCAACGGTGCGGCGTCCTTTTGTGGCTGGTTCAGCGCGGCGTTCCATCGCCGGAAAGCCGCGCTGAGACCTGCGGCACCGGGACATACCTTCGTGCATTTCGCGCAACGCAATTACTGGCGCAGGTCTACCACGGTTGCGCCTGCGCCGCCTTCATTCTGCGGCGGCTCCGTGACCATGGCCACATGCGGATGCTGCCGCAGAAAATCGCGCAACGCCCTGCGCAGAACACCCAGGCCAGTGCCATGCACAATGCGGATGCGAGGCAGTCCGGCAAGAAATGCGCGATCGAGGAACTTCTCCACCTCGGCCGTGGCTTCATCGACATTGCGTCCGATCAAATTGATTTCCGAGGTCATGTCGTCGGCATCGCGGCTGGTGGAGATGGAAATGCCTTTGTTGCGGCGCGCGGCCTCCAGCGGAGTTACGGCCACGGCCTGCTGCGCGTGTGCGGAGAGAACGACTTCGGCAATCTCCTCGCGGGAGATGCGCATCTTCATCGGCCCGATGGCGACCTCGTAGGTCTTGCCGTCAATCTGCCGCTGCACTTTGCCTGTCTTGCCGCCGAGGGTTCCGGTGGCGCGCAGCTTGACGGTATCGCCAACGGAGACGTGCCGCACGCCATGCGGTGGCGCGCCGACATCCCCCCGGTCTGTACTTTGGCCGGTACTTTTGTCTGCGCCGGTATTGTGCGCCACCACGGTGGAATTAAACTGCTCGCTGAACTCGCGCCGCAGCCGGGCCATGCGCCGCTCGGCCTCTTTGCTGATCTTCTGCGCAGCGGCGCGGTCGTCAATGGCGCGCACGGTTTCGCGGATCTGATAGTCGAAGTCCTTCAGCAGCGATTGCAGCTTGATTTCCAGTTCGCGTACTTTGGCCTTCTGCTCATTGCGGCCCTCGTGCTCCAGGCGATATTTTTCTCGCGCCACTTCCTGCTCGTGGCGGCGCAGCGACTCGCGCTCTTCGGTGGCAGCCTTGAGTTGCGCGTGCAACTGATCGAGGAAGCGGGCAATGTCGGCGGTCTGCGTATTCAGGTGCGAGCGCGCTTCGGCAATGATGCTGGCATCCAGCCCAAGCCGCTGCGCAATGTTGATGCCCGCGGAGGCGCCGGGCACGCCCAGTCGCAGCTCATAGGTGGGCGCCAGTGTTTCCTCGTCAAAACCAACCGCAGCATTCACCACGCCGTTGTGGTTGGCCGCGTACACCTTGAGCGCCGTAAGGTGCGTGCTGAGGAAGCTCCACGTATGACGACGCAGAAAATGCCCGGAGACGGCCACAGCCAGGGCTGCGCCCTCTTCCGGATCGGTGGCGGAGCCAAGCTCATCGATCAGCACCAGAGAACAGATGTCTGCCTCACGCGCAATGCGGTTAAGGTTGACGATATGCGCGGAGAAGGTGGAGAGATTGCACTCGATGGACTGCGCATCGCCAATATCGGCGTACACCGAATCGAAGATGGGCAGGTGCGCTTCCGCCGTGGGAACGGGAATGCCGGCCTGCGCCATGAGCGCCAGCAGGCCCAGCGTTTTCAGCGCAACGGTTTTGCCGCCGGTGTTGGGTCCGCTGATGATGAGCTGCTTCGCGTGGCCGGGCAGCGCGAGCGTGAGCGGAACAATGCTGCCGCCGCTGGCGCGCAGGCGCATCTCCAGCAGCGGATGCCGCGCGGATTTAAGCGAGAGCGCATCGGCTGTGTCGGCAGTGGTCTGCGCTTCAGCAGTAGAAAACGTGGGGCGCGCGCAGTCGTAGGCAATGGCGAAACGGGCGCGGGCAAAGTGCGATTCGATCTCGGCCAGAATCTGTGCGCCAGCGGCGATGGTGGGCGCGTGCTGGCCGATCTCGCGCGTCATGGCGACCAGGATGCGATGTATCTCGGCCTGTTCTTCCTCCAGCAGGCGCACCAGTTCATTGTTCTGCTCGATGGTTTCGAGCGGCTCCACGTAGACGGTCTGCCCGCTGGAGCTGGCGCCGTGCACCACGCCGGGAATGCGGCGCTTCCACTCGGCTTTGACGGGGATGACGAAGCGCTCGCCGCGAATGGTGATGAGGTCATGCTGCGTGCTGCCGCCTTCGCTCATGCGGCGCAGCGCGTGGCGCAGACTTTCTTCAATCTGGCGCTGCTGGCGCTCCATTTCGCGGCGAATGCGGCGCAGGCCGGGCGAGGCATCGTCGCTCAGGCTGCCGTCGGGCTCAATTTTGCCGCGCAGGGAATGCAGCAGATGGCCAAAATCCGCAACGGCGAGCGGCCCGCACAAGGCTTCTATCGCAGGCCATTCCCCGCGCATGGCCTCGGGCGGCGTGGCCATCAGGCTGTGCCATGCGGCGATGCGATCGACGACGACCAGCACGTCACGAATCTCCGCGGCCTCCAGCGCTGCGCCTTGAATGCGCGCTTTGTGCAGCAGTTGCGTGGGGTCGAAGAGGCCGTAAAACTCAAAGCCGGCGCCGGCGGCAATCAGGCGGCGAATCTCGGCGGTGCGCTGCTGCTGTTCTTCGATCCAGGGCTGGTCGGTGGAAGGCTCCAACGCCAGCGTCCAGGCACGGCCCAGCGGAGAGGCTGCGTAGCCGGCAACGGCTTCGCGCAGGCGCGGCCATTCCAGAGTGGCGGCGCTGGTTTCGCGCAAAGGAGAGGGAATCGCTGGCAAAAGGCTCACGTATGTTATCGTACCGCCAGTCGCGATTTGCCGGGCAGATGCCCGGGAACTGCAAGCGGCTTCGTTGCGTATCCATGAATATTGCAGGATGTTGCCTGCAAGGAGGCAACTATGTTCTGTTCAGCATGCGGTGCACCCAACGACCCGGGCGCGCGCTTCTGCGCGCGTTGCGGAGCGCAGATGCCGCAGGTGGATTCGATGTATGTCGTTCCGGCTGTTGCAGCAAACCGGGTGGAGCATCATCTGAAGACGCTTGGCATTCTGTGGATCGTTTTTGGCGGCTACACGCTGTTGATATGGCTGCTGGCGCTGCCGTTTCTGGCGGGCATTCTGGGTGGTTTTTGTCCCATGGGCCATGCGCTGCACGGCATGCACGGCTTCCCCTTTGGCCACGCGTTCTTTGCGGCGTGGGTTCCGCTGATTACGGCCATTCTGGTGGTGCGCTCGGCGCTGTCGCTGCTGGTGGGCTTTGCGCTGCTCACGCGCCAGCGCTGGGGACGCATTCTGGCGATTGTGGTCGGCATTGTGACCTTGCTGAAGATTCCTTTTGGCACAGCGCTGGGCATTTACACGCTGTGGGTGCTGGCTCCGGCACAGTCTGGCGTGGAGTACGACCAGATGGCCGCGTAAAACGGGCCGCTGGAGCGGGCGCGATTTAGAATAACGGCATGGAATTTCCTGTCACCCGCATGCGCAGACTTCGCCGTACGGAGGCGATGCGCAATCTGGTTCGTGAAACGCATCTGCATCCCGGCGCGCTCATCTACCCGCTGTTTCTCTGTCCCGGGGAAGGCGTGCGCCGCGAAATCGGCTCCATGCCCGGCGTCTTCAACCTGTCGATCGATGAGGCTGTCCGCGAAGCGCAGGAGGCCGCCTCGCTGGGCCTTGGCGGGCTGCTGCTCTTTGGCCTGCCGGAAACAAAGGATGCAGAAGGCAGCGGCGCGTATGCGGACGATGGCATTGTGCAGCAGGCGCTGCGCGCCTTCAAGCAACAGCGCGAGCTGGACAAGCTGGTGATGATTGCCGATGTGTGCCTGTGCGAGTACACCTCGCATGGCCATTGCGGCATCGTGCACAAAGACGGCAGCCACTACGAGATTGAGAATGACTCCAGCGTGCGCCTGCTGGCGAAAACGGCAGCTTCGCTGGCCAAGGCTGGTGCGGACATCATTGCGCCTTCAGACATGATGGATGGCCGCGTGGCGGCGATGCGCGACGAGATGGACGAAGAGGGTTTTGAACAGATTCCGATTCTCTCTTACGCGTCGAAGTTCGCCTCAGCGTTTTACGGGCCGTTCCGGGAAGCGGCAGACTCGGCTCCGCAGTTTGGCGACCGCCGCAGCTACCAGATGGACGGCGCGAATCTGCGCGAGGCGATGCGCGAGATTGAGCTGGACCTGGCCGAGGGTGCGGACATGATCCTGATGAAGCCGGCGATGCCATATCTGGATGTGATCCGCGCTGCGCGGGAACGCTTCCAGGTGCCGATGGGCGCGTATCAGGTCTCTGGCGAATACTCCATGCTGCATGCGGCTTTCCAGCGCGGCTGGCTGGAGCAGGAACGCGCCATGATGGAGTCACTGATCTCTATCCGCCGCGCTGGCGCGGACTTTATCGTGACGTATTTCGCCAGGGATGCGGCGAAGGTGCTGGGGTAGGCCGGCGTGGCCGGGTGATGGGAAGTGAGGGCAGGCAGCCGGGAGCTTAGCTCTCGGTACAATCCAAGCCAAAGATCGCGGCCTCCAGCGGCACCACCAGCACGCAGCCAAAGAAGGCGGCCACCCACTCGGCGCTATTTTCTGCCCACAGCAACACGCGTTCGCCGGGCTGGATGCCGCGCCGCTCAAGTTCGGCGGCAAAGCGCCCGGCCAGCTCGGCCAGTTGCAGATAGGTGGTTGGGTGGCGGCGGTTACCGCGATAGCAGACGATGGCGGTCTGCGCTCCGTGGCGGCGAAAGTCGGCAACGAGAGTGGCCAGGTGCGTTCGCACAGCGCCTCCAGTGTGACATAACTTTGGATGCGGTTGACGGAATGCGATGGAGGAAAAGTTGCCGCGGGCAAAGCCGCACTGCGTGTGGTTAACTTGTCGTATGGAATGGCAGCGGATACCAGTGTAGCGCCCGCCTGCATCCCCCTGCATGGCATAGAATCCAATGTTCGGGTGTTGTTTGAATTGGGCAGAGTACTATAACCGCACAGCCGGTGCGCAAATTTGCTGGTGATGTGGCGAATTGGTTGGGGCAGCGCGCCCCGGATCTGTTGTGATGGTAGAAGGCAGCAACCACGTTATTTTTTACTGAAGAACGGAGCATTCCCTTGGCAGAGACAATTTACGACCTGGCCGTGATTGGCGGTGGCCCCGCCGGATACACCGCAGCGATTCGCGCTGCGCAATATGGCCTGAAAGTGGCCCTGATTGAGAAGACTCCCAAGCTGGGCGGCACCTGCCTGCACGTGGGTTGCATTCCCACCAAGGCGCTGCTCTTCCATGCGGAGATATGGGACCATCTGAAGCATGCCAGGGAGTACGGCATCGATGGCGTGGGCGACGTCAAGCTGAACTGGGCATCGATCCAGAAGCGCAAGCAGGGCATCATCGACAAGCATGCGAAGGGTCTGGACTTCCTGATGCGGAAGAACAAGATCACCACCCTTGCCGGTTTCGGCAAGCTGACCGGCCCGGCCAAGGCGGGCGTGCACACGGTGGAAGTGACGGCGGACGGCGCGGCCAAGACAGTGCAGGCGAAGAATGTGATCCTGGCCACCGGCTCCGATGCGCGCATGCTGCCCGGTTACAAGCCCGATGACCGCATTCTGACGAACATCGAGATTCTTTCGATGGAGTCGATTCCAAAGTCGCTGGTGGTGATTGGTTCCGGTGCGGTGGGTGTGGAGTTCGGCTCCATCTTCAAGAGTTTTGGCGCCGAGGTGACCATTATCGAAGCGCTGCCGCGTATTGTTCCGGCAGAGGATGAAGATGTCAGCAAAGAGCTGCTGCGGCTCTACAAGAAGCGGGGTATTGAAGTGCATGTGAGCGCCAAGGTCGACAAGATGGAGAAGACCAAGAATGGCGTGAAGGTGCTCTTTACCACCGCCGACGGCAAGAGCGCGGTGAAGGAGGCCGACAAGGTGCTGGTGGCCGTGGGCCGCGCGCCGCGCACGGAAGGCGTCGGGTTGGAGAAGACCAGGATCAAGGCGGAGCGCGGTTTTATCCAGACGAATGAGTGGATGGAGACGGCGGAGCCGGGCGTTTACGCCGTCGGCGACATTGTGGCTGGGCTGCCGCAGTTGGCGCACGTGGGCTCCATGGCAGGCATGGTGGTGGCGGCCAAACTGGCGGGCAAGTATGCGCGCCCGGTGCGCCGTGATCGCGTTCCCGGCTGCACGTACTGCGAGCCGCAGATTGGCTCGGTCGGCCTGACGGAAGCCAAGGCGAAAGAAGCTGGTTATACCGTGAAGGTGGGCAAGTTCCCGTTTGTGGGCAACTCCAAGGCCACGATTCTGGATTCGCACGATGGCTTTGTGAAGGTAGTGACCGATGCGAAGTATGGCGAAATCCTGGGCGTGCACATCCTTGGCCCGCAGGCCACGGAACTGATTGCCGAAGCGGTGACGGCGCTGGATCTGGAAGCCACGGTGGACGAGATGATGTTCACCATCCATGCGCATCCCACGCTGGCCGAGTCTCTGCTGGACGGCTACGGCAGCGTGGAAGGCATGGCGATCAACGTGTAACAGCAGGCCGGCGGGTCAGCAGGTCAGCAGAAAGAGGCCCGGCCGCAATGGCCGGGCCTTCGTATTGTTGTCAAAGAGGAAAGTTGACATCATGATGCTCAAGTGCAAGCATCATGATGTGCGAACCACGCTGACACTCGATGACGATGTGATGCGGCTGCTTGAAAAGGAGACCCGTCGTACTGGCGAACCGTTCAAAGCGGTTGTGAACCGGTATCTGCGTCTGGGGCTGATAGCGGCCAGGCAGCCGCAGCAGAAGCCATTTACTGTAGCTCCGCGCCGGCTGGGGCTGCCTTCCGGCCTGAGTTATGACAATGTGCAGGAACTGCTGGAGGCGATTGAAGGGCCGCGTCCACGATGATCGTGCTGGATGCCAACATTCTGCTGTATGCCTATGACCGCACTGCTGTGCTGCACAAGAAAGCGCGGCGATGGGTGGAGCGGATCTTCTCTTCGTCAGAGCCGGTGGCCATTCCTTTGCGGACCGTCTCGGCTTTTCTGCGTATTCTTACCAACCCCCGGCTGCCCGGCGAGCGGTTTACCATGGAAGAGGCCGTGCAAACGGTGGACAGATGGCTGGAGCAGCCCAATGTGCGGCTGATTGTTCCCGGAGAGCAGCACTGGCCGTTCCTGCGGCAGATGCTGCTGGAGGGCCAGGTGCAGGGACCGTTAGTGACGGACGCCCAACTGGCTGCGCTGACGCTGGAGTGCGGCGGCGTGCTGTATTCCACGGACCGGGATTTTGCGCGCTTTCCCGGGTTGCGTTGGAAGAACCCTTTTCTGGATTGATGGTTTTCATGCTGCTGCATCTTCTCCATCTCGGACGCATTGGTTACCCCGAAGCGCTGGACGTACAGCGGCAGGTGGTGGAGCTGCGCAAGCAGCAGCGGATTGGCGATGTGCTGTTGCTGCTGGAGCATCCGCCGGTGATTACGCTGGGGCGGAATTCGCAGCGCAGCAATGTGATTGCCAGCGATGCTTTTCTGGCGCAGCGCGGCGTGGAGCTGCACGAGATCAATCGCGGCGGCGATGTGACATACCACGGACCGGGGCAGCTGGTGGGCTATCCCATTCTCGATCTGCGCGGCGATTTTCCGCAGAAGCGCGGGCCGCATCTGGGGCCGGTGGACTATGTGCGTCTGCTGGAGGAGGTGCTGGTCCGCGCCTGCGGCGACTACGGCGTGATGACGCAGCGCATTGCCGGGCGCACCGGCGTGTGGACGCTGCCCGGTGGTTCGATTCCGGAAAAAAAGATCGCCGCCATCGGCGTGCATGTGTCGCAGGGGGTCACCTCGCATGGCTTTGCGCTGAATGTGACCACGGACCTGCGCGACTTCCAGTGGATTGTTCCCTGTGGCATTACGGACAGGCCGGTCACCAGCCTGGAGCTGGAAGTGGATACGCAACGGCACGCCATGCCGACCATGGAGTCCGCGGCCAACGCCACGGCGCGGCACTTTGGCCACATCTTTGCGCGGCAGGTGCTCTGCGTGGAATCACTGGAGCAGTTACTGACCGCAACAATGGTGTAGGTAGCCGCAAAAGCAGAAAAAGCGGCAAATCCTAAAATCGCACAGTATGTCCGTTTATCGCTCAAATTTGGCGCAACTCCGGAAGTTGGGCGTATAGTTTGCCTCATAGAGCCTGCTGATTTGCAGCCCTGAGGGGAAACGCAATAGAGATGCCTATCAAGACGCCGACCAAGCCACAGCCGAAGACTTCGGCAGCGAAGCCAGCAGACCCATCTGCCGCAGCAAAAAGCACTGGAAAATCAACCACTTCGAGCAACGGAAACGGCGGCAAAACTGCGCAGCCGCCAGTGAAATTGAACCCGCATGGAATTCCGGACTGGCGGCTGGAAGAGCTGCCGTTCCAGGTGGAAGGCGAGTGGGTCAATGGGGAATATCGCTACAAGGTTGTGGGCGACACCACTGTTCCTGCACCGCCGCTCCGCCCCTCCAAATATCTGACGCCGCAGCAGTCAGTGGAGCTGTACCGTTACATGCTCATCAACCGGCGCATGGAAGAGGCGCTGGAGCGGATGTACAAGCAGTCGAAGGTGATCGGCGGTTTGTACCTGAGCCTAGGGCAGGAGGCGACCTCCATTGCCACCACCTATGCGCTGCACAAGGATGACTGGCTTGGGCCGATGCTGCGCAATCAGGGGTCAATGATTGTGCGTGGATTTAAGCCACGCGACACCATGATGCAGTACATGGCCAAGGCCGGTTCGCCGACGCATGGACGTGAGTCCGGGCTGCACTATGGCGACCACAAGCTGCTGAATGCGATTGCGCCGATCTCGCATCTGGGCGACTCCATTGGCGTGCTGGCGGGCGTGGCGCTGGGTGCGCGGCTGCAGGGCAAAAATATTGCCGCGCTGGGTTTTGTGGGCGATGGCGGCCAGTCCACCGGACCAACGTATGAGGGCTTCAACTTTGCTGCCGTGCAGAAGCTGGGCGTGATTCTGGTGGTAGAGCACAATCTGTGGGCCTACTCCACGCCGGTGGAGCTGCAGTTTGCGTGCAGGGACCTGGCGGACCGCGCAATCGGCTATGGTGTGCCGGGGGTGATTGTAGACGGCACGGACGCCAACCAGGTGTATGACGCCAGCTACGAGGCAGTGCAGCGCGCGCATCGCGGCGAGGGCGCCACATACATTGAGGCCAAGCTGATGCGCATGAAGGGCCACGCCATGCACGATGCGGCCGTGTACGTGCCGCAGGAAGTGAAGGAGTACTGGAAGCGGCGCGATCCGCTGCTGCGCTACGAGCAGTATCTGCTGGAGCGGGGCTGGGTGACGGAGGAAAAACTGAAGCAGATCGACGCCGAAGTGGTGGCGTTGATGGAGGCCGAGCGCGAGATTGCGGAGGCTTCGCCAATGCCCGATCCGGCCACGGCGGCCACTGGGGTATATCTGGACAACGAGGTGGAGATTCCGCTGAAGTATGGTCGCGTGAAGGTGAAGATGGCGGACACGGGCCGCAAGCTGGCGGCGTCCAGCACGCCGGGTCATTACAAATAGGGCCTGCAATCAGGCATGGGCGCACGCGGGGCGCGTAGTCAGTTCTGCGCTGGCGGCGCGGGCATAACCACAACCGGACACAACTTTTTGTGAGAGAGAACATGGCGGCAGTTACCTATCTGGAAGCAATCCGGCAGGGACTTTGGGAAGAGATGGAGCGCGACTCCAGCGTGTTTGTGCTGGGCGAAGATGTGGGCGTGTATGGCGGCGCGTTCAAGGTGACCGAGGGCTTTGTGCATCGCTTTGGCCCGGAGCGCGTGGTGGACACGCCAATCGCGGAAATGGCGATTGCCAGCGCTGCGTATGGCGCATCGCTCACCGGGTTGCGGCCGGTGGCGGAGTTCCAGTTCATGGACTTCATCACCTCGGCGCACTCGCAGATTGTGCAGATTCTGGCCAAGAGCAACTGGCGCTGGGGTGCGCCGGCGCCGCTGGTGCTGCGCGGACCGACCGGCGGCGGTGTGAGCGGCGGCCCGTATCACTCCGAGAACAACGAGATGTATTACGTACATACGCCGGGGCTCAAGGTGATCTGCCCGGCCACGGCGTATGACGCCAAGGGGCTCATCAAGGCGGCGGTGCGCGACAACAATCCGGTGCTGTTTTTTGAGCACAAATATCTGTACCGCCGGGTGAAGGAAGAACTGCCGGAAGAGGAATATGTGCTGCCGATTGGCAAGGCGCGGATGCACCGCGAAGGCCGGCATGTTTCTGTGATTACCTATGCGGCCATGGTGTATGTGGCGCAGGAGGCGGCGGAGATTCTGGCCAAAGAGGGCATCGAACTGGAGATTCTGGACCTGCGCACGCTGCTGCCGCTGGACAAGGACGCCATTCGCGCCACGGTGGAGAAGACCAACCGCGTCATTGTGTTGCATGAGGACACCAGAACCGGCGGCATTGCGGGCGAAATCGCGGCGATCATCAACGAAGAGGCCTTCGATTCCCTCGATGCACCGATCACGCGCATCACCTCGCTGGATTCGCCGGTGCCGTTTTCACCCCCGCTGGAAAAGGCCTTTATGCCGCAGGTGGAAGACGTGGTGCGCGAGGCGCGGCGATTAGCGGCCTACTAGGGCGGTTTCCGTTTACGACAGCGAGGGCCCTGCGGATTTATAATCACCCTTTGCTACAAGTGCGACACGCAACATGCAGCGAACGTTATTTTTTGGAAGGAAGCCCATGCCGACTGACGTAGTGATGCCCCAGATGGGGGAATCGATTTTTGAGGGAACCATTACGAAATGGCTGAAGAAGCCAGGCGACACGGTGCAGCGGGATGAGCCGCTGTTTGAAATATCGACGGACAAGGTGGATGCGGAGATACCGTCGCCAGCGAGCGGCGTGCTGACGGAGATCAAGGTTGCGGAAGGCACCACGGTGCAGATCAACACGGTGGTCGCCGTGTTGGGAGAAGCTGGCAGTGCCGCTGCTCCTGCTGCTGCCTCGGCTCCCACGCCAGCGGCTGCTGCGGCCGCACCCAAAGCAGAAGCGCCTGCGGCAACTCCAGCCCCGGCAACTCCCGCGGCTTCGGCAGGTGGCGTGGACGTAGTGATGCCCCAGATGGGGGAATCGATTTTTGAGGGAACCATTACGAAATGGCTGAAGAAGCCAGGCGACACGGTGCAGCGGGATGAGCCGCTGTTTGAAATATCGACGGACAAGGTGGATGCGGAGATACCGTCGCCAGCGAGCGGCGTGCTGACGGAGATCAAGGTTGCGGAAGGCACCACGGTGCAGATCAACACAGTGGTCGCCGTGATTGGCGGAGCTTCCGGCGCAGCAGCCCCTGTTACTTCTGTGACGGCCCCAGCGGCTCCTAGGGCAGAAGCGGCCGCACCCAAAGCAGAAGTGCCTGCGGCAACGCCAGCCCCGGCTGTTTCGGCAGCGACTGCTTCGGCTTCGGTGGGAGAGCGGCTGCGCTCTTCGCCGCTGGTGCGGAAGATTGCGAAAGACAACAATCTGGATCTCACCAGGGTTCCCGGAACCGGCGCTGGTGGCCGCATTACCAAGGACGATGTGCTCAGCTACATGGCTCAGGGCAAGTCCACTGCGGCAGCCCCAGTAGCTGCACCGGTCTCTGCATCCGCAGCGGCAAAGGCCTCCGCAGCTCCGGCTGCCCCGGCAACTCCCGGCGAGCTGGTGCCCATGTCCAGGATGCGCGCCATCATTGCGCAGCGCATGGTGGAATCCAAGCAGACCAGCGCCCATGTGCATACGGTCTTCAAGGTAGACATGACGCGCATCGCCCGCCTGCGTGAGAAGGAAAAGAACAAGTACGAGCAGCGCAATGGCGTGAAGCTGACGTATATGCCGTTCATCGCGCGCGCTGCTGTGGCGGCACTCAAGAAGCACCCCATCGTCAATGCTTCGATTGAAGGCGATGCAATCCGTTACCACAAAAATATCAACGTGGGCATTGCCGTTGCGCTGGAGTGGGGACTGATTGTGCCGGTTGTGAAGCAGGCAGAGGAGCGCAGCTTCCTGGGGGTCGCGCGCGCCATCGTTGACCTCGCGGACCGCGCCCGATCGAAGAAGCTGCTGCCGGATGAAGTGGCCGGTGGAACCTTCACGCTCACCAACTCGGGCATCTTCGGCGAGCAGTTTGGCACGCCGATCATCAGCCAGCCGCAGGTGGCGATTCTGGGCATCGGTGGCCTCTCGAAGGAGCCAGCTGTTGTTACCAATGCGGACGGAACGGACTCCATTGCCATCCGTAGTGTTCAACATTTCACGCTCGGCTTCGACCACCGCATTGTCGATGGCGCAGATGCGGGCAAGTTCATGTCGGACTTCAAGGCGTATCTGGAGAACTGGTCAGAAGATCTCGGCTAACGGTCGTGCTTTAAACAAAAAAAACGGGCAGGCCTTCATGGCCTGCCCTTCACTTTTTATCGATTTTTCTACAGCCTGCTCTGTGCTTCCAGCACGCGCGCCACAGCCTCTTCCGGCGTCGCTCCCACAGCAGAAAGATGCCCCATCTTGCGCCCCTTGCGCGGCAGATGCTTTTCATACAAATGCACCCGCACGCCCGGAACTGCCAGCACAGCATCAAAACGCGGTTGTCCATCCAGCCAGATGTCGCCCAGCAGATTCACAATCGCCGCCGGCTGCACCACCGCTACGTCCCCCAGCGGCAGATCGCAAACCGCGCGTACCACCTGCTCAAACTGGCTGGTCACGCAGGCCCGCTCGCTCGCGTGGTAACTGTTGTGTGGCCGTGGCGCCAGCTCATTCACCAGCAACTGCCCATCTTTGGCCACAAACATCTCCACTGCCAGCAGCCCTTCCAGCGCAAACTTATCGGCAATTGCTTCGGCAATCCCGCGTGCTTTGCGGTCCAGTTCCGGAACAATCGGCGCAGGAATCACACTCCACACCAGAATCTGATTTTCATGGTGATTCAGAGCTGCCGGAAATGCTTTCACCTCTCCACTCGGAGTCCGCGCCACCATCACAGAAATTTCTTTTTCCAAATCGACTGCCTGCTCCACAATGCACGGCTGCCCTCCCAGCGAATTCCATGCCTCGCGGACCGATGCTGCATCCGCCGCCGCGCCGAACCCAACCTTCGCCTGGCTGCGTCCGTCGTATCCACCACGTGCACTCTTCAGGAAGCAACGTCCACCCAGCTCCGGTATAGCTTTCTGCAAATCCTCTTCAGCGTAAATCGCACGATACACTCCCACCGGAAAGCCATGCCCGGCCAGCCAGTTTTTCTGTGCAATCCTGTCCTGGATCACCGTCAGCATTGCCGCTCCCGGACGCACCGGCGCAAACTTTGCCGCAGCCTCCAGACTGGCAATCGAAACCTGCTCAATCTCCAGCGTGACCACATCGCAGCCGCGCGCCAGATTTGCAGCCGCGCGCGCATCCTCCCACGTCGCTTCAAAGCAGGCGTCCACCACAAACCGGGCCGGGCACGATGGATCAGGATCCAGCACCTGCACGCGATACCCCAGCGAGCGCGCCGCCATCGCCACCATGCGCCCCAGCTGCCCGCCACCCAGAATTCCAATCGTTGCCCCCGGCAGAATCGCGCTCACTTGGCCTGCTCCATTGTTGGCAGCGTCTGCTGCAAAACTTCCTCTGTGCGAGAACTCCGCCAGGCTTTCAGCTTCTGGCGCAGCTCCGCATCCTGCCCTGCAAGAATCGAAATCGCCAGCAGTGCTGCGTTTGCAGCTCCCGGCTTGCCAATCGCCAGCGTCCCCACTGGCACGCCCCTGGGCATCTGCACAATCGACAGCAGCGAGTCCATGCCATTCAGCATCGTCGCCGGAATCGGCACTCCCAGCACCGGCACAACCGTCTTCGCCGCCAGCATTCCCGGCAAATGCGCCGCTCCGCCTGCTCCTGCCACAATCACGCGCAGCCCACGCTCTTCCGCCGTCTCCGCATAACGAAAAAGCCAGTCCGGAGTGCGATGCGCCGACACAATTCGCACTTCATGCGGCACGCCAAACTCATTCAAAATCTCTGCAGCCGCTTTCATCACTTCCAGGTCGCTCTGGCTGCCCATCACAACCCCAACCAACGGTAAGGTGCTCATATGGCTGATTATACGGATTCGCCATTGCAGAATGCCGAAAAGCCTCATCAACTCGAATCGCGGTGGGTGGGGCAGGTTCTCCCCACCCACCGCAATCTGCCAGCCTGTTTACGAGCTGCTCTTGGCCCAGGTACTGGCATTCAGGCAATCGACAACTCCATCAATCACTTTGCCCAAACCACCCTGAAACTGGTTCGTATCCACAATCTGCTTGTTGGCTACGGAATCTGCCACGTTAATCGCCGTCCCCACAATCGACAGCGCCGCGGCCTTCTTCTGTGCGCCCGTCTGCGCTCCAGAAATCTCTTCCACGCTCTGTACCACACCAGGTACCAGCGCAATTCCTTTCAACAACACACTCAAAAAGTTCATCCTTCTCTCCTTGTTCTACAAACTCCGTCTCGCAATCGCCCGCGCCCGCCCGCCGCGCTATCGATGCAAATAATCAATCGCAATATGCACCAGCGTCAGCAGCACACCAAACGCACCCGCCAGTCCCTTCACCCGCTGCATCGAACGTTCGTGTTGTGCCACACGGTCTTCCAGTAGATTCAGTCTCCCCGGCTGCCCAATGCCGAGCAGCGACCGCATCTGGCTTTTCATCACACTCAGGTCCGCCAGCACTTGCGCTTCAAAATCCGTCATACTTTCTCCCGCCACTTCTCTGTTCCTCATTGCACCGGCACATTTGTAAACACCACGCCCGAAAAACGCGAGTAAACCGGAGGGTTCGATCCGTCATACATGCGAACAAAGTACTGCTCCTGCTGCTCCGTGCGCGGAATGGAAAAGCTCCGCACCGGGCTGCGCAACACCAGGTCCTGGTCCACGCCCACCCCAAAGTCCCAGTCCCTGCGCCGCACTTCAAATCCCCCATTCGTCGGCGGATCCACTCCTGCGTCTACTTGCAGAGCGCTCGTCGTAATAGCGAGCACCTGCATCGACTGCAAATTCTCCAGCACATTCCCCACGGCACTTTCCGCCTGCTGCGGCAGAAACACATCCGTAGAGATCGCCGTCGACAACTTCATCGACAGTCCCTCCGCCCAATCATTGGCGAAGCCAATCTTGTACTGCAACGTCTCCGGCGAACCGCTACCCGCCTCAATCACCACACTTCGCACCACCACATCCAGCGCCTGCTGCTGCCCGGCCGAGGCAATCGCCAGCAGATCGCCCGGCCACACGTCCTGCGTCTTCTGCAGATTATTCGCCGCATAGCTTCCGTTCCATGCCGCCGTCGGATTAGCAGCAAAGCTCAGCACCGCCGCCGCCGCATTCTCGCAATCCGCCGAGCTGCGTGTAGTTGGCTGCTCCACTCTGCCCAGCCAGCGCGCCGTCCCCGGCAACCCACTTGCTGCCTCCTGCGCAATGCTGGCCGCATCCGCCAGCCGCGCTACTGCGCGGCTGGGAATGCGATAGCGAACCGCGATCAGCTCATTCGCCACAGGAACGCGTCCTGCATAAAAGCTGATCTTCCCCGTCCGCTCCACTTTGCAGTCCGTGCCTTCGCCCGCCAGTCCAATCAACCGCGTATAGGTCGTCCCACTCGGCAGCGTGCTCACTACCCATGCCGAACCCGTCTGCGTCGCCCGTGTATATCCCATGCTGCCCAGCAGATTCGTGCTGTTCACTGGACAAAAACTGCACGTCGCCGGCGAACTGCTTACGTTCCCGTCATAAAGCACCGTCGCTGGTGTGCTTGAGGCCAACCCAAGATCCTGCAAATCAAACACAATCGACATCGGTGCCGAAACCAGATCGCCCCCAAACTGCTGAATCGCTCCATTCGACATCGCATAATACGTCTGCATCACGCGCTGCATCTCCGTGCAATACACACGCACTCGCAGCGTATAACTATGCCCGGCCACAATCGTGAACTGTGTTCCCGCCTCCGCGCCATCCACCAGCGGAATCACAATCGTGTTTCCATTGCTTTGCCGCACGCGATACCCGGCAAAGCAGTTCTCAACGCTCACCGCACCTTCATATAGCCCGCACAACACCCCATCGCTGCCTGCGTTCAACTGCACATTGCCCGCTTCCAGCACCAGCGCACCACCCATCTCCATCAGGTCAATCGCCGTCAATGTCGTCTGCCCGTCATAACCATTGCCACCATTCATCTGCAACCCGGCCGCGCTCAACCCCAGGTGCGAACCTGGATCGCTGATGCTCCACACTTGCGTATTGAAGCCACGCCCGGTAAAACTTTCATTGATCAGCCTGCTTTTCGTTGCACTAATGCTGATCGGTTCCCGCGTCAGGTCAAACAGCGTCGTCGCGCCATCGCCCAGAAACAACTCCGCCGCATATGCCGTCGGTTCCACTTCTCCCGTCAATGTCACATCATTGGCCAGCTCTTTCACTGAGCCGGTCTTCAACCCTGCAACATTCAGCGTTCCCTCTGTATCGCTCAACGCATGCACCACGCTTCCCACCGGCTGCAGTGTCAGCTCCTCGCTCACCACTCGATACGCCGCATACGCCATGTCGGCCATCGCCCCCGCATTGCGAGACCAGCTATACGCCGTCTCCGGAACAAAGAAGCCAATCGTCGCCGCATCTGCTACATTTCCGGTCGCCACCTGGTTCGCGCCCACGCGGTTCGTCAGTGTCTTCAGCAACTCTCCAGTGCTCTGCGAATATCCCGCACCGCTCATCGGCACCTGCTGGTTGTCCAGCAGCCATTCATCGCTCATCGCAGAAAGCGATGTCTGATACAGCGGCCCGGCCGTCCCCGCTCCCGCATACACCGGAGCAGGTTCCGTCGCCACGTATCCCGTAAACAGCACCGAGCCAGCGTCCGCCGTCAGCATAATACGTGCCTTTCTCGCCGGAACAGCCAGCGTCGTGCCGTTGCAATCCAGTTGCATCGTGCAAATAGTTGGCTCATTCAGCTTGCGTTCGATGCGCAAAGGCTTGCTGGCGCACAGCGTCGCGCTGTAATCCAGAGCGCCTTTACCATCCAGACTGTCAATCGTTAGCTTCATGCTTTCTCCCGGCGCTCTTGCTACCACAATTGTGTCGATGCCGCCGGCAGATAACTCCGGAAGCACAACACCAGCTCTCCATCTGTCGCATCCGTCACCGGCAACGCCCGAAACGTCCCGCTCAGCCCCAGCCGTTCCAGCGGAGCATGGAGCACCTCTGCCGTTTCCGCTGCGCCCGCCATCGCCTGCAATCGCGGATAATGCAGCAGCACGCGGTCACCCTGCTCGCCCTCCATCACAAACAGCGCCGACCATTCCTGGAAGTAGCTTCCGCCCTCGCGGTCCACAAATCCCATAATCGGCTGCACCGCCATTCCACTCGTTGGCGCTCCCGCCAGCAGCGGCCCGCTCAACTCCAGGCCGCTTGCATTCACGGCCACCACGCGCCCAACGTTGTACGTCACCCGCCGAATGTAGTTCACATCACTCTGCACCGCGGTAGCCGATTGCACATACGCAGCGCTCACGCCGCTGCCCACATAGCCCGTCTGTCCCGTGTAGTCCACATCCACCGCAACCATCTGTCCCACGCCGAACCCCGCCATCTGCGCTACCGTCAGGTTCAGTTGTGTCGCGCTCGACCCGCCCTGTAACGCCGTCGCCGCGACACCAACCCCGCCAGAACCATTCGCCGCCGCACCTGCCTGTGCCTGCAACAGATTCATATGCTGCGAGCCAGCCGTCAGCGCCATCTGCAGCTTTCCCCAATTCAGAAACGTCAGCGAAACCGTTGCATCCAGCTCTTCCCTCATCTGGCTTCGCACCGTCGCCGGGCTCCCGCTCAGCATCACGCCCGTTTTGCTCGCAGACTTCCTCTCGAATCTCTCCACCCATCCCAGATCCATCCACGGCGCCGGTGGCGCATCCAGCGCAAAGCCTCCGTTCTGCGCCGGGTCAAACAACGTCGGTACACCCGCACTCCGGTTTACCGGAGCAAAATACGCGCGCACCCGCCGCGTTACAGGTGCACCCGCTGGTAACAAACTCACCGTTGCTGTGCTCATAACTCCCCCGGCTCCTCATAGCTGTACACCTGCACCGTCGCACTCCGCTGCAACCGCTCATCCGCCACCTGCAACAGCGCAAACACCGGATCACCCCAAAACACCTGCGTCTGCATTGACTGTGCAGGGCTCACCGCATAATTCATCTTCTGTGCAGCGAGCGGACGTATCATCGCCACTAACTCCGCATCCATCTCCGCCAGCAAACGTCCTCTGTCCATGCCAGCGTTGTCCGCATCGCCATCCGTCGCATACAAAAGCTCGCATTCCATCTGCACCAATGGCAGTGGCAGATTGTTGTCCACTTCCAGCTTGGTCCAGCGCAGTACAAAAACATCCGGTGGCTGCATCGTCGCCAGCAGTTCGTTCTCTTCCACCAGAATCCCCGGCCTCGTCAAACCACGCAGCACCATCGTTCGTTCCGGATTCACTGTCGCCAGCCGGTCCCGCAGCGTCACGTAAAACGTGTTCCTTGCATTCTCCATACGCTTCGCTACTCCTCCCGCTAAACTCTCTGCTGCAACGGTGCCCGCAGCTCCAGCCGATAAAGATAGGCCTGCCCAAATGCCTCCGTGGCCGTCGCCGACGTAATCTCCATCAGCATCTGGTCCACCACCACGCCCACCGCCAACGCAAACAACGCACTCGCCGACGAATACCCCAGCGGGCCCACCAGCCCTGCAATCGCTGCCGCAGATACCAGCAACTCATATCGGGCGCTGGCCGTGTCCGAGACCGTTGCGCTTACTTTGCGATAGAGCACCGGCGCAATCTCCATGTCTTGAAACGTCGGCGTCGTCAGGCCAAGCTGCTCCTGGTCACTATCAGGAACCGCATTGCCCGGCAAGCGCAGCAGCACCGATCGCCCCCCCAGCGAGCGCAGCAACGAGTCTGCCGCGCGCATTGCTCCTGCATTCGCAGGCATTACACTCAGATCGCTGCCCATTCCTCACCCCAGTCGATTGGCCACATACGGCGCCAGAAATCTCTGCACCTGCGCATCGATCAATGAATTGGAAAAATACTCCATCTGCATCGTGTCCAGCCGGTTGTACTTCACATTCAGCGCCGGCGTCGCCTGTGCATTCTTCACAATCTGCGCACACGCCACCTTCACCGCATCCGGAATTACCGCCAACCCAGCCGTGTACGTCACATCCACTTCGTTGTACGGCAACCCCAGAATGTTCATCGGGAACGTCAACTCACCCGTGTCGGCAAAATAGTCCACCGTCCCCACGGCCATCGCATTCCAGCTGCCCGGCAACGAAAAGGCCCATGCAATCTGCTCATACGCCGGATCAATCATCTCTCCGCGCCGTGGTCTGGCATAACGTGCATTGACGCTGATCAGCGGAGACGTTGCCGGCGCCATCGCCACCAGCGGCAGATAGCTCAATATCACCGTCTGGGCATGGGCCGTCAGCCGCAGCCGCTCTTCATACTGCGTCGGATTCAGGCTCGGCCTGCGGCAGTAGGAGTCGATCAACGCCGACGACGTTGTAATCCAGTCATCGCTCGTATCCGGCGTCAGCCCATAAAGCGCATACTCTGTCGGTTGCAAATATCCCATCGCATGTCCTTTGCTTTGCAGGATGCGCTTCTGTCCACGCATCCGCCGCGGGAGTCGTTAAAAAGAGAGGGACGGTGCAACAGCACCGGCCCTCATCAGCTCCATCCACTGCAACCGTCAGTTCACGGTGCAATCAGACAGCCCCAGCAGTTCCGTTCTTTCTATCGATCCACCAGTACCTGGTAGTGCGCATAGCTCGCGCCCTTCACCACCACGCCGCCAAACTTCACCACCACATACTGTGAAGCCAGCGATCCCGGAATGCCCAGTTGGAATACACGTGGATTCGGATCACTCAGCCAGTGATACTCAATCAGGTCCTCCGTCACAATGTACGCTGGCAGCACCGCAGAACCCGAACCCGGCGTGCCCGTATAGCTCAGCGACCACTCCGGAA
This sequence comes from Edaphobacter aggregans, assembly GCA_022736715.1. Taxonomy (GTDB): domain Bacteria; phylum Acidobacteriota; class Terriglobia; order Terriglobales; family Acidobacteriaceae; genus DZDJ01. Next base: position 81,449 of record DZDJ01000003.1, read on the forward strand.
TCAACGGCAGCTCGCCCGCCTGCGTCGACAGCGTCTTTACCGTAAATCCGCCATTGATCTTTGATGTGTTCAGCACCACATTGAACTCCGACTTCATTTCACGGTCAATCAGGTCCAGCAGCACCGGATTGGCATAGATCGCTGTCGGCCGGACAGCATAGGAACTGCTTGCCACCATCTGAGCAATGGTCGACTTCAACCCATCCACAATGCTTTCGCTGGTGCCGATGGTCGTTGTGTTGCCGCCGGACACAATCTGGTTCGCAGCGCCAAAGTACTGCGTCGTTGTCGGCGCGCTCAGCGATGTGTCCGTGCCGTTCCACAGCGCCACATCATGCGTGCGCAACACACCATCCACTGTGTCCGTCAGGTCCTTCGCCTGCAGATACGCAAACTGGCTCTGCTGATTCCCCAGCTCAATATCAAACAGGTTGTAGTTGATCTGCGCCACCAGCGCCTTCAGCGGAACACTGCGCTCCACGCGCGTCGGCGTCACAACAGGAGCCACAATATTACGCGGATCTACAAAGCCACTTGTAGCAGTTGGACTCGGAATTGCAGTCTCTTCAAAAAAGCGCGACGGATGCCCCGTCGCCGGCACCTGCTTAATACGCTGGCCAAAAATGCCGCGCCGGCGCACGATGTCCGTAATTTCCGTCTGATAAATCGGCACTTCCAGAGCACCCGGCCCCATAAAATCCGCAGCAGCGTGTATATCCAGAAACTTGGCGTTCATGTTGTCCTTTCATGCAAAAGGCACGGCTATCGCCGTGCCTTGAATTGGTGCAAGGAGGCCCTCGCACAAAAAAGCTCACTCCATTTGCTGCCTGCGCCTCGCATTGCAAAAAGCCAGCTTCTGCGATGCAAATTCGGTCAGCAGCGCTGTCTTAGCCCAGCAGCCCAGCACGCAGCAGTTGCGACTTTACCGCAATGCGCTGCTCAATGCTCAGGCTCTCCATCGCCGCATCCAGTGCTCCTGCCTCCACCTGGTCCAGCGTAGAAATCCCCTGCTTCGCCAGCATATTCGCCGTCGTCACCGGCAAAGTCCTGCGGCCCCCGGTCGTTGTCATCGCCTGAGCCTTCAGCTCCGCAATCTGCCGCTCCGCATCCTGCAACTTTAGTTCCAGTTCATGCTCACGGCGGGAGGACCCGCTCTGCTGTTCCACTGTAGCCACTATCCGTTGCACTTCACCATCCATCGCACTGTGGCGTGCTTCCAGCCGCTCCACTGTCTGTTCCAGCATTCCGGCTGCTATCGCCAGTCGTTCTACCGTTGTCTGCAATGCTTCCATTTCCATCCCATGCCTTCCTTTCTCGCAATTCACGCGTTATCCCTGCATTGCTGCCACAGGAACTCCACGCCTCACTCCCACCGTCCCGTTCCCGGCCTGCAAACGAAAGCTGGTGTTCCGATACGCCGCCTTTTCCCGCAGCAGCACCGCTGCCCCGGTAAATGTCGCGCGCGTCAACGTCCACACCTGCGCCCGCATATCGGCAACATGCGCATCTGCCAGTTCGTACGACATTCCCAGACTGTTCGGCCTGCTCTTACGCACCGCCGTCTCCATCTCCGGAAAGTCGCGCGCAAACAGATAACCCTTCACCTGCAGCTCGCACCCATGGATCTCCGCCGATGTAATAATGCCGCACTTCTGCCGCGCATCGTGCCCGTCCCACCCAGCCTTGTAGTCCACCGCCATACCCAGCAGCGAGGGCAATGCTGCCTCTGCCGCACCCCGCGTCAGCACCACGCGGTGCCCGCGCGCGCCAGACGGAGCTTTATCGCTCGGCACATCCACCAGCGTCAGCACACCTTCAAACGGCAACCGGTTCGGATGCCCTTTCACAGCCGGAAAATTCACCGCCATCGCTTCCAACCGCATTCGCTCTCCTCGCTTCAACTCTGCCCTGCGTTCATTGCTGCTCTTGTTGTGGAGCAGGCGCAGTCACCTGCTCCAACGGCCCCAGTCCGCGCAGTCCACGCACCTCGTCCACCGTCAACACTCCAGCCCTCAGCAGTTGCGTCTGTATCTGCACCTCCTCTACCTCGTTCCGGCTGTCCAGTTCGTTGAAGACAAATTCAAACTCTCTCCAACCCAGCCGCTTTGCAAACAGATCGCGCGTAATGTGTTCGGCAAACAGTTTCGCTGTCGGCACAATCGCACTCTGAAAAGCCTCTTCCGCCAGTTCTCCCGCCGTCGTGCGGTTCACATCATGTTCCAGCCCCAGCAAAAACGGCGGCAGGTCAAACGCATTGGCAATCATGCGCACCTGAAACTCCTGCCACCCCAGCCGTAAATCGGCGTCCGTTCCACCCGCAAACTTCAGCACCTCCGGTTTCTGTTCACAGCTCAGAATCGGCACGCGCCCCGTTCCTTCAATTTCATCCTGCCACCACCGGATCAGCCGCTCGTGCTGCGTAGGTGTCACTTCATTCAGCCACAGCGCATACTGCACCACAGAGTTGCTCGCCAGCCTGCTCGCATACCGGTGCGCGCTCAGAAATGAGTTCACCGTCTCAAACGCTACCTCCAGCCGCCCCAACCCAAACGGCGTATGCGTCCGCGGATTCGTTCGTATATAAATCATCTGGTCGTCCCGCAGCGGAATCAGCGCATCCTTGCCCACCTTGCCCGTCACCTGTGCATAGCGCGCCACATCCGGATCGCCATTCCACTTCGGATCAATCCGGATCGTCGCTCCATCCACCGGCCAAAGTTCAAACGGGCGGTTCTCATCGTCCGTCGTCTCCATTTCAATCGCGCCAAACCCGCCCACCAGCGCATCTTCCAGCACCTGCTCCGCCAGCGTCCGAAACGAATCACTCTCATTCGGCTCTTCCAGACATCGCCGCAACACTTCCAGGCGCAGCATTGCATCCGGTACGCTCCCAACGCTGTATCCGCGCTTCAACCGGATCTGCCAGTCCATACTCGCCACACGGTCCTTAATGATGTTGATCGCCCTGCGCGCCACCGGCGTCTCCGCAAACTTCCTCAGATTCACCGGCGTCGGCTTCGGCAGCGGATCATACGCAGGCCGGTAAGGCGTCAGAATCGAAGGCAGAACTGCTGTCTTCCGCGTTGCAGGGTTTGCTGTGCTTGCCTGTACTTCGGTTAATCTCTCAATCGCCTGCCGAAATCGCTCTCTTACTCCCACATTGTCCGTCCTCTCCTTTGCCATCTGCAGCGGATCACAAAGTTCTTTTTGCAAAAGAAAAAGGCACGGCCGCAGCCATGCCAAAGTTCGCTTTTCAATTTCTCCTGTTCAGGTGCACGGCTTTGTCCGTACATCTTTTCTGCGGGCAACCTGTCTACACTCGCAACTCACGCCGCGCCGCCGCCGCCACACGTTCCAGATCATTCACCGTCAACACGCGAATCGATTGTTGCTCCATCGTCTCCACGCCAAACCTGTACTGCTCCAGCCGCTCTGCATCGTCAGCCGCTTCGCGCATCGCTGCCAGCGGTTCCACAATCGCCGTCAACTCCAAAGTCGCCTGCTCCACGCGCTGCACCCCTTCCGTCAACCTCGGTGCGCTGTAGGCCAGCACCTTCGCTGCTTCCACGTCGCCTTCCAATGAAACTGCATGGAACATGCGAATCACACCATTCGGCCGGTATGCGTAATCAATCCGCATCGGATCGCCAGCCCGCGTATACATTGCCACGCCCACTCGTTTCCGCATCAACGCCCACACACCCGCGCGTTCAAACTGGTTGCGCATCGCCGCCGCAATCGCCGCGCGCCCTGTTCGTTTACGAGACTGCTTTAGCTTCAACGGTTCCACATAGAGCCGCATCAACTGCTCCATTTCCGTAATCACCGATTCCGCCAGACAGGCCTTCACTTCCGTAATCTGCACCGCATTGGAAAAGCTCTCTTCCAGTACCTTCATCACCGGCAGCACTTCCGTGCCTTTCAGTCGCAACCGCTGCGCAACCTCGCTCTCCAGGGCCTCCAGCATGGCGACATCCGCATCCGGATCCATGCAGCGGACACGGCCCCAGTCCCGCGTAAAGCGCACCATCGCAGGCGCAACTTCGCTCTCGCCCGGCATCTGCACTTCCCGCAGCAACACGCCAATATTCACAAACTCATTCTTCACCGCATCCGCAACATATCGGATCAGGAAGAACTCGCATGGAATCCGCTCTCTCACCGTTCCACTACCTCAACTTCCATCCAGGCTGCTGGCGTCCACACATACACTCAACCAAACTTATTTGGCCCATGTGGTGGCAATGCGGGTGCCTCAGGTCTCGCTTCTGGGACCTGGGGCACACTTCCACCGTTACATCAACCATTTCCGGCCCTCGCCCGCCCACGGCTCCGGAAACATCTGCGGCACCGCCACCTGCGCTCCCGTCTTCCAATTCGGGAACGGCTCCCGGCTCGACTCACGAAACGCAGCAATCAGGTCACGCACTTTACTGCGGCGCACCAGAAGATTTTCCATCAATCGTTCCATCAAGGCAGTGTCACCGCCATACCACTCCGGTGGCACTGCCTCCGCAATGCTCCACAGTTTGTCCGCGCCCATCTCTTCCACCCGGTTCAACCATGGTTCAAAACTCTCCCACCCCGTCACGCTCGTGTAAACAAGGTTCCTCGCATACACACCGCGCAGCGCAATGTCCTCGTAGACCCAGTCCCCGCCATGAAAGCAATAGCCCTGATCAATAAAGTGCGCCTTGTACTTGCGCTCCCGGGGTCTCTTTTCAAATACCGCTTGCCGCCCATTGGAGTTGCAGGTCCATTTATCAATCACCAGCATTCCCGCAAACTCTTCCAGATTCCGCACTTCAATCAGCCGTTCCTCTGGCAGATAGTCCACCACCTGCCCTGGCATCAACCCGCCCACATAGCGCGACCCGAACTGCAATCCTGCCGAGCACCGCTGTCGCTTCGGCCCATCTTCAATCGTCAACTCCGGCGTGTTGGCAATCAGCCATTCCGTCACTTCCACCACATCGCAGCTCGGCACCGTCAGCCCGGCCAGTTCCGCCAGCCTGGTGGCAATCAGTTCATTGGCCAGCACGCGAATATGTTGTGCATTGTTCTTAAACTTCACAACATACAAATTGCCGTCCGCACCCAGCATCAACTGGCTCTGCGCACCACCCCGCATCCTCCGAATTGCCTGCACTGCCAGGACAGCCAACCGCGCACCTCACCAACCAGAATCCAACCGTCCTACTGAGCGTAGCCCGTGCCGCCAACAAAGTCGAGAGAAGACCCGCGCCCGGCAAAGCTCCTGCACGCCCGCAACAATCACCCTCAATAACCAGCCCTTCGCCCACCTTCCAGAATTTCCGCTCTCACCGCATGCGCCAGCGCCATGGCCATTACACAATCATCGTGTGATCCGCTCGCAGCCCCGGTCTTCCCGTCCTTCCGCCGCACAAATGTCCGGCACTCCATCAACAGCCTTCGGCTTTGAAACAGCCCTTCCTGCTCCACCAGCACCGAACCCAGCCTGCTCACCATCATCGGCTTCGATGCAGCAGACGTCACCCACCCGGCCATGCCATCCTGCGCATAAATCCGCGGATACCGCGCCACACCATCCAGATACGCCAGCACACCATGCCCGTGATTATTCCGCTCCACCGCAATCAGCGCGCCGTTAAATTCTTTCCCCAACTCCGCTACCGCTTTTGCCAACTCCAGCGTTCCCAGCTTTGCCTGCAGTTCTGCGCATTGCAGTCCCGTCTCAATATCTATCACCTGTGCCGCAGAATAGTCTCCGTCACTCATTCCTCCTGCCGTGTCCACCGCCACCAGATATTTCCGCCCTTCCACCGCTGGAAACCAGGTCTGCAACTGCCCATTCCATCGCTGCGAAATTGGCTCTCCCAAAATACGCAGTCTGTTCCGCAACACTTCCACGTCAAATACACAGTCACCGCTCGCCAAAAAACAGCTCTCTTCGTCCTCTGCATACTCCTGCACGGCCATCCGCCGGTATTGCTTCTGCAGCGTCCTGCGATACGCAATCTGTTCCTGGTCCAACCCATACCGCTGCATCAACTGCCGCTCCACCTCTGTCAGATCTGCTTCCCGTACTGCGGCAGACCGATAAGCACTCTCCATCCACCATGGAAAAAAGTGTCGCACCACACCCGCCTGCTCAGCCGCCTGCCACTCTTCGTAAAAGCATCCCTGCGCACCATTCGGCGTCGATTCCATCACCAGCTCGCCCTCTGGCGAAAGTGCCGCCTTCAGCCCTCTCAGGGTCTCCGCTGCATTTCCCGGCCAGCGCGAAAGCTCCGAGCAATGTAAATTCTGAATCGTCAGCCCACGCCCCACATTTGCATCTCCAGCGCTCTCCACGCGAAATTCACTGTCCAGCGCAGAAAAAACTATCTGCCGCGCATTCGATCGCGAAGTTCTTGCCGCGCCTTCGCGCAACTCCTCCGGCAGATGCTCCCAGAACCGCTGTACCACGCGAAAAATTCCTTCCGCAGCTTCCTGCGTATGCGCAACCAGTACCGTCAACGTCCCAGGTTGTGTGATTGTCTTCAGGAAAAATCGTCCGCTTACCCAGGTGCTCATTCCCATCTGGCGCGCCTTCAGTACGATATTCCACTTCCCACGCCGCTCTTCAAAGGCAAGCTGGGCCGTATTGGCCGTCAGCGGATACATCGCACCATCTTTCGCGCGGACCCGCAAAAGACTTTCCATCAAAAACAAACCAACTGTTTTCCCCGCTAACAACTCCGGCTTGTCCTCCAGCATCTTTCCCAATCGGACCAGTTCTTCCAAATCGCCGCTCATCCGCCCCTGCATAAAAACGCACGCATCAACATCATTTGTCTCAAAAAGCAAAGGCCCCGGTTTTATCCAGGGCCTTTACATGCTTTGTTCGCACTTGTTATGGATGGTCCGCAATACAGTTGGCCACGCCAGTGTTCACATCCGCTGCAACATTCACCATCCGCAACATGGCTCCGCTGGCCGTTTTGTTATAGAAGGCCAGCGCTGCCATGGCATTACTGCCGCTCCCATCCAGGGTGCAACTCAGCACATAGTTCGCATCGGCAAAGGGGGTCTGCCAGACCAGCGTCGTATCGCAGTACGCCCCCTGCGCTGCACTGGTCGCACACATGTTCACCATCTGGCATTTATGTCCTCCCGCATTGCAATCCACTGAGGCGGTTGCACCAACTCGCGGAACCGTCAATTCTGTTGGAGAAAAGTTGTACGTGCCACCCTGCATGCGAATGCTCATCGTGCTCGTCAAAGGGTTATATCCAACCGTGTCTGCACCAGTGTTACTCTTCATCTGCATCAGGTTGTAATTCGAGTTCCACTTCCCACAACCGTGGGAATTACAACTAACGTTCAGCACCGCACCACCCGTGCCATCCACGCCCGACAGAATTAACCCATTCTGCCAGGCCCCATCAATTTTGATCCCTACAGACGGCGGCAGCAAACTCCCGCCGTTTCCAAAATAAGATCCAGCCGGTGTTTGGTTGGTAATATACATCCCTCCCACAGTCGGCCCGTTACTGCCCTGGATCTGCAGCTCATCCATCCAGTCATAACCGTAATACTGCCGAGGCATCGTTTGCTGAACCGCCGTTTCACGGTCTGTAATCTTACTCAAGAAGTAATGCGGCTCTTCCACCAGATCATTTCCTGCCCACGCGACCGTGTTTGGAGAAAGAACGATGTTGCCTCCATCCACAGCATGTGTTGTTGGGTTCAACACACCAAGAACCTCAGCTCCAGGATACAGGTTGAATCCCCCAGTCACATATTGCGCGGTTCCACCCGAACTACCGCCATCAGGCCCCGTACTGGCATACGTAAAGCTATTACTTCCTGTCGTCGCAATGAGAAAGCTCCCATTAAAACTGCTGTCCGCAACTCCGGAGATAGTTACTGGGAGACCGTTAAGGTCGTCCACCCCGCTATTACCCATGCTGTTTTGTAAGGTCACAGTTGTCAGATTATTGCTGCGGCTTATCGAAGTAATATTGGACGTGAAATTAACGTAACTGCTTGTCGCTCCAGTTACCCCTAAAGTATTCAACACATGGTTGTCTGCATAATAGATTTGAGTCGGACTTATGCTTCCAACTACTGGTACAGCTTGCCTGATTCCATTTTGCGTATCTACAGTCTGCTCCAGAAAATACCCGCACAGCCCGCCAATTGCGATTGTAGGGTTGTACGCATGCGGCTTATTGAACGTGATCGAAAGATGCGTTGCATCCACAACCGTGTAATTCACCATTTCAAAATTGCTCGGTGCAGCCATCCCGGATGGAAGCGAATCTGCCACACAACCCACGCCGGATGTAGCTGGAGCACTTGCCGTGTTTGTTGCGTATCCGCTGGGTGCGCCGCTTGTAGCAATCGGAACGGTCATTGTCCCCGGAGCCATGCTGGTACTGCTGGAGGTGTACCCAATTATCTGCGGTATCAGAAAAAACGTGCTGAGTGGAAAGTTGGTTCCTGTAAAACCAACTGATTCGAATGGATAGGGTTCATTAGAGGTCCCACTGGAGATATATCCACCCGTACTACCAGAACTAATGACCTTGGCTGGATTGGTGTCAATAAGAAACCGGCCCTCACCCAACTCAGCTATATCATTTGTGCTGCCAATACTAAGTTGTGTTGAACCAGTCGTACACCCTCCAGTACACATTCCAGTTGGCGCCACTGTACTTTCAGAGAGAATGACATCTTCCGTTTTTGCTCCCTCGTCGGAGGAGTCTCTGTCTCCGCCAGAACTGGTCAGAAATTCTGAATTCAGCAGGCAGTCCCCAACTCCAGCGCAGACCTGCGTGCTGTTCGCCAGCACATGCTGCCCTTCTGTGTAGTTATTTCCGACAAGCTTCTGCGCCATATAAGTGGATTTTCCGTATGGAAACACACTCATGGATTGGGGCAGCAAATTGTTGCCGCCTGCCAGTGCATTCACCTGGATCAGGTCCCCCTGTGCATACAGATAGTGGTCATTATTTTGAACAACGTTACTGCTCGCACTGCGTGTCTCATTCAATATCAGAGTATGTGCCCGGTCAGGGTTGTTTCCTCCATACGGATAATGCGGATTTTCAAATGCCTCCACATCCACCCCGCCACGCTCGTCATACAGATGCGTCTGCGACGGCCAGCCAAAATCGCTCGTACCAAACAGGCTATATGGAGTGGGCGATTCCGTCGTTCCATAACTCGGTTCTGCTACTGCAGTACATCCATTCGTACAGTTGCTGCTCGCCATCACATTGGCAATGCCGTTGTTGTTCAGTCCGCTCTGGAACTGCCCCGCATAGAGTGCCCCATTCAGACTGTTCGTTCCCAGTGTGGTCCCGGTTGGCTGGTCGATCACCTGTCCCGCACCTGGCAGCGTCGACACCTTCTGCGCCAGTCCGCTCGTCAGCCCCGCAACATTCGTGTCCACATAGTTTTTCGTGGCCGCCTGGTCCGCGCTCGTCGGGTCTCCCGGCAGAACCAGCGGCCCAGTCATCGTGTCGCCGCTCTTTAGCACATACTCACTGCCGCTGCTGCTGATCGCCTGGTCCACATACGATTTGCTCACCGTCTGCATCGCAACCGAAACCGGCAGCACCGTGCTGCGAATCGAACTGATCGTCACCGCCGAAGAAGACACAGGCACCACCCAGTACTCCTGGCTGACCGTCCCATCACTCAGGTGATAAATCGCCGTATAGTACGTGCCAATCGGTGTCGCGCCCGCATTCGGCACCAGCGCAGCAGAAACACTTCCATTGCTGCCAATCTGTACCGTCGTCGTTCCTGCCGGTACAGGCTGCCCATTTGCCGTACTGAATGCCGGCCAGCTGATCAGAATGCTCCCCTGCTCCGGGCTTCCGGTGCCCTCATAAAGCGTATCTTGTATCTGCGTCGTGCCCGCCTGTGCCCGTGCATATACCGGCATCAGCGCCAGCCACAAACCTGTCAGCGCATACAGGAATCCCAGCCATTTCATCCGCATCGTCCTAGTCCTTTTGCCCTTGCTGTCGTTTTCTGAGTTGAGATCATCGCAGCGCCTGGTCCTGACTGGCACAGTCCTTCTGCAATTCAGCAGCGCCTTGCTGATCATTTGCCTTGGCGGTTTGTGTTGACTCCTTACCGCCAGAACCCTTCTTTAGTTCCTTCATCAATAACTTCGCCAGACTCGCCCCACTTCCTTTGCGCTTCGACTTCTGTGCCGCTTCCTTCAGTCCACTAAACTCTACGATAAATTTTGTGTGGTTATAGCTGCCTTGTTTGGCCTGTTTCACAAAGCCCTCCACAATGGCAGGCCACGCCTCTGCCACCTGGTCCTTCGCAAATTCCTGGCAGTCCTCAGGCACAGGAACAGGCCCCGTCTGTTTCTTTCTATTTCGTTTGGATCTGGTAGATGCTCTCCTGTTAGACGCATCCTCACCGCTGTCATTACCGCCCTCTTGCAATACTTTCTTTTTCATCTCCACGGTCTTATACCCGCAAAAGTTGAAGGAGGCGCGTCTCGCGCCTCCTCGTTGGGTCATTCCCTTCAGTGCCTTTTTAGAATAGCAATCAGCTATACCTTGCTATGCCAATTCTGCCCCCGTTGTAACATCATAAGTTTCAACCATTTCCACTCTTCCGCAATCTTTTCTCCTCTTGACATCTACTTTCTGCCTGCGGTTCCAGCAGCTTCATCTCCAAAAAAATCACCGTCAGTCTGTCCAATGCCTCCGCATATTTTCGAACCACCGATCGCAGGCCCATCCCCAGCAGTCCCGCCGCTTCCCCTTGCGTATATTCCTGCAGTGCAATGCGGGAAATCAGGTCCTGCGATGTTTTGTCCAGCCGTAGCAGGCACTTCTCCACGTCATGCACCAGAATCACCACGTCTTCAAAGCTCTTCACCTTGTAACTCGTCACTCGTCCGCGAAACAGCTCCTGCCCCAGTAGCGATGGTACCCGTCCTATCTCCATCGACATCCGCATATATCGCCGCAACAGCCCCACCGTATATTTCCGGTAGAACGCCATTTCCACTGGCGCCAGCCGCATCGTTTCTCTTTCGGTGTCCCCAACTGCAATCGGCCTTCTGTTTCCTGCGGTCCTGCATTGTTCCGTGGCCCACACCACATCCAGCGTTAGTGCTGTACTCATCGCGCACCTCCTGCTGTTCCCGCCGCTACGTGTGCCTTGTCGTGAGTACTTTTTCTCCTCGGTCCCGTCTTTCGCTTCTTACGTGGTTCTGGAAAATCTGCCAGTAGAGTCTTGCAGTGCCGGCAGTAAACGCCCGCTGTATTTTCTGTGCGGAGCCAAAGTCCTCCGCATCCCTCACATACCTTCAAATCCACGCGCAAGTAATTCATGCTTTCTCCAGGCAAAAGTTCTCCTGCGCGGCTTTGTTTCAAAGCTCGAATGGCCGCACAGGTCTTATGAGCTGTTGCATTACGGTGAAGACTCTGTTGGCTTCTTTCCGCTTCTGCTGCACATCTCTGTTTCTACTTCAATTGTTGGTGTGTTCAGTGCAACTGGGGACGTTCCGCAAGCCTGTCAACTGTTCTGCTGTCGATGGATGTCAACACTGCATCTTCGGCCCCGCCTTATCAGCAGGCAGCGCCTTCGGAGGTTTGTCTTGGATCACAACAGCCGCCATAGCTTTTCGCATTGGAGTCATAATCCTATAGCTATAGACAAAGTCCATGTCAATAAAAATATGACGAGCATCTCTAAAGCTAATAAAGAATCCCAGCTCCCACCTATAGCCTAAATAGATGCATGCATCGAAGAGTCCCCAGTAATTAGTTGAATATAAACAACTTTATTTCACGCAGCGGTGCGGCCCAGGGTGAATGTACTCCTCGTCCCTGGCGTTCCAAATTGGGCAAAATCGCCCAAAGTGAATTTCAATTGTCAGGATTTATATTTGCAGAAAGATAATATATTTGGTATCGCTGTAGCGCAATGTTATGTTTCGGTGCATGAACTTCCAGGATATGCACGAACTCCTGCGGCTGGAAATCGTTCGCCGTATCGAGCATGGCTCCCTCACCGGAACCGAACTGGCTCAACAGACCGGCTTTCGTCAGGCGCATATTTCCAACTTTCTCAACCGTCGGCGGGCGCTCAGCCTCGAAGGGCTCGATCGTGTTTTAACCGCGCAAAACCTCACCGTCGAGCAAATCCTCCCTATTTCCGTCACCGCTACGGCCTCCACCGTCAACGACCTCTGCGAGCCCGTGCCTGTCGTCTCCCACACATCCGTCCTCGACGAGCCTAAAATTCCCGCCTCGTCCATTCTTGAAACCATCCAGGTCCCCAGCTCCGCTCTGCTCAGCAACCGCGCGCGCCAGTCGCTGCGCCGCGCACCCTGGCAGCGGTTCGTCGCCATTCGTCTCGACCGTTCCGAGACCGCCCCCATGGAGCCGGTTCTCACCGTTGGCAGCATCGCCATTCTCGATCGCCACTACAACACCCTGGCCCCCTACCGCGCCCATCAGTCCACCATCCTGGCCGCACGCTGCGGCAAAGCCATCGTTTTTCGTTACATCGACTGCGACGAGCAGCACCTCATCCTGCGTCCCCACAACCTCGACTACCCCGTACAGTTGCTGCCTCTCTCTGCCGGTGAATCCCCCTCCGACCGCGTTCTCGGCCGCGTCTGCATGATCTATTCGGAGCTGTAATCGCACAGCGCCTCGTTCCGCTCCTGCTTGCTCCTCAAAGCCCCCACCCGGTGCCGTATAGGTGCCGTACAGGTGCCGTATATCAGGGCGACATACTCTGTGCCGGTCGTGGCCTGTGCGGCAACACTTTTCCTCGCCATTCCACAAGCCGCGCCACCATCCTGCCTCGTGAAATCTGGTAGCATCGCGCTGGAGGATGTGTAATGGAACAGGTTTTTCCCACAAGCAATGCTGCACGCCGTAATGAAGACATCGCCCTCGATCTTCTCAAGTTCGTCGCCGCTACTGCTGGCGTTGGACGCACCGCTGCGCCATCCACCGGCTTTGTCGCTGCCACCGCATCCAGGCCGGAAGACCAGGTTTCCCAACTGCTCGAGCTGTATTCGCGCTGCCTTAAAGCAGTGGAAGGGAAGTAGCTCCACCCTTTGTCCGAAATGTCACCATTGCGAGTCGCCGTCGTCGGCGCCGGCGCCTTTGGGCGCAATCATCTGCGCATCTATCGCGAACTGGAGCGCGCATCCGCCTCCGGTTCCGGTTCCGTGCAGTTAGCGGCCATTGTCGAGTCCAACCCGCAAACCGCTGCCGCGCTCGCCGCAGAAGCGGCAACGCCGGTCTTTTCCTCCGTGGAAGAGTGCGTCCACGCCATCCAGGCCGGCTCGCTGCATCTGGATGCCGCATCCATCTGCGTGCCCACCATGCACCATGCCGCAGCATCCCAGGCGCTTCTTGCTGCCGGGGTCGATCTGCTCATTGAGAAGCCCTTTGCCGCTTCCCTTGCAGAAGCGGATTTTCTGGTGGGGCTCGCACACGCGCACGGCCGCATCCTGCAGATCGGTCACCTCGAACGCTTCAACCCGGCCGTTACCGCCATTCAGCCACACCTCAACCAGCCCATGTTCTTTGAGGCGCACCGGCTCAGCATCTTCACGCCCCGCTCGCTCGATGTCGATGTCGTCCTCGACCTCATGATCCACGACCTCGATGTCGTGCTCAGCTTCGCACAGTCGCCCATCCGGGAGGTGCGCGCCGTTGGTCTGCCTGTACTCTCGCGCAAGGTCGATATTGCCAACGTCCGCGTCGAGTTCGAATCCGGCTGCATCGCCAACTTCACCGCCAGCCGCGTCAGCACAGAGCGCGTCCGCAAGCTCCGCTTCTTCCAGCCGCACCAATATATTTCGCTCGACTACGCTCGTCAGGATGCGCTTTTCATCGACGTAGCCGCCGCTGCCGGCCCAGCTCAGCTGACCGCCCTCGCTGCTTTACCCACAGATCCACACCCGTCAGAGGGGTTGGCATTGCGCAAAATCCCCGTCACGCCCGGCGAACCACTGCGTCTGGAAATCGAATCGTTCCTGCAGAGCGTCCGCACCCGCCGCGCTCCCCGCGTCACCGCTCAGGCTGGCCGCGCCGCGTTGGCCCTTGCGCTGGAAATCAACCAGGCCATCGCCCGTCACGCCCAGCGAGCAAATCTGGAACGCTTCCTCGGCTATAGCGGTTTTCCAGTTGGTATAGAGGGGACGTGATGCCCTGAAATGGCTTTTTTCTCAAGAAAAAGCCATCCTGCATATTCTTTGAAACTCCACGAAAACTGGAGAACCGCTCTAAAATCTCTACGCCTATTGCAGTTTCTGCACCTTCGTCCCATCCGGAATCTTCAGCGCAAACTGGTCATCGCCCAGCGACTGATTCACCACCAACTTCAGCACCGTCAGCGTCAGCGTATATTCATCCTGCGGCCGGATGATGGTAATGGTCGAGGGAAACTGGATGTCGCCGTAGCTGGTATACGTCCCATAAACGGCCCGCGTTACCACCTTCCCCGCGTTGTCATAAATATCCTGTTCGTATGGCATCAGGTTCACGCGGCTGATGTGGATCAGCCGCACTGGAACCAGTTCCTGGCTGTTCTCTCTGCGCCGGAACACGCTCAGGGTGTAGTCCGGCTCCTGGATCTCTTCCTGCTTTTTCTCGTCCTTCTTCACCGTGCGCATGTCCGAGGTCAGCGCAACCAGCTCACCCGGTTGCACGCTCTTAATCAGCAGCGAATCCAGAAAAACATCCGGCCGCAGGTTTTCCAGCGCATTTTTGGACGGCTTGTTGATCGTGTTGTTGCCTTCAATCGCCTTGTTCTTTGGTGGAACCAGCAGTTTAAAGGTGCTCCCGTCGCTCACCATGTCAAAGGCCGTTGTCCGCACCACTGGCAGCAGCCCGATCACATGCAGCATCTCCGGCTTGCGCGTCAGAATGTATCCGCGCACCGACGTATATTCTGTCACCTTGCCCTTGTTCGCTCCACCTACCGACACAGCAATATCCACCGTCGCCGTCAGCGAGTGTACCGCGTCATAGCGCGCATTCATCTGCTGGATCAGCTGGTCTGCCGTCGCATTCAGCACCACATCCGGTTGCCTTGCCTTCAATACGCTTCTGGTATGGCTCAGGCATCCGGTCAGTCCCGGCAATAACCCCAGCAACAGCAGCAGCTTGCATCCTTTTTGCATTCTCTCCCGGCCCAATCCGCAGAACTTGCTCGGTTCCTGTTTCAATTGCTTTTTCTCAACTTGTTATTTCTGGTCCCGCGAGCGCACTGTTTCCCGATACGCCTGCACATGCTCTGTATGTTCCGCCAGCGTCTTCGCAAACACACTGTGCCCGTTGTCGTCGCTCACAAAATACTGATACTCCGTCTGCGCCGGGTGTATCGCTGCCTGCAACGATGCAATGCCCGGGTTGCAGATGGGTCCCGGCGGCAGCCCCGTATGTTTATACGTGTTGTATGCGGAATTCGACTGCAGGTCTGACGCATAAATTGTGCCCCGGTAACGCCCTTCCAGCAGCGCCGCATAAATCACAGAAGGATCCGTCGCCAAAGGCATATTTTTTGCCAGCCGGTTCTCAAACACACTTGCTACCAGCGGACGCTCCTCAGCTACACCAGTTTCTTTCTCTATAAGGGATGCAAGAGTCACCGTCTGCGATACATTCTCTGTCAGTCCAATCCGGGCCGCCTCCTGCCGAAACCGTTTCACCATCGCCGTCAGCATCGTCAACGGCGTGGCACTCTTCGGAAAATGGTATGTATCTGGAAACAAATACCCTTCCAGGCTCTGCGCCGTCGGATCCAGATCGCGGATCAGCTTCACATTCTCGATTTCCGCCCGCAGAAACGTCCCCGTATTGCCCAGCCCCGCCACCTGCACCGCCCGCGCAACGTCGAACAGGTTATAGCCCTCCGGAATCACCAGCAGCCGGGTATAAACCTCGCCACGCGCCAGCCGTTCATACACCTCCAGCATCGTCACTGGCTGCTCAAAGCGATACTCCCCCGCCTTCAGCGTTCCGTGCTTCACCAGCTTCAGCAGGTCAAAGGCATATTTATTGCGGATCACCCGCTGCGCCTGCAACTGCGCGCTGATCGCCGACGTGGAGGTTCCTGGCGCAATTTCTACAAAAGTTTCCTTCCCTGGCCCAAAGGGCGTGTAAACCAGATACGCTGCTGTTCCCAGCACCGCCAGCAGCACCACCAGCACAAACAGCAGAAAACCGCGCACCATTTTCCTCCAAAGAACAATTCTATCGGCAGCGCCGTATCCATTCCCGCCTATCGCCGCAGAAAGCTCGCTACCGTAAAAAATCTGCTCTCTGGCAACCACGTACACTGGAGTCAAGTGTCTACCGCAGAACAACCGCGCATCCTTGGCCTCGACGTCGGTGACCGCCGCATCGGCGTTGCTATTTCTGACCCCCTCGGCTACACCGCACAACCGCTGCTCACCCTCAGCCGCACCAATCGCCGCAACGACCTTCGTTCGCTTGCCCGTCTGCTGCGCAAACACGCCGTCACGCAGATCGTCGTCGGCAACCCGTTATATATGTCCGGCGACCTCAGCCCGCAGGCCGTCAAGGCCCAGGCCTTTGCCGAACTGCTCCGCACCGAGTTCCAGCTCCCCGTCCACCTCTGGGACGAACGCCTTTCCACCACCGAGGCCCATCGCCACCTCGATGCCTCCGGGCACGCCGTCCTGGGGCGCAAAGCCATCATCGATCAGGTCGCGGCCGTTCTCATCCTGCAGTCCTACCTCGATGCCCAAAGCAATCGATAGAGTTGTTTGACCGGCTCGTCCCCCCGGCAAAGCTCTTTTTCTGCCGCAGGACAGGCGTAAAGGTGCAATATCCCTGCCTCAAACGACCTCGCATCGTATAATCGTATTTTCGGCGGAGATCCGGCCGCAGCCTTGTCTATTTAACGGATTGCGCCGCCACTAACGCCATCACGGAAAGCCGTATGCCTGAACACATCAAGAAAAAACTTGCGGAAGAGATCAAGCAGTTGGAGCACGAGCTCACCACCGAGCTTCCCGCGGAAATCAAAAAAGCGGTGGCCCTGGGCGACCTCAGCGAAAACGCCGAGTACCACATGGCCAAGCAGCGGCAGGAGTTTGTCAACGCACGCCTCGGCCAGCTCAAGAAGCGCATGGCGGAACTGGCTCTCGTTAACCTCTCCAATATCCCGCGCGACCGCGTCGCCTTCGGTGCCACAGTGCTCGTCTACGATTCCACCAAAGAAGAAAAGATTGAGTACAAGCTCGTTACCAGTGAAGAGTCCGACGTTGCCCACGGTCTCATCTCCACCACTTCGCCCATCGGCCGCGCACTGGTCGGCAAGCAGGTGGGCGATGTCGCCACTGTGGTTACTCCCAACGGCAAGCGCGAGCTGGAAGTGCTCAAGCTCTCCACCATTCACGACACAGCGGAGTAATTCGGTAAGGTATGATCGCGGGGTTTTTCAATGACATGGACTAGCGCTTTCGGACGGGCCTGTGGCTGGCTGCTGCAAAAGATCGTGGACGGCCTTGCACTCACGCGCATCTCGCCCAACGTGCTCACCTTCATTGGCCTCATCATTAACACGGTTGCGGCCCTCTTTTTCGGCTTTGCCAACGCACACAACGGCGTCCGCATGTTCCTCTACGCCGGACTGGTCATCATCGGTGCCGGCATCTTTGATATGGTCGACGGCCGCGTCGCCCGCCAGACCGACCAGGTCACCGTCTTCGGCGCATTCTTTGATTCCGTCATTGACCGCTACTCCGACGTGGTCCTCTTTTTTGGCCTGCTTGTCTACTACGCCCGCGGCAACCGGTTCTTCTACGTCTGGCTGGTGGCTTTCGTCATGGTCACCTCGCTCATGGTCAGCTACACCCGCGCCCGTGCCGAGGCCCTCATCGGCGCATGCAAGGTCGGCTTCATGGAGCGGCCAGAGCGCATCGTGCTCGTCATTCTCGGTGCTCTTTGCAACAAATGGGGGGTCATGGCCCCGGTGCTCTGGGTGCTGGCCGTGCTCTCAACCATTACCGTCATTCACCGCATCCGCTACACCTACGAGCAGACCCGCAACCTCACCCCCGTCCGCTCCAATTAGGCTGTATCGCGGGTAAGTAGCGGGTGCAGATACAAATGCGGCTATATGTGAAGTTTCAATAGGTTGTCCATTCGATCAGAAT
>DZDJ01000003.1:99708-123466 GCA_022736715.1 Edaphobacter aggregans
CATGCCAGAATAGTCCTATGCTCGTTCTGGCTTCTTCCTCACCCCGCCGCCGTGAACTCCTTACGCAGGCAGGCTTCCAGTTTCAGGTGCAGTCACAGTCGATTTCCGAAGACGTTCTTCCCAACGAAGACCCCCTCGCCTACACCACCCGCCTTGCCCGCGAAAAGGCCCAGGCCGTCTTCGAGACACGGGCAACCGAACCCGGCCTCATTGTTCTTGGTGCCGATACCACGGTTGTCGTCGAGGGAGAAATCCTGGGCAAACCCACCGACGCTGCCGACGCTGCCCGTATGCTCCGCCTGCTCTCCGGCCGCACCCATCAGGTCATCACCGGAGTCGCTCTGGTCTCCCGCTCCGGCGTCACCTCCGCTGTGGAAACGACGGAAGTGACCATGCTGCCCATTTCGGAAGAGGAAATCGCCACCTACATCGCCACCGGGGAGCCGATGGACAAAGCCGGAGCCTACGGCATCCAGGGCTATGCAGCCCGCTGGATTCCCCGCATCTCCGGCTGTTATTTCAACGTTGTAGGCCTGCCCATCGCCCTCGTCTCCACCCTGCTGGCAAAAAGCAAGGCGGGTAGCTGAAGACTTCAGCTACACGCAGTCATCTACTCCACGCTCAAAAGCATTCCTGCCAGCAACGCCGTCCGCGGCACCAGTTGCTCCACCAGGAAGGACTCATGCCGTGCATGAGCGCCTTCGCCTACCACGCCCATGCCATCCAGCGTCGGAATCCCCAGCCCAGCCGTAAAGTTCCCGTCCGAGCCGCCTCCCGTCGCCGCTTCGTCAAGCGCAATGCCCATCTCCTTGGCCAACTTCTGCGCCTGTTTAAAGAGCTTCACCGTGCCCGGCTTCCGTTCCATCGGCGGACGGTTCACCCCGCCCGTCACTTCCAGCGAGCACTGCTTGTCCTCGCACTTCAGCCTGTGGAAGAGCCTGTCCACCCTGGCCGCGTCCGCGGCCTTGGCAATGCGCACATCCACATCCGCCCACGCTTCTGCCGCCACTACATTCGACCGTGTCCCGCCGCCAATCACGCCCGGATTCACCGTAATCCCACGCTTCAAGTCTGTGAACGTGCTCACCTTGTGCAGCAGTCCCGCCAGCTCCAGCACCGCCGAGTGCCCTTTGGTAAAGTCCACTCCGCTATGCGCCGCCACACCTGTAACCCGCAGGTGATACTCGCCCACGCCCTTGCGCGCCGTCTTGTAAGCCCCGCCCAGCCCCTGCGCCGGCTCCAGCACAAACACCGCAGCGCACTCCCGCGCCACTTTTTCTGTTAACGAGCGAGATACCCGGCTGCCAATCTCCTCATCGCTGTGCAGCAGAATCACCACAGGCCGCTCCAGCAGCGCCTTTTCCTGCACCACCGCCAGCGCCGCCAGCATCATCACCACGCCAGCCTTCATGTCCAGCGTTCCCGGCCCCCACACGCGCCCCTCCGCCACGCGAAACGGCATCTGCCGCAGCGTGCCTTTGGGCCACACCGTGTCCAGATGCCCCAGCAGCATCACCGGCTTCCGTTTGCTGCGTGCCGGGCCAAACCGCACCTCCAGCAGATCGCCATGCTGCTTCTGCCGGTGCCGTTTCACCCGGCCATTCAGTTCCTCGCACCACTGCGCCACCAGGGAAACCGCTTCGTCCACCGCTGCTTTGTCATCGCTGGGAGATTCCACATTCACCAGCTCCTTCAACCGAGCAAGCATCCAGGCCTCTTTTTTCGCCACGGCCGCCTGCAGCTCTTGCTGAGCCCAATTCCTTTGCATGCTGATAGTTATACCGAATCCCGGCCACTTCCGGCAGTACCCGGTATCGCCAACCCGCAAATATGTGTGGCGAATTTGCCACACTACAACTTTTCCTGCGCCTTGTACGCTATCCTTTTCGTCTGCACCACAGGAGACGGGGATTCCTGTGCCCGAACAAGGCCTTTACGAACGTACAATCCGCGAAGAAGTCACCTTCTCTGGCATTGGCCTCCACAGCGGAGCCCCCGTCAGCATGAAGCTCGTCCCTGCACCCGCTGGCTCCGGCATCGTCTTCCGCCGCACCGATCTGGATAATTTTGAGATTCCAGCCACCGGACGCAACGTGGCCAAGGTCAGCTACGCCACCAGCCTCATGCGCCAGGGCGTGCTCATCTCCACTACGGAGCATCTGCTCTCCGCCCTCATCGGCTACGGTGTCGACAACATCATCGTCGAGCTCGACAACCTCGAACTCCCCATCCTCGACGGCAGTGCGTTCCCCTATATCGAGGCCTTCCAGTCCGTCGGGCTCAAACAGCAGCGCCGCCGCCGCGAGTACCTCCGCATCCTCAAGCCGGTCGAAGTCCACGAGGGGGACAAGTTCATCGGCGTCTACCCCGGCCGGGGCTACCAGATTCACTACAAGATCGACTTTCCCGCACCCATTGGCAAACACACCTTCATCGGCGACCTCGCCGCCGGAACCTACGCCCGCGAAATCGCCGCCGCCCGTACTTTCGGCTTCAAGGAAGACGAGCAGATGCTGCGCAATATGGGCCTCATCCGCGGCGTGTCTGACTCCAGCGCCATCATCCTTACCCGCGACGGCGTGCAGAACGGCCCACTGCGCTATACCGACGAATTCGTCCGCCACAAGGTGCTCGATCTCATCGGCGACCTCGCCCTTGCTGGCCATGCCATTCAGGGCAAAGTCGTGGCCGAACGCGCCGGCCATGCCATGCACACCGCACTGGTTTCCCGCCTGCTGCGCGACCGTTCCGCCTGGGAACTGGTTCATCTGTCCGCCGAACAGAAAGAATCCCGCACCATCACCTCTTCCGCTCCGCAACTCACACCGGTTCGGGTATAAAAGCCTTCAACCATGGTGGAAGTGATTGAAAAGGCACGTTTTTTTCTGAGAAGCGACTTTGTCTGTACTCTGAGAGTCTGTCTGAAAAATTGTTTTGAGCGGCCAGATAACTTCTGTTTTGTTAAGGGCACGGCTTCAGCCGTGCCGAGAGTGCTGACAATCTCTGTTTTGCTTAAGGGCACGGCTTCAGCCGTGCCGAGAGTGCTGACAATCTCTGTTTTGCTTAAGGGCACGGCTTCAGCCGTGCCGAGAGTACTTGTTTAACAATGCGGCTTTAGCCGCTGAGGTACGTTTTCTTTTGCTAAATGACTTTGCCATCTGTCTGGGTAAAGTCTTAGTGCAGGTTTTCTCGTGTTGTCTGATAAGCCAGAGTGGCATCCCGAGTGGAGTCGAGGGATCTGCTTTCCTTGCTCGACGCTTGTAAGAAAAATACTTTTAGCTGCTGAGGTCTCCGTCTGTCCGTGCATTCTTCCGTCACCGCCGCCATCGCACTTGGCTCCAATCTGGGAGACCGCGCCGCCACGTTGCAGAGTGCCATTCAGCAGTTGTGGCAACTCGGCACCGTCACCGCCGTTTCCTCTTTCTATGAGACGGACCCCGTCGGCTATCTGGATCAGCCGCAGTTTCTGAACGCAGCCGCACTGCTTGAGACCACGCTGCCTCCGCTGGAATTGCTTGAGTCGCTGCTGGCCATCGAGCGCGCCTTTGGCCGTCACCGCAGCGCCACCGTGCCCAAAGGCCCGCGCACGCTTGACCTCGATCTGCTGCTCTACGGCGACCAGGTGCTGGACACGCCAACCCTCACCCTGCCGCATCCGGCCATGCACGAGCGCCGGTTTGTGCTTGCCCCGCTGGCAGAGATCGCGCCCCACCTGCGCCACCCCGTTCTGCGCCGCACCATGCGGGAATTGCTGCTCGATTTGCCTGCTTCTGCTTGAGCATCGCTGCTTTTTCCGTGTACATTCGAGTCAGAAGGAACCCCAAAACACCGCAGGAGCATTCCCCATGGAGCACGCCAGCACTTTCTGGAGCCAGTTCGAGAGCCGCATCGCCCCCTACAACCTGTTGCAGCACCCCTTCTACCAGGCCTGGACGGCCGGCGAGCTCACCCGCGAAGACCTGCGCGAATACGCCTCCGAGTACTGGCACCATGTCTCCGCCTTCCCCACCTACCTCAGCGCGCTGCACAGCCGCCTGCCTGACGGCGACCTGCGCCGCGCCGTGCTGCGCAACCTGGCCGATGAGGAAGGCATGGACGCTCCCGATGGCCGCACCCACAGCGACCTCTGGATGGACTTCGCCATCGGCATGGGCGCGAACGCCGACGAAACCGCCAGCCGCCAGCCCCTGCCGGAGATGCAGTCGCTCATCGCGCTCTACCGCTCCTGCATGCAGCAGTCTCCGGCCTCTGCCCTGGCTGCGCTCTATGCCTATGAGTCGCGCATCCCTGAGATTGCGAAGGAAAAGGCCTGCGGCCTGAAGAACCATTACGGCGCCGATGCTGCCACCGCCCGCTACTTCACCCTGCATCAGACGGCCGACGTGCACCACGCCCAGGTCTGGCGCGACCAAATGGATGCCGAGCTGGCAGCCGACCCCGCCGCCGCCGAGGCCGCCCTGAACGTGGCTGAAACCGCCGCCGCCGCCCTCTGGAACGCGCTCAGCGCCATCGAGCGCCAGCGCCAGCGCCAGTCACGCAACCTGCAAGCCGTGAACTAGCTTCTTTCCGCTCTGCAAGAAATACGTGCCGTGCTTTCTGCATGACACGTATTTCTCTACAATCAACCGAGTGTCCCTTTCTTTTAACATCCACTCGACAGCCGGGAGCGGAGGCCGCCGTGCCACGCTCCAGCTACCGCACGGCGCGGTAGAAACGCCCGTTTTCATGCCCGTCGGCACCGCCGCCACCGTCAAGGCGGTGCCGCAGCATCTGCTGGAAGAGGTGGGCGCTGGTGGCCGCGGCGCGCAGATCATCCTCGCCAACACCTACCACCTCTACCTGCGCCCCGGCCATGAAACCATCCGCCGCCTGGGCGGCGTACACAGGTTCATGAGCTGGAACCGGCCCATGCTCACCGATTCCGGCGGCTTTCAGGTCTTTAGCCTCAATGAGTTACGCAAAGTCACGCCCAACGGCGTCGAGTTCCGCTCGCACCTGGACGGATCCAGACATTTCTTCAGCCCAGAGCATTCCATGGATGTCCAGATCGCCCTCGGCGCAGACATCCTGATGGCCTTCGACGAGTGCACAGAGTATCCGGCCACCCGCGAACGCGCCCGCCAGTCGCTCGACCTCACCCACGCCTGGGCCCGCCGCTCGCTCGACCATTTCCGCGCCCACCAGCAGGAGGTCCCCTGGCACCAGGAATTCGACGGCCAGACGCAGAATATTTTTGGCATCGCGCAGGGCGGCATGTACCATGACCTGCGCCGCGAGTCCGCCGAGCGCCTGGCCGAGATGGATTTTCCCGGCTACGCCATCGGCGGGCTGGCCGTCGGCGAACCCCGCGACAAGACCCGCGAGATGATCGAGCACACCCTCCAGTTCCTCCCCAAGGACAAGCCCCGCTACGTGATGGGCGTCGGCTATCCCGAAGAGATTGTGGAATATGCAGCCATGGGCGTCGATATGATGGACTGCGTTTTGCCCACCCGCGCCGCCCGCCACGGCCTGCTTTTCACCAGCCAGGGACGGCTCAATATCAAGAACAAAATCCATGCCGAAGATCAGGGCCCCATCGACCCGGCCTGCTCCTGCATGGTCTGCCAGCGGTACAGCCGCGCCTACCTCCGCCACCTGTTCGTCTCCCGGGAAATGCTCGGAGCCATGCTCAACACCCTGCACAATCTGAGCCATTACCTTGACACGATGCAGACCGTCAGAGATGCTATGGAGCTAGGCACCCTTTCCGCCCTTTTGGCGCAGACACGTCTCCGTGAGCATGAGGCGGCTGCCCGCAAGGCCTGAACGCGGTGGTCCGGTTTAGCAGGAAAACTCTGAGGAAGCTTCCGGCAGTTGGGCCTTGCGCCCGCTTCCCCGGTTCGCTTTGCGGCGAACACTTCCGCGGAATGATGAATTTTTTCCGGAGCAGCCACAGGCACAGGTGTGCTTTTGTGGCTGCGTGTCCGGGCAAAGGACTGTACGTTGACAGCTTTATTCTTATTGCAGGGTGCGGGTGGATTGTCGAGCCTGACTACGTTTTTGCCGTTCATCCTTATTTTTGCCGTCTTCTACTTTCTGCTGATTCTGCCGAACCAGCGCAAGCAGAAGAAGTGGCAGGAGATGCTGAACAATCTGAAAGCGGGCGACCGCGTCACCACTACTGGCGGCATTCGCGGCACCATTTTTGTCATCAAGGATGATGTCATTCAGCTCCGCGTTGCCCCGGACAATCTCAAGATTGAGGTTGTGAAATCTGCCATTGCCAGCGTCACCACTGCTGGCGAAGAAGCCAAGTAAAACCGTGGCCACGCTGACCGCATTGCCGCTCTGCGCGCAACGGAAGGCCTGCCACACACTGGATCATCATGCGTAAGAATCTTGCCGGAAAAACGGCCTTTATTATTGCCATCCTTCTTGTCTTCATTTACGGCATCTTCGGTGTTCCGAAGGGTGTCAGCGGCGCTGCCTTGAAAGACGCAATCACGCAGCGGATTCGTTTGGGTCTCGACCTTCGCGGTGGCACCCACCTGGTGCTGCAGGTCATGGTGGACGAGGCCGTTTCCGCGGTGACGGACAACGACGTTGCCCGCATTGAGAGCGACCTGCAGAAGGCCAGCATCACCTTCACCACTGTTGGCAAGACGGACCCCCAGCATCCTGAGATCATCCATGTCGATGGCGTTTCCGGGGACAAGATCAGCGACACCGAGAACCTGCTGGAGAGCAACTACGCCAGCACCTACGACATCAGCTCCGGCGCCAACAACAACTGGGTGCTGACCATGAAGCCCAGCGCCATGCACGACATTGAAACCCGCGCACTGGCGCAGTCCATTGACACCATCCGCGAGCGCATCGACACGCTGGGCGTCAATGAACCGGTGATTCAGGAGTATGGCCTCGGCGCCAACCAGATTCTGGTGGAGCTGCCGGGCATCAGCGATCCGGGTTACGTCAAGAGCATGATCCAGTCCACGGCCCGCCTGGAGATTCATCTGGTGGTGGGCGGTCCCTATACGAGCGAAGCCGATGCGATGCAGCAGAACGGCGGCACCATCTCGCCGGATGCAGAACTACTGCATGGTTCGGGCGTGGTCTCCGGGCCGGATGCGACCGATCAGGTCTGGCTCATCAAGCGCGTGGCCGAGGTTGCTGGTAACGATTTCCGCGACGCTCAGCCCAGCGTGGATGAGAACCAGCGTCCGGACGTGACCTTCTTCCTGACCAGCACGGCGGGCAAGCGCTTCTATGCCTTCACCAGCGCCAACATCAATCAGCGCCTGGCGATTGTGCTCGACAACAAGGTGAAGGAAGTGGCCAACATCCAGCAGCCCATCAGCGACCAGGGCCGCATCACCGGCGGATTCACCAAGCAGCAGGCGCAGGACCTCTCCATGCTGCTGCGCACGGGCGCTCTGCCGGCCTCCATTCACTATCTGGAAGAGCGCACGGTCGGTCCTACGCTCGGTGCTGAGTCCATCCACGCTGGTGTTACCGCTGCCGTTGCCGGCCTGCTGGCAGTGCTCATCTTCATGCTTTTCTACTATCGCGGCGCTGGCATCAATGCCGACCTGGCTTTGCTGCTGAACCTGGTGATCCTGCTGGGCTTTATGGGATACACGGGTTCCACGCTGACGCTGCCCGGCATTGCCGGCGTCATCCTCACGATCGGTATGGGCGTTGACTCCAACGTGCTCATCTTCGAGCGTATTCGAGAAGAACTGCACGCGGGCAAGTCTTCCGCCGCGGCTGTGGATCAGGGCTTCGCGCATGCCTGGGTCACCATCATCGATACGCACGTAACCACCATCGTTTCAGCAGCCATTCTGTTCCTCTTCGGAACCGGCCCGGTGCGTGGATTCGCCGTTACGCTGACTTTTGGTCTGCTGGCGAACCTGTTTACGGCTGTCTTTGTTTCGCGCGTCATTTTTGACGCGATCCTGCAGCGCAAGGACCGTGGCGCGGCGCTGTCGATTTAGCAGACCCGCGGGATGCCTTGGCCTCCCGCGGACCATTCCGGTTTCTCAGGAGAGAAATCGGGTTTGTACAAAAGATTGCAATGGATCTGTTTTAAGCAGATCGCAAATGGAGCAGCTGTGGAACTATTTCGTGATGTCAAAGTCGACTGGCTTGGAAAAAAGTGGTATTTCCTTGGCTTTTCTCTCATCTTCAGCGTGGCGGGCCTGCTCTCCATTCTCTTCTGGCACCACATTCCGCTGGGCGTGGATTTCAAGGGCGGCACGCTGGTCTACGTCAAGTTTGACAGCGCGCCAGACAATGCGCACATCCGCAAGTCTCTGGACGCCGCCGGACTGCACGACGTCATCATCCAGAGCATCAGCAGTGGCGCGATGAATGCGTCCACCAGCAACGAAGTCATCATTTCGCTTCCGATCCGCGATACGCATGAGAGCGCGCTGGATGCTGGCCGCCGCGACATCGTCAACGCTCTTACGGCCAACTATCACGACTCCGGTTTTGAGGTGCGCAACGTCGAAATTGTCGGCCCGCAGGTCGGTAAACAGTTGACACATCAGGCCGAACTGGCCACGCTCTACTCCCTGGCCGGTATGCTGGTTTACCTGTGGTTCCGCTTTGAGCTGATCTATGGCGTGGCCGCCGTGGTGGCGGTTTTTCATGACACGTTGATCACCATCGGCGCTTTCAGCTTGACGAACAAGGAAATCACACTTACCGTGATTGCAGCGATCCTGACATTGATTGGATATTCGATGAACGACACGATCGTCGTCTTCGACCGTATCCGGGAAAATCTGCGGAGCATGCGTCGTGAGCCTCTGGCGGAAGTAGTCAATCGCAGCATCAACCAGACGTTGAGCAGAACAGTGCTGACCTCAGGCCTTACCTTCCTGACGGTTCTGTCGTTGTATCTCTTCGGTGGCGAAGTGCTTCACGGATTTTCATTTGCACTGGTGGTGGGCATTCTGATCGGGACCTACTCTTCGATTGCCGTGGCTGCCCCGATGCTGGTGGCATATCAGAACTGGCGTGCATCCCGGGGTAAAGCGGCTGTTTTGCCCGCCGGAAAGCGCGCCCGCACGTAGAGACGGAATTTAGTTCTCTGCCGGGATCAAAATCGGGTTTCGCGGTGTCTGTGTTAGTGAATAGCAAGACCTCTTACAAGTCGAGGTAGTTTATGTTTGAAGACAGCTTGGTAGAATCCAGCGGCAGGATCAAGACCAAATCGAAGTATTGGATGATCGGTACGCTCATCGTCAATCTTTCGATTGTGGCGATCCTGATTCTGATTCCGCTTATCTATCCTGAGGCTCTGCCGAAGACAGCAATGTCGGCATTGCTGGTGGCGCCACCGCCGCCACCGCCGCCACCGCCGCCACCGCCGCCGCAGGTCAAGGTGCAACCGGTCAAGATTGTTTCTGAACTCGACCAGGGCCTGCACGCGCCAAGCAAGATTCCCAAAGATATTAAGATGATCAAGGAAGAGGCTGCGCCTCCTCCGTCCGCTGGTGGTGTTGCCGGCATGGGCGGCATGAGCGGTAACGGCGCCATTGGCGGCATCATGGGTGCCATGGGTACTGGTCCGGCCCCGGTGGTCAAGGCGGCCCCTCCGCAGAAGGTCAGGATCTCCGGCGGTGTGATGGCCGGTAATTTGATCTCGCAGCAGCAGCCCATTTACCCGGCAATCGCCAAAGCGGCGCACGTTTCGGGCACGGTTGTTCTGCAGGCAACCATCTCCAAGGATGGCACTATCCAGAACCTCCGCGTGATCAGCGGTCCTGCCATGCTGCAGTCCGCTGCGCTGGAAGCTGTTCGCAACTGGCGGTATCGTCCATACATGCTCAGCGGACAGCCGGTCGAAGTAGAAACAACAGTCAACGTGGTCTTCAATTTTGGTGACTAGTCTGCACGCTGTCTTGCAATTGTTTTGGTAGGAAGCCTTATGGCTGGCAGTTGCGCCATCGGGTCAGGTAGAAGGCACAATTTTCAGGCTCTTTTACAAGGTAAAGAGTTCAAGTAATCAGGAGGAACGATTCAAGTGATTCTCGCTCATCTCACCCACTTCGCTACAGCACCAACCTCTCTCGGCATGTTCTTTCAGGACCAGCAGGTCAGCTTCGACGTCATGGGTCTGTGGCACAACATGGGCATCCTCGCCAAGGGCGTGGTTGCCATTCTGTTCATCATGTCCATCTGGTCGCTGGCCGTGATGATCGACCGCGCACTCTACTACAGCGCAGCCCGCAAGCAGTCGCGTGAATTCGCGCCCAAGGTTGCCGGCGCCTTAAAGGACGGCAAGCTCGACGAAGCCATCAAGATTGCGGACCGCAACAAGAAGTCGCATCTGGCGGAAGTTGTCACCGCTGGCCTGCAGGAGTTCCGCAGCTACGGCAGCGGCGGGGCCATCTCCGAAGAGCAGATCGAGTCCAGCAAGCGCGCCCTGGAGCGCTCGGAAGCCATTGTTCACGCCAAGTTGAAGCGTGGTCTGGGCGGCCTGGCCACCATCGGTTCCACGGCCCCGTTCGTGGGTCTGTTTGGAACGGTTGCCGGTATTCTGAACGCCTTCAACCAGATTGCAACGCAGAAGACGGCCGGCATCGCAGCCATCGCTGGCGGTATTTCAGAAGCGCTGGTTACGACGGCTTTTGGCCTCATCGTTGCTATCCCTGCTGTGATGACGTTCAACTACTTCACCAACAAAGTGGAGTCCTTTGACGTCGAGATGGACAACTCCTCGAGCGAACTCGTGGACTACTTCATCAAGCAGAGCGCGCGCCGCTAGTATCCTGGTGTTCGCCGGTGCGAACAGCTTGCAACAGCACTAAATCCTGCGGGAATCATACCCACTCGCCGGATCTGGCCAGCGAACCAGGTCCGGCATCCGAGGGGGGAGTTTTCCAGCAACAGGTGGCTATCGGCCTGTAGTTGAAACGATTGCCGATGCACGGAGCTTGATTTATGGCACTTGTGAAAAGAGACGAAGGGAAGAAGGTCAATTCCAACATCAACGTCACCCCCATGGTGGACGTGATGCTGGTGCTTCTGATTATCTTCATGGTCATTACCCCCATGGTGCAGAACAAGGTGAACGTTGACCTGGCCAAGGTCAACCAGCCCACCACCATGCCGGATGCGGACAAGGAAGATGCAGTGGTTGTTGCTATCACCCGGGACGGCCGCATTTATCTGGGGGCCAACCAGGTGACAGTGGACGATCTGGGGCAGAAGGTTGCCGACAGGCTGCAGAACAAGACCAGCAAACTGATTTATCTGCGTGCAGATGCGCGGGCACAGTATGGCAGGGTCACCGCAGCGGTGGACAGCATCCGTACCGCGGGCGTGGATGAGATCGGCCTTTTGACGGACAAGAAGACGGAAACCGTCAGCACCAAAAGATCCGGACAGTAAGCAGTCGATTGCTTGTCCGGGTGTAAAAAACATTAGCATTGCACTGCATATTGCGATAGATGTCGAGAGGATAACAACATGGCATTCTCAAGTGGCGGAGGCGGCGGCCTCAATTCCGACATTAACGTCACGCCGATGATTGATATTTTGCTGGTGCTGTTGATTACCTTTATGGCGATTACTCCGGTAGCGCCGAAGGGTCTGGATGCGCTGGTTCCCCAGCCACCCAAGAACAAGACGCAGCAACCGAATGACCGCACGATTGTTGTTCAGGTGACTTCACGCCCCGGTGGCGGAGAACCCGGTTACAAAATCAACCAGGAAGATGTTGCTCACGATGATCTGCTTCCCAAGTTGACGGCCATTTTTGCCACGCGCGCAGAGCGCGTCATGTTCGTCAAGGGAGACGACAACCTGGACTTTGCCCAGATAGCGGATGTGATCGACATCGGACATGAGGCAGGCGTCGACCATATTGGGTTGATGACACCCAAAGTAGAGGCTGGCCAGTAGACGGCCTTTTCTTCTGCAATTTTCCTGCTGGATTAAAAGGCAGGCGGTTCATGTACGTGGTCTTTGTCGACGGCTGCCGGCTTCTGTAGCATAGTTTTAGCGTAAGAAATGGATAACATTTATTGCTGCCCAGGAAACCTGAATCAGGCTCCATCCGGCGATCGAAGGAGATGAAGAAGCGAATGAAATTCACCGCACGAATTCCGGTCCTGGCCGCGGCCGTTCTTGTCCTGCTGGCCTCCACCACCGGGTGCAACAAGCTGAAAGCACGCGATCAGCTCAATAAAGGCGTACAAGCCTATAAGGGCGCCCAGTATGAATCAGCTATTGACCACTTCCAGCAGGCAGTTCAGCTCGACCCAAACCTTTCGATGGCAAAACTGTATCTCGGCACTGCCTATGCTCAGCAGGTAGTTCCCAATCTGGAATCGCCGGACAATCTGAAGAATGCTACAGCAGCCATCGATGTCTTCAAAGAGGTACTGGCAACCAATCCGAAGGACATCAACAGCCTGAAGACCATTGCCTCTACGTACTTCAACATTCAGAACTTTGATCTGGCCAAGCAGTACCAGATGAAGGTGCTGCAGGTCGATCCGAACGATGCGGACGCCAACTACACCATCGGTGTCATTGATTGGCTGCTCGCCCACAAGAATGCAGTTACTGTGCTGGCGTCCGAAGGACTCACTGACGGTGGCGACGGCAATCCGAAGCTGAGCAAGGCCGCCTGCAAGACACTGCAGCAGCAGAATACGGACCTTGTGAATGAGGGCATGCAGTATCTGCAGCGCGCCGTGCAGATCCGCCCTGACTATGCGGAAGCGATGGCCTACATCAACCTCACCTATCGCCGCAAGGCAGATATGGAATGTGGTGACGACAACGCTCGCAAGGCCGATGTCGCTGAAGCTCAGAACTGGCTGGATAAGGCAATGAGCACCCGCAAGACCAACGAAGAGAAAAAAGAGAACAAAACGGTCGGCACGGTCAACAAGTCCTCCTGATTCTTTCGCAACTCCACCCAGTCGCCCGGATGCAGGGTTCCCGCATCCGGGCGCTTTTTGCTGGTGTGCTGTTCGCGTCAGTTTGCATGCGGTAGAATTACGCTTTGCGAAACCCGATCCAGAAGATTCTTATCGCCAACCGTGGAGAGATTGCACTCCGCGTCATCCGCGCCTGCCGCGAGCTGGGCATTGCCACAGTGGCCGTCTATTCCGATGCAGACCGCGCCGCTCTACATGTGCTGCACGCGGACGAGGCCCACCGCTTGGGGCCTGCTCCGGCCCGGGAGTCCTATCTGCGCGGCGAAGCTGTTCTGCAAATTGCAAAAGAGTGCGGCGCCGATGCCATCCATCCCGGCTATGGATTTCTCTCGGAAAACGCCGACTTTGCTGAGGCCTGCGCCGCAGCGGGGATTACGTTTATCGGTCCGCCAGCCAGCGCCATGCGTGTGCTGGGTTCCAAGACGCGCGCCCGCCAGGCGGCCGACGCCGCCGGGCTGCCGCGTGTTCCCGGCTCCACGCAGGGGTTGCAGGACACCGCGGAGGCGATCGCCGTTGCACGCTCCATTGGCTATCCGGTCATGCTCAAAGCGGCCGCCGGTGGTGGCGGCAAGGGCATGCGCGCCATTCATGAGGAGTCCGAGCTGGCTGCTGCATTTACCAGCGCCAGCAGCGAAGCGGAGCGGGCCTTTGGCTCCGGCGAAGTCTATCTGGAAAAACTGATTCTGCGGCCGCGCCACATTGAGATTCAGGTCATCGCCGACCATCACGGCAACTGCCTCCACCTGGGCGAGCGCGAGTGCTCCGTGCAGCGCCGCCACCAGAAGGTGATCGAAGAGGCGCCGTCGGCTGTGGTGGACGGAGACCTGCGCCGCCGTATGGGGGAAACCGCTGTGCAGCTTGCGCTGGCCGCCGGATACACCAATGCCGGCACGGTCGAGTTTCTGGTCGACGACGAGAAAAATTTCTATTTTCTCGAGATGAACACGCGGCTACAGGTCGAGCATCCGGTGACGGAAATGGTGACCGGGCTGGATCTGGTGCATCTGCAGATTCTGGTGGCCCAGGATGAGCCATTGCCGCTGCGTCAGCAGGATGTGCAACTGCGCGGCCACGCCCTGGAGTGCCGCATTTACGCGGAAGACCCGGAGAACAATTTCTTCCCCTCACCCGGCACCATCACCCGGCTCATCCAGCCTGGCGGGCCGGGCATCCGCGAAGACTGTGGCATTTACGCCGGTTGGACGGTTCCGCTCGACTACGATCCAATGCTCTCCAAGCTGATCGCCTGCGCGCCTACACGGGAAGCAGCCATTGACCGCATGCTGCGAGCGCTGGACGAGTACGTTGTTGGCGGCATCGCAACCAACATCCAGTTCTTCCGCCGCATTCTTACGGATGGGGAATTTCGCGCGGCGCAGATTGACACCGGCTATCTGGACCGCCTGCTCCAGGCAGGGCCCAGTCAGCAACCGCCTGGCCAGGCTGCCGGTTCCACCGCAGAAGAAATTCTGCTGCCAGCACTGGCGGCCGCGGCCCTGGAAGTATTGCGAAGCTCTGGCGCGTCGGCGGCCACCAGTACCGGCGGCAAAGCTGATGCTGCAACAGCATGGCAACAGGCCGCCCGCCGGGAAGGACTGCGCGCATGATCTTCGATCTGGTGCTGGCAAACCGCACGCAGCGCGTGGAAGTGGTGCGACTGCCCGAGAGCGATTCGTACCGCTGCACGCTCGATGGCAAAACCTATGAATTCCAGGCCTGCCAACTGCAGCCCGGCGTGCTCTCCCTCCTGCTGGAAGGCCGAGCCAGCCGCTGCGTTCTGGATGAATCGCCGGAAGGCCCCGCCATTCTGTACGCTGGCAAGCGCTATCCGTACAGCGTCGAAGATCCACGCTCGTTGCGCAGCCGCCGCAGCCACGCCGCCGGAGTCGACGGCCCCAGGCCGGTGAAGGCGCCCATGCCGGGCCGCGTGGTGCGTATTTTGGCGGAGGCGGGCGTTGAGGTCGCCCACCATCAGGGCATTGTGGTGATTGAAGCCATGAAGATGCAGAATGAGCTGAAGGCGCCCAAAGCTGGCCGCATCGTGAGCCTTGCGGTCGTCACCGGAGACACGGTGCAGGCTGGCGACGTGCTGGCCATCGTGGAGTAATCACCGGCATGCCTTAAGGTGGCTTTTCCTCAAGAAAAGGCCACCCTGTACATCACTGGAGACTCCACGAAAACTGGAGAACCGCCTTAAACCAGCTCCCGCTTGCCGGAACGCCAACTGCGGAAGGCTGCATCGACGGCGCGCATGTTGCGCACAGCGTCCTCGCCCGTTGCCGGAAAATGCGCCTCTCCCTGCAACGCCTGGGCAAAGCAGTCCAGCATCTCGCTGTAGGCAGTGTCGTTGCTCACCTGTTCCGTGTGGATCAACTTGCCATTGCGGCGCAGTTGTATGTCCACCGGGCGGTCCACCGTCAGGCCGTTCTCCGCCACAATCACGCCATTGTCGCCCGTCACCTCCATCAGCGTGCGATACGGCGAGCGCGTGGTGCAGGTGACATTCGCATACGTGCCTTTGCTCATCGCCAGTTGCAGCGCGGCAAATGCCTCCACCTTGCCGGAGCTTTCGTCCTCTCGCGCCAGCGTGCTGATGGAGACAATCTCCTCGTCCAGCACGTAGCGCAGCGCGTCCATGCAGTGCACGCCAACATCGGCAATCGGTCCGCCACAGGCCAGCGACGGATCGTAAATCCACGTCCGAGGACTGAACTGCGCCGCGTACGCAAACTGCGCGTGCGCCAGCAGCGGACGGCCAATGCGGCCCTCCTGCACCCACTGCCGCATCAACTGCACGCTGCGATTGAAGCGGAAGTTCTGCGCCACGGCAAAGAACAGTTTTGCGGTGCTGGCGACCGCAACCATCTGCCCGGCTTCGGCCGCATTCATGGCCACAGGCTTTTCACACAGCACCGGCTTGCCATGCGCAAAGGCCAGCAGCGCATGCTCCAGATGCAGCGCGTCCGGCGACGCGATGAAGACCGCATCCACTTCCGGCGACTGGCACAGATCCGCCGGCGTGGCAAAGACGCGCGCAATGCTGTACTGCTGCGCATTTTCCTGTGCTTTGGCCTGGTCCCGCCGCCAAAGGCCGCTCACAGCGCAGAGGCTGGACCCCTGAAAGCCGGGCATCATCCGGCGCTCAGCGTGATGTCCAAAGCCAAGAAATCCAAAACGAATGCGGCCGCTCACGTGCTCCTCGATTCTCTCCGGCAAACCGGCCCGGCCCGGTTCTGCCGCTCCGCAGTTTTTGTTGTCTGCAAACAGTGATTCCCGGGTCCGCAATTGGGAGGCCCGGGAACCGAAGACCGTCATAAAAATCAGTGGGAAGCGTCTTTGAAGATCTCTTCAGCATAGTAGTTCTGCACCCGCGCCTGATCGCGCAGAATCTCAAAGTATGCCGCTTTCAACAACTGCGACCGGCCGTCCTGCAACTGCTGGCGAATCGCCTGCTGCACCCGCGGATCGCTCAGCTCCCGTTGCCCCGCCGGCTCCCGCGTAATCAGCTTGTAGACCGCATACCCCATCACCTTCTTCGAGGTTGGCGACTCATATAGCGGCAGAATGCTGGTGAACTGTCCATCCTTCAGCTTGCTCACAGCGCCGTAGATCGTTGGGTCGGTCTTCAGTTGAGACTCCGGAATGAAGCCCATATCACCGCCATTGCTGCTGGTTCCCGCCTGTTCGGAAAAGTTCATCGCCAGTGCGCCAAAATCGTCGCCGCTTTCCAGCCGGTTATACAGTGCCTGAATCTTCTTCCTGGCCTCGGCATCGTTGGTGGCCTTGCTGTTCTGCAGGTTCACCGACTGCTGCGACGGCACCGAGGTCACCACAATCTGCGCCAGATGATATTCGGCTTCAATCAGGTTGAAGTCCGCCTTGTGCTGGCCATAGTAGGAGCTGATGTCCGTGTCCGTAATGTTGATCTTGGAGTTGATCTCCTTGTTCAGCAGCTTGTCCATCGTCAGGGAACGGCGCAGGTCGCGTTTCAGGTCGTCCAGCGTCAAATGCTTGGCCTTAAGCCGCTGGTCAAACTGGTCCTGTGTATACGGGGCCTTAAGCTCGTTGACCTTGGCATTCACCTCATCATCCGTGGCCACCAGATTCATTTTGGCCGCGCGTTGCTGAATGATCTCATCCTCAATCAGTTGGTGCAGAATGTTCAGGCGCAGGCTCTCCTGCTGTTCCCTAGTGGGCCGCTGCTTGGCGTCGCCAATCTGGTTTTCGTAGTACTTGTCGACGTCCGCGCGGTAAATAGGGTGCCCGTTCACAGTGGCCAGTACGTCCGGATTATGGCCCCGGTTGCAGCCTGCCACAAAGGGCAGCGCCAGAGATGCGCCTATCAGCAGACCAACCTGAGCTTTGCGGGCAACGTTGCGTTGCAGGTTTCTATATGCGTTGGACAACCGAATGTTCTCTACCGTCTGATCCATTGTTTGTATCCGTTGAAATGCTCACTCCCGGTCAGTCCAGCCGAGTGTTGTGACCTGTATTTTCCAGAATAATATGCTCCCGGCACCCGGCAGCCAAGTTCTGATTACTTCCCGTCCGTTTTGCTGCCGGCATCCGTCGTTGCCGCCGGGCCTGCCGCAGCCGGTGGCGTAACGCCAGCCGCTGCCAGCGCCCGGTCAATCACCGGCCAGAAGTCCTCCGTTGGCACAGCGCCTTCCACCCGCTCTCCATTGATGAAAAGCGTTGGCGTTGCGCTTACGCCCAGCTCGTTGCCCTCCTGCATGGAGGCGCGAACCGGCGTCTCATCCTGCTTAGTGATGCAGGCATCCAGCCGGGCCTCATCCAGCTTTTCGCGCTTGCCCTCGGCGCGGGTCAACTGGTCCAGGGTCGCTTTGGCCGTGTCAATGCTGTGCTGCGGCCCGGCAATCTCACTGGCGTGCTCCTGCACGTAATCCACCAGGTTCCAGTACGCAGTGTTGCTCTGCGCGGCCAGGCAGTCGCTGTCAATGGCGGCGTGCATCGACCAGGGATGAATCTCCACCAGCGGGTAGTCCTTGTACACAATGCGAATCTTGCCCTTATAACGGTCCGCCGTCAGCGGAAACAGCTCTTTGTGCATCCGCGCGCAGAACGGGCACTCCAGATCGTCAAAGACCACCACCACCACCGGCGCATTGGCGGTTCCGCGCCACGGCCTGCCGGCGGTTGAAACAATGTCCGCCGGGCTTTTGCTGATGTCGAACTTCTCAAACCGGGCCAGCGTTTTGCCATCGGCAGAAACCAGAAACGTCAGTGGCTTGCTCTGTTTGCCATTGTGGCTGAAGGTCACTGGCAGCGAGTCGTAGCCCGGAAAGCCGCTTTTGCCGCGCTCGCCAATGTCGATGCTGTAGTCCGGCGGCACGCCAAACTTCGACCGCACCATCAGCTCAATTCTGCGATCCAGGTCAGCTTTGCCCGGACCGGACTTGTCCGCAGCACCTGCCGCAGTTGCTGTAGTGGAGGGAGTTGCGCTCTGCGCATGGCAGCCAACGCCCAAAGCGAGCGTCAAGGACAACAACACGCCTGAGGAAAGAGTGGCAAGTTTTGAGGTTACGTGCACAT
This sequence comes from Edaphobacter aggregans, assembly GCA_022736715.1. Taxonomy (GTDB): domain Bacteria; phylum Acidobacteriota; class Terriglobia; order Terriglobales; family Acidobacteriaceae; genus DZDJ01. The sequence goes on from DZDJ01000003.1 coordinate 118,212, forward strand.
TTCATTATCACACGCTGCCGTATGCGCAGGGGGCAGAGGTTGCCGAATCCATGCCAAATCCTGGCCACATTACCGCCACGGTCGGGCCCGCATGGCTTCAGGAGCTGCATCCGGAACACAACCCCTTGCCGGCGGCTTGTCCGCAGTCTGCACAGTGCCCAAATTGCTCAGTATTCCACGCCACGCTGCGCCAGAATGCCCTTCTGATAGGCATGTTTCACCTCGCGCATCTCGGTCACCGTGTCGGCAATCTCCACCAGCGACGGGTGCGCATTCCGTCCGGTCAGCACCACGTGCATCAGCTCCGGCTTCTGCCGCAGTGTTTCCACCACCTGCTCCGGGTCCAACATGCCATAGCTGATCGCATAGTTGATCTCGTCCAGCACCACCATGTCCCAGTCGCCGGAAAGGACCGCCTGCCGCGCCTCCTCCCACGCCTCCTGCACCATGCGGAGGTCTTCCGGGTCAGCCTCGGCGCCGCCAATCTTTACAAAACCACGGCCCATCTGCCGGATCACGAAGTTGTCGCCTAACGCCTTCGCCGCGTCCAGTTCGCCATAGTGCCACGAGCCCTTCAGAAACTGCAGCACCAGCACCCGCATGCCATTGCCTGCCGCGCGGAACGCCGTCCCCAGCGCTGCCGTGGTTTTGCCTTTGCCCGGGCCGGTGTTGATCAGGATCAGCCCGCGCCGCTCGTCAGAAAATGCCTGTGCCTGGTCTGTCATCGCAGCTTCCAGAGTAATCCGGCGCGCCCCAGCCCGCCAGCGCCTGCAAGCACAAAATCAGTGCCCGGAGTGGTAAGGATGCCCGGCAAGAATCGTCATGGCACGATAGATCTGCTCCGCCAGCACCACCCGCGCCAGCTCGTGCGGCAATGTCATCGGCCCCAGGGAAAGCAGCAGGTCCGCCCGCTGCCGCGCCGCATCCGACCACCCATCCGCCGGACCAATAGCAAACACTACATGTTGCGTCCCCTGATCGCGCAACTGCCCAACCCTGGCCGCAAACTGCTCCGAAGTAAATTGCTTGCCCCGACTGTCCAGCAGCACCAGATGCGTCCGTCCTGCTCCAGCCGCCTGCGCCTTCAGCAGGGCATCTTCGGTGGGGTATGCGGCTGTTTCCACCCGCGCATAGCGCCCCATGCGCTCCAGATAGATCGCCTGTCCCTCAGCCAGCCCCGGCAGCTTCGACTTTTCCCGCCGTGGCGAAATCCAGACCAGACTAATACGAAGTGCATACATAGGAAGCTATTAAAGCAGCATCCAGCCCCTGGCGGAGCCTCCAGAGAGTCTGACCGGAGAAATCAACTCCATGAAAGCGTATCCATACAAAATTCCATATATTGGAATTTAAAATTCAGAAAAAAATAACCGCTACCTCCACAAATTGCAACGGATCTGTGCCGGAGGAGCGGCAGAATCTTCCGTCCGGGGACAAGATCCTTCCAGGGATTTACAGGAAAATCATCGTTTTCTGCCACACGGCTGAAATTTCCCGCGCCCCTTGTCCCGGACTGGCAAAGAACGTGCTCTATCGTTCACTTACACAATTCAAAAAAACAGTATAAGCGGAGGAAATACCATGGCGCGCAAGATCGTATTCCATTTGGTATTGCTGGTTCTCATCGGCGTTGGCTTCAGTTTGACGGCACAGGCTCAGGTTGGCAGCATCACAGGAACAGTAACTGACCCATCCGGAGCGGTAGTGCCACATGCCACCATCGTGGCCAAAGCGGGCGCGACCGCCCAGTCTTATACTGTGACTGCCACCGGAACCGGCAGTTACACCCTTGCCAGTCTCCCCCCCGCCATCTACACGGTCACGGCCAGCAAGGCGGGCTTTCAGGACACGGTGTACCAGGGGGTACGGCTCACCGTGGCGCAGATACTGCCCCTGAACCTGCAGCTCAGGATCTCCGGCGCGAAGACGGTGGTGAATGTTGCTGCCGTCACGGAAGCGCCCATCGAAACGCAAAGCTACGATCTCGGCACGGTCATCAGTTCGGAGCAGGTTCAGAACCTGCCACTCATCCTGCGAGATCCCTACCAGTTGGCATTTCAGTCTCCTGGTGTAGCCGTGGGCGCCATGGGTGGGTTTGCCGTCAACGGCTCGCGCGACCGCAACAACAACTTCATGCTGGACGGTTCGGACAACAACGACACCTCCGTTCCCGGTGGAACGAGCGGCATCGTTTCCGCCAATCCTGACAACATTCAGGAAATCCGCATCATGACCAACAACATGGATGCGCAGTATGGCCGCAACACGGGCGCTGTGATTGATGTGGTCACGCGCAGCGGCACCAACCAGCTTCATGGCAATGCGTATGAATTCGGCCGTTACAACGCCGTGGGCGCGCGCGACTGGTTCAACCGCGCCGTCAACCCGGATGGCAGCACGCAGAAGATGAACCCGTATGTCCGTAATGATTTTGGCGCATCGGTCGGCGGGCCCATCTGGAAAGACCACACCTTCTTCTATCTGAACGGGGAAGTACAGCGCTTCCGCACCACGCTGACAGACACCATCATTACGCCCACCCCGGCCTTCACCAGCGGTATTTTCAACTATCAGGTGCCCGGTTATCCGGACTCCCCGGTGAATCTGACGAATGCTGCCGACCCGAACAACTCTACCGGTGAGACCATCAACCCGGTGGCGCAGAAGATCATGTCGCTCTATCCGGCGCCGAATGCCGGTTTGATTGACGCCACCAGCGGCCTGTACAGCTTTCCCTCGTCCTCCCGCTTCAACGCATACACCCTTACCGGCAAGCTGGACCACAAGCTGACGGACACCGAACATCTGATGGTCCGCTACATCTACAGCCACAGCGCCGACCCGAACCCGGCCTTCTCTGATATTCTGCCGGGCGGCATTGGTTCCTATTCCAATATCAGCACCGAGCACTCCGGCGTCATTGGTCTGGACTCCATTCTGGGCGCGCAGATGGCAAACAGCCTTCGCCTCAGCTATAACCGGAACAATTCCGGCTTCTTCTGCAACGGCGTGGGTACGCTGAACAGCGTCACCCCGTTCACCATTTCGTCGTTCAATCCCGGCCGCGATTATGCTATGCCGCTTTTTGGCACCTTTGGGTGCGGTGCGCTGGGTGACAGCAATGGCCAGGACCGGCTGACCTCCACCGGACAGGTGATCGAAGTTTTCACCTTCTCCAAGGGAAATCACACCATCAAGGCCGGCGGAGAGCTGCGCCATATCCAGGAGAACGGCTACGACGATTTTGGCTCGCGCGACACGGTGACTTCTTCGCTCTACTCTGACTTCGGCCTTCCCTCGTACAACCTGAACTTCCCCGCCTCGGGGGCCACGGCAAGTACATACTCGCAGTTGCAGAACCAGATTCACTTCCTGATGGGCAACATCAGCAACCAGTCGCAGTCACAGTACTTCAATGAGGCTGCAGTGCAGACGCCGACGGACAACCGCCACTTCCGTCAGCATGAATACGGGCTCTTTGTACAGGACAGTTGGAAGGCCCTTTCGAACCTGACGCTCAGCTACGGTCTGCGCTGGGAGTTCAATGGTGTTCCTTATGAGGCGAACAACAACCTCTCCAATCTGTTCGTTCCTGCAAATGGCCCGGCCCCGTTTACCTTCGACATTGTTGGATCGGGCACAGGACGGCGGCTCTATGCCAACAGTTGGGGGCTCTTTGAGCCTCGTGTCGGCTTCTCCTGGGACCCGTTCAAGAATGGCAAAACGGCGGTACGCGGCGGCTTTGGCATCTTCCATGACCGTATCTTCGGCAACCTCTTTGGCAATGCCAAGAGCAATCCGCCCTTCCAGGCAACCTACAGCGCCTATCCGCTGGAGAACACCTATCCTGTCTTCCCGACCTTCAGCAATACCGGATTTACGAGGGCTCTCACGCCGACGGCCGTGGTGCAGCAGGGGGAGATGCTGGAGCCGGTCACCTTTGACCCACACATGAGCATTCCCGCCAATGAGACATGGAATCTTGGCATCCAGCGGGAACTGCCGGGCAACTTCGTCGTCAATCTCAACTATGTTGGCAACCACAGCTACCACGTGCTGACGGAGATCAACGGCAATCAGCCAGACCGTGGTCTGGTTGCGGGGCTGGTGGCCACCTGCAATGCGGATCCTGCTTCCTGCGGAGTCGATCCAAACTCCGGCCAGCCCGGCGAGTCCGCGCTGCAGTTTGTCAGTCTGTGGCTGGGACAGGAGTTCGGCATTCTGCCCAGCGACGCGGTATTCAACAACGCAATCTTTATCGACTTCCACCAGGCCGGCATAGCGATGTCGAACTACAACTCCTTCCAGGCGCAGCTCACAAAGCGGGCCTCGCACAACCTGGATTTCACCATGGCCTACACCTGGGCCCATGCTCTGGATGACGCCAGCGATACGCTGGTTCCTGGCAGCAACAATCGTGGTTTGCCCAGAGACTCCACCGATCTGGCGGCCGAGTATGGCAACTCGGTCAGCGATACGCGCCATCGTGTGACGGCCAACGCGACCTACGTTCTTCCGGTGGGCCGCGGCCAGTCGCATCTCGGCTCCGGGTTCCTGGGCGTCTTGTTTGAAGGCATGCAGTTTTCCGGGATTGAAACTGCGCAGACTGGCCAGCCGTTCGAGATCTTCAGCTCGATCGACGCACAGCACACGGGCCTCGGTGCGCGCGCCAGCTACAGCGGCAGCCCGCTGTACCCGTCCGGCCTGGGCAGCCAGATCGATCCCAGCGGCCTGGGCAAGCGCTTTGGCCCTGCCTACAGCGGCTTCCGGTCGCCTTCGTTTGACGTCATTCCCACGGTGCGCCGCAACCAGTTCTACGGCCCGCACTATGTGGACACCGATCTTTCGTTCCAGAAGACACAGCAGATCACCGAGGGCCTCAAGCTGGTTCTCCGGGTGGAAGGATACAACGTATTCAACCATCCGGAGTTCACCAACCCGTCCCCTGCACTGGCTACGCCGGCTCTGTTCAGCTTGTCGACCTCGACCAAGACACAGAACGACTACACTACCACTGCGCGTCAACTGCAGGGTGCAATCAAGCTGGTCTTCTAAGGGAGACTCTGCACAAGTTCTGCATCCGCGTCCTGATTGATTAATCAGATAGGAGTGAGGTGGGGTCGATGAAGCAGCAGAGCTTGGCGAGTCAGGGGGTGTTTGAGAAGTACGGGCGGAAGAGTCGCCGAGAGTTGTTTCTGGACAGATAGTGCCATGGTCAGGGCTGGAGGCGCTGGTGCGACCGCACTATGCGAAGG
>DZDJ01000097.1 GCA_022736715.1 Edaphobacter aggregans
CGAGGTCTACCTGGCCCTGTTCAATCGCGCTCCGGATGAGGCTGGCAAGAAGTTCTACATCGACGGTTTCACCGCAGGCACCTTCACCCCGGGTACCATCGTCCTGAACATCCTCGATGGCGCCCGGAACGACGACGCCGTCGCCATCCAGAACAAGCTCGAAGCAGCCAACCTGTTCACCGAAACCCTGGCCCCCGGCCTTCAGGACGGCGATGTCACCAGCACCGCCACCTACGACGCCGATGATGAACAAGCAGCCCGTGACTGGCTTGCCGAGGTGACTTCGGAACCGAACTCTCGTGTCACCGCACCCGAGGTTCAGACCTTCGTTCAGAACACCATCGCGAACGCAGGCGACTCCGGCGGCGAAACGTTCACCCTGACCAGCAGTTCCGACAAGGCCACGGCGAACATCTTCATCGCCGACATGGTCTATACCCCAGATGGTTCCGACCGCATCCTCTCGCTTCAGGACGAAGACGAGCTGACCGGCATCGCAGGCCGCGCGGACAACACCCTGAATGCGGAAATCGGCAACAGGAACGCCGACGAAGGCACCACTGCAACTGTTACGCCCCAGCTCAACAACATCCAGACCGTCAACCTGGAGTGGACGGGTAACACCACCACGGTTGACGTACGCTACGCCGATGCCATCACTGATCTGAACATCGTCAAGATCACCTCCGATGCAACTGCAGTAACCGTCAACAACATCACCACGCCCGCTGCCAACCTGAGCGTTGCGGACGCGCAGAGCGATACAACCGCCGTCACCTTCAACTATCAGCGCGGCGTGCTGGACGGCGACGAAACCGCCAATCTGGTACTGGACGATGTGCTCGCCAACTCCGTCACCCAGAACGCACTCGGCACCGCATTTAATGTTGAAGGTTTTGAAACCGTCAACCTGCATGCCACCCATGGCGTGGACATCAACACACTGTCTGTCAACGAAATGGAAACGCTCACCATCACCGGTGACGACTTCCTTGACATCATCACCCTGACCGCTGCTTCGGGTGTACCGGCTGGTGCGACCGAATACTTCCGTCTGGGCGCACCCGGCATCGCCAACCCGTCTGCCGTCGGTCTGCTCGACCTGAATGCCCGCGCCTTCACGGGCGACCTGACCCTGGACATCACCAACTCCCTCGGCGGCTTTGCCGATCCGGCCAACTCCGGTGCAACCGTGCACGGCGTGGTCACCGGCGGCTTGGGTGATGACACCTTCTGGAGCAGCGCAGCTGTTGCGGCCACCAGCGCCGCCAATCGTGACGTGATCGACGGCAGCGAGGGTGTAAACACCTTCAAGACCACCAGCAACATCGCTGGCAATGCCGATATCACGAACATCCAGACCCTGGAGCTTCGCCAGCAAGCGGGCGCTCAGACCGTTGACTTCGACGCATTTGACGAAGACCTCACCTCGGTCATCATGCGCGACGAAAACACCAACAATCTACTCGGCACCTTCAACCTCAACGACATGGGGGCCACCCTCGCTGCCAGCGGCCTGGTTCTGCGTCACTCCATCACCGATCCAGTGGCAGGTACGGACGCCGTAGTCAACGTACGCCTGAAGGATGCCTCCGGCGCCAGCGACACCGTCGCCATCGCGGTTGAAAACGACCTCAACACCGGGACCACCTTCGACTACACCCTGGACTTCGACGGCGACAATGGCGACGGCGACGCTGACCGAGCCGATGGCGTTGTTGAAAACGTCAGCATCGCGGACAACGACACCGAGTCCAACGTCGTCATCCTGACCAAGGCCCAGGAGCAGACCGGCACCCTGACCCTGACCGGCGGCGTGGCTGGCCAGACTTACACTGTCACCTCGTCCCTGGTGGCCGCCACCATCGACGCCACCGCCCAGGCCAGCGACCTTCGCCTGACCGTAGGCGACACCACCGTCACCATCGAAGACGTTGATCAGACCATCAAGCTGGGCACCGGCGATGACATCCTGACCTTCCAGAACATCGACGATTTCGACACCGCCGACAGCATCACCGACGCTGGCGGTGAAGACACCGTGCGTGCGGCCTTCAGCGAAGACGCCGCGCTGGAACTGACCGACATCGAGAACCTGCACATCATCGCCAACGACAACGTCACCCTTGGCATGGCCGATGCAGATATCGATCAGCTGGTCATCCTGGCGGACAACGCCGCCAACGGCAATCTTGACCGCTCCCCGGAAACCGCCGAGCCGTTCAACATCGCTGGCGTTGCCACCACCGACATCATCACGCTCACCGACACCAACCTGGCCGCGCTGAACTTCTTCGCGGACCTGGATATTAATGACATCAACGATCCCACCAATGGCATCAACGATGACGACAGCACCGTGGCGAACTTCAACGGCGTCACCCTGGCCAACAACAGCGCCAATGCGTTGACGGTCAACATCAACGCCAGCCTGGACGCCGTCGATATCGGCGCAACCGCCTATAACCTGGGTCAGCTGACCGCCCATGGCATCACCTCCATGTCCATCGTCGTCGCCGACGAAGACACCGAGACCGTTATCACTGGCCCCACCGCAACCACGACCATCAACAACATCTGGGCCAAGAACATGACCGCCCTGTCGGTCACCGCGGATGGCGATGTCAACCTCAACACCGTCTCCGGCGCCTCGCTCAACAACTCCCTGCTGAGCTTCGACGCCTCCAACGTCGGCGGTGACCTGACCGCGACCGTGATCTCCCTGGGCAACAATGCCACCGTCACCCTGGCGGATGGCGACAACGTGTTCAGCGCCCTGGGTTCCGCCGGCAAGGACATCGCCATCACCGCAGGCAATGGCGACAACACCATCACCGGTTCCGGCCAGGATGACACCATCACCACCGGCGCAGGCTGGGACACCGTGGCCGCCGACCGTGGCGACAACGTGATCTCCACCGGCGCGGGCGATGACACCGTCAGCGCGAAGGACGGCAACGATACCTACGACGTTGGCAACGGCATCAACACCGTAAGCGACAACGTGCTCACCGGCATCGACGCCACCCTTGCCAGCAACACCGTATCCATGAACGGCGGCGTAACCACGCTGTACATCGACGTGGACGGTGCTGGTGGAACGACTGTTGACCAGATGCTGGCCGTCGGCGCGGGCTCCGACCTGACCCTGACCTGGACCGGTGCTGCCCTGAACACCCCCTCCGCGGTACTGGACGGCCGCCTGGCCACCGTCGACAGCGCCACGGTTGGCGTGGTCACCGGTGACGCCAACGCCAATCTGGAGATCATGACCGCAGCTGCGGACATCACCTTCAACGGCGCGGGCGGCAACGACGTGGCCTTGGTGACTGACCAAACCACTGCATCCCTGGTCTTCAACGGTGGCGCTGGCAATGACGCCGCCGTGGGTGGCGTGCATTCCGACATCTTCACCGGCGGCGCCGGCGCCGATGTCCTGGTCATGCAGAACACCGCCGCCGCGGATGCCGTGATTGACACCGTGGTCATCGCCGATGGCGACTCCACCGCCTCCGGCTGGGATGTCATCGCAGGCTTCGACACCGCCAGCGGTGCAGGTGCCGCAGGCGTGGTCGCCGGTTCCGCAATCGTCGGTAGCGATGTCCTGGACCTTGCGTCCGCCACCATCGCGGCAGTTGCTACTGTGAATGGCACCGACGTGGGTGACATTGAATCCCATGCCGTTGCCGCCAACGGCTTGGTGACCTTCGATGATGTTGATGCTTACGCCCTAGGCATGATCGTCGGCACCGGCGCAGGCCAGCTCAGCCTGGAAGATGCCCTGGCCTACCTCGCCACCAACCTCAATGGCACCAGCACCACCGTTCTGTTCCAGTACGACAAGAACGGCGATGGTCTCTTCAATGGCGCGGACAGCAGCTTCGTCTTCCAGGACGGCGCGGAAGACACCGTGATCGAACTGGTCGGCACCTTCAACGGCCTGGAAGCCGTCACGGGTGGTACAGGCCTCATCGAAATCTACTGATGCGATGACGCCTTGCCGGGCGCGCGCCCCGCGTGCCCGGCGCATCACCTCAAACCTCACCCTCGGGTGGGGTTTTTTCTTTACCCACTAAGGAAACGCAAAAAAATTCAGCGTTTCCCTAACCCTACAGGAGCGATCCAATGAGCCAACAACAAGCCACCGAAAGCACCCTCACCCTGGGCGACAAGACTTACCCCATCAGCAGCCTGAGCGACGAAGCCTGCAAAACTAAAGGACACCAAACTAAAGGACACCCACTTAGTTGCCCCCCCTTCCCCACCACGAGCTAAGATCAAGCCATGACCATGCCCCGCTCCGCCC
>DZDJ01000098.1 GCA_022736715.1 Edaphobacter aggregans
TGCCGCCTCCCATGCGGCTGAGCGAACTGCCTGCGAGGTCGACTCCTTCCGGCCAGGAGCGGTCGGTCGCCGTTGACAGCTTGCCGGCAACTCGCTGGCCTCACTTTCAGCTGGACGGAGCGGCTTCCCACCGGCTGCATCCGCTGCAAAGCCGTCGAAAACATCTCGGCATAGACCAAGCCGACGCAAGCAACGCTTCGTGGGGAAGGCTTTCGTCGTCTGCATGCTACTCTGCCGTGCCCCAGCCAAATTTCGACGGTGGAAGTAAACGATATGGTCTCTGTCTTGCACATTTCAGATCTCCACCGAGACTCCGGGAGTAGGCTAACAACGGCGTCGTTGTTGGAGTCGCTCCGTCTCGATCGAGATCGATATGTAGGCGAGGGCCTTCGGTCGCCAGACCTTGCAATCGTGAGCGGAGACATCGTCTACGGTGTCACCTCGAACGATGCCAACAGCGATGCGGCTCTGAAACAGCAGTACGACGAGGCACTCGAATTCCTTGTTCTACTCGCCGAACTTTTTTTTGAAGGCAATCGAGAGCGCGTCATCCTGGTGCCCGGAAACCACGATGTGAGTCATCCTCATGTGCTCCGAGCGACCGAAATCGAGGCTGTACCAGCGGAGAAAGACCAACGACAATTGGTCGCAAAGCAACTCGCCGCTGAAGGCGCTGTTTGGCGCTGGGTATGGTCGGACTTTGTCTTGCGACGAGTTACCAAGCCTCTCGAATATCGCGATCGTCTAAAGCCGTTCGCGGACTTTTTCGAGACCTTCTACGCGGGCCACCACGCTTTCTCGCTCGATTCCGAAGAGCAGTTCGTCGTACATGACCTACCCGAATTTGGAATCGTAGTCGTCGGCTTGTCCAGTTGCTGCGACAACGATCTGTTCAATCGGGCCGGTCGAATCCACCCAGACTGTGTTGCTGGGGCGACTCGCGGCGTCGCGAGTCTTGTGCGTGCAGGCCGACTGCCCATCGCCGTCTGGCATCACAATCTGTCTGGCGGCCCCAGGGATTCTGACTACATGGATGCCGAATTTCTCCAGAGCCTGATGGACGGTGGATTCGTCATGGGATTGCATGGGCACCAACACCGTCCCCAGTTCATTGAACATCGTTTCACGGCAGACCGACAAAAGGCGCTCGCGGTTGTCAGCGCTGGAACACTGTGCGGCGGCCCTAACAGCTTGCCAACTGGACGAAGGAGGGCATACAACTTGATCTTGATCGATCCTCTGACGGGTGCGAGTTCAGTTCACGTTCGAGAGATGAAGAATGGCGAATTCGGCCTGCCGGTTTGGGGCGCTGCTTTCGTGCCGGAGTTCAACGGCCCCACGATTGACTTCAATCTTCAGACGCCCCCAAGAGAAAAGTTTGCCCTGCAAGCGGCGAGCGAGGCAGCCGAGCTGCTACGCAAAGGTGATCGGGCAGGTGCATTCGCGCTCGTGCGCGGATTTCCTGAGGACGACTTCGCACGCCGCGTCGCACTACAAGCACTCCAAGAGGCGGATGACTGGCCCGGAATCGTTGGGTTCTGCAACCCTCCACGGTCGAACCTAGAACTCATTGCGGTGTTCGAGGCGCTATATCAAGTCGGAGATCGAAATGGGTTGAGAGAACTTACTCAATCCTCAGACGTCACAAGAAACGCTGATGCAGCTGTGCGGCAGTGCATCGACCAAGCTCTGGCTCGCTTAGGAGGTAGCAAGTAATGACGCAGATCGCATTTCAAGTCGATACGGCTCGCGTGCTCGAGATCCTGTCGAAGCAGATCTATGACTCTCCCTTCGCAATGGCCCGCGAGAACGTTCAAAACGCCTTCGACGCCGTACTCATGCGTGCAAACCGAGAAGGGAGACCCGCATCAGAGTATTCGATCGACATCACAGCAGTGCCTGACCGAATCGAAATCAAGGATCAAGGCATCGGCATGTCTGAGCAAGTCTTGCGCGAGAATTTTTGGCGCGCAGGGTCCTCAGGCAAGAACAATGACGCCGCGCGAGCGGCCGGCGTGATCGGGACTTTTGGCATCGGAGCGATGGCCAATTTCGGTGTGTGCGAGCGACTTCAGGTTGACACGAGGGAACTAGGGCAGGAAACCGGCTTTCGGACGGTCGCTTTGAAGAGCGAGCTGTCGATCGGCCAAGACTGTATCTCGATGGAACCTCTCGAGGCGGGCATCGAAGTTGGAACCTCGCTTGTCGCTCAGATTGCTGCGAATGCGCCGGTGAACGTTGTTGGCCTTCGAGGGTACTTGCTTCCATTCGTCAGATTTCTCTCGGTTCCAGTTAGGTTTAACGGAGAGCTTCTCAGTCAGCAGGACGTGCGCGCCGCCGCTGGAATTGGTGCTGAATGGCGTTTGCTTGCGACGAGGAACTTGGCGGTTGGAAGGTTCGGTTTTGAGGCAACCGTCTTTGCCGAGGGGAACCAGGTCGCGGTCATTGTGGACAAGCTGGTGATCGATGGCGCGTCAAGTATCGGGGGACTATGGCTCCGACACGGAGCTGGTCAGGTTATGGGACTTCGATCGCGATTCGGCCTTGCGCCAATTCCGTTTCCAAGTCACTACCAACTTGGTGGATTCGCAGACCTTCCATTTCTTCTTCCGACCGCCGGTCGCGAAGCCCTGACCAGAGAGTCGATTCAGGAAGCGACTCAACTGATCGGCCCCATCGATCATGCGTTGACTGAGACGCTGAAGGACACAGACTTGGCAGATGCCTTGCCGGCATTTCAGCAGCACGTTGTCCAGCTGGGTCAAATTGCTTGGGCGGGCCGAGTGAGCATTCAGATGAGCCCCGATGATGAGCGGCTGGAACTGGCTAAGCTTCGCACGACCTATGCCGGTGTCGATCTCCACTGGTACGCTGGTACCGACGTTGACACCATCAACACTTTCTCGAGTGAAGATGTTCCTTTGATTCGGGTGAGTCAGCAGAATCCTCGTCGAGATTTGCAGCAACGCTACCTCACCCAGGTGTTGGGCATGTCGCCCATCCCTGACACTGCGACGATTCTGGAGGCATACAGGCCCTCTGAACTGACTTGGGACGAAGTCTCGCTGACGTTGTCTATTGCAAGAGTGCTAAAAGTCGACTATTTGATCGATGACGTTTCAGTGGAGTGGGTCAAGATAAGTCATGGCGTACCGATGCTGACGGAGACCACAGCAGAACGGCTGACGCTCAAGATTTCAAGGACATGGAACGCTATCCTTGCGTTGCTCCGAGTGATCGCTGCGAATCCGGAAGTCTCTGATGGCATGACGAAAGACTTCGTTCGGGTTCATGTCTACGAGAAAATCAAGGCCTTCGTTCCTTCATCTCAGCGGGCCGGCCTTGATGCCCTCCAGAAGACGCTCGCCAGGAGGCGAGAGCTGTATCGCCTCGAAGTCGATGACAAGGGCGATCTCGAGCCGCTCCTGGCCGAGTACTTGGCGGGTCACTTGAAATTCACGGAGGTATTGACCGCAGCAGCCAACATTGGCTCTGGGCAGACGCAACGCGTGAGTAGTGACAGCGTCGGTGCTGTTGAGACTGTTCTGAACGATGTAGTCAATACCGCAGTAGAGCCGACTCCCGTTCGGGTCATCTCAGTGGCGGAACCCGGATCACCGATTCTCCGAACCGACACAGAGTTGCGAGAGCGGCTGCTGACGACAGAGCGCGAGCTTCCGCAGCTTAACAACCACCGCATGTTCCTAGCGCTCTCCGACCGCCTATTTCAGTTGGAGCGTGAGTTCTTTACCTTCCCGCATTCAACCCAAGTTGCCTGGGCTGGCCGAAGGATTGTTTTCGTGTTCGGCATGGCTCATTCAGCTGAAAATTTGTACTACGACATTGAGCTTCGCGGCGCCAGGACGACGGGGGCGGCCGGTGGCGCGCCGCTGATAACTACGACAATCGTCGCTAAGAACAAAATCTTTGTGCCAGTGCCCTCTGCGTTGATGGACTGTTTCAAAGTCACAGACGATCCTGTTGAGTTCTACGTACGGTTTGATCGACTCGTACACAAGTGAACTCGTTGTTCTCCTCGACACCCCAGTAGAACCGGGCGACGGGCACCACTGCTCGGCGCTCCGCCGGTTGACGGCTTTGCAGCGACAGCCGCCGCTCGCATGTGTCATCCGCGTGCGTCAGGTTTTGGGCAGGGCGGTTCGCACAGCGAGCGACTGATGTGGGTCGAGAGCGCCAGTTCGCAGGCGCAGGAGGCTGACGCTCGGGAGGTTGACGC
>DZDJ01000045.1:0-10305 GCA_022736715.1 Edaphobacter aggregans
CAAAGGCAAGCGACGCTGAGAAGATTGCGTTTCCGCATTACAATGGAGCTTACACGCAGGCGGCCAACGCCAGCTCAGGGAGCAAGGATAGAAGATGGCACACATGGTTTTTTGCACCCGTCATAAGGCTGAAATGGAAGGGCTCGACGAGCCGCCATTCGACAGCGACTTCGGCCAGAAGATTTACAAGAACGTCTCCAAAAAAGCCTGGGGCGAGTGGGTGGAGCGCCAGAAGATGCTGCTCAATGAGTATCGCCTGCAGCCCTGGACGCGCGAAGCGCAGGAGTTTCTGGTGGAGCAGATGAACGATTTCTTTTTTGGCGACGGCGGCGCGCTGCCGAAGGAATACGTGGCCCCCACACAATAGCGGCGCTCATGTAAACTGGTAATGTTGTTACCCCCGGTGCTGCCCAGCACCGTCAGTCGGGACGTGGCTCAGCCTGGTAGAGCGCACCCTTGGGGTGGGTGAGGTCGCTAGTTCGAATCTAGTCGTCCCGACCATTTACTTTTCCGCCGTTTGCGCGGCAGCCCTTACCCGGCAACCAGCCCGGTTCCTGAGGCTCAGCGGTTTCAGTTGTCCTTAGTCCTGCTGTTCGGAATGGCCTGTCCTGTGTTGCTGCCACAGTTGCGGGGTGGCCGTGGCGGCAAGGGGCTGGTGGTGGTGTTTTGCATGTGCCGGAGCGAAATGGAATGCCGTCAACAGGCTACAGCGTTGCCGGTGGCTGCAGCCAAGGCAACGGACCGGGTATTGCAGTAAGGCCAGATAAAGGAGGTCTTTACTGCGCAGGTGGGAACGCCGGAATCTGGTACCAGGGCAGTTATAGCAACGCACAGGGCAAGCTCCTCAAACTTTAGACCCCTTGCACCGACCAACGGGCAGCTTGCAGCATCCAAAAGAGAAGTCAGGCAAATGGGGGCGGGTAGAGAGAAACAAAAACAAGCAAAAATAAGCAAGAAATCAAGACGCGCAGCTTTCTAAAGCTGCATTTTTTACCGCAGCATCAGCCTAGCAGAAGTTAGGGAGTCAGGCATGTCATTTGCGTAAATTGCTGCCATACTGTGAGTCGTAGCCGGTGTTTCAGGAGGGGGCTATGGGATGGGACGTCAATTACAGTTGTGACATTTGCGGCAAGCCAAAGCGCGAAGCCAACCACTGGTGGATGGTGATGCTGGGCGACGTGCCTTGTTTTGAGCAGGGACAGCCTGCGCGCCGCTTTACACTGCTGCCGTGGAATGCCGCCGAGGCCGCCGGCCCGAACATCCATCATCTTTGCGGCGAGAGCTGCGCCATGAAAGCCATGGAGCGCTTCATGAGCTCCGGTGAGATTTTTCCCGAGAAGGTTACGCGCGTCGGCTGAGACAAAAGCAGAGAGAGTGTAAGACGAAGCCGCAGGCCTTGAGCCGCACGACCAACAGGGAGCGGCGGCCGGGCACTCCCTTCAAAAAGCGTACGCCCCTCAGTAACCCTGCTTTTGCCTTAGGCAGGAGAACCGCCCTAAAACAGGTCCGCCTCCAGGTGGCGAACTGCGACTCGTTTCGGACTGCTTGTTTTCCGGCTGCCATCGCCCGGAACCGGCGTGGAAAGCAGATTCAGAATCTCCTTCAGTTCTTTGCGTATCCGCTGCAGATTGGCAGCTTTTGTTGTGCGGGGTGCTGCCCCGTTCCCCTTAAACGGCAACTCCGGCTGCCCCTGCTGCGGATGGCGGTTTTCCGCTTTGAAGACCTGCCGCGCGCCGGGGATGGTGTAGCCCTCGTCATAGAGCAGCCGCTTGATGCGCAGGGCCATTTCCACATCGCGCCGTCGGTACAACCGCTGGCCGGTGCCGCCCTTGTTGGGCCGGAGCTGCGGAAACTCCGTCTCCCAGAAGCGCAGCACATAGGTGGGCACATCGCACAGACTTGCCACTTCGCCAATGCGGAAGTAGAGCTTGTCTGGGATCACATTCTCAGGCTTTTTACTGCGCTTCCGGGTTTGCTCCTGCTCTGCCATACCATTCGCCATCGCTGCGCGTTGCGTTTACTCCTCCGCCTCTGTCTGCTGCCATGCAGTATAGGCCACATGGCAGCAGGAAAACTGCACTTTCTGGCCCGGCATGTGGATTTCAGCGGGCACTCCCTTCAAAAAGCGTACTCCTCTCAGTAACTCTGCTTTTACCGTAGACGCGATTTTTGCCGCCGCCAGGCAGTTTTTCTGTCTTTGTTAGAGCGTAAAATTTCCCGCTTCCATTCCTGCACTTCCATTCCTGCACAAGGAAGGGCCATCCGCGAGCGGCCCGGCTGCTGAGGCGCAAAAAATTGGCCCTGTCAAGGCAGGGCCAATGCTCATCGTGGGTCTACTGCGGCTATTCCCAGGTGGCGCGTGCAGGAATAGTTTGGGGGGTGGGGTTGCCTCCGTGGACTCCTCCCTAAAGAGTCCGCATCCGCACGGCACACGCTATCCCTCGTGCGAAATCTTTGTACCGCACAACATATTGTGCCTTGTCTACTGATATGTCAACGAAAAAATGCAGTTAAATTGCCAAAAGCACATAGAGCCGCAGGCAGGCAGCCCGCGGAACTTCTTGTTTCACGATGTCGTATCTTGGGATGCAGCGCTGGTCTGGCGAGGGAGAGTTGAAAAATGCGCAATAGCAGTAGGGTATTTCAAGGTTCTGCGCTGGGCTGGGCGCAGTTTTGCTGGCAACTGGGCTGACTGGCTGCATGGTGAAGGGCAACATCGCCGACGGTAAAGACAACGTCAAGGTGGAGATTCCTTTTGGCGGCATGCAGGTGAGGACGGGCGACCATGCTGTTGTTGCCGGTCTTGGCCTGCCGGTTTATCCCGGCGCAACTGCGTTGAAGGAAGATGGCAAAGACAAGAACGCCGTGGACATGGATATGTCCTTCGGCAGTTTTCATCTGCGCATCAAGGCAATCGGCTACCACAGCGGCGACTCGCCCGATAAGGTGCTGGCCTTCTACAAGAAGTCACTGGGCCGGTACGGTGATGTGATCGAGTGCCGCAACCACCAGGCAGTGGGTACTCCCACGAAAACGGCAGAAGGACTGACCTGCGCGAATGACGGCTATTCCAACGGCACCCAGGCACAAAAAGAGAATGCGGACGAAACGCAGCTTAAAGCGGGCTCCAAGCTGCATCAGCACATCGTTGCCGTTACGCAGAAATCGGACGGAACCAAGTTTGCACTGATCGCGCTCGATCTGCCCGGAGATCACCGCGAAACCAACTGAGGATATAGACAGTGCGGCAATGACCAGGCAGGAACACCGAAGGCAGGAACATCACAGGCCGGGACGCTGGGCTCCTGCCTTTTTCTGCGTTCTGGCCACAGTCGTAATCGGTTCGAGTTAAAGCATTTTCTTCTCAGCAAAACCGGCTGGTTGCTTCGCCGGTGCCGGTAGTTTAGTTTCAAGGTATGGATCTGCATTGCCATCGTTGCGGCGCAGCATTGTCTTCCGGCACTCCCTTTTGTCCGCAATGTGGCGCACCGCAGCTTTTCTACAGCAATATGGAATTGACGGTGGAAGCGGTGCGGGATGCGGATGCGACTGGAATGGCTTCTTCCTCTGGGGGAGCACATCTGGGGTTGCATGCAGGAGCATCGCTGGTGGACTGGCGCTCCATCGTCCGAATTTCGCTGATTGTTGCCGGGGTCTCCGGGCTGCTGTGCGTGCTTTCCTTCGTGGTGCCGCCACTCTCGCTGGCGTGCTTCTTCTGGGTCATCAGCTGCTCCATGATTACGATCCGCCTGTACCAGCGCAAAGTTGCGATTGCGCCGCTCAATGCTGGCGCCGGAGCGCGTATTGGCGTGATCGTGGGCCTGCTGACGGCCTTCGTCACCATGACCGTGAATGCGGCCACCATGGTCATCCAGCGTTATGCGCTGCATATGGGCGGCACGTTTGATGCGCAACTGACGGCCAGCATTCATCAGGCCATGCAGCGCGCCGCCGAGGGCAATCCGGATGCGCAGGTGCAGGGCTTCATCCACTTCTGGCTCTCGCCGGAGGGCCGGGCCGGCCTGGTGCTGGCGACGGCCGCCATGCTGGTGGCCGGAATTGTGGTGCTGTCGGTGGTTTCCGGTGCGCTCGCGGCCAAAATGTTTCCCGCACGCCGCCGTCCTGCCATGTAATCTGGCGCGTTCTTGCTCTTCGCTGATGTTTAATAACCGTTCGGGCCGATATTCGCACTGCTGGCATTGCGCGCTTGCCTCTCCGCATCTCCCCGCCGTATCATCAGCCAGACTGTATGAGCACACAACCGAGCAAACCTTCGCACGTCCTGCGTGAGAAATCCAGGCTGATGTCCTCCTCGGAGATCGAGCGCACGCTTGTCCGCCTTGCCCACGAAATCGTGGAGAAGAACAACGGGAGTGACAATCTTGGCCTGGTCGGCATCAAGCGCCGTGGTGTGCCGCTGGCAGAGCGGCTGGGGGCGCTGATCTCCAAGATTGAAAAGCATCCGGTCGATACCGGCGTGCTCGACATCAGCTTCTACCGCGACGACCTGACGACGCGCGATGTGCGCCCCATTGTGCAACCCGGAGCGGTTGGCTTCGACATCAATGGCCGCAATGTTGTGCTGATTGACGATGTGCTCTACACCGGCCGCACCATTCGCGCTGCGCTGGATGCGCTCTTCGATCATGGCCGTCCGAAGAGCGTACAGTTGCTGGTGCTCATTGACCGCGGTCATCGCGAGCTGCCCATCGAGGCCACTTTTGTGGGCCGCACCGTGCAGACCAGCGACCAGGAAGTGATTGAAGTGAAGCTGAAGGAAGTGGATGGTTCGGAGCAGGTTCTGCTTGCAGAACGTGCTGATTAGAAGTGCGGGCCGCAGGGCCTGCTTGCCTGCAATCGATGTTCACCTTTTGAAGGCAGGGCGCAGGCCCTGTGCCGGTTCCCAGAAATGACCACAGTTAAAGCTGCCATCAAAGTCTCGCCACGCAGGTCTGTACCAGCCGCCAGCAAAACAATTGCTCTCTCTACACCAGCCTATCCGGCAGGCTCGCTGCTTTCGATTGCGCATCTTGCCGTCAGCGACGTCAGCACCTTGCTGGCCGCCGCAACCCGGCTGGAAAAAGAAGATACGCTCAAGCGCATGAAGCGGCTGGAAGGCCGCAAAGTCGCTCTGCTGTTCTATGAGTCCAGCACCCGCACCCGCACTTCGTTTGAGCTGGCGGCAAAGTCACTGGGCGCCATGACGACGCTGGTCAGCGACAAGTCTTCCAGCATTGAAAAGGGCGAATCGCTCAAGGACACCGGCATCACGTTGCGCTCGCTGGGGGCCGAGTGCATCATCCTGCGGCATCCTGCGTCCGGCGCTCCGTTTCTGCTGGCCCGCGAAACCGGGCTGCCGGTGCTGAATGCCGGCGATGGCACGCACGAGCATCCCTCGCAGGCGCTGCTCGATCTGCGGACCATCCTGGCGCACCTGCATGGCGCGGCCAGGGCCAACGCGGTCACAGAGAAGTCGCTGGCTGGCGTCACCGTGGCCATTACCGGCGACATTCTGCACAGCCGCGTGGCCCGCTCCAATGCGCTGTTGCTGCCGCGCCTGGGGGCAAAGGTGATTTTGTGCGGCCCCACTGCGTTGCTGCCGGATGAAGCCGCCGCGCTGGGCGAAGGGATAGTGATCGAGCGCGATTTTGAAAAAGCGCTGGAGCAGGCCAACGTTGCCATGATGCTGCGTATTCAAAAAGAGCGTCTGGCCGGGCCACAGATTGATCTGGAAAATTACATCGCGCGGTATCAACTGAACAGCGAGCGTCTGGCAGCCTGCGCGCCCAGGGCGCTGGTGATGCATCCGGGGCCGATGATCCGCGGGCTGGAGATCAGCAGTGAAGTGGCAGACGGGCCGCAGTCGGCCATTGCAGAGCAGGTGCGTCATGGGGTGGCAGTCCGCATGGCATTGTTGACGCGTGCGCTGGAAGCACGCACAGCCGTTGCAGGAGGCAAGGCATGAGCACACAGTCGGGTCCCATCCTCATTCGCGGAGGCCAGCTGATAGACCCCGCCAGCCGCATTGAAGCGCCGCGCGACATCCTGCTGCGCGACGGCCGCGTGGCCGCGATAGAGCCGCCGGGCAAGCTGAATGCGCAGGCCAGGAAAGAGGCCGCGGAAGTGGTGGACGCCACCGGACTGGTGGTTGCGCCCGGACTGGTGGACATCCATGTGCATCTGCGCGAGCCGGGCCAGGGATACAAGGAGACCATTGCCTCCGGAACCGCAGCAGCAGCAGCGGGCGGATTTACCAGCGTCTGCGCCATGCCGAATACGATTCCGGTGAACGATTCCCCGGAGACGACCCGCTGGATGATTGCGCCGGAGCGCGGAGCCGTGGTCCGCGTCTTCCCCATTGCCGCGGCGACGCGCGGCAGCATGGGCGAAGCGCTCACCGAATACGGCGCGCTGAAGGCCGCCGGGGCCGTGGGCGTTACCGACGACGGCAAGCCGATTCTGGGCGATGCCATCATGCACCAGACGCTGGCTTCGGCCGCGCGCAATGGTCTGCCGGTCATCCAGCATGCGGAAGACACGCGCATGACGGGTGGCTGCTCCATGAATGCCGGGCCCACGGCCTTTCGCCTGGGACTGCGCGGCATGACGGTGGAGGCGGAGTCGAGCCTGGTGGAACGCGACATCAAACTGCTGGGCGAAATCAAGGACAGCCGCGCGCATCTGCATGTGGCGCATCTGTCCACGGCGCGCGCGCTGGAGGCGGTGAAGAAGGCGCGGCGCAATGGCCTGCACGTCACCTGCGAAGTGGCTCCGCACCACTTTACGCTCACGGAAGAGGCCGTGGGCGACTACAACACGCACGCCAAGATGAATCCGCCGCTGCGCTCGCA
The DNA here is from genome assembly GCA_022736715.1 of Edaphobacter aggregans. GTDB lineage: Bacteria > Acidobacteriota > Terriglobia > Terriglobales > Acidobacteriaceae > DZDJ01. The sequence goes on from DZDJ01000045.1 coordinate 6,852, forward strand.
ACTGGACCGCGAGGCCATGATTGCCGGGCTGCTCGACGGCTCCGTTGATGCCATCGCTACGGACCACGCCCCGCATGCCGCGCACGAAAAAGAGCAGGAGTTCGAGCGCGCGCCCAATGGCATCACCGGGCTGGAGACCGCGCTGGGCCTGACGCTGAAGCTGCTGCACCGCCAGCATGGCATGACCATGAGCCGCGTCATTTCGCTGCTCAGCGTGCAACCGGCGCAGGTGCTTTCGCTCAAAGGCCGCGGCACGCTGGCCTTCGGGGCCTTTGCCGATGTGGTGCTCTTCGATCCGCGGGAAGAGTGGACCTTCGTGGCCCGCGACTCCCGCTCCAGGTCAAAGAACACGCCCTTCGACGGCTGGAAGTTCCCGGGCAAAATCAAAATGACCATCAGCGAAGGCCGCATCGTGTATCGCGGTTGACGTAAAAAATCTCGCTATGCGACATATCGCGCAGAACCCCCTGCCGTTGCACGATATATCGCATAGAATCGTATATATACGTTTTGATTCTTCGATTCGAAAAACATACATTCGTAGAAACCTGATTTTCCTCCAGGGAAATACGAATGTTCATTCGCAAAATCGCAGTTGTTACAGCGCTCTTGTTCGCTGCCACGTCCATCCATGCGCAGCAGAGCTTCCTCGGCCGGTGGCAGGCGCAGGCCAGCAAGACCCAGGCGGAGCAACCGCACTGGATGACGCCACTGGTGACCGTGACTCCCCGGCTGGAGCAGGAATTCCGTTCCGATTTTCTGCGCCAGAAGATGTCTACCGGAGACGACCAGATTAACTACGGCAACGGCAAAGGGCTGGAGCTGATTCCCGCGCGCCGTATCGAGCTGATCTTCAACGCGCCGCCCTATCTGCAGCACAACAATCCGACGCTCAAGGACAGTTTTGGCGATGTCAGCTTTCTGGCGAAGTACCGCATTTTCGCTTCCAACGAAGCGCATCACAACACCATCCTGACGGCCTTTCTGGCGGGCAGCATTCCCACCGGCAGCTACAAGAACGGCAGCAGCAGCGCAGTCGTGACGCCGACGATCGCAGGTGGCAAAGGCTATGGCAAGCTCGATCTGCAAACCACGCTGGGGGTCTCGCTGCCGGTGGACGACGTAAAACAGATCGGCCGTGCCGTAGCGTTCAACAATGCGCTGCAGTATCACGTCACACGGCAACTATGGCCGCAGGTGGAGTTCAACACCACGTTCTTCAACGGTGGCTCCAACGACGGCAAAAAGCAGAACTTCATCACGCCGGGCGTCATCTTTGGCCGCATCCCGCTCAGCCACCAGCACAAGCGTCTGGCGCTGGCTCTGGGCACCGGCTTGCAGATTGCCACCACCCACTACCACCAGTACGACCACAACTGGATCTTTACTATGCGTATGCCTTTCTGAGCGGTTCTCCAGTTTTCGTGGAGTTTCCAGGAATATGCAGGACGGCTTTTTCCTTGAGAAAAAAGCCGTTTCAGGGCATCACGTTCCCGCTACACCAACTGGAAAACCGCTATAAGCGGCACGCAGTGGCAGATAGTCCAGTACCATCACGGCAGCGTCATAACTGACCCTATGCAGCTCTTGGTTTTGCGGCGACAGCCGCTTTGCCTGCGGCCCATAGCCGGTCAACAGTCGAGGCAGGCAGCGCGACGGGCAGTTTTGGAATCTAAGCAGACTGGAGTTCATTTTTGCAGCTCACGTCCGGCAGGTAGTTTGCAGCGGGAGTTGGCTATGCAATTCACCTCAAACGAACAGGATCTCAGGCAATGAGCCGTCAGCATCGCATCTTCCAGTGTTCCACTCTCACCGTTTCCACCTTGTTGCTGGCCGGGTTGATGGCCGCAGGCTGCAGCCGGAGCCACAACGCTGCACAACCAGCAGCAAATCAGCCGGAAGCCGTCAGCAGCCCGGCCAATCCGGCCACCGAAGGGCAGAACGAGGCAATCGCCGCCGCACAGGCCATGCGCCAGTCCGGCAACAACGGCGCGCCGCAGCAGGCGCAGTTGCAGACGCGGCCAATGCCCGCGCCTGCGCCCCAGTATGTGGATGTGCCCGCAGGCACGGAGATGAGCATCCGGCTGAACCGCACTCTCAACGTGAAGACGGCGCAGGCGGGCGACACCTTTACCGGCGTCACGGCGGCTCCGGTATACGTGCACGGGGCTGCCATCATTCCTCGCGATGCGGATGTGGAAGGCGTGATCGCCGCGGCGCGCCGTCGTGGTCGCTTCAAGGGCCGCTCTGTGCTGGAGCTGCGCCTGATCGCCGTCACGCTCCACGGCCAGCGTTATCCGCTGAACACGCGGGACTATGTCCGCACCAGGAAGGGCAAAGGCAAGCGGACGGCGGCCCTGATCGGCGGCGGTTCCGGCCTGGGCATGTTGATCGGCGGCATTGCCACCGGCGGCACGGGCCTGCTGATTGGCGGCCTGGCCGGTGCCGGGGCCGGTACGGCGGGAGCTGCCTTCACCGGCAACCGGGACATCGTGGTTCCGGCCGAATCCATCCTCCACTTCCGGCTGGCGGATGCGCTGCATATCCAGCGCTGACCTGACAAAGTCGCCCGGCAGAAGGAAAGCGTGCCTCAGCGGCTGAAGCCGCGAGGAAACGGAGGCCTTTATGGCACCGAGGGCTACCAGCCCTCGGCTACCAGCCATGCCCTCAACAAGACTGGTTTGTCATCACACTGGAGCGGTACTGCCTCGGCGGTGCCGCTTTTTTTCAGCAAATACCATATTCTGCCCACCCTCTGCTCACCTGCACTGAACCAGCATCGTCACTCCCCTTACAGGCAACCCTGCCGATACTCTTTAAACGTGCTGCCGCGTTCGACCGGATGCAGTACTGGTCTTGATGAGCTATGCGATATTGGGCACACAACACGCTTCCCCGTTTTTCTGCCGCACTTGGCACTGTCTTTGCCGCGCTACTGGCTGTGTGCCTGCTTGCCGTCACATTGCAGGCGGAGCCAGTGCGCAGGCACCACTCTGCGAAACACACTGCCACCACGCACAGGACGGCGCACCCGGCAAAACATGCCACCACCGTCAAGTCCAGGCGCACTGCAACTAAACGCGCTACAACCAGACGTGTTACAACCAGACGCACAGCCGCGCATGCACGGCCCACGGCGCGCGCAACGGTGCGCAAGACGGCTGTACGCACGCGCCGCCCTGCGCATCCCCTTTCTGTGCACCCGGAAGATGTTGCCGCGAACAAGACGACGGCCAATCGTGTGCATGCCTGGATGAAGGCCCAACATGCCAGCGTGCAACCGGCTGCCAGCGTTCCGTCCGCAGCGGCAGATGCAGCTCCAACGGCCGCAGTGCAGCCGGTGGAAGCCACGGGCGTCGCCCATCCGCCGGACAAGGACTTTGCCGTCAACATTCGCTATGAGCAGGCCGGTTCTGCCGCCAGCGCTTCTGCTGCGACCAAACCGGCCGCCGTC
>DZDJ01000045.1:10405-19307 GCA_022736715.1 Edaphobacter aggregans
GCCGTCTCCGCCGCAGACGGCAAGGAATCCGACAAAATATCCGACAAGGAATCTGACAAGGAGTCTGACAACGCCGAAGACGATGCAGATGCACCGCAGCCTTCGGGTAAGGTGCGCCTGCAATACACCCATGGCGGACGGCTGATTGTTCCGGCGCCGCTGCGCGGATCGAGAGCAATTCTGGTCCACCAGAATGTGATGGCCGACCGCGAAGGGCTGGAACGGGTGCGGAGCGATGCCGATCTGCTGCGCCTGCGCCGCGCAAAGAAGCTGGTCGCCATTCCGGTGAACCGCACCCTGTCGGTAGATGGCCGCTTGCCGGTGAATCGCCGTTTCTGCCGTCCCTGGACGGCGCAGTTCCTCACCGATCTGGCGCGTGCGCACTACAAACGCTTCCAGGACCCGATTCAGGTGAACTCTGCCGTGCGCACCGTGCAGTTTCAGGAGCATCTGCTGCGCGTGAACGGCAATGCCGCCCCGGCGCGCGGAGAGCTGGCCTCGCCCCATCTGACCGGGCAGGCGGTGGACCTGGCCAAGCACGGGCTTTCCATGACGGAGATTGCCTGGATGCGCGGCTATCTGCTGCCGCTGGTGGAAGAGGGGAAGATCGATGTGGAAGAGGAGTTCCAGCAGGCCGTTTTCCACATCAGCGTCTATCCCAGCTACGCGCCCTCGCTGGCGCCGAAGCGCAAACAGCAGGAGCGCCGCAACAAGAGCACGAACCTGCTGGCGACGGGAATTCGCTAAAAACAAAGAAATTCCTTCATCTGTAACCGGCTTCGGGCTACAATCCTCGCGCAGGGTATCGATACTCTTTTGTGTGTACTTCTCGATCGAGGCAGCCAAAGATGACAGAACCAGCCGCAGTGCCGCAGATGGAACCGGAAGCCCCTGCCGGGCTCAGTCAGACACAACGCGTGGTCAACACCTTTGTGGCCCCCGGCAAGACCTTTGCGGACATTCGCCGCAGCGCCAGCTGGTGGGTGCCGTTTGTGCTGGCAGCGCTGCTGGGCGGCATTTTTTCCTATGCCGTGGTGCAGAAAGTGGGCTACTCGCGGCTGGTGGATGGGGTCATCAGCCAGAACCAGTCGCTGCAGGACAGCCTGAACACCAGCCCGCCGGCGGCCGCGGCCCAGATTCGCGGCGCCATCCTGAAGCAGTTCCAGTACACCATGTTCGTCTACCCGGTCATCGTCTTCCTGGTCGCGTTGATCTGCGCCGGGGTGCTGATGGCGACGGTGAATTTTGGCATGGGCGGCGAGATCCGGTTCAGCCAGGTGCTGGCCATCTGGTTTTACGCCACGCTGCCGTTGAGTATCGCCGGCATTCTCACCATCCTTTCGCTCTACGCGGGCATGGTGCCGGACCAGTTCAACATTCAGAATCCCATTGGCACCAACATCGGCTACTATCTCAGCTCCGATTCGCCCAAGTGGCTCGTTGGCCTGCTGAGTTCCGTGGACGTGCTCTCCATCTGGTGCGCCTGTCTGCTGGCCATCGGCATTGCAGTGGTCGGCCGCATCAAGCGGGGCGCTGCTGCCGTGGTGGTCTTCGGCTGGTGGATCTTCTATGTGCTGGTCTTCAAGGTCGCGCTGGCCGCATTGCGCGGATAGCGTGCCGGCCAGTCAAAGTAAAAGTAACGGCCCTGCCTTTGGCAGGGCCGTTGTGTATGCTGCTTCCGCTGGTTATTCTGTCCAGCGCTTGAAGACCAGCGAGCCGTTGGTGCCGCCAAAGCCAAACGAGTTCGACAACGCAATGTCGATCTTCGCCTGCACTGGCGTATTGGGGACGTAGTTCAGCCGGCATTTGGGGTCCACTTCCGCCAGGTTGGCTGTTGGCGGAGCAATCTGCTGCTGCATCGCCATAATGGTGATGCCTGCCTCCAGGCCGCCAGCGCCGCCCAGCAAATGGCCTGTCATCGACTTGGTGGAGCTGACCAGCAGCGTGTGGTTGCTGGCCCGTTCGCCGAACAGGTTTTCAATCGCCTTGGACTCCATCGCATCACCCACCGCCGTCGACGTAGCGTGAGCATTCACGTAGTCGACCTGGTCTGGAGCAAGGCCCGCGCTCTTGATGGCATTCTTCATCGAGCGGTAGCAGCCTTCGCCCTCTGGAGCCATGCCCGTCATGTGGAACGCGTCTGCGCTCATGCCATAGCCGATCACCTCGGCCAGAATATGTGCGCCGCGCGCTTTGGCGAACTCCAGCGATTCCAGAATCAGAATGCCGGCGCCCTCGCCCACCACAAAGCCGTCGCGGTCCTTGTCAAAAGGCCGGCAGGCGTGTTCCGGGTCCTCGTTGCGCGTAGAAAGCGCACGCATGGCCGCAAAGCCGCCCACGCCCATCGGCGTAATGGCCGCTTCCGCGCCGCCCGCGATCATGGCGTCCGCGTCGCCGCGTTCAATGATGCGGTACGCGTCGCCAATGGAGTGCGCGCTGGTGGTGCAGGCCGTTGCCGTGGCTTCATTCGGGCCTTTTGCGCCGTACCGGATGCTCACGTGGCCAGCCGCCAGGTTCACAATCGCCGCTGGAATGAAGAACGGAGAAATCTTGCGTGGCCCGCCCTCCAGCATGGCGCTGTGTTCGCGCTCAATCACATCAAAGCCGCCGATGCCGGAGCCGATGTGTACGCCTACGCGCTCACAGTTCTCCGGCGTAATCTTCAGCCCTGAGTGCTCCATCGCCTCCTGCGAAGCCGCCAGCGCAAAATGGATGAACCGCCCCATCTTGCGTGATTCCTTCTTCTCCACAAACTTCAGTGGATCGAAGTTCTTCACTTCGGCCGCAAACCGTACCGAATGGCCTGTGGTATCGAATGCGGTGATCGGAGCCATGCCACTCTTGCCTGCCAGCAGACGCTGCCAGACTTCAGGCGCAGTGTCGCCTACACCGCAAATCAGCCCGATGCCCGTGACTACGACACGTCTATGCAAACTACTTGCCGCCTTTCGCGTTCTTTTCGATGTAGTCGATGGCGTCCTTCACCGTCTTGATCTTCTCGGCGTCTTCATCCGGAATCTGGATGTCGAAGGCCTCCTCAAACTGCATCACCAGTTCCACAACGTCGAGCGAGTCCGCACCCAGATCTTCCTGGAACGATGCGCCCGGGGTCACTTCGGCTTCATCCACCTGCAACTGCTCAACAATAATCTGCTTCACTTTTTCATCGACTGCCATCGGTATCTCCTGTGATTTGCTCGAAAAACTTGGGGTATGACTTCAAAAAAATTCCGCCTGCGCTGTTCTCCTGTCCGCCTGCGGAACAATGGAGGCTCGCCTTCGGCCCTGCTGCACTACTCTTCCGGCGAACTGCGAGCGAAAAGTGCAACATTGCCGGAACTTAAAGTCTACTGAGCACCCTATGCAGTGTAAAGCACAGCCGCCCGCCTGCGATATTCTTCCCGGCAAAGATTTCCGCAGGCTTAAATCCGGCAATCGCGGTACAGTCAGTGGCAGGTCCTGAAAAAGTATGTCCTTTTCTTTGATATTGCTCGCTGTGCTCCTGGCTGGTGTGGCCGCCGGAGCTGTTCTGGTGACCCTGCTGCAACGCGGAAGGCTGGCCGCAGAGCACGCCACAGGCCGCGCGGAAGCAGAAACCCAGTGGAAATCGCAGGCCGACGTGCTGCAGGAGCGCCTAGCCGGGCGCGAGGAAGAGCTGCGCCGTCTGGGCAGCCAGATGCAGTCCCAGGCAGACGATCTGCGCCTGGTCCGCGAGCAGGCCAGCGCATTGCAGGCGCAGTTGGCCGCCCTGCGCACCGAACTGCAAAAGGAGCGCGAAAAGGCGGAAGAAAAGCTGGAGGCCTTCCGCCAGGCCGAGCAGACCCTGCGTGAGACCTTTCAGGCGCTTTCCAGCGATGCTCTGCGCAAAAATAATCAGTCGTTTCTGGAGCTGGCCCGTACGGAGCTGGCCAAGCACCAGCAAACTGCCACCGCCGAGCTGGACAAAAAGCAGACCGCCGTGGACGAACTGCTGAAGCCCATCCGCGAAACCCTGCAAAAGCTGGAAGTTGGCACTCGTGAGCTGGAAAATAAGCGCGAAGGCGCCTACGCCACCGTGTTGAGCGAAATTCAGAACATCCAGAAGACCCACGAAAGCCTGCGCAAAGAGACCACACAACTGGTGCAGGCTCTGCGCGCGCCCAAGGTGCGCGGCAACTGGGGCGAACTGCAGTTGCAGCGCTGCATTGAGTTTGCCGGCATGCTGCAGTACTGCTCCTTTGAGCCGGAAAAATTTGTCCGCACGGAAGCGGACGAGGCCCAGCGGCCAGACTGCATTGTGCACCTGCCCAACGAGCGCAGCATCATCATTGATGCCAAAACGCCGCTCGGCGCGTTTCTGGAGGCGGCCGAGGCCGCGGACGAAACCGCCCGCCACGCAAAGCTGGTGGAGCACGCCCGGCAGGTGCGCGCGCATCTGGACACGTTGCAGGGCAAGGCCTACTGGAAGCAGTTCCGCAACTCGCCGGATTTCGTCGTCTGTTTTCTGCCCAGCGAAGTGCTCTTCAGCGCCGCGCTGGAGCAGGACCCTTCGCTGATCGAGTACGGCAGCGGCCAGGTGATTCTGGCCACGCCCACCACGCTCATCGCTTTGCTGAAGGCCGTTGCCTACGGCTGGCAGCAGATGGAGATCACGCGCAACGCGATAGCCATTCGCGATGCAGGCGAGGCCCTCTACAAAAAGATGACCACGCTGCAGGACCACTTTGACAGCCTGGGCAAAGCGCTGGGCAGCTCCATCAAGCACTACAACAATGTGGTGGCCGCGGTGGAGGGCAAAGGCAGCGTCTTCTTCCATGCGCGCAAACTGCGCGAGCTCAGCATTGGCGACAGCGAGCTGGACGAGGTGAAACAACTGGAAGTGACCCCGCGGCTGCTGCAGGCTGAAGACTGGCAGAGCAACGAGGAGTAGCAGCTATAGGACAACAAAACTGCCATGGCTCTTTTGCGTGATTCCGCAGCTCAGCTTCTTGCCACCGTCCGAATGTGCAGGTCGCGCAACTGAATGTCGCTGACCGGCGTCGGCGCGTCCACCATCAGATCAATGGCTTTGGCCGTTTTCGGGAAGGCGATCACCTCGCGCAGGCTTGGCGCACCGGCCAGAATCATGGCAATGCGGTCCAGCCCCAGCGCGATGCCGCCGTGCGGAGGCGTGCCGTACTCCAGCGCGTCGAGGAAGAAGCCGAAGCGCTCCTTGGCCTCTTCATCGCTCATGCCCAGCGCGCGGAAAATTTCCGACTGCACATCCTGCCGGTGGATACGGATCGAGCCGGAACCCAGCTCCGTGCCGTTCAGCACGATGTCGTACGCCAGCGCACGCACGGCTCCGGGGTCGGAGGTGAGCCGTCCCGACATCAGATCGTCCTCATGCGGCGAGGTAAAGGGATGATGCGCAAAGGTCCAGGTCTTCGTGGTCTCGTCCCACTCGAAGAACGGGAAGTCTGTAACCCACAGGAACTTGTAGTCCTCGGCGGCATTCTTCTTTTCAAACCGCTTGTGCTTGTCGGCAAACTTCTTCGCCAGCTCCAGCCGCAGCAGACCCACCTTCTTATGGATCCACATGGCGTCGCCATTCCATTTGGCGGGTGTGCCCAGCTTGGGCGTAATCACAACCATCAGGTCGTCGGCGCTCTCCGGCTGCATGGCCGCGGCAATGGCGTCGGCCAGCGGCACAAAGGCTTCATTCGTCCGCAGGCGCGCCGTGTCGAGGAAGTCCAGCCCGCCCGCGCCCCCGCTCGAGCCCAGATTCGTGCGGATTTCGTCCACCAGCGCACGCTTCTGTGTGCCGCTCATCGTACCGACGGAAGGAATCACAAAGCCGACCACCGGCAGCGCAGCTTCAATCTTCAGCGTTTCACGCAGTTCCGCGCTAAAGGTGGAGGTCAACTCCACCATGGCTGGCAGACGCATGTCCGGCTTGTCAATGCCATAGAGCCGGATCGCCTCGTCGTAGGTCATGCGCGGAAAAGGAGCCGTCAGCCCCTGCCCGGCGGCAAGAAAAGCCGCGTTCAGAAAGCCTTCGACGGTGCGGAAGACATCGTCCATCTGCGGGAACGACATTTCCAGGTCGATCTGCGTGAACTCCGGCTGGCGGTCGGCGCGCAGGTCTTCGTCGCGGAAGCAGCGCGCAATCTGAAAGTAGCGGTCGCAGCCGGAGATCATCAGAATCTGCTTGAAGATCTGCGGCGACTGCGGCAGCGCGTAGAAGCTGCCCGCATGGACGCGGCTCGGAACCAGATAATCGCGCGCGCCCTCAGGCGTGGAGCGCGTCATGTACGGCGTCTCAATCTCCATAAAGCCTTCGCCGGAGAGATACTGCCGGATGGCCAGCGCCACTCTGTGCCGTACTTCAATGTTCTTCTGCATCTCGGCGCGGCGCAGGTCGAGATAGCGGTATTTCAGCCGCACTTCCTCATTGGCAATCGCGTCTTCGGCAGGCGAAAACGGCGGCGTCTTCGATTCGTTGAGCAGCAGCAGCTCGGCGGCGACCACTTCAATCTCGCCCGTCGCCATATTCGGATTTTCCAGGCCCGCATCGCGCTTGCGCACCGTGCCCTTTACGGCGACCACGTACTCTGGCCGCGCCTGCTCTGCCTTGGCGTGGGCCACGGGGCTGGCTTCCTTGTCCAGCACAATCTGCGTGATGCCGGTGCGGTCGCGCAGATCCAGAAAGATGAGGTTGCCGTGGTCGCGGCGGCGGTTCACCCAGCCCATCAATACCACCGGCTGGCCTGCCAGTTCGCTGCGAAGATCTCCGCACTTATGCGTGCGCTGCAATGTTCCTAAAAAGTCGAGTGTCACGGTCGTCCCAGTTTCTTTCTGCGTAGGTCCTGTATCTAGCTTAGCGAATAATGTGGATGGTGCAGCCGATGTCGAGGTTTTTCCATGCTTTGTCTGCCGTATAGACCTCGGCATCCAGCGACATGGCCAGCGCAAGGCAGGCACGGTCACCTAAGGAAAGTCCAGCGGAGCGGGTGACCGTGCGCAACCCGGCTGCTACCTGCGCCTGTTGCGCAGTGAATTCTTCAATGCGCTTCGGAAGTGAAAGTGCCGACGTCCGCAGCTCCACGAATTGGGGACCCAGATCAATGAGCTTGGTTTGTACCTCTGTAAGATTCACGGCGCTCAACACGGAGCGTTCCAGCAAATGTTCCAAACTGGCTGCTCCTGGTTCCCGTAGCAGCAGCGCAAGAACAGCAGATGCGTCGAGCACAGCTTCAGTCACGCAGAGCTTCCTCGCGTCGTTCAGCAATCAATTCATCGACCAGCGGTCTCCTTGCAGGGTTGGCCTTCCGCATCAGTTCCTGCGCATGGCGCAACATTGCATGAATTTCTTCCGGAGTCCGTCGCTTCCGTGTTTCGCCGGAATCTTTCGTCGACTCCGCCGCCTGCATCGCCGCCTGCAATACAAAGCTGCTGATGGAGCGATGCTCGCGCGCGGCCGCCTCTGCAATCACGCGATGCTGCTCCACCGTCACCCGTACGCCAAGAGGCTTTTTCCGTTCTGTCGTCGCTGTTGCCATGCTTACATTATGTATACAAAGTGCTTACACTTGCAATGATTGTCTGAAGCAATATCAAGTGGTTCAAAATATCTATCTCTTTGATTTCAAAGCGGCAGCCAGCTCCGTGCGCGGAACCTTGGTCTGCTCGCCGCTGGCAAAATCCTTCACGGCCAGAATACCGGATTGCACCTCATCCTCACCCAGGATCACGATCTTCCGGGCCAGCTTGTCGCCCGTTTCAAAGGACTTCTTCAGCCGGAAGCCAGCGTCGCCCAGCTCGATCACCAGCCCGGCCCGGCGCAGCTCCCGCGCCAGTGCCAGAGCGGCCGGAGCCTGTGCCTCGCCCAGCGGAGCAAGGTAGGCATCGGCTTTAGAACTGACGGCCTCTGCGGCCTGCGCCTGCAGCGTCAAAATGAGGCGGTCTTCGCCAATGGCAAAGCCGATGCCCGGGGCCTTGGGGCCGCCGATAATCTCGCTCAGGCCGTCGTAGCGCCCGCCGCCCAACAGGGCGTTCTGCGCGCCCAGACCGCCGTGGGTGAACTCAAACGTAGTGCGGGTGTAGTAGTCCAGCCCTCGCACCAGCCGCGGATTCACCGTGTAGGGCACGCCGCAGGCATCCAGCGCGGCCAGCACGGCGGCAAAGTGCGCCTTCGAGGCCTCGTCCAGATAATCGGCAATCTTGGGCAGCGTTTCAATGATCGGCTGGTCTTCCGGCACCTTGCAGTCCAGCACGCGCAGCGGATTCGTCTCCGCCCGGCGCTGGCAATCCACGCACATCTGCGCGGCCACCGGCACCAGCGCTTCCTTCAGCGCGGCCAGGTAGCGGGGGCGGTCGGTCGAGGAGCCGACGGAGTTGATGTTCAGCGTCCAGCCCCCAGCGCCGGAGGCGCTATCGAATTTCCGGATGCCCAGTTCGTCCAGAAAAGTGGCCAGCATCTCCAGCACTTCCGCATCGCGCAGGGCCGACTCCGACCCCGACGACGGCTGCCCGATGACCTCCGCGCCAATCTGGAAGAACTGCCGGTAGCGGCCCTTCTGCGGGCGCTCGCGCCGGAACTGCGGGCCAATGTAGTAGAGCTTCTGCAGCAGGCCGGTCTCGCCCAGCTGGTGCTCAATGTACGCGCGGACGACGCCCGCCGTGTTCTCTGGCCGCAGGGTCAGCATCTGCGCCTTTTCTGACTGCGCGCGGGCGCGGTCCTCCCACGTGTACATCTCCTTGGAGACGATGTCCGTCTCCTCGCCCACGCCGCGGGCAAAGAGCTGCGTGTCTTCAAAAATGGGCGTGCGGATTTCGCCAAAGTTATAGCGGGCAAAGACGTCGCGTGCCTTGCGCTCGACAAAGTTCCAGAGTTCGGTTTCCGGCGGCAGCAGATCCCGCGTGCCGCGTACAGCTTTCAATG
>DZDJ01000099.1 GCA_022736715.1 Edaphobacter aggregans
GCGTCGCGGAGTTTGCGAAGCGCGTGCAGGCGCAGGTCTGGGCGTGGGGCGCTTAGGCCGCCAGAAATGGAGGTCTGAGCGCCTGCAGGTGGCTTATTTGCCGGTGTAGAGGACGTGCCAGATGGAGTTGGAGCCATCGTCAGTGACGAAGAGCGAGCCATCGCTGGCGACGGCAACTCCGACGGGGCGACCCCAGACCTTGCCATCAGGGAGCACAAAGCCGGTCAGGAAGTCTTCAAAGGAGCCGGTGGCGTGGCCGTCTTTCATCGGTACGCGGATCACTTCATAGCCGGCGCGCGGTTCGCGGTTCCAGGAGCCGTGCTCGGCGGCAAAGGCGTCGCCGTGATAGGAGGCCGGGAACTGCCTGCCTTCGTAGAAGACCATTTCCAGAGAAGCGAAGTGCGGCTGCAGAATCACATCCGGAGTGATGACCTTGCTTTTTAACTCCGGATGTTTGCCGATGTGGCGCGGATCCTGGTGGCCGCCCATGTACCACCACGGCCAGCCGTAGAAGCCGTGCTCCTGGATGTGCGTGATGTAGTCCGGCACCAGATTGTTGCCCAGGCCATCGCGCTCGTTGGTGGAGCACCAGAGTTCGCCGGTGATGGGGTTGACGGCCTCGCCGACGCAGTTGCGGATGCCGTAGGCGTAGACCTGGAGGAACTTGCCCTCCGGGGTGTACTCCAGCACATCGGCGCGATGGTGCTCCTCTGGATGCGTGTCCGGATCATCCACGTTGGAGTGGGAGCCGACGGAGACGAACATCCTGCTGCCATCGAGCGAAAAAGCGACGTCGCGCGTCCAGTGGCCGCCGCCACGCAACTGCGCAAAACCGGGGAGCTGGGCGATGACGGTCTCCGCTTTGCCGCTGGGCCTCATGTCGCCGCTTTTGTAGGGGAAGCGGATGAGCGAGGTGGTGTTGGCAATGTAGACCCACCTGGGATTCGGCCCCAGCGGATAGAAGGCGATGCCGAAGGGGTGGTCCAGCCCGGTGGCGTAGACGGAGCTTTCCAGCGGCTTGCCGTCTTTGCCCACGCCGCGGAAGACGCGGATCTTGCCGGAGTAGCTTTCGGCCAGAAACAGATCTCCGTTGGGAGCAACGCGGATGAGCCGGGGGCCATCGAGGCCAGTCTTGTAAAGCTCCACTTTGAAGCCCTTCGGCGCTTGCGGCCAGACTCCGTCCGGCCGGGGAACGACCTCCGACCCGGAATCGACGGACTGCTCCGGGTGCGGGGCGGGAAGGTCAGCCAGCGTGATCTTGTGAACGTTGCCCGGATGCTCCTGGGTGTAGTCCACAAAGGGCGATGCGGCGGCCGTGGTGGCAGAGCGCTGGGCCGCGCAGGCTGTGGTGGCCAGTGCGGGCACACTGCAGAGCGCCATCAAAAGCAGGAATCCTTGGATGCGCATAGCGTAGGGTCCTCCTGAAGCAGGGTGCAACGGGTTGACCCATTATAGTGCTGGCTGTGGGGGAGGCTTTTCTGCACTGTGAGATTTTTTACCGGGCGGCAGCATTTTTGCCGCCGGTGGTGTCTGCCGGCGCCGCTATGGCCTGCTTCACCAGGCCCATGGGCAGTGTGGCCGTCACAACAGCGTGGTTGCCGTGCTGGCTGACCTGGATGCTGCCGATCATCTGCTGGAACTCGGCATTGGCCGGCGCCTGATTCTGCGCCTGCAATTCCTGCGTTTGCTGGGCCTGCAGTGACTGGTAGAGCGACAGGAAGGTCTTCAGCGTATCTGCCGAGGCTGTTGCCGTGGCCTCGCTGGGCGTAATGGCCTCTACGCGCAGGCGCAGGGAACCCACGTATCGCAGGGAAGCGACAAAGGTGGTATCGACCGGGATGGGCAGCGTAAGGCCCAGCACCTGCAGCTTGCCATCATGGCCAAAGGGCAGTCCGATGCGGCCAATGCCCCAGGCGAGCGAGAGCAGCGGCACCTTGTGGTATTGCGCGGCCAGCAGGGACGACCCGCTGAAGGGCAGCGCGGCCGAGCGGTAACGGTCGATGATGGAGTGGATCTGCTCCGCAGTGGGCATGTTGGAGGCGGCCACCATGTCATAGCCCAGCAGGGTCACGCGCAGGGTACGGCCATCGATGGGGATGGTGTAGATGTCGTGGCCGGCGTAGTTTTCCGTTGCAGCGGCAATGCTGGAGAAATACTGCGCCAGCAGCTTGTCGTTGAAGCGTCCGACGAAAACCTCAGAGAATGCAACCGGGCCGTTGGGGCCGTTGGGGTTGGCCATGCGATGGATGGCGAAGGCGGCCTCATCGAGATCGCGCTCGAAGACGAACCCGGTGGCATTGACGAACTTCTGGTAGCCGGGCGCGCGCTGGATGGACGAGCGGTCAAAGTGCGTTAGTCCGCGCAGCGGCTTCAGGTTGAAGTAGACGATGGCGTCCGATTCCGGCAGCAGGCGCGCAGCCTCCGGAGGAGCTTCTTTTCGCAGGAAAACGGCCACAGCCAGGGCGACGAAAATCGCCAGCACGATCAGGAGTGAGTAGCGGGTGCGTCTTCGCATAAAGGGGTGTCCCGGCTTGCAAGGCGCGCAGGCAGGGACGGGTTTCATCGTACCATCTGCCGGAGAAATTGCCGCACCTGGGATTGGAGGGGTGTTCTCCTGGATGATTTTTATGCCAGGCAGGAAAGGCAGAAACAGGGAACAGAGGGCGACATTTTGAGGGTTGTAGCTGCGAAACTTACAACATTCTTTGCGGTGCACACCGGCAGGGGGTTGAGAGCGGGAAAGCTGCACTGTTTGTGGTGCAACATGAGTTGATGCACAGCATCGCCCTGTGCTAATGTTTCATCTTGTGCCGCACTTTACGCGCAGACGGTGCAGTGTCTATGCCTGGCTACGTAAGGTTGTCACAAAATGGTTGTTCGGGCTGGCGTAGCTCAGCTGGTAGAGCATCTGATTTGTAATCAGAGGGTCGGGGGTTCAAATCCCTTCGCCAGCTCCAGAACCTGGCAACCGGTACAAGGTCTTGAGTGTGCTGCTCGTTCCCGCTGCAGTCCCTCCTGCCATCCAGAATTTGTTGGACCCGCCTCGATGGCAATCTATCGAAGTCAGGGCTGCAAAGAGGCGAGCAGGGAGGTGTGCGCCGGGACAGGGAACAGCGGTGAAATGCACAGGTGGCCGAGTGGTTAATGGCAGCAGACTGTAAATCTGCCGCTCTTTGGAGCTACGGAGGTTCGAATCCTCCCCTGTGCACCAGTTTTTGCGGTAAGAAAGCGTTTTGAGCGGTGAGCTTTGGATATGGGACCAGCCAGTCGCGGGAGGTTTGTCATCTCGCTGGGCGTGCTGGCCATTCTGGCGGTGCTGGCCTGGTTCACGATGGAGCCTGGAAAGCCGCGTGCTCTGACGCTGGTTTTACTTGGTTTTTTCACGTTCCGCGTAGTGCTTGGCAAGGTGAAGGCGCGGTACGATGGTAAGAGCGGCGAACCGGCACAGTAGGCCGGTGGCCGTTGTAAGCGGGCTGATGTAGCTCAGTTGGTAGAGCACTCCCTTGGTAAGGGAGAGGTCACCGGTTCAATCCCGGTCATCAGCTCCAGAATTCGTCGTTTAGCTTTCAGCTCCGGTATAGTGGCGGCAAAGACCGGCGGTTCGCTTATTAGAAGTTGGGGCTGAGGAGCTAAAAGCTGTTTTGCGGGAGTAACTCAGTGGTAGAGTCACAGCCTTCCAAGCTGTTGGTCGCGGGTTCGATTCCCGTCTCCCGCTCCAAAAGAATCGCAGTAGTGCAGGAGTAGCAGGCGGAGATTATGTACGAACAGGCGAGGATTCCCGTTGTGGATGAAAAGGTTTTTGACCAGGTTCGGCATGCCATTGAGTCGGCGTTTGCGGAGGCCACGGTGCAGGCCTTTCTCGCGTCTGTGGAGGGTGCCAGGCTGCGGATCCGCGATTTTGAGCAGGTGGTGCAGCGCGGCCTGCTGGGTTCGGATGCGCCGGGTGCGTATGGAAGGCTGAACGACTCAGACCGTGGGCAGATTCGTGAGCTGTATCTTCATAGCCTGGAGCAGGTGCCCTTGCGGCTGCGGCAGAAATATCTGAAGTTGTATTCCTATTACTGAGACGGAACAGGCCTGAGAGTTTATCAAGTTCAATCGTCGGCGCGGCATGGCAATGCACCTGCTGGCTACCAACAGGAGAGAGTAAATCATGGCGAAGGAAAAATTTGACAGGTCGAAGCCGCACGTAAATGTGGGAACGATC
>DZDJ01000100.1 GCA_022736715.1 Edaphobacter aggregans
GAAGAAGGTGACTTTCATGGTCGCCCACAAGGCCAAGAACAGGGTTGGCGCATGAGCTACCAGGGCCTGCCAGATTTTGATGGGGCCTGGCAATAGATACGCCGGGATGTTCGATACATCAACTGCGAGTTGCCAACACAGCAGGAAGACGAAGCCAACCACCACAGGGGCTGCAATCGTCAACAAGCGTTGATCCTGGAATAGGTGTTTAGAGCGCATGGCAGTTGAGTTGGCGTCGAGATGAGGCGCAGGGGATAGACACTTCGTTTGTTCGGCACAGGCGGACACCAGCGCTAGTGCTAGTGCATGTCCCCGCGGTCAGGCAGGATGTGCAAGGCATCAACGATGCCGAGATCGAAAGCCTTGGTGTAAGCAAAATCGGCGGGGATCATCTTGTTCGTCACCATGTAATGGAACATCGCCGCCCAGCGCTTGGCGTTCATGGTGCCTAGCCCATGGGTGGCAGCTTCGCCGCCGGTCACGATGCGGTACTGTTTCAGCATGCGCAGACCAAAAGCCAGTTGTTCGGCGGTTTGTTTGGGGTTGGCCTGGAGAATCAGCTGGTTGCCCGGAGCCGGGTTGGCGAGATACGACTTCCAGCCTTCAAGCGAGGCTTTGACAAAGGCCGCAACCCACAATGGATGCTCATGGAGAAGCACCTTGCGCGTGTCGATGGTTTTGCCATAGGCCATCCAGCCATGGTCTGCGAGCAGGAATATCACCGGGGTTTCACCGCCCTTCTCGATCGCCAGAGGTTCGTTGCCGACATAGCCTTGCATCGATAGCTTGCTGTCGTGCAAGAACGGGGCGACGCTGGCGTTGTAAGGACGTTGCTGTGCCTTGGTGTAGCCATAGCGATCTTCAAGCCAAGGCCACCACGTGGCATTGGCATACTGCGCCACCATGATGGGCTGGCCTTTGAGCGCGCGCAGAGAGGCAACGCCTTGGTGGGCGATCAATGCTTGCGGATCCTTCTGAAAAAAAGCGGCCACAGATACCACAGGCGCACCCTGCTCCACTGCCAGCAACGTTTGCATTGGGTAGCCGGTGTAGAAATCGCACAAGCCTCCGGCCAGCAACTGTTGCCCGTTGATTTGTGGGCCTCCTGACTTGATGTGCACGTCCAGCCCAGCCTTGCGGTACAGCCCCGTGGCAACTGCCTGATAAAAGCCACCTTGTTCGGCCTGGGCGAACCAACTCATGCACGCGGTGAGCTTGGGCAGCGGCGACGCTGCTGAAGGCGACTGCGCAATAGCGCTGCCAGTTCCAGCCAACAGCAGGCAGAGCACAGCGACGAACGAGCGAAGTCCGCCGCGAGCTTGCTGCAATGCCACCGCCCTGCGGGGGGAAAAGCGAGAGACGGAGAAGCGCATCACTTGAGCCGAAGACACGGGCTTACTTGGCGTCGGCAGCACTTGGAAGCACCTTGATCGCCTTGATGAACTGCAAGTCGTAGGCCTTCTTGTAATCGAAACCCGAGGGCAGCATTTTGTTCTGCACCATGAAATCGAACATCGTTTTCCAGCGCTTGTCGGTCATGATGCCAATGCCGTCCTTGGCCGCCTCGTCACCCGTGACGAACTGGTATTTCTTGAGCATCTTCAAGCCGAACGCCAACTGCTCGGGCGACTGCTTCGGGTCTGCTTCGACAATGAGCTTGTTGCCAGGCGCCGGATTGGCAAGGTAAGACTTCCAGCCTTCCATCGACGCTTTGACGAAGGCTGCAACCCACTCCGGATGCTTGGCAATCATGTCGCGCGTTGTGTCGATGGTTTCGGCGTACATCGGCCAACCGTGGTCAGCCAATAGAAACACAACAGGCTTCTCGCCACCTTTCTCGATCATGAACGGCTCGGAGCCAACATAACCCTGCTGCGAAAGTCCTTTGTCATGTAAAAACGGGGCGACGCTGAATGTGTACGGCCGCTGCTGCGACTTGGTGTAGCCATACTTCTGCTCCAGCCAAGGCCACCAGGTCGTATCGGCACTTTGCGAAACAAGGATGGGCTTGCCTTTCAGTGCGGCCAGTGACGCGACGCCCTGATGGGCGATGATGACTTGCGGATCTTTTTGAAAGCTTGCTGCCACCGTCACGATGGGCAAGCCATTCGCCACCGCTGCCATGTCCTGCATGGGGTAGCCCATGTAGAAGTCGCAACGACCACCAGCAAGCAGCTGCAGGCCATTGACCTGAGGGCCGCCCATTTTGATGGTCACGTCCAAGCCCGCCTTTTTGTACAGCCCTGTCGCCAGCGCCTGATAGAAGCCGCCATGCTCGGCTTCGGCAAACCAGTTTGTGCAGAAAGTGATCTTGGGCAGATCTTCTGCGCGCGCCACGCCCGAAAGGCCCAGGATCAAAGTCATGCTGGCGAGCAGACCACCCCAATTTTGATGCGGCCCGCGGGACCACTTCAGCGGTTTAAAACCTTCCATGAACAACCCCTTGATGTGATGGCAATGCAGAAAAGAGATTTGATCGCGTCTTGCAATTTAATTGCATGCAATTGCCTAGCAAACGGTATGCCAGTCAATGACGGACTTGTGTCCGCGTGGAATGGGCGCGATCTTCCTGAACGCGACAATCGGCAACCATGCGCGTCCATGCCTTCATGCCTCCACTTGGTGCCAAACGCTGTGCCATGGTGCATCCAGCGCCCATTGTTTGGGCTCAATGGATGGCCGAGCACAGAGGATCACCAAACTCCAGCACAAAATATCAATCAGTCTTCCCGACGGCATGTTCAGCCTCTGGCATGCGAATTGCTGTATGCAATGATGGAGTAGAAGCGGTTAGCAGCCTTGTGCTGCGGGACATTGCTCCGCATGCGCCACCCAGCAAGTTGCCTGCCAGCTCGACGACGATGCAATGGCCCAAGCCTCTGCCCGCCATTTACATTGATCTACCGAGCCCTGCGCAACCAGTCCCGGCGTATCGCGACGCGATGCCTTGCTTTGTTCTCACTCCGGAGATCTACCTCATGCTCGTCACACAACAACCCGTTCTTCGCCGCTTCTGGTACGCGCTCATGCCAATCCACGAACTCGAAGCCGGCCCACGCCCTTTCACCTTGCTGGGCGAAAAATTGGTGCTGTGGAGGCGCCCTGACGGCCAGCCAGCGGCGCTGCGCGACCGCTGTTGTCACCGTACTGCGCAGCTATCCAAGGGCTTCGTCGACGAAGCCGGACGTATCGTCTGCGGTTACCACGGCTGGACTTACGACTGCACTGGAAGCTGTGTGCGCATTCCGCAAAACCCGGAAGGCGTGATTCCTGCCGGGGCGCGCGTCGAGTCGTTCCGTTGCACGGCGCGCTACGGCTATGTGTGGGTTGCGCTGGAGGAACCACTGGCGCCGATTCCTGATTTCCCAGAAGAAGGCGATGTCAAGTTCCGCCGCATTTTCCAGTTTCACGAGCGTTGGGCCACCAGCCCCTTGCGCTTCATGGAAAACGCTTTCGACAACTCCCACTTCAGCTATGTGCACAAAACCAATTTCGGCATCTTCGAGCAGCCCAGGCCTTCAGGCTACAGACTCGAAGCCACTGCTGACGGTTTCGAGGCCGAGACCCACGTCCCCATCCGCAACCCGGAACATGGCCATCGCATCACTGGCACGACGGAACCGTTCACCGAACGCCATCTTCTCAACCGGTGGTGGCTAGCGTTCGTGCGCCGCTTTGGTTGCATCTACCCCGAAAGTGGCATCCACCACATCATTTACAACTGCGCCACGCCGATTGACGACGGCCACATCATGCTGGCGCAGTGGCTCTACCGCAATGACACCGAGGCCGATTGCAGCACGCAGGAGTTGATCGCATGGGATCGCCCCATCGTTGATGAAGACCGCGACATCCTTGAAGCCACCGACCCCGACGCCTGCGTGGATACACGCCGCCGCATGGAGTTCCACATGGAATCCGACAAGCCTGGACTGCTGATGCGCAAAAGCCTGCTGGCGCTGCTCCATGCGCATGGCGAGAGCGAGATCTTTCGCCCGGCTCCCACAAGGCCCTCCACCTCCATCCAACCACAGTCAACACAGTCAAAGGTGATGGGGGAGCACGTCGCTTGAGGCCGCTGCAAGGCAGCCATGCAGCAGCATTCATCTCTTTCACCACAATCACTTCTGACCGATTGACCACGAGAGCCTTCATGGAACTTCCCGTCTCCGACGCCCTATTCATGCAAGCACCACCGCCACCCCAG
>DZDJ01000046.1 GCA_022736715.1 Edaphobacter aggregans
TGAACTGAGGTAAGGACGAAAACGACATGTTGAATCTCGAAGGCCGCATTGGCATCATCTTTGGACTCGCCAACAAGCGCAGCATCTCCTGGGCAATTGCACAAAAGCTCTCCGAGGCAGGTGTCAAGCTCGCCGTCTGCTACCAGAACGAGCGCATGAAGCAGGAGGCCGAAGGGCTGATTCAGGAACTCCCCGGGGCCGAGGGCTTCCAGTGCGATGTTTCCAACGATGCCGAAATCGAGCAGCTCTTTGCGCAGATCAAGGAAAGGTACGGCAAGCTGCACATTCTGGTGCACTCCGTCGCCTTTGCCCCGGCTGAAGAGTTGAAGAACGACTTTCTGCTCACCACGCGCGAGGGCTTCCGCCTGGCGCACGACGTCAGCGTCTATTCGCTCATCGCCGTCAGCCGCGCCGCGGCTCCGCTCATGACGGAAGGCGGCAGCATCATGACCCTGAGCTACTACGGTGCGGAAAAAGTGGTGCCCCACTACAACGTGATGGGTGTGGCCAAGGCCGCGCTGGAGGCCACGGTGCGCTATCTGGCCGCCGACCTGGGCAAGCGGAACATCCGCGTCAACGCCATCTCCGCCGGCCCCATCAAAACCCTGGCCGCGCGCGGCATCGGCGGACTCTCCGACATGCTGAAGTCCCATGCCGAGCGCGCCCCGCTGGGCCGCAACGTGGAGCAGGCCGAAATCGGCGGCACGGCGCTCTTCCTGGCCAGCGATCTGGCCAGCGGCATCACCGGCGAAGTGACCTACGTCGACTGCGGCTACAACATCATGGGCTTCTAAGAAGTCCGCCCGTTCTCGGGTGGTAATAAATGAGTGTCATTCCGGGTCCTTCGGCTTTGCTCAGGTTAAACGGAGTCGAGGGACCTGCTTTTTCTTTGCCCCCTCTTTTTTAAGTGAATGAGAAAAATGCTCTATAAGTTCAGGTAGGTGGAGATTTTTTTGAGTCGACGTAATTTTCGAGGCATCGAAAGCATCGAGGTGAACTATGGAAATCCGCGAACTGCTGTTACCGGAATTCGATGCTGAGATGCAGCGCACCCGCACCACGCTGGAGCGCATTCCGGAAGACAAACCCGACTACAAGCCGCATGAAAAATCCATGGCCATGGGACGGCTTGCCATGCACGTGGCCACGCTGCCGCTGTTTATGAAGTACATCCTCACCAGTCCTTCTTTTGACATCGCCAAGGGCAGCGACCATCCGGACCTGACTTTTGTCTCCCACGAAAAGCTGATGGCCGCCTTTGAACAGCACACCGCCAATGCACGCGCACTGCTCGAAAAAGCCACGAACGAGGACCTGCTGACTCCGTGGAAGTTCAGCTTTGGCGAGTACGTGATCTCGAACGAGTCCCGCGCGCTCACCTACCGCACCCTGTTCCTGAATCACCTCATCCACCACCGCGCGCAGTTAGGTGTTTATCTGCGCCTGAACAACCTGCCCGTGCCGGCCATTTACGGCCCGTCCGCCGACGACAGGATGGGCCTCTAAAGCGGTTCTCCAGTTTTCGTGGAGTTTCCAGGAATATGCAGGATGGCTTTTTCTTGAGAAAAAAGCCATTTCAGGGCATCACGTTCCCTCTACACCAACTGGAAAACCGCTATAACGCGCAGGCACTCCCCTGTTGGCACGCCTCTACGCCAAACAGGGGAGTGCCTTACGAAATCTTTTCCGTCAGCTCTGCCCAGCGCGCATAGAGCTTGTCTGCAATGATCTGTGCTGCTTCCATCGCGGCAATTGCCTGCTGCAACGCTGTCGCGTCGGTGACCACTGCCGGATCTTCCAGCTTCTCCCGGCAGGCCTGCAGCGCGGCCTCGGCCTCTTCCACCCGCTGCTCAATCGTGGCAAATTCGCGCGCTTCCAGGTAAGAATGCTTCTTCTTCGCCGACCCAGCCGCGTTTTGCTCCTGCGGGGCCGTGCTCTTCTTTTCCGCCGCCGGAGCCGCGGGCTCCTTTTGCGCCTTCTGCCACTCGTCCCACTGCGAATAATTGGCAAAGCGCTCGGCGCCACCCTGACCATCCAGCCCCAGCACCAGCGTGGACACGCGGTCCAGCATATAGCGGTCATGCGTCACCAGCACCAGCGCCCCCGGATACTCCATCAGGCTCTCTTCCAGAATCTCCAGCGTGGGAATGTCCAGATCGTTCGTCGGCTCGTCCAGCAGCAGCACATCCGCCGGTTGCAGCATCAGCCGCGCAATCAGCACCCGGGCCCGCTCGCCGCCGGAAAGCCGCTCCACCGGCTGGTTCAACTGCTCGCCCGCAAACAGAAAGCGCGCAGCCCAGCTCGCCACATGGATCACGCGGCCGTTGTACACCACCGCATCACTGTCCGGAGCCAGCGCGCGCCGCAGCGTCAGCGAAGTATCGATCCCGCGGTCCTGGTCGAAGTACACCAGCCGCAGCGCCTCTACTTTACGAATTTCGCCTGCCGATGGCTGCAACTGCCCCATCAGCAGCTTCAGCAACGTGCTTTTGCCACTGCCATTCGGCCCCACCAGTCCCAGCCGCATGCCAGAGGTGATGGTGAAATCCAGCGGCCCAAACAACCTGCGCCCGCCCAGCTCGCACGCCACCCCCTGCAACTCCACCAGCCGCTTCGTCTGCCGGTCGGTCGCGGCAAAATCAATGCCCGCCGAACTCGTCTGCGTCCGGGCATTCACATCGGCCAATTTGCCGATCAGTTCATTCGCCTTGTCAATGCGCGCCTTGGATTTCGTCGTCCGCGCCTTGGGCCCGCGCCGCAGCCACTCCACCTCGGTGCGCACGCGGTTGGCCAGCGACTCCTGCTGCTTGCTCTGCGCTTCCAGGTACGCTTCCTTCTCTTCCAGAAACTTGCTGTAGTTCCCGCGCACGCGCAGCAACCCATCGGCATACACGCGGTTCAACTCCACCATTTCCGTGGCCACATTCTCCAGAAAATAGCGGTCATGGCTCACCACCACGCTGGCAAACTCGGCAGACTGCAACAGCATCTCCAGCCACTCAATCCCCGCCAGATCCAGATGGTTCGTCGGCTCGTCCAGCAGCAGCACCTCCGGATGCGCCACCAGAGCCTCGGCAATCGCCAGCCGCTTGCGCCAGCCGCCGGAGAGCGCCACAGCCTGTGCATCGAAGTCCGTAAAGCCTGCCCGGCCCAGCGTCTCAAACAAACGCGCATCCCGGTCCGAGCCGGAGACTCCCGCTTCGTCCAGCGCGGCAAGCATCACATCGCGAATCGTCTTGCCCTGCGCATACACCGAGTCCTGCGCAACATAGCCGATGCGCGCCCGCCTGCGCACCGCCACATCGCCGCTGTCCGCATCGATGCTGCCGCCAAGAACCCCCAGCAGCGTCGATTTACCGGAGCCATTCGGCCCGATCAGGCCAATGCGGTCGCCCTCGGAAACAGTAAATGCAATCTCGCGGAAAAGCGGCGTAGCGCCGAATTTCTTACTCAGGCCCTGTGCGTTCAGAATCGGTGGCATGTCAGATTTTTCTGCTTGGGACAACAGTGTGGCGACTGCTGTGCTGCGGCCTTTATGGAATTTGCTGCTCTTCCAGAGTACCAGCTTGCCACCGGCTACCGCAGCCGCAGCGTCACCCGGCGCGCATCCGGCCCAATACTCTCAATCACAATCTCGCCATCTGCCCGCGCCACCAGGCTGGGAAATTTCTCTCCCCACTCGATGAGCACTAGGCTCTGCGGCGTCTCCAGTTCTTCCAGTCCCAGCGGATACAGCTCGCGTTCCTCTTCCAGCCGATACAAATCCAGATGATAGAGCAACACTTCCCGGCCTTCGCGCTGTCCTGCATATTCCTGTCCCGCATATTCCTGTCCCACGTATTCATGAATAAGCGTGAACGTCGGGCTGGTCACCTCTTCCGGATCGGCAGCGCCCAGCGCCGCGGCAATCCCCTTCACCAGCGTTGTTTTGCCCGCGCCCAGGTCACCGTGCAGAATCAGCATCTTCGGCGGCGTCAGCATCGCCGCCAGTTCTCTGCCAAGCGCGATGGTCTCCTCGCTGCTGCTGGTTCTGAATTCCCGCGTCAGCGCCATCGCTCCGCCATCTCCGGCAATCCGCAGAACCACGTCATCCCGTCCGCATCCACAGCGCGATAGCGAAACGCCTGCCACAGATGCTCCAGCGTGTCCGTGGCCAGCACCGTATGCTCCTCCTGCGCGCGCACGGCAAGATCCCCCGCCAGCCCATGCAGATAGACCGCGGCATTCACCGCATCCGCAACCTTCTCCGGATGCTGCGCCAGCAGCGCCGCCACCATTCCCGTCAAAATATCGCCGCTGCCGCCTTTGGCCATTGCAGGATTGCCAGTCGTATTCACCGCAACCGTGCCATCGGGATGCGCCACCAGCGTCCGCCAGCCCTTCAGCACCAGCGTCACCCCATGCTGCTGTGCAAATTCGCGGGCGATCTTCACGCGGTCCGCCTCTACCTCCGCAACGCTGCAGCCCAGCAGCCGCGCCATCTCCCCCGGATGCGGCGTCAGCACGCGCACACGTCCATTGCCATTCAACTGAGCCAACCAGTCCGTCTGTCCGGCAAAGGCATTCAGCGCATCCGCATCCAGCACCACCGGCAGCGCAGTCTGCCGCACCAGTTCGCGCACCAGCTCCGCCGTCTCCGCCTCGCGGGAAAGCCCCGGCCCAATCGCCAGCACCGTTTTACGCTCCAGCAAACTCTGCCAGCGGCCGCCCTCCAGATTGCGCAGCGCAAGGCTGCCCTGCGCCGTTTCCACCAGCGGTTCCGTCATCATCTCCGGCGCAAAGGCCGCCACCGCAGGCAAAATGCTCTCCGGCACCGCCGCCGTCACCAGGCCTGCGCCAGCCCGCAGCGCCGCCAGCGAAGCCATGGCTGCTGCTCCAGCCTTGCCACGCGATCCGCCCACCATCAGCACATGGCCAAAGCGGCCCTTGTTGGCGTCCACCGCTCGCGGCCGCTCGCAAATCTGCTTCGATGTTCCCGTCCATGCTATCTGCGTCGCCGACACAACGGCCTCATCCGGCGATCCGATCGGCGCCACCACCACCGGCCCGCGCGTCAGATGTCCAAACCCATGCGCCAGCTTCGGCGCGGTGAACGTGACCACCGCATCGGCGCGGAAGGCCGCGTCACTCCGCAGAGTCATTGCATCCGGGTCCCAGCCGCTGGGCAGGTCCACCGCCAGCACCGGAGCCCGCAGCGCAGCCAGCTTTTCCCGCACGGCCACGGCCACGCCACCCAGCGGTGGATGAAAGCCCGTGCCCAGCACCGCATCCACAAACAGATCCGCTTCGGCAAACAGCCGCTGCACGGCGTTCGACTCCAGCTCCGGCTCCGCCACCGCCGTCGCAACCAGCACCGTGGGTTGCTCTTCCAGCAGGCGGACGTACATTGCCGCAGCATCGCCACGCAGCGCCTGCGGCTGCGCCAGCAGCAGCACTGTCACCTGTCGGCCAGCCACTGCCAGATGCCGCGCCACCACAAAACCGTCTCCACCGTTGTTGCCCTTGCCGCAAAGCACCGCCACGCGCTGGCACCCGGCAAAATGCCGCAGCACAAACTGCGACACCGCCGCACCCGCCCGTTCCATTAATGCCAGCGAGGACACATGGAACTGCTCCGTGGTGCGCAGGTCTGCGCTGCGCATTTCCTCTGCGGTCAAAACCTTCATACAGCTCTTCTACCCGATCCTGCGCGATGGCGCAAAAGATGAAAGGAATTTCATCGTGCCGAATGCAGCAGATAGGCGGCCACCAGCAGGCCCATCGCCGCCAGCACCAGCGCCGTGGCAATGGCCAGGGAGGAAGGCCCGGCTCCATCCCACACGCCTGCGTTCAACCGGCGGACAATGCTGCGGTACCGCACCACGGAAAGCGCATTGGCCAACACGCCCAGCACCACCAGCCCGGTGCCGATCCAGAGCGAAAGACCATAGTTGTCCTGCACGGGGACTGTCTGGCCCAGCCCCTGAACTTCGCGCAAAAACAGGCCAAATTTGGCCACAACGAAGCCAAAGCCCATCAACGCCAGCCCCGTGCGCACCCAGGCCAGCAGGGTACGTTCCGCCGCAAAATACGTGCGTGGGTCCTGTTCCATGCGACTCCCGTTCGCCCCCGGTGTAAGCTGCTTTTTATTGACTCAGACCGACCACGGCGCCATCCGTCTCCGTATGGCTGGGCGACCTGGCGGCAAAGTAGCTGTTGCTCCATAGCTGCCGATAGAAGATGCCCGTCAGCTCCGCGGCCTTGGGGCCAAAGGTCGGGCGTCCGCCCTCCAGAAAAAAGACGGTCACAATCGGGCCGGCGGGCGAGTCCGCATAGGAGGCAAACCATCCGTAGCGGGTGCCGTCATTCGAGCAGGTCCCCGTCTTGCCCATCACCGGAAACTCGTTGAAGTTCGTCCGCAGTGAGCGCGCCGTGCCGTACTGCACCACCGCGTGCATGCCCACCTGAATCTCCGGAATCAGCGGGCCGATGTTCAACTGGCGCTTGATGCGCGGCTGGAAGGCGGCAACCTCCTGCGGCGTGGTGGGGTGCTGCAGATAGTAGAGCGTGCCGCCATTGGCAATGGCTGAAACCAGCGCTCCCAACTGCAGCGGCGTCATGGAGACGCTCTCGCCAAACGAACACATGCGGCCCACGCCACCCATTTTGGTCGGCAGCACCTTGTCCGGATACTCTCCCAGATGCTCGCCTGCAATGTGATACCCGGCCAGTTCGCCCAGCCCAAACTCATTGGCGTAGTGTTTCACGCGATCAAAACCCAGAGCGCGGCCCACCGTCTCAAAATACAGATTGTTGGAGTGCGCCAGCGCCTCCGTCAGGTTAACGCGATAGCGGCCACCCAGGTTCACCGGAGTGTCCTTGGTGATAATGCCTTCTTCCAAGGCGGCCAGCGCCACGGAAAGCTTGATGGTGGAGCACGGTTCGGCCCCGCTGGAAAGCGCCAGCTTCTGATTCACCATGGCCAGAATGCGGCCATTCTGCGGGTTGATGACCACCACCGTGCCATTCATGTTGCCGAGTGCCTGGATCGCCGCCTGCCGCACCATCGGGTCTTCGCCTGCGGTCACATCTCCCACCGTATTGTCGTCCGAGTAGGAATTCGCCGTAAACCGCTCATAATACCGGTGACGCCGGCTGTGCAGCCCTGTATGGCGGGTCGAAACGCGGCGCTTCACAACAGTCTTTTTTGTCCGCACCACATGCGCAGCGGCCCGGTGGCGCCTATGGCGCACCCGCGCCAGACGGGCGCGTGTCTGGGCGCGTGTCTGGGCTCTTTTCTGGGCGCTTTTCTGCACCTTGGCGCTGCGTTTCGTGCGATGGGTGGCCGTCGTCGTGGCCACCGTCGCACCTGTGGCGGCCATCAGAACCGGTGGTGCCGGCATCAACAGCGCCAGCAATAGAAATACAAATCCGTAACGAAGTCTCCGCATCGTCCCCGTTTCGCCAACTGCACAGCAGTTTTCTGTGGATAATGCCATCCTACCCACGATCCGCCTGCCGCACAACCGCCGCTCCCCGCTTTATTATCGGCCCGGCCGCCGCCAGCCAGACACCCGGCCAAAATGGTGCCTGCTTAAGAATTTCCACGCCGTAAAAACGCCGGAATATCCAGTTCGTCCATCTCCTGCTGCCGCTGATCGCCAAACGGAGCCGCATGCGGGTTGGCAAAAGCACCCTGTTCCGGATCTGTGGACTCCGGCGGCTGCGCATACTGGATCGGCGTCGGCGAGGCCACCGGCTCTTCCGGAACAAGCCGGGCCTGTGCCGGAGGAACCTGCGCCTGTGGCTGGCTGTAGCGCGGCTCCGGTGACGCCTGCCCCGCGAGCGGCCGGAAAAATTCATCGTCAAAGACGGAAGAGGAAGCAGTGGAAGGCTTTACCGGCTCCCTGGACTCCGGCGCAGACGCTTCCCGCTGCCGTGACTGCCGGGGCTGCTGTTGCGTGTCTGGCTGTTGCGTGTCTGGCTGGCTGTGCCCCTCGTTGGCAAAGTCCGGCATGGCAGCCCGGCTGTTGCTCACGCGCGGCGTGATATACGGGTCAATCCGCACCGTCGGCAGTGTGGCCTCCGCCAGCATCCGCTCGCGGCGCCCCGGCATCTCCTGCTTGAAGCCTGTGGCGATCACCGTAATCTTCACGTCGTCGCCCATGTTCTCGTCCTGCACCGCGCCAAAAATAATGTTGGCGTCCTCGTGGGCCGCATTCTGGATGATCGTCGAAGCCTCATTCACCTCGCTCAGCTTGAGCGTGCTCGACCCCGTAATGTTGATCAGGATGCCGCGCGCGCCATCAATCGCGCCATCTTCCAGCAGCGGAGACGCCATCGCCGCCATCGCCGCATCCACCGCCCGGTTCGCGCCGCTGCGGACCGCCGTGCCCATTACCGCATAGCCCATCCCCGCCATCGTCGTCTTCACATCGGCAAAGTCGCGGTTGATGATGCCCGGGATCGTGATGATGTCAGAGATGCCCTGCACGCCCTGGCGCAGCACATCGTCGGCAATGCGGAAGGACTCAAAGAAGCCCGCATCCTTGGCCACAGCCAGCAGTTTTTCGTTCGGGATCACGATCATCGTGTCCACCGACTCCAGCAGCTCCTGCATACCGCGCTCGGCCTGCGTCATGCGGCGCTTGCCTTCAAATCCAAATGGCCGCGTCACCACCGCCACCGTCAGCGCGCCCATTTCGCTGGCCAGCGAAGCAATCACCGGGGCCGCCCCCGTGCCCGTGCCGCCACCCAGCCCCGCCGTCACAAATACCATGTCCGCGCCTTCCAGCGCGTCAATAATCTTGTCCGAATCCTCCAGCGCCGCGCGCCGTCCCACATCCGGATTCGCTCCCGCGCCCAGCCCGCTCGTCAGCTTCACCCCAAGTTGCAGCTTCACCGGCGCCTGCGAGAGTTGCAGCGCCTGCACATCCGTATTGGCTGCAATGAACTCCACTCCCTCCACGCGCGCCGCAATCATGCGGTTGACAGCATTGTTGCCGCCGCCGCCGACGCCGATCACCTTGATCCTGGCGCCGCGTGGAATTTCATCGTGGTAGTGAATGCGAATCGCGTCATCCGGGGGAAGATTGTTCATTGCGACTACTCCTGTTAACTGCTTTACTATTAGCTTCTCAGAAAAACTGCTGTGAATAACATCCTTCTCTAAAAGCTGCCCGCAAAAATTGCCTTCAACTTGGCGCGCAGTCCCTGGTCCTCTGCCGCGCGCCGCACCTGCGTGCGATGCGTGTACAGCAACATGCCGATCGCCGTAGAAAACTCCGGCTTCACCAGCTCCTGCGGCATGCGCGACAGCGGCACCGGATACCCGATCCGCGCCGGAACGCGCAAAAAGCTCTCGGCCACATCCAGCAGTCCCGGCAGCATGGCTCCGCCGCCCGTCAGCACACAGCCCGCTCCCAGCGCCTCCAGTACGCCGCCCTGGCGCAGATTCTCCCGCAGCATCTGGAAAAACTCCCGCGCCCGCGGCTCCAGAATCTCGCTCAGGAAGCGCTGCCGCACCATGCGCGCCGGCTGCCCGTCGGAATACGCCAGGCTGCCGCCAATTTCAATCTCGTTCAGCGAAGGCACCGACGTCACCACGGCATGGCCATACGTGCGCTTCAAATGCTCGGCCTCCTGCACACTCACATGCAGGCCCACCGCCAGGTCATTGGTAAAGTGGTCTCCGCCAATCGGCAGCACCGACGTGTGCGCCACGGAGCCTTCAAAAAATACCACCAGCTCCGTTGTGCTGGAACCAACATCCATCAGGCAGACGCCCAGCTCGCGCTCATCCGCGGAAAGCACCGCTTCGGCCGAGGCAATGCCTTCATAGACCGTATCTTCCACCTCCAGCCCGGCCTTGTTGGCACAGGTCACAATGCTCTGCGCGGCGCTGCCGGAGCAGGTGGAGATGTGCATGTTTACTTCCAGCTTGCTGCCCACCATGCCAATAGGGTCGTGAATGCCCGGCTGGTCATCCAGAATGAACTCCTGCGGCAGCAGATGCAGCACTTCGCGGTCCGCCGGCAGCGCCACCGAGCGCGCACGATCTACGGCAGCACGCACCTCTTCGCGCGTAATCTCGCGCATCCGACTGCCCAGACTGATGCCGCCACGGCTGTTCACTCCGCGAATATGCGCCCCGCCTACGCCGACCACCGCATTCTCAATCATGGCGTTGGCCGTGCGTTCGGCCGTCAGCGCGGCCTTGTTGATGGCGTCGGCCGCCGGAGCAATTTCGGCAATCAGACCTTTGCGCATGCCACGCGAAACCTCAATGCCGTGACCAAGATAGCGCAGCACGCCATCCTGCACCTCGGCCACCAGCACGCAGCTCTTCTGGCTGCCTGCGTCCAGCACAGTAATCAGCCCCTCCCGCCGCTGCGTCATTGCTTCTTTCCTTGTGCAGGCGCTGCCATGTACGAGGTTGGCAGCGAGCTCATCACCCGCTGGTCCTGCCATTGCTGCAGGGAGGCCCTCGACTTCTGCGCTGGCGCGGCTGCCGGCTTCAACAGGTGCTGGTGCGGATACACCGCCGCATCCGTTTTATGCGGAACCAGCTTCGCCTTCTTCTTTGCAACTGCTGCCGTATGCGCCGGGCCTGTATGCGCGGCTTTGGCCTTCGTTCTTGCGCTTGCCCCTGCATGCATATTCGGCGCATGCTGCGCCGCTACAGCCGCTGCCGTGGGATTCGCTGCCTTGGGATTCGCGCCTGCTGTGTTTCCCTGCGTTGCCGGGACACCCTCCTGCATCTGCAGCACGGCCTGCCCGTCATATCGCATGTCCACCGCAGCCAGCCTGGGATATTGCTGCCGCCACTGCGCCAGATGCGCGGTAAAGCTCTGGTAGCGGGCCAGATACTTCTGATCGCCAAAGTGTACTAGGATGTCCGCGCCCTGCTCCGGCACCAGCGCCACCACATCTTCCGGATCGGAAAGGTTGATTTCGCTCAGATGCGAGGAGATGTTCTGCCCCGAAGCGTCCAGGCTGGAGACAAAATTGTGGTAAATCTTCATCCGCGCCGCCCGACTGGAAAACGGATCACTGGACGAAATCCCCACCAGCACCGGAAAGGAATAATGCGGATTGCCGATGGCCGCCGGAGGCATGCTCAGCAGCACGCCATTGGCATCCACCAGCCCGATCTGGCTGCCCTGGCGCGCAAAGGCCACCGGCGTGCGCTCCACCACGGAAATATGCAACTGGTTGGGCAGCAGCCGCATGACCGTGGCATGTTCCACCCAGGGCAGATGCTCCAGCTCTGCCCGGCGTTCCGCCAAGGGAACATAGAAGATGTTGCGGCCAATATCAGAACCAAAAATGTTCAGCAGCTCCGGCCGGGTCACATTCGTATTGCCTTCAATCTGGATCGCATCCGACGACTGGATCAGAAAGCGCGGGTCATGCAGCAGAAAATACCGTATCCCCCACACTCCACCAGCCAGCGCTCCCAGCACCAGCAGCAGTCCACAAACCGCAACAATACGGCCAAAGGGGCTCTGCGGAAGCAGGCCTCGGCGCACAGAAACCCGTCGCGGGCTACGAAGAAACTCTTTGTTTTCAGATTCTTCGGAAAGATCGTCCACAGGAAACTCCACTGCGGACGCATCCGTATTCTGCCGCACCACGCGGCGGGAGGCAGACGCCGCCGGGCGATGGAAATCCGTCGGCATCCCGGCCAGTTCATCACGGTCGAGAAGCGCACTTGCCCGTCGGGAATTCACGTTGTCTTTTCGCACGCCTGAGCAGGTCGTGAGAGTCGCCAAAGTTGAATATACCGTGCCGCGGGCCCGGTGCCACCGGCTAATTTCACAGGATTCCCCCGCCAGGCGCCACAGGAAATCAATCAGTTAACGGGTCTTCCGTTTCCACTATTTCTTCCTGCAGGACAGGATGTCCCGCATTGCGGCACAATAAGAACAGGACGTTTTGTTGCCGAACTCGTCTCCAAAAACCGGGCCATTGATGCCAATGCGCCAAAACCCCTCTGTAAACGAACCGAGGTTCCAATGCACTGGACTACCCTGCTGATTGTGATGGCCTTTGTGACCATCCTTTTTCTGCTAAAGCGCTCTGGACAGATCTCCCGGAAAGACGCCAAAGCACATCTGCAAAACGGCGCCATTGTCATTGATGTACGCAGCCCGGCAGAGTTCAGCTCCGGGCATCTGCCCAGTGCCGTCAACCTGCCCATGGACCAGATTGAGAGGGCCCTGCCGCAACGCGTGAAAGACAGGAACAAGCCCCTGCTGCTGCACTGCCATAGCGGCATGCGGAGTGGTGTTGCCCGCAAAAAGCTGCAAACTCTTGGCTACACCAACGTCTACAACCTCGGCTCCTACAGCCGGGCGGCGCGGGTAGTCAACGACTGACCTGTTCCTTCACCGGGGCGGCGCGCCTGCTGCAGGACGCGCCAGCGCTTCCAGCAGCAGCGGCGCTGCCTGCGATACATTGCCCGCGCCCAGCGTCAGCACCAGATCGCCCTCTTTGGCGATTGCAGCCAGCCGCTCCACGGCCTCGGCAAAGCTGCTGGCATACTCCACCTGCGTGCGCCCGCCCTGTTGCCGGATAAGTTGCACCAGAGATGGTGCATTGACGCCCTGCAACGGCTCCTCACTGGCAGCGTAAATATCCAGCACCTGTAGCGTGTCCGCATCGGCAAAAGCTGCCATGAACTCCTGCATCAGGTCCCGCGTGCGCGTATAGCGATGCGGCTGGAAGAGCACATGCACCCGGCGATGGCCACACTCCCGCGCCGCGCGCAGCGTGGCGCGGATCTCCGTCGGATGATGCCCGTAGTCATCCACCACGGTCACGCCGCGCACTGTGCCTTTCGTCTGGAAGCGGCGGTCCACACCGCGAAAGGTGTTCAGCCCCAGCGCAATCTGCTCCGCGCGCAGCCCCAGTTGCACCCCAATGGCCACCGCGGCGGTGGCATTCAGCACATTGTGGTGCCCGGGCACCTGTAAACGGAACGGCCCCAGCACCACACCGTCATACGTCACCTGAAAACAGGACTGAGCTCCCGGCTCGCACGGCAGCCGCCGCACGCGAAAGTCCGCCGCAGCCGACTCGCCATAGGTGTACACACGGCGGCGCACCTGGGGCAGAACCGCCCGCAGCAAAGCATCATCCACGCAGGCCGTGGTTGCGCCATAGAACGGCACGCGGTTCATGAAGTCCACAAACGCCTGCTCCACGTCGGCCATATCGCGGTAGCAGTCCATGTGCTCGCGGTCCAGATTCGTCACTACGCCCAGAATCGGAGAGAGTTTCAGAAACGAGCGGTCGCTCTCGTCCGCCTCCGCCACCAGATAGCGCGATTTGCCCAGCCGCGCATTGGAACCCAGCGCATCCACGCGGCCACCCACCACCACCGTGGGATCCAGTTCACCCGCGGCCAGTACGGATGCGATCATCGACGTTGTGGTCGTCTTGCCGTGCATACCGGCCACGGCGATGCCATATTTCAGCCGCATCAGCTCGGCCAGCATCTCCGCCCGCTGGATCACCGGAATCTTGCGGGCGTGTGCCTCCACCACTTCCGGGTTTCGCACTGAAACCGCCGAACTGGTCACCACCACGTCCGTTCCGGCAGCATTGCCTGCCGCATGTCCTTCAAAAATCAGGGCCCCCAGCGAAGCCAGCCGGTCGGTGATGGCCGAACGCTTCAGGTCAGAGCCGGAAACCGTGTATCCCAGGTTGAGCAGGATTTCGGCAATGCCGCTCATCCCGATACCGCCAATGCCAATGAAATGAACGCGTTGTGCAGGAGCAAACATAGCTTGAAGTGGTCCGGGTGCAGCAGAGGCAGGGAGTTCCCCGCTGTCGCTTCTACTCTATCAGCAGTGCGCAGTACGCAGGCGGCAACATTTCCAGGCAACTTATTTCCGCAGGATGTGTCTAAACTGAACGTAAGGTTGCTTTTCAGACGCGCATAACGCAGAAAGGCTTCCGCACTTCATTCCGCAACCCGCAGCACGAAAGCAACACCGGGAGCCGAAAGATGAAGTGGAAAGAAAGGGTGATGAAATGCGAACCCTTAGAATGATGTTTCTTGCGATTCTGCTGATAGCGGTTCCGGCGTCATCCTATGCAGGTGTCTTTATCTCTGTCGGTATTGCGCCTCCGGTGATGCCGGTTTATGCGCAACCGATTTGCCCGGGAGATGGATACATCTGGACGCCCGGCTACTGGGCCTACGGACAGGACGGCTACTACTGGGTCGACGGGGCCTGGGTGATGGCTCCTTACATGGGCGCACTCTGGACGCCCGGCTACTGGGGCTTCGGTAGTGGCTTCTACAACTGGTACCCGGGTTACTGGGGCAGCACGGTGGGCTATTACGGCGGCATCAACTATGGATATGGCTACTTTGGCAACGGCTACCGCGGTGGCTACTGGAACGGCAACCGCTTCTTCTACAACCGCACTGTGAACAACATCAACATTACACGCGTGCGTAACGTGTACAGGGGTGGCGAGCACTACGGCAACAGGAACCCGCGTAACCGTGCCAGCTTCCACGGGCCGGGCGGTGTCACCACCGGCGGACGGGACCGCTTTGGCGGCAACCGCTTCTCTCAGGCGCCGAACAACCATGCCATACGCGGCAATGACACGGTGCGCGGCTTCAACAATGCCCGTTCCTTCAACAACACGCATTCGTTCAACACCGTCAGCCGCACCCAGGCCAATGTTGGCGGCTTCCACGGCAACGGTTTTGCCAACGGTGCCCGTCCGGCCTACAACGGCGGCCATCGCGCGCCGCAGAACTTCAACGGTGGGCGGAACTTCAGCTACAACACGCCGCACAGCTTCAACCAGAGTGCGCGTGGCTTCAACAATGACGGATTCCGTGCCCAAAGCGGGCCCAGCTTCCGTTCCTATGGCGGCAGCAACTTCCATGCCCAGAGCATGGGTGGTGGCGGCTTCCACGGTGGTGGTGGCTTCCATGGCGGTGGCGGCGGCTTCCACGGTGGTGGTGGTGGCTTCCATGGCGGTGGTGGCGGCGGCTTCCACGGTGGTGGTGGTGGATCCCACGGTGGCGGCGGACACCGCTAACCGAACCGGCAACAATCCTCAGCGGCTTGCAGTACCTTCTGCAAGCCGCTTTGCTATTTCCCCAATCGTCTGCAGCGCATCCGGATGCGCCAGCGGCCGCGCCTTTTCGCTCATCCGGGCCAGCGCTTCCCGGTCCTGAAACAGCGCCGTCAGCTCCTCCAGCAAACGATGCGGCGTTGCTTCGGACTCCAGCAGCATGCGCGCTGCTCCGGCACTCGCCATCACCTCCGCATTCTTGCGCTGATGATCGTCCGCAGCGCGAGGAAACGGCACCAGCAGAGACGGCTTGCCCGCGGCCGCCAGCTCTGCCACGGAGCTGCCGCTGCGGCAAAGAATCAGGTCCGCATCCGCAAAACGGCGAGGCATATCATCCAGAAAGGCCCACACCTGCCAGCGCGCGGTACCGGCCCCGCTCAACTCATACGCGTGGCGCGTCTCCTCCACGTGATTCGCGCCTGCCTGATGCACAATCGTGAGCCCGGGCACCGCCTGCAGCAATGCCGCAGCAATGCGTGGCAGGGCCTCATTGAAGACGCGCGCCCCCTGGCTGCCGCCGAAGATGAGCAGATTGGCTGGCATGGCCGCTGTTTTTGCCGGAAGAGAAAAGAACTCCCGGCGCACCGGTACTCCGGTCACCTGCGCATTGCGGAAGAAGTGGCATGTGCTGGCAAAATTCACCGCCGCCGCGCTCACCAGCCGGCCCACCAGCCGGTTGGCCAGGCCGGGAACGGCATTCGGTTCATAGGCCAGCGTGGGCGTCCGCGTCAGCACGGCCGCCATCATGGCCGGGCCAGAGGCATATCCGCCAACGCCAATCACCACCTGCGGACGAAACTGCCGCAACAGGCCAAAGCAGCGCAGAATCCCCAGCGGAAGATCGGCCAGCGTGCGCAGCCGCGTCGCCAGGCTCACATTCTTCAACTGGCCAACGTGGATCAGCTCCAGCGGAAAACCAGCCTCCGGCACCAGTTTGGTTTCCAGCCCGCGGGCCGTGCCCACAAAGCGCACCTCCGCCGCATAGCGGTCGCGCAGTTCCCGTGCGATGGCCAGCGCCGGAATCACATGGCCGCCGGTGCCGCCACCGGCCATCAGAACACGCAATCTGCCATGGGCCTGTGCTGCCCCATCCCTCTGCTGACTTGCCGACCTGCTTTCCTGCATCAATCAATCTCTCGCGTAATGTTGAGCAGCACTCCCATGCTGGCCAGCGTGATGAAAAGCGACGTTCCCCCATACGAAATAAACGGCAACGTGATGCCTTTGGTGGGCAAAAGCGCAATGACCACGCTGATGTTGAAGAACGCCTGGATAAGAACAGTGACCGTGATGCCGAAGGCCAGAAAGCGCGCAAACGGATCGGTGGAAAGCGTGGCCGCGCGCAGCCCGCGGTAGCCCAGCAGCACGAAACATCCGATCACAAAGAGCGCCCCCAGCAGGCCCAGCTCTTCGCTGATGTTGGCAAAGATAAAGTCCGTGTGCGGCTCCGGCAGATAAAACAGCTTCTGGCGGCCCTCCATCAGTCCCAGCCCGCGGATTCCGCCGGAGCCAACCGCGATCAGCGATTGCAGAATGTGAAAGCCCGCGCCGCGTGGATCTTCTTCCGGATTGATGAAGGCAACCATGCGCGCGCGCCGCCACGCCACATGGAACAGCATGAAGTAGAGCACCGGCGCAGCCACCGCCGCTGCAATGGCAAAATAACGCACCTGCGCCCCGGCCAGATACAGCATCAGCGCCGTCACCGCCGCACAGACCATCCCTGTTCCCAGGTCCGGCTCCTTCAGAATGAGCGCTACAAAAATCAGCGGTGGCGCCGCCGCCGGCAGAATCGTGTTGCGCCAGTCATCCATCAGGTGAATGCGCGTCTGCAGAAACCAGGCCAGAAACAGCACCAGCACCGGCTTGGCAAGCTCCGAGGGCTGAAAGGTGTGCAGGCCGCCAAAACGGATCCAGCGGTGCGTGTTGTGCGAGTCGTGCATGAGGAACACAACCAGCAGCAGCACCGTGGTGATGGCCACCAGGGGAAACACAAATTTGGGAGTGTTGTACCGGCGGTAGTCCACCCGCATCAGCACAATCATGGCCAGCAGCCCCAGCGCACCCCAGGCCGCCTGGTTGAACACAAAGACGTAGGCCGAGCCGTAGCGCTCCTTGGCCATTACAGCCGAAGCGGAAAAGACCATGACCAGACCGAAGAGGACCAGCAGCAGCACCACGCCAAACAGCCACTTGTCCACACCAACGCGCTTTGCCATGGTCCCCTAAATCTGCCCACTATCGAAGCCGCACCTGCTGCTGCTGCTGCTCCACCAATTGCTTGAAGACGCGGCCGCGATGCTCGTAATTGTCAAACTGGTCAAAGCTGGAGCAGGCCGGAGCCAGCAGCACCACATCTGCCGGACTGGCCGCTGCCGAGGCGCGCTCCACCGCTTCGTCCAAGGTTTGCGCTGAGACTATCTTCACCACCCCGGCGAGCTGATGCCCAATCTTTTCCGCCGCCGAACCAATGGTGTAAACAGCCTTCACGCGTTCGCGCAGCAGTGTAGCCAGCTGCGTGTAGTCGGAGTCCTTGTCCTTGCCGCCCAGGATCAGATGAATATTGCCGGGAAAGGCCGCAATGGCCTTCGCCGTGGCGTCCACATTGGTGGCCTTGGAATCGTTGAAGTAGTCCACCCCATTTACCGTGGCCACATACTCCAGCCGATGCTCCACCGCCTGAAAGCTGGCCACCGAGCGCCGGACAGATTCGGCAGAAACACCAGCCAGCCGTGCGGCGCAGACCGCCGCCAGCACATTCTCAACATTGTGCGCGCCCCTCAGCGGAATCTCCGCCAGCGGCAGCACCGGCTCCATCGCCGCGCCCTCTTTGGCCACAAACACAATCGCCTCGTTATACACAAACGCGCCCTGCCGGATGGCCCGCTTGCGGCTGAACCAGAACACGTTGGCTTTGGCATGGGACGCACAGCGATGCGCCGCATCGTCATCCGCATTCAGCACCAGCATGTCCCCACCCGTCTGATTCAGGAAGATACGTTCCTTGGCAGCTACATAATTCTCAAAGCTGCCGTGGCGGTCCAGATGGTCCGGCGTGATATTCAGGACCACCGCGATGCGCGGATGGAAATCGTTGATCGTCTCCAGTTGAAAGCTGGAGACCTCCAGCACGTTCCAGGTGGCGGGCGTGCTGCTGGCAATCAGCGCAATCACCGGCAGGCCAATATTGCCGCCCACCTGCGTCGGCAGGCCGCCTTCTTCCAGAATCCTGCCCACCAGCGAAGTGGTGGTCGTCTTGCCGTTGGAACCGGTAATGGCCAGCACCTGTCCTTGCAGATGTCGCGATGCCAGCTCCAGTTCGCCAATTACCGGCAACCCAAAGCTCAGCACCTGCTTCAGTTCCGGCGTATCCGTGGGCACGCCAGGACTGACAACGATCAGGTCCTGACGGCGAAAGGTCAGCAGCCCATGCCCGCCGGATTCCACCATAATGCCGTGTTCCAGAAGAGCAGGAATCTCCTGCGCCAGCGCCTCGGCACTGCGCGCGTCCGACACGGTGACCTGCGCGCCCTGCGCCCGCAGAAAAATCGCCGCCGCCAGGCCGGAACGGCCCATGCCAACAACCAGAACTTTCTTGTTTTTCAGGTCCATCACTCTCGCGTGCCTTCCTTCGGACTCAACCATCCGCGCCTGCGCTGACTCCTTCCCCTAATACCAGGGAAAGGCCTCGCAATCAGTATAAGGATTTTGCAAGGTTCAGGCTGCCGCTGCTCTGCTGTATTTCCCGCAAATAAAACAGGAAAGTGGAAGCAATCTGTGATCGCTTCCACTTTCCTCCTGGGCCTTCCGGTTGTGCTGGAAGGTAATTGACCGGACGGTTCCTATTTCACGACTTCTATTGCACGGTTCCGGTCAGGTCGATCGGAGCCGCTGGTTTCAGTTGAGTTGAGCCGCCCGCATAGTACTCATAGGCGCCGATATCGAAGGCGGGGCCCTGAGGGCGTGGGGTGCCGGCG
>DZDJ01000101.1 GCA_022736715.1 Edaphobacter aggregans
GATTTTATTGGTAGGCCGTGCTGGGCTCGAACCAGCGACCAAAGGATTATGAGTTTGGCCGGGACAGTGCGTAGAGAGGGAAGTGTACCGGAGCCTTGCGGAGCGCAGAAGAGCTGAAAGTACTTTGCTGACAGTAACTTAGCGGATTCTTCCGGAATCGCCCCAAGCTGATGACTGTACCGCTGGTGTACCGAAAAACCGCTGTACTGCGCTGTACTCGCCCCCCTGTGCTTGAGTTGTCAACCAAAGGTTGACAACTCAAGCTAGGCACAACTAGCCGCCCAAAACGATGTATTCGTCGGAGGTCATGGGCTCGAAAGTCGAAGGAACGCCGCCGCACAGCTCAACCATTACGCGCCTTGCAAATGGCGCGCCCATTCGGTTGATTCGCTGTACCTTTGCGTTGATGGTCGAATGCTCAAGCAAAGCGGCCCTGAGATCATCGACCAAGTAGCGCGGTGCCCAACCGATCATGTGGCAATCGGCAGTCTGAAGCTGCACTGCATACGTGGTTGCGGGATTGTTCACCTCAATCGCAACCTGCAATGATTCACCCTCTGAAAGCACCTCTGCGCGGGCTCTCGCTGCAGGAGAGACATGGCGTAACCCGTGCAGGAAGAACCTGCAGCGAATGGTGCCATCGGGCAACTTCAAAACCTTGGGAAAGACCTCCAAGCTATCAGTTTGTCGCTCCCCTCCAGTCAGGCCAAGGATTTCGATGGGATCGGCGTTGACCGGGTCCATGTCAAGCCACTGCAAATATTCGGCGAAATCTTTCCTGTTGGGTTCAAGGATGCGGTTCTTGAACAATGGGAACAGCTCATCTGCCTCGTATCGCCGATCAAATTCCGGAAAGGCAATCAGCGGCTTAAAGCCGGCGCGGTCACGTGCGTGAAGCGCACCATGGGTGTAGCGGAACACATAGTCCCGACGCTCAGTCGAAGCATCTAGGCGGCCAATGGGGAACCATGCCCGCGTGGGGCCAGGCGCCTGCCAGGCGACGAACAGGGTGCTCATTTCAAAATCTCAGTCAACGATGCTTGTGCGGAAAAAATCATGGCTTGGGCGAACTGCTTCGCTGGTCGTGAGGCTCGATCGCCCGGGATGGACTCGATGATCTGGTGCACTTCATCCGGGCTAAGCGCTGCGACCCTCTCCAAAGATGGCCTAAAAAACGAAGAATACGCCCGCGCAGCAAGTTGAACGAACCGAAGTGGGTTTTCACCATGGCGCTCTTCCGGGCCTCTGAAAATTCCGCCTCGCCCTTTGCCAACGTACCAGCCAACACGATCAGCAGCCAACAGCTCGGCTCGTCGCTCATCAAGCAGCTCTCTGCCAAGGGACGACGCGTGATCAAAGCTCGGCGCGACGGAGAGGGTCAAGGCTCGCGCGTCACTCTGCACCTGCAATAGCAGACCCCAATTTTCATGGTGACGGTCAGTGTTGCCTATCAAAGCATCAAACACCATGTAGCCGGCCAACTCGGTCAAGATGCCATCAGCGTGCTCCTCATCGAACAAGCTACGGATGGCTGAGTCGATGTTCTCCAATGTGTGGTCCGACTGCCTAAAGGTCTTCCCCTTGTCGTAGCCGGTTACCCGCATGCCCAAAATTTCATTGCCGTGCACAAGCGCTTGACCCGCCTCCACGTCGACAAAATTCCGTGAGATGCAACCTCGTCTCTCCGCAAAGCTCGCCAATTCGACGGTAGCTGCATGGATGCCTATGGCACGCGCCACTTCCGCAGCGGCCTTCTCGGCCCAGTCCTCACCCGTGTTCGGGCGTGCTTCCTTGAAGAGCCATCGGCCATCGGGCAGCAACACCCAGAACTTGGGCTTGCTGCCCAGCTGCTCCGTATCCTCTCTTGCATCCGGTGGGATTGTGACGATCGGGTAGCTCAAGGGGTGAGCCTCCACAAGACGCTGACAACATTTCGTTCTGTACAGGGCACCTCTCCGGCGTTGCGATCCATAAAAGTGTCCACGCTACCCGCCTGGAGCCAGAAACCGGATTGAGCGCAGCGGCAACCGGCGTCGAGCCCTGTCGGTCAGCTTGTCGTAGTGCTCGTCCCACAGATCGAACTGATCTCATTGAACCACACCGGGTTTCGCGGAGGCCGGTTGGCTTGAGTCAGACCGGGTGGGTCTGAGGGTCAAGTGGGTTGCTTGGGTATTGAAATTATCTCTTTTTTTTAGCCCCCCGCAGGGGCCGCCGGAGGCCCCCCGGTTGGGCCATGGACTCAGGGTTCAACCCTCCTGTTGCGCTGCCTGCTGGGCAGGTTGTGTGGTTGCTGTGGCCTGTGCCTGCTGGCGCCAATAGTTCGCCTCGGCCTCGGCCGGTGGGATTGTAGCCAATGGGTTCGAGCAGGCGGTGGTGGTTGAACTACGAGACCCATTCCAGCGTGGCCAGTTCGACCGCCTCGCGCGTCTTCCAGGGCCCGCGCCGGTGGATGATCTCGGCCTTGAACAGCCCGTTGATCGTCTCGGCCAGCGCGTTGTCGTAGCTGTCGCCCGTGCTGCCCACCGAGGGTTCGATGCCCGCCTCGGCCAGCCGCTCGCTGTAGCGGATGCTGACGTACTGCGAGCCGCGGTCGCTGTGATGGGTCAGCGCGCCGTCACGCTCGGGGCGACGTGCGTACAGCGCTTGCTCCAGCGCATCGAGCACGAAGTCCGTCTGCATCGAGGCGCTGACCCGCCAGCCCACGATGAAACGAGCAAACACGTCGATGACGAAGGCCACATAGACGAAGCCCTGCCAGGTCGAGACGTAGGTGAAGTCCGCTACCCAGAGCTGATTGGGCCGCTCGGCCTGGAACTGCCGATTCACCCGATCCAGCGGGCACGCCGCGCAAGGCAATAGGGCACGGTGGTGCGCACCGACTTGCCGCGTCGCGCCCCGCGCAGCCCGGCCTGGCGCATCAGCCGCTCGACGGTGCAACGCGCCACGGCCACGCCTTCGCGCTTGAGCTGCCGCCAGACCTTGTCGACGCCGTAGACCTGCAGGTTCTGGTCGAACACGCGGCGCACCTCTCTGAGCAACTGGGCGTCGCGCTGGGCGCGCGCACTGCGCAGCACAGGGTCGCGTTGGCGCGCCGCGTAGCGTCGGTACGCCGACGGGGCGACCTGCAAGGCGGTGCAGATCGGCTCGACCCCGCAACGCGCGCGGTGCGCGTCGATGAAGGCGTTCACTTCTTGTGATGGCGGTCGAGCTCCGCCTGGGCGAAATAGGCGCTGGCCAGCTTGAGAATCTCGTTGGTCTTGCGCAGCTCGCGCACCTCGCGCTCGAGTTCCTTGATGCGCTGCTGATCGGCTGTCGTCGGGCCCGGGCGCACGCCGCTGTCGCGCTCGCCTTGGCGCACCCACTTGCGCAGCGTCTCGCCGGTGCAGCCGATCTTGCCGGCAATCGACTCGATCGCCGCCCACTGCGACGGGTACTGATCCTTGGCATCAAACACCATGCGCACGGCGCGCTCGATCACCTCGGGGGAAAACTTCGGGGACTTCCTCATGATGGCTCCATTCTCTCAATCGAAGGAGCCTCCTCAAAAACCGGGGCGGTTCAGGCCGCTGCATCGGCGATCACTTGATGGATTCGGGCCATCGCCTGGTCATGCGGCACCGCAGGTCGTGTATCGGCCAGGCTTTCCAGGACGCGCTGACGAAACCAGGCGTCATGCGCCTGCGCCTCTTCCTGCGTGGCGAACTCGGATTCAATCGGGGATAGGACGGCGTTCATGGTGCGAAAGTTACTGCAGAACGGACGGCAAAGCCAGTGAGAATTTTTACTCATGCACTCACTTCGCCATGACATCAAACCATCAGTAAGTGTCATGACTCAAGAACTCAATATGCTCGTGTGGATCTCACCAGCTCGGCGGGAGCGATGACCATGCACGTGCTCAACGCCGTGGCACAGTTGAGCGCGATCTGCTCACCCGAGCGCACGCAGGCGGGATTGGGTCGGG
The DNA here is from genome assembly GCA_022736715.1 of Edaphobacter aggregans. Lineage (GTDB taxonomy): Bacteria > Acidobacteriota > Terriglobia > Terriglobales > Acidobacteriaceae > DZDJ01. The sequence continues at coordinate 3,965 of DZDJ01000101.1, forward strand.
CCAAGGCCGAAAAAGGTTCCGTTCGGGGGCCTTCTGGTTCTCTATGCTCGCGATCATGCCTTCGCGTCCTCCTGGGCGGCGGCCAGCGCCTCGGCCTGGCGGGCTTCCTGACCACGCAGCGCACGGTAAAGCGTCGCCCGATGCACACCCAGCAGCTCGGCCGTGTCGGCCGCCGTGCGGCCAGCAC
>DZDJ01000102.1 GCA_022736715.1 Edaphobacter aggregans
TCCTCTCCGACATGGACGCCGAACTGGCGGCGCTGGAAGCCCGCCGCGACAAGACCCGCGCCCTCAAGCAGGCGATGATGCGGGAATTGCTCACCGGCAAGACCCGACTCGTTTCCCCTGAGGTTGCCCATGCCTGACATCCCTCGCTCCGAGCGCAAGACGCAAAACCGGGTGATCGAACTATTTACCGACAAGGCGCGTGCCGATGGCCTCGGCTACCGCAACTTGGGTGAATGGAGCAAGCGCTCTAATAACCGCGCCATCGAGACGGCGCTGTTGCGCGATAACCTTGCGGCGCGCGGTTATTCCGCTGCCCACATTTCCGCCGCGTTGGAAAAACTGGAGCGAGCCGCCGATACCACGGGGATTTCGCTTTACCAGGCCAATATGCGCACCTATCAACTGTTGCGCTACGGTGTGCCGGTGCAGGTCGAAGTGGGCAAGGCTCATGAAACGGTGCATCTGATTGACTGGGCAAACCCGGAGAACAACGACTTCGCGCTGGCCGAGGAGGTGACGCTCAAGGGTGGCTTTGAGCGGCGTCCGGATATCGTGCTCTATCTGAACGGGCTTGCCATTGCGGTGATCGAGCTCAAGCGCAGTTCAGTGGATGTGGCGGATGGGGTGCGACAGCTTATTACTAATCAGGAGGCGATTTTCAACCTGGGCTTCTTCAGCACGGTGCAGTTGTTGCTGGCGGGTAGCGATGCGCAAGGGCTGCGCTATGGCACGACCGGTACGCCGGAGCAGTTTTTTGTCGCGTGGAAGGACGAGTCGCCCGTCGCGGGTGCAACACTCGATGCCGGGGCGCTGCTTGACCGGCCTCTGGCACAACTGTGCAACAAGACCCGCTTGCTCGACTTGATGCGCAACTTCATTATTTTCGACGCTGGGCAGAAGAAGGTTCCGCGTCCGCATCAATATGCCGGGGTGAAGGCGGCGCAGGCGCGTATCGCCAAGCGTGAGGGCGGCGTGATCTGGCACACCCAGGGCAGCGGCAAGAGCATCCTGATGGTGCTGATCGCCAAGTGGTTGCTGGAACATGATCCCGAGGCGCGCATCCTGGTCATTACCGACCGCGACGAACTGGACAAGCAGATCGAGGGCGTGATGCGGAATGCCGGGGTGATTGGTGAAGATTCGCCATCGCCGCGCATTAGCTCGCGGGCGGATTTTGTCCAGAAGCTTGCCGCAGCAACTCCGCGTCTGTTGTGCGCATTGATCCATAAATTCGATGTGAGCGACCTGAAAGGCTCAGCGCCCAAGGTGGCAGGCCGTTTCTATGTGTTTGTAGACGAGTGCCATCGCACCCAGGGCGGTGACATGAACAAGCAGATGAAGCGCTGGCTGGAAAGCGCGATTTTCATCGGCTTCACCGGCACGCCGCTCTTGCGCAAGGACAAGCTGATGACGCGGGATGTTTTTGGTACCTACATCCATACCTACAAGTTCCAGCAGGCGGTGGCTGACAAGGTGGTGCTGGATCTGAAATACGAGGCGCGCGATGTGCCGGAGCGTCTGACCTCGCAGAAGAAGATCGACGCATGGTTTGAGCAGAAGACGAAGAACCTGAACAATTTCCAGAAGGCGTTGGTGCGCAAGCGCTGGGCGACGATGGAGGAGCTGATGAGTGCGGCGGGGCGCAAGCGCGAGATTATCGCCGACATCATCGGCGACTTCGCCCTCAAGCCGCGCCTGAACAACGACCGGGGCACGGCGATTTTGGTCGCAGCCTCGATTTACGATGCCTGCCATTACTTCCGCCTGTTTCAGAACACGGGCTTCGGCTCCTATTGCGGGATCATCACGTCCTTTGAGCCGAACGCCACCGCCATCACCACCGAGCCGCCCGACAGTGACGAGCGCTACAAGTTTGATACCTATACCCAGCATGTCCTGAAAAACGGCCAGAGCACCAAGCAATACGAGGACGAGGCCAAGCGCCGCTTTATCGAGGAAGCGGCGAATCTGAAATTGCTGATTGTGGTGAGCAAGCTGCTGACAGGCTTTGATGCGCCAAGCTGCACCTATATTTATCTCGACAATGAATTGCGTGATCACAATCTATTTCAGGCCATTTGCCGCACCAACCGACTGGATGGCGATGACAAGGACTACGGCCACATCGTTGATTACAAAAAACTCTTTGGCGACGTGCAGCAGGCTATCGCGGTGTACAGCTCGGATGAGCTGGATATCGACCAAGGCAGCGGGGGCGATAATAACGTGCAGCTCAAGGACTGGCTGAAGGAAGGTCGGCAGCAGCTCGACAACGCCCGCGAGGCAATGCATTACCTGTGCGAGCCGGTCGCGTTGCCGCGTGAAGTGGAGCAGTACCTGCATTATTTCTGCGGCGATGCGGCGAACCCCAACGCGCTGAACGAAACCGAGGCGCTGCGTATCTCCTTTTACAAGGCGGTGACGTTGCTGGCACGAGCCTTTGCCGACCTTGCCCAGGATTTGACAGCGGCGGGCTATTCCGATGCCGAAGCCGTGGCGCTGCAAAAGGACGTTGCGTTCTACGCCGAGATTCGCTCTGCCATCAAGAAGCACTCCGGCGAGGAGTTGGACATCAAGCCGTTCGAGGCGGACATGCGCCATCTCATCAATACCTACATCCAGGCCGAACCGGCAGCAGAGCTTGGCGAGTTGGGCGAGTTGTCGCTGACGGAGTTGATTATTGAAACCGGCATTCACGATGCCATCGCCCGGAAGCTCAACGCGAAGGGCAAGCTTTCCAAGAATGCTATTGCTGAAGGCATCATTAACAACGTGCGCAAAACCATTATCCGCGACCAGCTCACCGACCCGCGCTTTTACGAGCACATGTCTAAGTTGCTCGACGATTTGATTAAGCAAAGCCGTGAAGATACCGAGACTTATGAGGCGTTCCTGCGCAAGGCGGAGGACTTGGTGAGGCGGCTGTCCGCCAAGCAGCCGGAGGTGGCGATTCCTTCCATGTTGCATGGCAATCCTGAGGCGACAGTGCTCTATAACAATCTGGAGACGATTCCGGTCACGAGTTTCCGTTATCCGACCGCCGATGAAGACAAAGCCACGCTGGCCTTGAAGCTTGATCTTGCGGTGCGCGAGCGTGCGCCTGCCGGTTGGTATGGCGATCAGGCTCGTGAAGCGCAAGTTTTGAACGCGCTGTTTCCAATCCTGGAGCGTGACCGCGAAGCTACACAGGCCGTTTTCGAGATTATCAAGAACCAGCCGGGGTATCAGTGACCGAGACCATTCGACTTGGCGATGTTGAGATCATTGTCACGCGCAAGTCGGTAAAAAACGTGCATCTTTCGGTGCATCCGCCTGCGGGGCATGTCACGCTGGTGGCGCCTAATAATACTCGGCTGGAAGTGGCGCGCGCCTATGCCATCTCCAAACTCGGCTGGATTCGTGAGCAGCAGGAAAAACTGCGTGGGCAAGCTAGGGAAGCGCCTCGCCGGTTTATTGAGCGGGAAAGTCACTATCTTTGGGGGCGACGCTATTTGTTGTCGGTGGTCGAAAAGGATGAAAAGCCAAGTGTCAAGCTCGATCATCGCCGCTTGGTGCTTATCGTGCGCCCCGACGCTACGCTGGATAAGCGCGCAGAATTGATGCAAACATGGCAGCGCAGCCTTTTACATGAAGTCGTGCCCACGCTGATTGCCAAGTGGGAACCCCGGCTGGGTGTTGAGGTTTCAGGTTATTTTCTTCAGCGCATGAAGACCAAATGGGGTAGTTGTAATCACAAGCTTGGGCATATTCGCCTTAATACCGAATTGGTCAAAAAGCCCAAGGATTTACTGGAATACGTCGTTGTTCATGAGATGGCTCATTTGAAGGAGCCAACACACAGCGAGCGCTTTGTCAGTATTCTCGATCAGCACTTTCCATCATGGCGGGAGGCAAGAGCGGAATTGAATGAATTGCCTTTGGGTGTTTGAACACCGGGTGTTTGTTATCCGACGCATTATTGGTCAATTTCATTTTTTTGAGATATGAACACGTTTGGCATGCGTGTCTATCGTACTGGCTGCGTTTAGCGCATGGCTATGGATCGGTCCAAGTGTGTGGCCGTAGGT
>DZDJ01000103.1 GCA_022736715.1 Edaphobacter aggregans
ACGACTTCCTCTTCCGCCTCCTGGAGATGTTTTGAAATGCGATTGCCCTGGGCATCTCAACCTCCAAATACACTCTCACAACCAGTCAAGTAGTATTTTCAGCTAAACTGCATCCCCTCATCAGTGCTTGGCAAACATCGCTTCCACGTCTTGCAGAAAGGCTTCCTGGCTGCCGGGGCGCGTGTAGAACATGTGCCCACCCGGATACTCGTGCACCTGCACACGCGTCGGGTCGCCCATGATCGGCATCTCATCCACCGTCAGAATCGAGCCCATGAACGGGCAGGAGAGGTCGTTCCATCCATGCGCAATCAGCACGCGCAGCTTGGGGTCTGCCGCCACGGCCTCGCGCAGTTGCTTGGTAGAGCCGCTGCGCAGATCGTCATTCCGCGCCCACAAACGATTCACATCATACGAAAGAGCGTTGTAGCGTGCTTCCGTCTTCCACCCCACCGTATGCGTAATAAAGTTCACCATCGCCTCCGTCGTCGGAGCAATGATGCTGTCCAGCAGCGGATCGTTCGACATCTGGTCCGGCGCATACGGAAATGGATCGTATGCCGTCACATTCGAGTCATACACCGAGCCGATCTTGCCCTCCGTGCGATACACCTCGCGCAGATACGCCTGCGTATCCAGCCGTCCGCCCGACTGGCGTACAAAGTTCGGGTCCAGCCCCGTCAGGTCAATCACATGCTGGATCATACTTGCATATGCCGCCGGGTCCGAGTGCCCCTTCATCAGCGCAATCGCGTAGTCCGTGCGCGTATACGCAATCACCGGAGCCATTGCGTCCGCCGTCAGCTTACCTTCCCGCTCCAGATGCGCCGCCGTAATCGATGGCAGCGTCAGCATCCACGGCAGTGGAGAAATCGTGTCCATGTCCCCGATCGACGGGTTCAGATACGGCGACACCAGCACCACGCCATTCAGCGCCACGCCAAGCTGCGACTGCAGATAATACGTGACGCGCGGCCCGCGGAAACCACCATAGCTCTCGCCCACCAGATACTTGCGCGAAGTCAGGCGGTCATACTTCACCAGCCAGTCATACACAATGCGCGACAGGTATTCGATGTCCGACACAGAGTTATAAAAATCCTTCTTCGCCTGGTCGTCCGGCACCAGCGAGCGCGAGAAACCCGTCCCGATCGGATCAATAAACACCAGGTCCGTAAACGGCAGCCACGAACCAGGATTGTCCTTGAGCGTCGGCGGATCCGAAGGGCTGTCTCCCTGCATGCCAAACGCCACGCGCTTCGGACCAATTGCGCCAAAGTTCAGATACACCGACGAAGCCCCCGGCCCGCCATTCAGCGCAAAGGTCACCGGACGATCTTCCCCCGCCATGGTGTAAGCCGTGTAGACCACTTCTCCAATCGTCTTGATGCCGTCCTTGTCCTTGACCGGAAACGTGCCCACAGTCACGGTGTAGTGCAGCGTCTTGCCGCCGATCGCCGCCGTCTGCTGGATGGAAGCGTCCGGCGGCAGCGGGTTGGGCTTGGCCTTGTCATCGGCAGCGGCCGTAGCCGTATCAGACTTTTTGGCAGTCTTGCTCTCCTGCGCGCGCACCCCGCTCGTGGCCAGGCAGGCAAACACAGCAAGCAGCAGAAGGGACTTAGCAATAGAGATTCGCAATTTGCACATGCGAATTAAGATACAGAAACTCCGGCACAATCGCATGCAGAATCGCATGACACCCTGCCCGCGCACCCGCCACCGGCAAACCGCAGGGCCGTCCCACACTTGGCGTCCCCCAACCGCCTGTGCGAGACTAAGTGAGTTGCGGCAAGGGTGAGTTGCGGCAGGGGTAAGTTGCGGCAAGGTGAGTTGCAGCAGGGTAAGTTGCAGCAGGGCCACCCATTGCCCGCCACCACAGTCTGCGCAAAGCCTTCCGGCTCTGGGCTGTCAGCCAAAGAAGGGCCTGTAGCTCAACGGTTAGAGCAGGGGACTCATAATCCCTTGGTTGGGGGTTCAAATCCCTCCGGGCCCACCAGAAAATCTCAAAAAGTTGGCAGAGGCGTACTTAATGTACAGTTCTTAATTGCAGTGCTCTGCCGGAGATACCCTTGGCAACTCTCGTAAGGACCACTCTGGAAAAACGGATGGCCCACAGTATCGAAGACCGTTCGCACGAAACGAGACGCGGAAGACTGTGCACGCCGCACCAAAGACGATATGGTGCGTGGTGCATTTATTCAGCGCACTCCCGCAGATAGCTCTTGTTCGAGTCGCCCTTTCGCAGGCACTTGAGCATAGTTTCTTTTTTTGTCGAATGCGGCCAGGAACCAGAACGAAACTCAGCCACATCAAAGTGGTGGGCGGCAAGTTCGGATACGGCTGCCTCAATCTCAACTGCGTTCGTCTTGAAAATCTCTATTACGTCCGCATCACAAAGAGATAAGGGAGCAAACCGGGAAAGCGTCCAGTATCTGCTTGGAGCGGAGGAACGGAAAGACAGGCTACTCGTTGTTACGAAATCGCCAGCCGCGCTGGATGGCACTCGCCTGGAGATTCTTGGCGGCCTTTTTAACGCCCGGCTCGTTCGTAAGGCCCGAGAAGTCAATCAAGCAGTGCTCAGGAAACGGAGTTCCGTCTGCCGTGACAGCAAGGTTCTGCGCGGTACACTCCCCGTTTGTAATGGCCATAACGCCCGACGATGCGAGCCCCAGTTCGCCAGTGTAGTGCTCCCATGACGCCTGCGGCTGTATCTTGTCCCCATCGTACGCAGACAGCTTGTTTTCATCCTTGGAAGTAGGACGGAATGCCTGCGAGGTCGGACGGTCATTTTGAACAAAGTCGGGGTGTATCTGGCGATACAAAAGCGTCTCAGGCGTCACTCTTAACTTGCCTCCACCGTTTGAGCGTCAATTTGTTTCAGCGCCTGATTCAGTTGTTCCCAACCGCTGGGCTCGCCAAGGTGAAATTGCAAGTCTGTGCTGGTCTGATCCTTGAGATTTAAGGCCTGATATTCGCCTATCTGCGTCTCCAGATTGATTTCAAGTGTCACTGACCAATCATGCAAAGACCACTCCGCCTGTATACCGCCTTCGGGGGTTGGATAAAGATAGGGCAATGGCAATTCCGGGCTGAAGTCTGTATCAAAGGCAGTCGCCAGCCAGTTCAGTTTGGCTTTGGCAGGAGCGACACCCTCACCATCTAGCCATCCATTCTTGAGCTGGGTAATCTGTTCGAGCCGCAGTGTCGTATCCAGCGGATCAAGCGGACTGATGTGCTCAATAGACTCAAAACCTTTGATACGGTCGGAGTAATCCCTTTGGACGATGCCCTGGATCAGGTAATAAGCACCGCTGCGATACGCATTGAATGCTTCCAAGATGGCGTCCCGATGCTTGTCGTCCATAGGGGCCTTTGCCTTGAAGCCGTCGCTCAGCTCAAACTCAAAGGTACCCTGTGCCTGATTGGCTTCATGGACCCTGGCACGAAGCGCAGCCTCCTCAGTCCATGTTTCCGCTTTCGATGCACGAATCAACTGCCTCCTGACATCCATGTTGAATATCGCGGGGCCCTCCTGGCGTGGAAATTCGATAGATTCTCCGCTACGCAAGCTACGACCGAAGCGGTCGAAGTAGCTCAGCAGATTGGGCGGCAATTGCTGGTAACGTCCCTCCGCTGAGTCCGCAATGGACTCCACAATCGCCGTTTTTGCCTGCTCATAATACACTGCATTTGCAGGCTCAAACAGTGTAGTGGATGTGAAAGTGAGCACAATCGCCAGGATTGCACTGCCTTCTTCAACGCCCACAAGCCGAAGCTCAATATCTTTGGAAAAATTACGCTGCACCCTCTCTCGTTCAGGGTGCTCCTGCTTGAATTTCCACTTGGCAACTTCAACGAGCATTTCTTGGAGCACAGCGAAATCCTTCAACAGCTCCAGCGGCACAGTATGACCGCTGAAACGTTCGCCGATCAATTTTGGCTTTAGGAATTCCTTCTGAGGCATCAATTACTCCAAGCTGCTGATAAGGGTAATCCCTTCATCTCCCACAGATGAATAGACGGCTTCATCTAGGAAAGAGCAGTGCATAGTAGTTTA
>DZDJ01000047.1 GCA_022736715.1 Edaphobacter aggregans
TACGGGGGCCGGGGCGGTAACCCTGCCGCTCGATCAGGCCGCTGCGCCTGCGCGCAGAGGAAATCTTCCATGCCCAACCGCGACTCACGCCGAAGCGCACCGCCAGCTCGGCCAGGCTGCCATCGCCCCGCTCGTGCGCCTCTAACAACTTCCTTCGCAAATCATCCGAATACGCTCGCGCCATACTTGATCATGTCGCGGATCATCGCCATAATCACTCTACACCAATAGACAAAATGCTCTAAAGCCCTCGCCTACCTATGTCATACCTATGTCGTGCCTTTGGCAGGCGGTGGGCGTGGGAGGAATGCAGGACTCTGGGTTCAGAGCAGGATGGCGCGGTGGCCGGGGCATTCCTGGCTGGCGTGTTCGACCAGCAGGGAGGCGAGGCCGTCGCCGTAGCGGGCCATGAACCAGATGCCGCCGAGTATGCGCTCCTGCGGGGTATGGTTCGGGTACAGGTGCAGGGTGAGCGCGTCGGCGTGCTTGCGCAGACTGGCTTCGCGTTGCAACTGGTAGTTGGCGGCCATGCGGCGCAGGCGATTCATCTGGTAGAGCATTTTGCTGGCGGAAACATCGGCCGAGCGGCCCAGGCTTTCGTCCAGCGTGTGCATCCAGTCGACCATCGCGGTCAGCTCGCGGTCCAGCGTGTTGCCGGCGGCGGACAGCTTGCGCTTGCCTTCAATCGGCATGGCCCGGGCGCCCAGCTTTTGCGCCAGCGCGTCGGCCGTGGTCATGATGTCGGTCAGTTGCAGCTCGTGGTGCGCCATCACCCTGGCAAGCGAGGCCTCAATGAGCGTGGCCGTCAGGCGCGGCAGGATGGGTGTGGTGCGGCCCAGAATCCCCTCAAATAGCACCTGCGACTGCGCAAAATAGGCGACTTCCGCGGGGCCGCCCACGTAGAGCGAGGTGGGCAGCAGCGTGTCCTGAAAAACGGCGCGCAGCAAGGCGTTGGGGCTGATGCGCTCCGGCGCGTCGGCCAGAATCTGCAGCAGCTCCTGCGTGGTACAGGACTGGCTGCCGGCCCTCCACTGGTCCTGGCCGGCGATCTTCTTCAGTGCGGTGCGGGCTCCGGTGGCCTCATCGAGCAAGAAGAGCAGGCTGCCGCCGCCGGCAACTTTTACCTGCACATGGTAGCCAGCGGCCTCCAGCTCGGCATTGCGCGCCAGCAGCGCATCCAGCAGCGCATCGGCATGTTCGATGGCGGAGCGCAGGGTGCTGGCGCCGAGCTGATGGTGGCCGCGCCCGGCAGCATCGATGACGATGAGTCCCTGCTCGGCAAAAACGTGAGAGAGGAAGCGGGCAAAGGCGCTGCCCATGGTTTCGCCGGGGGCGTAGGCCTGCTCCAGCAGGTCGCAGATGGGCGCGTAGCCAAGCAGCTCTTTGGCCTGCTCCAGTACGGGCGCAATGGAGTCGTCGAGCGGCAGGCTGCCGACCGGACGCGCGCCGGTGGAGTGCATCTGCAGATGCAGTGTTTCCAGCGAATGGCGCTGCCCCTGCGAGAGCGGCAGGACGAGCTGGTTGACTTCGTCGAAGTCGTGGTCTTCGGTGGCCAGCCAGAAAACGGGAACGTGCGGTTTGCCCGCGGCGGTGGCCTGCTGCGCTTTGCGGACAGCGGTGGCGGCCTTCAACAGCGTGAGCAGCGGGCCGCCAAACAGGCCCACCTGCTGGCCGGTGACGACGGCGCTGGCTCCGGCACGAAGGCGTGCAATGTTTTCCAGAACGGCCGGGCCTGCGCCCCAGCGCTGATTCTGTTCCAGCAGCAGGTCTGCCAGGCGATGACGGTGTGCTTCCGGCAGTGCAGGAGTCTGCTGCAGCCAGTCAGTGCCAAAGGGGGCCACGGGATAGAAACGGCGCATCCGGCTGTGCGCGCCGCTTTCTTCCGGGTCCACAAAATCACGAAAGAGCCGCGTGGTGTGTGGCATGACCGGGATGGGAAAGCACTCTACGTTCATCATTCATCCTGAAGCAAATTGCCCATGCCGCGTAGTGGAGGAGCCAGACAGAAAGGCCCTGTCCAGTTTCTCACGTCCGGCCTGGTTTCCGTCCCGTGAAAGCAGGCGAACGCGCCCCCGGCAGGCTGCACAGTGCAGGAGAAGAGCTGTACTTTTCCGCTGTTCCTGCCATTTCGTTACCAAAAAATCATTCGCTCAGAACTTTCCTGATCTGTTGCCGCTTTTTGGTCGGCAGGGCATGCAACGCATATCCGGCGGCCGACCTGTACACGTGTTGGAGTTTTGGATGCTGCCGGAGTGCGGCAAGATGCAGATGAATTGTGTCAACGTCGCCGCGGGCGATGGGTCCGCTGAAGCTGCGCTGCGGGCCGTGGGCAAAAAAGTTGTGCAGGGAGCGCTCCGCAATGGGGCGCATGCGCTTGTCGGCCTCCTGTGGGCTGAGCCCGGCGGCAATACCGGTGGCGCGCGCTGCGGTGAGAAAAGCGACCAGCAGCGGCGAGCTGAAGGTTCCAAAGGCATGATAGAGCGCTTTGTGTTCGGTGGAGACGCGAAAGGCCCCGCCGCCCATTTTTTTGATCCAGCGGCGCGCCAGCCGGACGGCGGCGACATCGCCCTCCACGCCAAACGGCACGCCCTGCAAAGGAACGACGGCGCGCTGGGGAAAACTCATCAGCGGATGCGCGGATGCGGTGCTGGCTCCGAGCGCGGCGACCGGTTGCAGCACAGCGCTGCTGCGCACGCCGCTGGAGTGGAAGACGCGCGCGCCGCGCAGTGCCGCGCCTTTGCGCGTGGCCAGCATGGCGGCAGCGGTGGCAATCTGCGCGTCGGGCGTACAGAGCCAGAAGACGGCGGTGGCAAGCCTGGCCTGCTTCCAGGTGCTGAGTTGCGCGCCCAGCGCGGCTGCGGTTTTTCGGCTGAGCGGGGTGGTTCTACGAAGGACGATCTCCTGCACGGGAATGCCCGCGCGGACGAGGGCGTGGGCCAGCGCGGTGCCCCAGTTACCCAGGCCGATCAGCGTGACGCCCGGTTGTTTTTGCTGGTTTCTCTGCACAAAAACCTCTGTGTTGGATGGTAACGTAGACGGTATGGCGTCGATTACGAAGAAGAAAACTGTTGCAGGCAGGCCCGCTTCGGGCAAGACAAAGTCAAAAACCAGCGCAAAGCCGGTCGCAAAGACGGCTTCCACCAAAGCCAGTGCGAAGCTGCCAGCAAAGGCAAAAGTGCAGGTGCTCGCTTCGAAGGTCTCGTATCAGGGGCCGGTGTTCGCTGTGGTGACGGATCATGTGCTGGAGCCGGGGGGGATCGAGTCGCACCGCGACGTGATTCGGCATTCGGGTTCGGTAGTGATTCTGGCGGTGGACGATGTGTCGCGGCCGAAGGACCCGCTGATTGTGATGGAGCGCCAGTATCGCCACGCGGCTGGAATGTATCTGTGGGAGCTGCCGGCCGGACGCAAAGAGCCGGGCGAAGATACGCTGCCGGGGGCCAAGCGCGAATTGCTGGAAGAGACGGGATATACGGCCAGGCGCTGGACCAAGCTGGTGCGATATTTTGCCAGTCCCGGCTTTCTGGGCGAGTGGATGCAGGTGTATCTTGCCCGCGGAATTGTGGCAGGAAAGGCACAGCCGGAGCCGGACGAGAATATCCACATCGAGCTGATGCCGCTTTCGCAAGTGCTTGGATTGATTCATGGCGGCAAGATTCACGATGGCAAGACAATCCTGTCAGTGCTGCTGTACGAGGCTGGCCGCCGCAGCAAAAAGTATTAGTCCGCAAGGGGTTGGTGGCGCATGCAGCCAGCCCCTTGCCTTGCCATAGTGGTTTCTTCTGTCCCTCACTGCGCTTTTCGCTCTCCCGGCAAAAAATTTAAGGAAAACCAATCCCCCCCTTCCTGCGTCTGACACGTAGTGAGGTAGCGCTGGTTTCATCTCACTACCAAAGCATCTGCAAGGAAGGACCATCGCTGTGGCTCAGTACAAAGGCAAAGTGAAGTGGTTTAACAATGCGAAGGGGTATGGCTTTATAGGACGCGATGAGGGCGCGGACGTGTTTGTACACTACAGCTCCATCCAGCTTGATGGCTATAAGAGCCTGAAAGAAGGGGACGAAGTAGAGTTCGACATCATCCAGGGGCAGAAAGGCCCACAGGCAGATCAGGTGGCCCGCCTTCGCGAAGCGCTGTAACGTCGCTTCGCGGCACTTCGCTCATTAACTTTCCGCACTCCGCTTCGCGGGGCGCACAGCGGGGATTTGTGCTGCGGGGCGCACAGCCTGCTCACATCCAGCTTGCGCGATACTGGGAGAAACCAGTTCGTGTATAAGGTGTTGTGAGTATGGAAAATCATGCAATTGCCAGTTTGCTGGAGGAGACAGCCGATCTGCTGGAAATCAGCGGGGCGGACTCCTTTCGCATACGTTCGTATCGGCGCGCTGCGGAAGCGATGGAGCAAAGCACGCAGCAGATGCGTGAGATTGTGGCTGCGCAAAATGCCACCAGGGAATTGCTGGCCATTCCGGGCATTGGCAAAGGCATGGCCGCCAATATCGAAGAGATCGTGCGCACGGGCAGGCTGGCTGCGCGCGAGGAACTCATCTCCCAGTACAAACCCACCATTCTGGAATTGCTGAAGCTGCCGGGCATGGGGCCGAAGACGGTCGCACTGCTGTGGGATGCGCAGAAGATTGGCGACGTTGACGCGCTGGAAAAGGCGGCGCGCGCAGGCGAGCTGGATGCGTTGCCGCGCTTTGGCAAAAAGCAGGTGGAAAAAATCCTGAAGGGGATTGAAGAGTATCGCCGGCACACGGGGCGCTTTCGCATTGATGTTGCCGATGAGACGGCGGCGCGGCTGGCGGAAGCAATTCTGGCGTTTCCGGGAATCGAAGTGGTCACTCCTGCGGGCTCGTTGCGTCGCGGGCGGGAAACGGTGGGCGATCTGGATTTGCTGGTGACCGGGCCTGCGTGCGAAGAAGAGGTCGTGGCGGCAGCGGTGGAGCATGTGGCCAGCCTGCCGGAGATTGCCAGTATTCTGGCCAGGGGTCAGAACAAGGTCAGCTTTCTGATGCACAACGGTCTGCAGGTGGATGTGCGTCTGCTGCCGCAGAAATCCTATGGCGCGGCGCTGCAGTACTTCACCGGATCGAAGACGCACAACGTGGCGCTGCGCCAGCGTGCGCTTAAGTATGGCTACACGCTGAGCGAGTATGCGCTGGCCCGGATGAAGGACGACTCGGTGGTGGCTTCGGCAACCGAAGAGGAGATATATCGTGCGCTCGATCTGGACTGGGTTCCGCCGGAGCTGCGCGAAGGTCTGGGTGAGATCGACGCGGCGGAAGCGCACAAGCTGCCGAAGTTGATTGAGTTGAAGGACATTCATGGCGATGTGCACATGCACACGGACGCGACCGATGGCCGCAATACGATCCGCGAAATGGTGGAGGCCGCGCTGGAGCGTGGGTACAGCTACATCGCAATCACGGACCACTCCAGGAACCTGGCCATGACGAACGGGTTGGACGATCGCCGCGCGGCCGGGCAGGTGAAGCGCATCCGCGAAGTGGATGCAGAGATGGAGGGCCGCATCCGCGTGCTTGCGGGCATTGAGGTGGACATTCTGGGCGATGGCTCGCTGGATCTTTCGGACCATGTGCTGGCGGAAATGGATGTGGTGATCGCCAGCGTGCATACGCTGCTGAATCAGCCGGCCGAAGAGATGACGGAGCGGATTCTGCGCGCGGTGGAGAATCCATATACACGCATCCTGGGGCATCCCACCGGGCGGTTGCTGTTGAAGCGCGAGCCGTTTGCGTTTGATCTGAATGCAGTGCTGAAGCGCTGCGCGGAACTGGGCGTTGCGGTGGAGCACAATGCGGCGCCGGAACGGCTGGATCTGAAGGACCGTGACCTGCGGCTGGCGCATGAACTGGGCTGCAACATTGTGGTGAACACGGACGCGCACCATACGACACATCTGGAAAAGATGAAGTATGGCGTGCTGCAACTGCGGCGCGCGTGGCTGACCAAAGACGACGTGTTGAACGCTTTACCGGCAAAAAAGTTCCTGGCAAAACTTCGCTCCAAACCCTAGCAGAGAGCGTATCCTGTCATCGTGTCGAATGAAAATCCTGCCCCGAAGCTGGCCCAGATAGGCCCTCGTCATCCGTTGCTGTCGGCCTTTAAACCGGGCACTCTGGCGCTGGTGATCTGCGTGGTTGCCGCGGCGCTCTTTTTGTATTTTGCGCACAAAGGGCCGGACGCCACCGTGACCATTGAACATCTCACTGTCTTTCCTGTGCACACCACCACCAGCGCCAATATGGGGCAGCCCGGCACATTAGGGCAGGCAGAGACGCACGACGAGTTATACGTGCTGGCAATGGTGAAGGTGCAGAGCCGGTTGAAGGACAGGCCGCTTTTCCTGAAAGATCTGGAAGGTTCCGTGACCAGCGCTGAGGGCGACAAACGCCGCGAACTGGCTGCCAGCACCAGCAATGTGCCGCGGTTCTTTCTCGGTTATCCGCAGATGAAGGCGGAGGAAGCGCCGCCGCTGCTGCGCGAAAGCACCATTGCTCCGCTGCAAAGCGAGCAGGGGCTGGTGCTGCTGCATTTTCCCATCGACAAGGACACGTGGGCGCATCGCAAATCGGCGGACATTACCGTGAGCTTCTATCATCAGCAGCCGGTCACGGTGGAGATTCCTGCCGACAAGTAATCTGGCGCAAAAATAGAACGCCGCTGCGCTTTGCGCACAGCGGCATTTTTTGTTGCAGCAGCGCGGAACTACAGCGTTTTGTGCGCGGTCCGATCGATCTCCGTGTTCTGCACGCCTTTGGTCCGCTCAATGGAAACATTCTTCACATCGTTGAGCACGAATTTGGGCACGCCCGGCTGCTCCTGCGACTGGATGTGGTAGAAGTCCACGCCGTCAGCGTCTTCCACCACAAAGGCGGGCCGCTCGTCAGGATTCATCGCCACGATCTTGATGTCGCTCATCTCCAGGTTCTTCACATGGCGGATGTAGAAGCCCTGCGAAGGCATGTCGCCGAACATGTGCGGATCAGGATAGCCGTCGATTTTTTCCGGCGGATGAATGGCGGCCTGTTCCCTGGTGCCGCCTCCGCGATGCTGAATGTAGATGTTGGACAGGCAGACATCCTCGATCACATGGCCCGGCACACCGCTGATGATGCAGCCATACATGGACGCCGAGTTGGAACAGACGATGTTGCTGATCTTCACGCGGCGCAGCACGCCGGTCTGCGTGCCTTCCGGTCCGCGCAGGCGGCTGCCCAGACGCAGAAAGATGGGTGAGGAGACGATGTCGCGCATGGTGATGTTGGTGATCACCATGTCTTCCAGCAGTGCGCCATCTTCGCTTTCCAGCGCCAGCCCCTGGCAGCCATCAAAGACGCAGTTGGAGACGGCGATGTTCTTGAAGCCGCCATTGGACTCCGTACCGAACTTGATGCGGCCCGTGTGCGACACGCCTGCATTCGGCCCCCAGCGCTTCCAACTGCCGTCGATGACGGAGCCAAGCAGGTAAGCGCCGGTCACGTAGCAGTTGGAGATGGTCATGTTCTCGGTGGCGCGGTTGTACCCCAGGGCAAAGCTGCTCTTGGGAACGATGGCGTCGTCCCAGGGCGAGTTTACGGTGCAGTTGGAGATGTGCACGTTGCGGCAGCAGTCAATGTCCATGCCATCGCGGTTCGTGTCGATGGTGAGGCCGTCGATGGTCAGATTGTCGACGCCGGTGGCGAGGATGCCGAACCATCCACCCTGGAGAATCTGGAAGTCTTTCAGCAGCACGTTGTAGCAGTTCTTCAGGCTGATGGACTTGTTGCCCACGCCCTGCACGCGCTGGTCCTTCGGGTTGTGCGACTTCGGGTCGTTGCTGCGGACCAGTCCGCGGCCCCAGATGCGGCCCGGGCCACAGATGGAAATATCGTGCATGCCCACGCCCCAGAGGAGGCTGTTGTGCCAGTGGTTGTGGCCGTAGTCCTGATATTTCTCCCACGGCTGCGACGGTTCCGGATCATCGTAACCGCCGGGCTGGCCCTCCGGCAGCGCATCGGCCGCAATGATGACCGCACCCTGCGACAGATACAGCGCTACATTGGATTTGAGATGGATGGAATAGCAGAGGTAGTTGCCGGCCGGGAAGAGGACGGTTCCGCCGCCGGCCTCCGCGGCTGCGTCAATGGCCTTGTTGATGGCCGGAGTGTCGATGGTGGCGCCGTCGCCGGTGGCTCCAAAATGGCGGACATTGAAGCTGCCGGTTGCATCGGTGGCGGGTGTCGCCGGAGTTTTGGCCATGGCATGCGCCGTGGGCTCCAGTGCCAGCGCGGTACCCATCAGTCCGGTACCGGCAAATTTCAAAAAGCCTCTGCGTCCTTTTTCGTTCAATGTATCCTCCACTACCGCTGTACCAGAAAAACTCCGGACTCACCTGAGGGAAGCTGACACAACGAAACTCTGTCGAAAGCGTAAGCCATGCACCGGCTTGCAAATTGGTGCAACCATTTTGCCTTGAGATTTCTGTGAATCCCAGCCTGCTTCGAGCAGTTCGACGCGAAATACATCAGGAAAAATCCAGCGATTGAGTGTAAATGCCGGCGATGCCGCTGTCCATAGTGGTCTTACCATGTTGGATTGTGAAACCGAAAGATGCGAATTTACTCGGCGTGCGCCACGCGATTGCGCCCGCTTGCTTTGGCTTGATACATGGCCGCGTCCACCTGTAGCAGGAGGGGTGCGGACTCCCGCGGAGCCAGCTTCTCGCAGTCAGATCGAATGGACAACCTATTGAAACTTCACATCTATAGCGGTTTTCCAGTTGGTGTAGAGGAAACGCGATGCCCTGAAATGGCTTTTTTCTCAAGAAAAAGCCATCCTGCATATTCTTTGAAACTCCACGAAAACTGGAGAACCGCTCTAAAGGACGGCCAGAACATCCTGCGGCTCTGGCCGCACACGGAAGTCGGCATGCGCTTCCGCAAAGGAGATGGTGCCGTCCTGGCGCACCACAAATGTTGCAGGCAGTGGCAGCCGCCAGCTCTGCTCGCTGTTGATGAAAGGGACATTCACCAGGATGCTGCGGTAGTAGTGCTGGTGGTACTCCGGCACCGTGTGGGCAATGCCGAACTGCCCGGCCAGCGCGCAGCCCTCATCGCGCAGCAGCGGAAACGGCAACTGGTGCTGGCCTGCGGTGAAGTCACTTTGACGGATGGACTGCGGCGAAACGGCCACCATCAGCGCGCCACGTTCGCGCAGCGCCGGGTACAGATCGCGCCAGATTTCCAGTTCGGTAACGCAGTACGGGCACCAGCGGCCTCGGAAGAAGTTGATGACCAGCGGCCCCAGCGCCAGCAGATCGGCCGAGCGGACCAGCTTGCCGTTCGCGTCGGGCAGGGAAAACTCTGGCGCTTTTGCGCCCGGCTGCAGGATGCGGTTCTCGATGCCGGTGGCGAAAAGCTCCGCCACCGCCTGCTCGCCGATGGCCAGCCGTTCCGGCTGCACCAGCTTGCGGGTACTGGAGGTGATGGCGTCGAGTTGGTCCTGCAGCGTCTGGGTGCTCACGCTTCTATTTTCGCAGATGCGCGGGCCGCGCGTGGTAGTCCGAGAATGGCTGGTGCTCCAGCGCGAAGCTGGAGGCGGCAAGGCAGAGGAGCAGCGTTGCAATCAAAGTCAGGCGAAGTCTCATGCCTTTTCCTTCCAGGGATTGATCAGGGGAAGCCCCAGCCCTTCAAAGTCCCCGGTATTTCTGGTTACCAGAACGGCCTCCCGCGAGGCAGCGATGGCGGCAATCTGCAGGTCCAGCGGATCCACATGCAGTCCTGCGCGTTGCCGCTTGGCTGCAAAGTTTCCATAAAGATTTGCGGCAGCAGCATCAAAAGGCAGGCACGGGGGAAGCATGGCAAAGACATCCCGCGCCAGCATTTCCAACGCGGCTTTTCGTTTTCCCTGTGGCAATAAAGCAATGCCGAGTTCTATTTCCGCCAAGGTGATACTGGTGGTGCAGATGCTGGCCTGCGGCTGCTTTTCCAGCCATGCGCGCACCGCAGCGGAGGGCTGCTGCTTCATCAGTTCTGAAAGAACATTGGTGTCCAGGATCAGGAGTTGGGCCATTTTGCGAAATCCGGCGGCTGCCGGTGCGTGGATTTTCTTACAGGAATCCGGATGTCAAGCGGCCCGTGGCGTTGCACCAGTTTATGGATTTTCTGAAAGAGGCCCGCGCCGGTGGCGGCCTTTGGCTCCACCGCTTCCTCAATCAGCACGCGCACTTCTTCTTCCATGGAGCGGCCATTTTTCGCCGCACGGATCTTGAGCCGTGTCTTGATCGAAGCATCGAGATTGCGGACGGTGAGGCTTGCCATGATTGCAATGATAGCACCGGGCCCCGCCATCCGGGAGCCGGAAACTACACTCCTACCGGAAAGGGCTTGGGTGACGATTCATCCAGATTCACGCCCTTGGTGAAGCGTTCGAAGCGGCCCTGCAGCAGGCTCAGCAGGCCGGTGTACCAGTAGCCGATGACGAACAGCATCAGGAACGGCACGGTGAAGTAGTTCTCGTTGGCGATCGCATACCAGACGGTCAGCATAAAGTAACCACCCAGCGCCAGCTCTATCCACGGAATAATGCCCAGCCGTTTGCGATACTTCTGCGCCTTCGATTTTTCGCCTTTTTTCTGCACACGATACTTCGGCGTGCGGGCAAAGGCGGACTGTACGCCAAAAAGTGCTTCGAGGACGGCCTTGGCGTTAGTAATGGTGAGGCCAATGCCCAGCGACATCAGGAACGGCAGATATAGAAAGGTCTTCCACCATTTCTTCGGGAACAGTTCCTTCTGGCTCACAAGATAAAACGAAGAGATGGAGAAAGTGCTGGCCATGAAGAGCGGAAAATCGATGAGCAGCATCTGGAACCAGCCCTGATAAAAGCGGATGACCATGGCCGGCATCAGCAGCACCGACAGCACGATCATCAGCGGATAGCTGAGGTTGGCGGTGAGGTGGTAGAAAGACTCCAGCTTGGTGTGCCAGGGCAGATCGGTTTCAAAGACGCGCGGCAGGATTTTTTTGGAGGTCTGGATGAGCCCCTTGGCCCAGCGCGCCTGCTGCGTTTTGAAGGCCGTCATTTCAATCGGCAGTTCGGCCGGGCACTCCACGTCCGGCAGATATTTAAACTTCCAGCCCTTCAACTGCGCGCGATAGCTGAGGTCCGTGTCTTCGGTCAGCGTATCGTGCTGCCAGCCGCCAGCTTCGCCAATCACCTTGGTGCGCCACATGCCGGCCGTGCCGTTGAAGTTGAAGAAGACATCGGAACGCGAGCGCCCGCCATGCTCCAGCACAAAGTGGCCATCCAGCAGAATGGCCTCCACCTGCGTCAGAAAGCTGTAATCGCGGTTCAGGTGCGTCCAGCGCGTCTGCACCATGCCGGTCTTCGGGTCGGTAAAGTGGTGGATCACCTTCATGATCCAGTCTTTGGGCGGCACAAAGTCGGCATCGAAGATGGCGACAAACTCGCCCTTGGCCGTCTTCAGTCCCTCGTCCAGCGCGCCCGCCTTATAGCCGTAGCGATTGGTGCGGTGCAGGTAGAGGATGGGCTGCGGGTCCATGCCGGGAAAGCCCTGCCGGTAGCGCTCCACAATTTCGCCGGCGACCCTGGTGGTCTCGTCCGTGGAATCATCCAGAAGCTGAATCTCAAAACGGTCGCGCGGATACTCCATGCGGCAGATGGCGTCCACCAGGCGGTCCACCACATATTGCTCGTTGAAGATCGGCAGTTGGATGGTGACAAACGGCAGCTCCTGAAAATGCCCTGGCGGATTAGCGGAGTGGACCGTATTTTTCCGGTTGCGATAGTAGAGCCATACCAGCTGGTAGCGGTGGATGCCGTAAAAGGCAAGGACCACCATCACGATGAAGTAGGGAATCAACAGCGAAGTATCAAACCAGTTCCAGCGGTAGAGGTGCTGGAAGGTGGTGTCACCATAATGGGTCTTGTAGTAATGCAGCAGGCCGTGCGGCGCCAGCGTCCACATGGCCAAAGAGTTCGGAACGAATTTGCAACCCATCAGATGTACCAGCTTGAACAGAGGTTTGTCCTCAATACGGTAAGTAGGGAGCCAGTTTTTGCTGCCGTCTGGCACCGATTGTACGCGATCCCCGGCAGCGAAAAATTGCTTTCCAGCGAAAAACTTTCTGCCGCAGATGCAGGTTTTAGCTCAGGAACAGGGCGCGGTAGGCGGTGTCCCGCTGGGCCGGACGAAAGCCGGCATCGCGCACAATCCGGCGGATGTCCTCTTCGGTCTGTCCGCTGGTTTCCGGCGAGAGTTCCTGCGGCAGGGCAGAGCCGACATCATTGCTGCCAAAGCGCAGCGCCATCTGCATCACCTTGGAGCCCTGCGCCGTCCACTCGGTCTGGACGTGTTCAATGTTGTCCAGGTAGAGCCGCGAGACGGCCAGCATCTTCAGATATTCGACGGCTGTGGCCTCGTCCAGTTTGCGCTCGCCACGGGCGGGGTTCAGCTGGCGGTTGCGCGGAACAAAAGCGGTAAAGCCGCTGGTCTGCTGCTGGAGCGCGTAGATTTTCTCCAGATGCTCCACCCGCAGCTCGACGCTTTCTCCCAGGCCAAAGGTGATGCCGGCAACGGAGGGCAGGCCCAGCTGATGCGCGGTGCGGTGCACGGCGAGCCAGTCTTCTGCGGCGCAGCAGAGAGCGGGGCGAATGGTGTCGTCCAGAATGGCGGCATCGTTGCCGTCGAGCAGGTCGAGTCCGGCGGCATGCAGCCTCGCCAGCACCTGTTGCGGGCTCAGGCGATTCGCCGCGGCCAGCGCCACCACTTCCGTGGCGGAAAAGCCGTGCAGTTGCAACTGCGAAAAGCCCTGGCGCAGGCCGCGCAGCAGCGCCTCCAGCGTGGCCAGGTCTGTGATGGCCTCCGTACCGGCAGCATTCTGCAACTGCAGGCTGGTGGCTCCGGCCTGCAGGGCGCGGTCCATCTGCGGCCCCAGCGCTGCCATATTTCGTACAGTCTGCGCTGTGCAGGGCAGCACAGAGTCGACAAGATAGCTGACCACCCCTTCCGGGTGCAGCTTGCGGCGCAGCGCGTCCGCCTGCATGCCAATGCCGATCAGATCGTCTGAGGCGAGGTACTGGAGTGCCTGTTGGCGCGAAATCCCCATGGCTTTTATCTTACGGTGCAGCGGCAGATGGAGGCCAGCGGCAGAAACACCCGGTTGAACGTGTCATGGCCGGGAATGTCGCCAGGCAGCCGCAAAAAGTCCTTCAGCCAGTCCGCCTGGCGTGGCCCTATTCCTCCATGTCGCTCCATCTCCTGGCTCCGCTTTATCTGCGGACCCTGCGGCCCCACAAAATACCTCAGGGGACTTTCCATGTCCCTTTTCGCTGCCTTCAACCCTCCCGCATGCAGCAATTCATGTGCGCTGGCTCTGCCTGTATCCACTTCGTGCTGGAAAATAAGACTATTTATGTCGTATATTGGGGAGACTACTAAAGAAAGGGAAGGGCCCCCGCAGATGGCTCTTGGCGGAGATTCTGCGAAGGCCCCTACGACACACAGAGCATGCGCCTGCGGTCTGCCGTCATTCTAGACCGAAGGCATGTTGTCGTTCCAACTGATTTCATGTTGCGTTCGGTTTTGCGTTCCTGGATGCTTTTTGTCGTGGCTGCCTGTACGTGTGTGGCGGCACAAAATTCACAGATGCTCCAACCACTGGCACTGACAGTCCTGGATTCCAATGGCGCAGCTATTGCTGGCGCTGTGGTGACAGTTCTTCCGGCCACGGGGAATGGACAACCAATTGAAACAGTCACAAATACGCAAGGAACTGCAAATGTATTGACGGTGCCGGGAGCAAAGTATGTGCTCCATGTACGGGCAAAGGGATTTCATGACGGCTCGGTTCCATTGAACCGGGGAGTCAACTCCCTTACATTGCGCTTGCAGGTCGCGGGCAATATCGAGGAAATCAATGTACAGGCAAGTGGAGCTGGCGCGATTGACCCCGGAGAGACAGAGGCAGGATCGACACTGGATCGGCGGCAGGTAGCAAATGTTCCGCTGAATGGGCGCAGCTTTACGGATCTGCTCGCTGTTGCTCCTGGGGTGGTTCCAGTGAATTCAGCACAGCCCAACGCTGTGGTGATGAGCGGGGTGGCGAGTACGCCGCCTTCAGGGAACCTGGATATAGGGGCCTTGTCAGTTAGCGGCCAGCGGGAAACTGCCAACGCATTTTATGTGAACGGGGCTGATGTTCAGGAAGATGTGAACATGGGAACCGCAATTGTTCCCACGCTGGACTCGATCGCGGAATTAAAAGTACTTACTAATAGTTTTGATGCAAAGCTCGGCAATCAAAGCGGCGGACAGATTCTGGTAACTACCCGGTCTGGCGGTGATCAGCTTCATGGCAGCATGTATGACTATTTTCGTAACACCGCCCTGGATGCGCGCAACTACTTCTCGCAAAAGAGAGCACCATTTCATCAAAATCAGTTCGGCGGGACAATTGGTGGCCCCATATCGGCAACACCTGTCCATTTTTTTGCGGATTATCAGGGAACGCGACAAACACAGGGCATAGATACTGGACTTATCAGCGTCCCTTCCGTAAGTGATCGCACAGGGAACCTGGCGGATGCGGCAGATGCACTGACTGGCACTGTTAATGGCGATGGCTGGGCACAGGCGCTCAGCGCGAAGCTTGGATACAAAGTAACAAGTGGGGAGCCCTACTATCGTCCAAACTGCAGCACAACACAATATGGTGCAAACTCCGATGAGGGGTGTGTATTTCCAGATGCGCAAATACCCGCGGCTGTATGGTCTTCCCCGGCGAAACATTTATTGCAGTACATCCCTCCTCCGAATGCAGGTGTCTCCACATTTTCTACTTCGTCATACGCACAAACAGTACGCGATGATAAAGGTGCGCTACGGCTGGATGGAAACACGCCGGCCGGCCAACTGGCCTTGTATGGATTTGCAGACAATTATTTTCTGATAGACCCTTATCCCACAGGACAAGGCGGCTCCACGGTCCCGGGATTCAATGCGGCCAATAGTGGTCTTGCACAGCTGTACTCTGCGAGCCTGATCAGCACTGCTGGCGCTGATTTGGTGAATACCGCCCGGCTCAGCTATATGCGCAATGCCGCTTCGGTTGGAAATCCCCTGGATGGCCAGGGTATTTCTTTGGCATCGCAAGGATTTGTGACAGGAGAGGGGACCTCTGGGATCATCCCGCAGATGCCTTCCATTGAAGGCATTGAAAATATCATCTTCAACGACTTTACGATGGGAACCACGGTTACTGGACTTTTTCAGGCGGAAAATACGCTGGCAGCATCAGACGATCTGACCTGGGTGCATGGAAATCATCTTCTCTCCATGGGGGCCGCTTTCCACGTGGACCAGGTAAATACACATCCCAATGTTTACGACAACGGCAGTTTTTCTTTTACAGGCAGTGAGACGGGACTGGATTTCGCGGACTTCTTGTTGGGGATCGATTCTAATTACACTCAGGGCGATGGTCAGAATTTCTACAACCGTAATCACTACATTGGAATTTACGTACAGGACAGCTGGAAAATTTCCCAGCACCTGTTACTCAATTACGGGGTGCGTTGGGATGTGCTTCCACCGTGGCACGAGAAATACAACCAGTTGTTGTCGTTGGACCCGGCAGAGCAGTCGATTGTATTCCCCAATGCGCCAAAAGGAATTTTGTTTCCCGGGGACCCCGGAGTTCCGCGCACCATCGCACCAACACGGTTTAATAATTTTGCACCACGGGTTGCAATGTGCTGGACCCCGGGACAGGCTGCGACAGCAGTACGCGCTGGCTATGGCATGTATTACAGCGCCTTTGAAGGTCTGTCCGCAGGTATTATGAGTGGCAATCCGCCCTATGGTTTTACTGATACGACAGCAGCGCCAACACGTTTCGATGAGCCATTCATCGAGGCTGCAACAAATACCAGCCTCGGGCAGCCATTTCCTTTGCAGCATGTCCCCTTTGGCGCCTCTGCTGCAGACCCGGTTACAAGTGTCGACTGGGAAAACTTCGAGCCGTTGACGGGAATTCCTGCGTTTGCAAAGAACAACACAACGCCTTACGCGGAAAACTACACATTGGCCGTGGAGCACAGCATTGGCAGGCACACGACAACTACATTAAGTTATGTGGGAACTCAGGCCCATCATTTACTGGTAATTCAAGAGGTCAATCCAGGAGACCCGCAGCTTTGTCTTTCCCTGAGTCAAACATCCCAGGTCGCCCCGGGCTCAGCCACGTGCGGCCCATTCAGTGAAAGCAGTACATTCACATCTGCTGCTGGAAAAGTTTATCAGGGGACCCGGTCCGCATTTTCAGGTGCATTTGGAAGTGTTAACCTGCAAAAGACGATCGCTAACTCCCATGATAATGCCTTCGAAATTGAGTTACAGCACACAACACAAAACTTGTTCGTCCATCTTGCGTATACATGGAGCAAATCTATTGATCAGTCGTCTGGCCTGGCAGAGGCCGTTTTTCCCGGTGACGCGGGGCTGAGCCGTGCGCTTTCCTCTTTTGATATGACACATAATTTTAGCGTGACGTATCGATACAACATTCCATTGCAGTTACTGACTTCGAAGATGTCCGACTGGACGAGCGGATGGCAAATATCGGGGTTGACGCGCTATGGAACGGGAATGCCAGTGACCCTGGTGAATAACAACGACACGTCTTTATTGGGGACAGCTCCGAATGGGATAAACGGGAATGGAATCGATGAACCTGCATATTCTCCCGGGGATCTGCGGCTGCATCACCGGCCTGATGCGGCCGCGTTCAATACTTCCTTGTTTTCGCTGCCATCGCTTGGAACAATGGGAAATGCGCGTCGCCGCTTCTTTTATGGCCCAGGGATGGCCAATACAGATCTTGCTCTTTCAAAGTTGACCCATGTTCACAACCAGTTTGCGGTTGAAGTGCGCCTGGAAGCATTCAACGTCTTCAATCATAGCCAGTTCTTTGGACCTGCAGCGGTTAATGGAAATATTTCCAGCTCAAATTTTGGAAAGATCAATATCGCCTCTGCGCCAAGGCTGATGCAATTAGCAACGCGTCTCCGGTTTTAGCAATGCATTGATTCTGTCATCTCAAATCGTTGCCAATGTGGCCCCTTGAGCTTGCCCCCGCAAAACGCACCCCTTAGCAGAGTGATTAAACTGCGAAGGGAAGACGAAGATGGTGAAGATACCGCGGAAGGCATACACGCTTGAGTTCAAGCAGGAAGCAGTTCGTCTGGTGGAGTCCCGGCAGCGTGTTTCGGGGGCCGCTCGCAGCCTCGGGGTTGTCGAGCAGACGCTGTCGAACTGAATCGGCACCAAAATTGCCACTCAACTTCTTGATCTCGCCAACCCAAAAGAGTCTTCGGTTAATTGCTTCTTGTGTGATTTGTTTTTTCTCCACTGTCCCCCCGAACTCAATCTGCATTCCCATCAGTTTCGCCTTATTTTATGTCACACCGGAGAGAATTCACGGCCTATCTTATAAATCATGAAAATGCACTCACAGTGGTACTTATTACCGTGCATATGGGCACCAGGACCATGCAATTCCATTGGATTCCCGCTATAATCAGTGGTTCATTCGTCAAAAGGAGCACCACGCTTCATGCCTATCCAACCCACCGCAAACATCTGGCATAACGGCTCACTCATCCCCTGGGAAAAAGCGACCATCCACGTTATGTCGCATGTAGTCCATTACGGATCGTCCGTTTTTGAAGGTATCCGCACTTATACCCAGCCCAGCGGCGCCGGCATCTTCCGCCTCACCGAGCACATGCAGCGCCTCCTCGACTCCGCCAAAATCTACCGCATGCCGCTGCCCTATACCCTCGAGCAGCTCAACGCCGCCGCCATCGACCTCGTCGAAGCCAACGGCGTCGCCCCCTGTTACATTCGCCCCATCGCCTTCCGCGGATACGGTGAAATCGGCGTCAACCCCAAAGGCTCCCCGGTCGACGTCTACATCGCCAACTTCCCCTGGGGCAAATACGTCGGCGGCAATGACGGTGCCGATGTCTGCATCTCCAGCTGGAACCGCCTCGCGCCCAACACCATGCCTTCGCTCGCCAAGGCCGGCGCCAACTACATGAACTCCCAGCTCATCCGCATGGAGGCCGACATCAACGGCTACGTCGAAGGCATTGCCCTCGATACCAACGGCTACCTCTCCGAGGGCTCCGGCGAAAACCTCTTCCTCGTGCGTCACGGCATCCTTTACACCACGCCGCTCGCCAACTCCGTCCTCTCCGGCATCACGCGCGACTCCGTCCTCACCCTCGCCCGCCACTTCGGCATCCC
>DZDJ01000104.1 GCA_022736715.1 Edaphobacter aggregans
AACGACCGCATATCCTGTTGACTTCGGATGCCCCGGTGCGTGATCCGGTGTTGGGTCTGGTACTGGAAGTCGAAGGGCCTAGTGGCACGATCGAGCACGCGGTGTCGATTCTGCTTGACCCGGAAGGCTACAAGCCGCTGGCTGTGCTCAAGTCCGCATCCGGGCGAGCAACTGTGCAGGATTCCATGCCGGATGCACAGCCGCGCGATCAAATTTATGCCACGGAAAAGCAGTCAACAAAGCCTCGTCCTGCACCAGCACAGGCACTGCCCCCCATCAAGGATGGTGGCAGCTACACGGCGGTGAGTGGCGATACGGCTTATAACATTGCTCAGCGTGTGAAGCCCGAGGGCGTCAGCCTTCAGCAAACCATCGGCATGATTTTGCAAAACAATCCGCAAGCTTTTGCCAATCCGGCGGATGCAAATACATTGTTGGCAGGCAAAACGCTAACGATACCAAACGCTCAGGCCATGCGGCAGGCGGCTCCTGTGGCTGTGGTCGCACCTAAGGTTGCTCCTGCTGGAGCTACGCCAGCAGCACCCGCCGCAGCGCAGGATCCACGTCTGGACATTGTGCAGCCAACAACCCCAGCGGTCGCGAGTGTTCCAGTGGTCGCCGCTCCGGTGGTCGGCGAGGTGGTAAGTGGTGGCACAGCAGGCGCGCCAGACAGTACGAGTACAGCTGTAAGCCAAGCTACGCCACAGGCAGCGGTTATCCCCGCCGAAGTGCAGGAGCAACTGGAAGCCTCCAAGGTGGAAAATGAGCGCCTGACCGGGCTTTTGGCTTCGCAAGATCAGCGCTTGCAGAAAATGGAAGAATTGCTGCGCCTCAATGAAACGCTTATCAAGGAGATGGAGCAGAAAATGAAGGCGGCTCCGGCTGCGCCTGTTGTACCGGTAGCCGCACCGGTAGAAGCATCCGCCCCTTGGTGGAGCTATGGTCTGATGGGCTTGGGAGCCTTGCTGGCCGCTGTGTTGGCTTTTGTCGCGGGTTCGCGCCGTCGTTCCAAGGATGAGCCTGAAGCCGCCGCCGAGTCGCCTGCTTCGGGTGTCACGCTTGATAAACGCGCGGATGTTGTGGTTTCTGAGTCGCAGGTCGCTACACCGGTCGCTATGCCAATGGCGGCGAGCGACGCTGTGCCTGCTGCGGCGGATGTGATCGAAGACGGTGCAGACCCCATTAAGGCGGCTTTGGAAGAGGCGGATGTCATGCAGGCGTATGGCCTGCATGATCGTGCGATTCAAGTGCTCAGTGATGCTTTGCAAGCCCAGCCCGGCAACGCTGTGTTGATGGCACGTCACGCGCGCGCGATGCACGAAGCAGGCGATGCCGAAGGCTTCCTGAATGAAGCCGAAGCGTTCCGCAAGCAGTATCCTGGGGAGGAGGCACATTGGGCGGAGCTGCGCGCCTTGGGTGAGGCACATTATCCGTCATCACCCTTGTTTGCTGCGGCGGTTTTGGACGACGAGCTGAATCCTTGGGCGCAGCCTTCAGTCGTATCTGATGAGGCTTCAGCGCTGACTCAGCCATTGGAGAGTTTGGATTTGGGTGTGCCGGAAAACGCGCTGGATGAGCTTTTAGGCTCGCAGGCGGGGGCGAATTCGCTCTCAGCGCACCTGGATAGGCCGCCATTGGATCTGGATTTGCCTTTGGAATTGGATTTGCCGGCGGTGTCTGATTTTACCAAGGCAGCCAGCGACTTCCTTCCTGCGCTGGAACCTATAGCGGAGGCGAACGTTGCAGATGTGCAGTCGTCCTCAGCGAGTCTGGATATGCCGCCGTTGGATTTGGATTTGCCGGCAGTGTCCAATATCACCAAGGCATCCGATGACATCATTCCTGCGTTGGATGCTACGGCGGAGGCGAAAATTGCAGATTTGACTGACGACTGGGCTCCGCTTGAACTGCCGAGTACAGTCAATGCACAGCCTGCTCTGGACAATAAAGAGGCAGCGGGCGCGGGTAGCGCGTTTGAGCTTTCCGAGGATGATCTGGCTATTCTGGGCATCGATACACAGGATGGCGAGGTCGACGCTTTCATGCCTGGGGCTGCGGGCGTGCGGTTTGTGGAGCCTGACTTTGCTGAGGATATGCAGGCCGCCCAGCTTGAAATGGCGGCCTTGGATTTGAAAGCAGATATGGAAGCCATCTCTTTGCCATTGGCTGATGCTGAGGAGGTGGCAGACAAGGGCGCAGATGAATCCTTCGATATCGATTTGATGGATTTTGAGCCCCTGGATTTGGCTCTTGTCGCGCCTTCGGCCTCGGAGCCTGCACATGATGCGTCGGCCTTGAGCCTTGAGCTGGAGTCCGCTCATACGGCTGCGGCGAGTTCAGCCATTGAACCGCTGGAGTTGCCGCTAGACCTGCCCTCGAGTGCGCCGATGTCGAGTTTTCAGGAGGCAGTGTCCACGCCCATGCCTTCCAGTGGCATGGTGAGCGAGCATGAAGTGAAGCTGGATATTGCTTCCGCCTACATGGATATGGGCGACCATGCAGGTGCGCGCGAAATGCTGCAAGAAGTTTTGGCCAGTGATGGTGATGAGCTGCTTAAAAGTCGTGCACATCAGATGCTGGCGAGCCTATCTTCTTGATTGGGTAGCTGATTGGCCTAAAAAACCTGCCACTGGCGGCAGGTTTGACTTGATTAAAGCGCTGATTAACTCAGCGTTTTTTCTTTATTGATGCGCTTGGAATCTGTTCAAGGCGCGATGTAGCGGGTGCAAGGTTTTGGAAGGTGTGAGCAATTCGACCCATGGCATAGTCGATGAATGTGTGGCCAAGAACACTCTAACCAAGGGTAATCTAAGCAGTGGGTCGGTGATGGAGCCCCCTACCGAGAGCGTGGTTGACAAAAATGTGCAACGTCTGGCGCTGGTCGTTGAATATTTAGGCTCGCACTACCACGGCTGGCAGGTGCAGCCGAATGTGGATAGCGTGCAAGCGCGTGTGCAAGATGCCTTGAGCCGCATTGCCAACCATCCTGTGGAGGTTGTGTGCGCCGGGCGTACCGATCGCGGAGTGCATGCGACCATGCAGGTGGTGCATTTTGATACGTTTGCCATACGCAATGACCAGGCGTGGCAACGCGGCGTACTCAGTCTGTTGCCGCGTGATATTGGCCTGCACGGTGTATGGCGTATGCCGGGCGATTTTCATGCGCGCTTTAGTGCCGTGCGGCGGAGTTATCGTTATGTGCTTTACAACGCGCCGCATCGTCCCGGGCTGCTGCATGGCCGGGTGAGCTGGCATCACCTGCCGCTGGATGTGACGCGGATGCAGCAGGCCGCCGCGTACCTTGTGGGACTGCATGACTTTTCCAGTTTTCGCGGCAAGGAATGCCAAGCGCATTCGCCCTTACGCACCTTGTACACGCTGGATATTCAACGCGAAGGCGATTTTATTTACTTTGATTTATGCGCCAATGCGTTTTTGATGCACATGGTGCGCAATATCGTAGGAACGCTGATGCAAGTCGGTACAGGGCAGCGGACGCCGGAATGGGTGGCTGGTGTTTTGGCCGCAAGGCAACGCGAGATGGCGGGGATTACCGCGCCTCCCGATGGTCTTTATTTGACGCATGTGGCCTATCCGGAAACGTTTAGTTTGAGTCTATCCCCGCGTTTACCACGGTTTTAAGTATTCTTGAACGGCCTTTAGTTATGGAACATCAACGGCAATGTTTGGGTCAATTGTGTTGCAGTGGGAGGCGCGTCCTCGCGCCGATTGGGGGGTCTACACTGCGCCATCCACCGTGCCACCCATCGCGCCGGGGACGGCGCTCCTACCCGAATCACGCTGTTTGACAAAATTTCAATCAGGCTTTGAGACCGCTTACGGGTCTGCTTCACGCGCCAAGCTCTGTTAGCATACGCACCCATGTCGAAGTTACCCCAACGTACCCGCATTAAAATATGCGGCATTACCCGAACTCAGGATGCGATT
>DZDJ01000004.1:0-62726 GCA_022736715.1 Edaphobacter aggregans
CCCTAAAACTTCCTGCATACTCAAAAGAGCGTCTCAACTCTCCGTTGGGACCAGTCGAAGACCACGGCCTTGCGGAAAAGTGCTTGTGCGGTGGGAGACGAGGACAGATGGCTAAGAAATCCAGCAAGAATATTACGAAGGCGCGCGCGCTCGTTGAGCAGCGTCCTTATGCGTTGGCCGAAGCGGTTCCGCTGCTCCAGAAGGCCAAGTTTGCCAAGTTTGATGAGACCGTCGATCTGACGATGCGTCTGGGTGTTGACCCGCGTCATGCGGACCAGATGGTGCGTGGCACGGTGGTGTTGCCGCATGGCCTGGGTAAGACCAAGATTGTGGCTGTAATCGCTTCGGGCGACAAGCTGCGCGAGGCAGAGGCTGCCGGCGCCGAGTTTGTGGGCGGCGACGATCTGGTGGAAAAGATTCAGAAGGAAGGCTGGACGGCATTTGATGCCTTGATCGCTACGCCGGACATGATGAAGTCGGTGGGCCGGTTGGGCAAGGTGCTTGGTCCTCGCGGCCTGATGCCGAACCCGAAGACGGGTACGGTGGCGACGGATGTGGCTGCGGCGGTGAAGGAAATCAAGGCCGGTAAGGTCGAGTTCCGCACGGACAAGACGGCGCTGGTGCATGTCCCGGTGGGTAAGCTGTCGTTCCCGGTGGAGAAGCTGGTGGAGAATGCGATGACGGTGATTACCAGCGTGGTGAAGGCGAAGCCTTCGGCTGCGAAGGGAAGGTACGTCAAGGGCATCACGATCAGCTCGACGATGGGGCCTGGGATCCAGCTTGATGGCGCGGTTGCTGATGCTGCCGCGAAGTCGTAACCGGCATTATTGGCAGTAGAAATCTGGCCGGCTCTGTACGCGTGTGCGAGGGGCGGGCAACGTAAAAGAGGATTCGATCATGGCATTGACCAGGGCAAAAAAGACGGAGAAGGTGCAGCAGTTGGCCTCGGAGCTGGAAGGCTCGACGACGGCGATTATTGGCACCTTTGCCAAGCTGACGGTGGCGCAGGATTTTGAGCTGCGCAAGGTGGTGCGCGGAGCTGGTGGCCGGTATCGCGTGCTGAAGAACAAGCTGGCGGCGCGTGCGGCGCAGGGAACCAGGATTGAAGCTGCGCTGCAGGGGCTGAAGGGTGTTTCTTCGGTGGCCTATACGAGTGGTGATCCGGTGGCGCTGGCCAAGGCGGTTGAGGGCTGGGTGAAGGACAATGCGGAGTTCACCTTCAAGCTGGGGATCGTTGATGGTGAAGTGATCACGGCGGATGGCGTGAAGCAGCTGGCGACGATGCCGGGCAAGGAAGAGATCTTCTCGAAGCTGCTCTTCCTGATCAATGCTCCGGCGCAGCGCCTGGTGACGGTGTTGAACGCGACGGGCCGTGATCTGGCCGTGGTGGTGAACCAGGGCGTGAAGGAAAACAAGTTTGCTGGTGCGGCTTCGGCCTAGCTGGTGCGCGCAAGCGCGGTAAGTGTGGAATTCGTCAGCAGTTGCGGGTGTGCTGGTCTGGGCACAACGGAAACCCGGTAAGGCTGGCAGCTGGAAGGAAGATGCGTTCCGGTGGTGGTATGGGTGGTACAAAGTTCAGTTTCTAATTGGAGAAAAGACATGGCGGACTTGCAGCAGTTGGAAGATCAGATTGTAGGCCTGAGCCTGCTGGATGCAGCAGCTCTGGTGAAGAAGCTCGAAGAGCGTCTTGGCGTTTCTGCAGCGGCAGCGGCACCGGTGGTGGTTGCTGGTGGTGCGGGCGCTGCGGCGGCTCCGGTAGCTGAAGAGCAGACCGAGTTCACGGTGATCCTGAAGGATGCCGGTGCGAACAAGATCAACACCATCAAGGCTGTACGCGAAGTGACGGCCCTGGGTCTGAAGGAAGCGAAGGACCTGGTGGACGGCGCTCCGAAGCCTTTGAAGGAGAACATCTCAAAGGAAGATGCGGAAGCCATCAAGAAGAAGTTTGATGGTGTCGCAACTGTTGAGATTAAGTAAGCAAGCAATTTGCATGCCAGAGCCGGAAGCGGTATTCTTCTACTTGGGGAATATGGCTTCCGGTGAGGTTGCGGCGCAGGGCAGCAGGCGTTGGGGTGTATTCGGGGTGTAAGCTGTTTCTGTGTGTGGTTTTATCGGTTTTACGCGGTGCACGGCTGGTGGGGCATGTATCGCGGATATGTTTTTGGCAGCGGCAAGCTACAGGTGGGGCGAGCCTGGGGCTGGCGGGAACCGAACATTCTTATTTCAGAACAGTGCACAATCCGGTTGTGACGCTCGCGAGACGTGCTGTCTTTGCGAGCTTTTGCCGTCTTTTCTGATCGGTTCTTTTTGCGTGCCCTACGAATTTCGCCCAGCAGTGGAAGGACATTTCGTCGGCCTTTTCCCGTCCGGCGGTAGTACGTATCAGAAAGTTTTAGCGCGGGAGCGGGCCTTGTACGAGGCGAGGCTTGTTTGAAAAGCGCAGGGAAGGAACCAGGAGAAGTAGCCAGAAGGGTGGTTATTTCTCTGCCTCCACCGCGGTAAACCGCGGGGTGTGTGCCCGGCAGGCAACGCTGCGGGCAGGCGCCATGGAGACCTCGAAGGCAATACCAAGCCTCAGGAGTGAAGCATGCCGAACGAGAACCGCGCAATTCGCAGTCGTCTCGATTTTTCAAAGATTCCAACTGCCATCCAGATTCCTAACCTGATTGAGGTGCAGCGGCGCAGTTATGAGCGCTTCCTGCAGATGGACAAACTGCCGCAGGAACGTGAGGACAACGGTCTGCAGTCTGTGTTTACGTCGGTGCTGCCGATTACTGACTTCCGCAATGTGTCGGAGCTTGAGTTTGTGGACTACTCCATCGGCAACTGGGAGTGCAAGTGCGGCCACCTGAAGGGGCTGAACCACCTGCGCACGACCTGCACCAATTGCGGCAACATGGTGATCACGGACCCGTTTCATCCGGGTGATGTGCTGTGCAACAAGTGCGGTACGTACAACAAGAACACGCCGGACTTCTGCAACAAGTGCGGTGACCCGGTAGGCCTGCAGTTGAAGTATGACCAGCAGGAGTGCGAAGAGCGCGGCATGACGTACTCGGCTCCGCTGAAGGTGACGATCCGGCTGAAGATTTACGACAAGGACCCGGAGACGGGTGTGAAGACGATCCGTGACATGAAGGAGCAGGAAGTCTTCTTTGGCGATATTCCGCTGATGACGCAGAACGGCACCTTTATTGTGAACGGCACGGAGCGCGTGATTGTGTCGCAGCTGCATCGTTCGCCCGGCGTCTTTTTTGAGACGGCGAACAACCGTACTTACTTCCTGGGCAAGATCATTCCGTATCGCGGCAGCTGGGTGGAGTTTGAATACGACCAGAAGAACACGCTCTACGTGCGCATTGACCGTAAGCGGAAGTTCCTGGGAACAATCTTTCTGCGCGCGCTGGGCCTGCGTACGGATGAGGAGATCCTGAAGACCTTTTACGCGGTCGACACGATTGCGGTGAAGGACGGCAAGCTGTTCTGGACGGTGCCGACGGACACGGAGCGCCAGACGCACCTGATTGGCACGAAGCCGGCACATGCGGTGACGGTGAAGGGCGAGGAGGTGGCGCACGCTGGCCGCAAGATTACGGCGCACGCGTTGAAGTCGCTGCGCGCGGCCAAGGTGGAAGTGGTTGAGGTTGACACTTCGGAGTTCGATGGGGCTTTCACGGCTGCCGATGTGGTTGATACGACCACGGGCGATCTGCTGATGGAAGCCAACCAGGAGCTGACGGCGGACAAGCTGCACAAGATTATTGGCAGCGGCGTGGCCAGCCTGGAGGTCTTCTTCCCGGAACGCGACGAAGTGGGTGGCATTATTACAAACACGTTGCGCCGCGATTCTGTGCGCAAGCCTGAAGAGGCGTTGATTGAGATTTACCGCAAGCTGCGTCCGGGCGATCCGCCAACGCTGGACACGGCCACGGCGCTGTTTGAAGGCATGTTTTTCGATCCGCGCAAGTATGATTTTTCGCGTGTGGGCCGCCTGAAGTTCAACATCAAGCTGTATGAGAACCAGGATGCTTCTGCTCTGGACCGCCGCACGTTGACGCCGGAGGATTTTTACGGAACGATCCGCTACCTGCTGAAACTGCGCAAGAACATTGGCGTGGTGGACGACATCGACCACCTGGGCAACCGCCGCGTGCGCGCCGTGGGTGAGTTGATGGAGAACCAGTTCCGCATTGGTCTGGTTCGCATGGAGCGCGCCATCAAGGAAAAGATGAGCGTGTACCAGGAGATGTCGACGGCGATGCCGCACGACCTGATCAACGCGAAGCCGGTGATGGCGGCCATCCGCGAGTTCTTCGGTTCTTCGCAGTTGTCGCAGTTCATGGACCAGACGAATCCGCTGTCGGAAATTACGCACAAGCGCCGCCTGTCTGCCCTTGGGCCGGGTGGTTTGTCGCGTGAGCGCGCGGGCTTCGAGGTCCGTGACGTGCATCCGACGCACTATGGCCGTATCTGCCCGATTGAGACGCCGGAAGGTCCGAACATCGGTCTGATCAGCTCGCTCTCGTGCTTTGCGCGCATCAACGAGTATGGCTTTATCGAGTCGCCGTACCGCCGCGTGCGCGATGGCCAGGTGCTGGAATTTGTGCAGGTGACCAACGCGGGCGAGAGTGGTCTGCGTGTGGACGACTACATGGAGAAGCACGACGCCATCAAGCTGAATGAGCAGCTGAAGAAGGACAAGAAGCGCACGATCGACTATATGCCGTTCAGCTTCTATCTGTCGGCATGGGAGGAAGACCGTCACACGATTGCGCAGGCAAACATTGACCTGGATGAAGAGAACCGCATCGTCAAGGACCTGGTGAACGCGCGGCGCACGGGCAACTTTGTGCTGGTGCCGAAGGCCGAAGTGGACTATGTGGACGTGAGCCCGAAGCAGCTGGTCTCTGTGGCCGCATCGCTGGTGCCGTTTCTGGAGCACGACGACGCGAACCGCGCACTGATGGGCGCAAACATGCAACGCCAGTCGGTGCCGTTGCTGGTGGCGGAAGCGCCGCTGGTGGGCACGGGCATGGAAGGCGTCACGGCGCGCGACTCTGGCGCGGTGATCCTGGCCAAGCGTAATGGCATTGTGGACTCGGTGGACTCGGAGCGCATCATTGTCCGTGTCGAGGGCGAGCACCACCCGACGCAGTTGTCGCGTGAGGTTGGTTCGGACATATACCAGCTCATCAAGTTCAAGCGCTCCAACCAGAACACCTGCATCAACCAGAAGCCGATCGTTCGCAAGGGCGACCGCGTGCTGAAGGGGCAGGTGATTGCGGACGGACCCTGCACGGAGCAGGGCGAGCTTGGACTTGGCCGCAACGTGCTGGTGGCCTTTATGCCGTGGCGCGGGTACAACTTTGAGGACGCGATCCTGATCTCGGAAAAGCTGGTGCGCGAGGACTACTACACCTCGGTGCACATTGAAGAGTTCGAAATTGAGGCGCGGGACACGAAGCTGGGGCCGGAAGAAATCACCCGCGATATTCCGAATGTTTCAGAGCACGCGCTGCGTGACCTGGACGAGTCGGGCGTGATCCGCATTGGCGCCAAGGTGGGGCACAACGACATTCTGGTGGGCAAGGTGACGCCGAAGGGTGAAACCCAGTTGACACCGGAAGAGAAGCTGCTGCGCGCCATCTTTGGTGAAAAGGCGGGCGATGTACGCGATGCTTCGCTGACCTGCCCTCCGGGTATTGAAGGCACGGTGGTGGACATCCGCATCTTCAGCCGCAAGGGGCAGGAGAAGGATGAACGCGCCAAGCTGATCGAGGCGGAGCAGATTGCCAAGCTGGAGAAGAATCTGGCGGACGAAATCCGAATCCTGACGGACGAGCGGTTGAAGCGGCTGGAAGCGATTCTGGGTGGCAAGGTGGTGCTGGCCGACCTGCATGACGAGCGCACGAACAAGCGTTTGCTGGCGAAGGACGTGGTTCTGGATCGGGACACGATCGAGCTGATCTCGACGCGCAACCTGAAGCGTATTCGCTATGCCGATAAGGACCCGCGCGTGAATGAGCAGATTGATGAGATCGAGGAAATGACCTCGCGTCAGATCGATGTGCTGCGAAAGATCACGAACGAGAAGATTGGCAAGCTGCAGAAGGGCGATGAGCTGGCGCCGGGCGTCATCAAGATGGTGAAGGTCTACATTGCCATGAAGCGTAAGCTGTCGGTTGGCGATAAGATGGCTGGCCGTCACGGCAACAAGGGTGTGATTGCGCGCATTCTGCCGGAAGAGGACATGCCGTATCTGCCGGATGGTACGCCGGTGGAGATTGTGCTGAATCCGCTGGGTGTGCCTTCGCGTATGAACGTCGGTCAGATTCTGGAGACGCACTTGGGTTGGGCTGCGCACGAGCTGGGCAAGCAGGTGGCCGAGATTGTGAAGCAGCATCAGGATGCGAACGCCGCGCGTGAGCTGGTGAAGCAGCGCTTTGCTGATACAGCGGCCCTGAACCAGCTGCTGGAACTGGATGATGCGCAACTGCTGCGGGTGACGGCTGGTATGCAGCGCGGCATCTGGTTTGGCACGGCGGTGTTTGACGGGGCGCGTGAGACGGAGATCAAGGCGTTGCTGGTGGCGGCTGGTTTGCCGACGTCAGGCAAGTCGCCGCTGTTTGATGGCATGACAGGAGTTGAGATGGAGCAGCCGGTTACGGTGGGCTACATCTATATGCTCAAACTGTCGCACCTGGTCGACGACAAGATTCACGCTCGTTCGATTGGGCCGTACTCGCTGATTACACAGCAGCCGCTGGGTGGTAAGGCGCAGTTCGGCGGACAGCGCTTTGGCGAGATGGAAGTGTGGGCGCTGGAAGCGTATGGCGCCGCTTACATCCTGCAGGAGTTGCTGACGGCGAAGTCGGATGACGTGTATGGCCGCACGAAGATTTACGAGGCCATCGTCAAGGGCGAAGCTGCAATTGAGCCCGGCGTGCCGGAGTCCTTCAACGTGCTGATTCGCGAGCTGCAGTCACTCTGCCTGGATGTGGAGCTGATCAAGCAGCATGAGACGAAGAAGCAGCCGGTGCCTGCGGTGGCAGCAGCCGACTAAGCAATTGCGCTGTGGCCGCTGGTGAAAAAAGCCAGCGGCCGCAGTAAAAAAGATTTGTTTGAGAACGAACGACTGACAGTGCATGAGGCACTGCAAAAGAGACAGCAGCAGCAGCCAGCAGCGCGCGCCAGGAACCTGAAGCTCCGAGCCGGTCGCTGCATTGGGAGACAACAATATGTTCCGTTCCAGCCCGTTTGAACTAACCAGCCCGATCAACGATTTCGATGCCATCCGCATCAGCCTGGCTTCGCCGGAAAAGATTCGAAGCTGGTCGCATGGGGAAGTTACCAAGCCGGAAACCATCAACTACCGCACCTTTAAGCCGGAGCGCGACGGCCTGTTCTGCGCCCGCATCTTTGGCCCGGTCACGGACTGGGAGTGCCTGTGCGGTAAGTACAAGCGCATGAAGCACCGCGGCGTGATCTGCGACAAGTGCGGTGTGGAAGTGACTTTGTCGAAGGTGCGCCGTGAGCGCCTGGGCCACATTGAGCTGGCGTCGCCGTGCTCGCATGTGTGGTTCTTCAAGGGGCTGCCTTCGCGTATAGGTCATCTGCTCGACATCAGCCTGCGTGAGCTGGAGGCAGTGCTTTATTTTGAGAGCTATGTGGTGGTCGATCCGGGGGACGCGTCGGTGCGCGAGCGCGAGATCATCAAGGACGAGGCCCGCTTCCGCGAGTTGGACCAGCAGTATCGTCCGACAGGGTTCAAGGCCATGATGGGTGCTGAGGCCATCAAGGAACTGCTGAAGCGCGTCAATGTGGATGAACTGGGCATTGAACTGCGCGAGCGCATGAAGACAGAGACTTCGCTGCAGAAGAAGCTGAAGTATGCCAAGCGTCTGAAGGTGGTGGAGGCGTTTCGCAAGTCTGACAACAAGCCGCAGTGGATGATTCTGGATGTGATTCCGGTGATTCCGCCGGAGTTGCGTCCGCTGGTGCCGCTGGACGGCGGCCGCTTTGCCACGTCGGATCTGAATGATCTGTATCGCCGCGTGATCAACCGGAACAACCGATTGAAGAAACTGATGGACCTGCATGCGCCTGAGGTGATTGTGCGGAATGAAAAGCGCATGTTGCAGGAAGCGGTGGATGCGTTGTTTGACAACGGACGCCGTGGCCGCGTGCTGCGCGGCGCGAACAACCGCCCGCTGAAGTCGCTCTCCGATACGCTGAAGGGCAAGCAGGGCCGCTTCCGGCAGAACCTGCTGGGAAAGCGTGTGGACTACTCTGGCCGTTCGGTGATCGTGGTTGGGCCGGAGCTGAAGCTGCACCAGTGCGGTTTGCCGAAGAAGATGGCTTTGGAGTTGTTCAAGCCGTTTATTTATCACCGGCTGGAGCAGACGGGGCACTGCACGACCATCAAGCAGGCGAAGGAAATGGTGGAGATGCAGGAGCCGATCGTCTGGGACATTCTGGAAGAGGTCATCAAGGACCATCCGGTGTTGCTGAACCGCGCCCCAACGCTGCATCGTCTGGGCATCCAGGCCTTTGAGCCGGTGCTGGTGGAAGGCAAGGCGATCAAGATCCATCCGCTGGTCTGCACAGCTTTCAATGCGGACTTTGACGGTGACCAGATGGCGGTGCATATTCCACTGTCGCCGGAAGCACAGGTGGAGGCGAGCGTGCTGATGCTGGCCTCGCACAACATTCTGTCGCCGGCGTCGGGTCATCCGATTACGGTGCCGACGCAGGACATGGTGCTGGGCCTCTATTACCTGACCAAGTCCAAGGTTGGGGCCAAGGGCGAGGGACGCGTTTTTGCCAACATTGAAGAAGTGTTGATGGCGCTGGAAGCGCAGCAGGTGGAGACGCTGACGCCGATCCGGTTGCGCTACACGGGCCGCGTACTGGACATGACGACGGCGTATGACGATCAGGACCTGATGCACACGGAGTCAGTGGAGTACAACAAGCAGTACATCTCCACGACGGTGGGCCGCGCGATTCTGAACGATGCGCTGCCGGAAGGCGTCCCGTATGTGAATGGCCTGCTGAAGAAGAAGGGCATTGGCCAGCTGGTGAACTACTGCTATCTGAACCTTGGTCTGGAGATCACGGTGAAGATGCTGGACCGCATCAAGGAGCTGGGCTTCCACTATGCGACGCGCTCGGGGCTGTCTGTCGGCCTGGATGACATGGTCATTCCGGAGACGAAGTACACGGTGGTGCGCGAGGCCGAGAAGCAGGTCTTTGGGATTCAGCAGCAGTATCTGGATGGTGCGATCACCAATGGCGAGCGCAACAACAAGGTGGTGCAGATCTGGTCGACGGTGACGGAGCGTGTTGCGGACGAAATGTTCAACAACATGAAGAAGGCTGACAAGGAAGGGGCGATGAACCCGGTCTACATCATGGCCGACTCGGGCGCTCGTGGTTCCAAGCAGCAGATTCGTCAGTTGAGCGGCATGCGTGGTTTGATGGCGAAGCCGTCGGGCGAAATCATTGAGCAGCCGATCACGGCGAACTTCCGTGAAGGGTTGACGGTGTTGCAGTACTTTATTTCGACGCACGGCGCGCGTAAGGGGCTGGCGGACACGGCGCTGAAGACGGCCGACTCTGGCTACCTGACCCGCCGTCTGGTGGACGTGGCGCAGGATGTGATCATCTCTGAGAATGATTGTGGCACGGTGGAAGGCATTTACGTGACGCCGATCGTGGAAGCGGGCGAGATTATTGAGCCGCTGCGCGACCGCATCATTGGCCGCGTATCGCTGGAAAAGCTGAAGGACTATGAAGGCAACGTGATCGTGGAGATCAACCAGGAGATCACGGAAGAGCTGGCTTCGGCGGTGCAGGCTGCGGGTATTGAGCGGGTGAAGATCCGCTCGGTGCTGACATGCGAATCCAAGCGTGGCGTCTGCATTCTGTGCT
Source organism: Edaphobacter aggregans (assembly GCA_022736715.1). Lineage (GTDB taxonomy): Bacteria > Acidobacteriota > Terriglobia > Terriglobales > Acidobacteriaceae > DZDJ01. The sequence goes on from DZDJ01000004.1 coordinate 9,934, forward strand.
ATGGCCGCAACCTGGGTTCGGGCCGCATGGTGGAGATGGGCGAGGCTGTGGGTGTGATTGCAGCGCAGTCGATCGGTGAGCCGGGAACGCAGCTTACGATGCGTACCTTCCACGTGGGTGGTACGGCGTCGCGAGTGGCGCAGGACTCACGCCTGGATGCGAAGAACAACGGTACGGTGCGCTTTATCAACCTGGCTACGGTGCGCAGCAAGACGGGCGAACTGGTGGCGATGAACCGCTCCGGTGCGATTGCGATTGTGGATGAGCGTGGCCGTGAAAAGGAACGCTACACGATCGTGTATGGCGCCAAGCTGAAGGTGGAAGACGGTCAGCAGGTGCAGTTGGGCGAGGCACTGGGCGAGTGGGACCCGTATACCTTCGTGATCCTGACGGAAATTGGCGGCGCGGTGCAGTTCAAGGACCTGCAGGAAGGCATTACGCTGAACGAGGAAGTGGACGAGGTCACGGGTCTGTCACGTCTGGTGGTGGCGGACGCTCCGGATGAAAAGCGTCAGCCGGCGATTGTGGTGAAGGGCGCCAAGGGCAACAAGCGGTATCTGATGCCAAGCCGCGCTCACCTGATGGTGCAGGATGGCGACGAAATCTTCCCGGGCGATATTCTGGCCAAGATTCCGCGCGAAAGCACGCGTACCAAGGACATTACGGGCGGTCTGCCGCGCGTGGTGGAATTGTTTGAAGCACGTAAGCCGCGCGAAACGGCCATCATCAGTGAGATTGATGGTGTGGTCCGCTTTGGCGAGGTCTCAAAGGGCCAGCGTAAGATTTACGTCACGGCGGATTCTGGCGAGGAGAAGGAGTACTCGGTGCCTCGCGGTATCCATGTGAACGTGCAGGAAGGGGAACGCCTGCGCGCTGGCGAGCCACTGATGGATGGTCCGCTGAACCCGCACGATATTCTTGCCGTGCTGGGAGAAAAGGAACTGCAGGCCTATCTGGTGAACGAAATTCAGGAAGTGTACCGCCTGCAGGGCGTGGCCATCAGCGACAAGCATATTGAGACGATCGTCCGGCAGATGCTGCGCTGGGTGAAAATCGAAAATGCGGGTGATACGTCTTTCCTGCTGGAGCAGCAGATCGACAAGTTCCGCTTCAACGAGGAGAATGCCCGCACCATTATGAATGGAGGCCGTCCGGCAATTGGACGTCCGCTGATGCTGGGTATCACGAAGGCCTCGCTCTCGACGGACAGCTTCATCTCTGCGGCGAGCTTCCAGGAGACAACCCGCGTTCTGACGGAGGCCAGCATCAATGGCGCAGTTGACGGTCTGCGTGGCCTGAAAGAAAACGTGATTGTGGGACGTTTGATTCCGGCTGGTACAGGTATGGAGTACTACCGCAATGTTCAGCTCTCACCGGAGCTGGAAGAAGCGGCGGCGAAGGTGCAGCAGGAAGTGACGGCTGCGATCGAGGAAGCCGAGCGGGAACTGGAACAGATGCGTCTGGAAGGCGAAGCCGAGGAAATGGCAGCCGAGTAAGACGTATTCGCGCAAGCAACAGAACGGCAGGGCCTCGGCCCTGCCGTTTCTTTTTTGCCGGCGCAAAGAATGGTGTCGGCGAGCACTTATAGAGGCTCTCCAGTTCTCGTGGAGTTTCCAGGTGTATGCAGGATGGTTTTCTTGAAAAGCCATTTCAGTGCATCATGTTCCCTCTACACCAACTGGAGAACCGCTCTAGTGTCGCAAAGCAGTGAGAACTTCACGATATTTTATAGTTGACAACGATTTTACGTGGGAGTATGCTCCGCCACCATAGTGGCATCTGAAAAAGTTTCCGTTTTGAAATACGTAGGACGGAAAGTGACATGCAAAGGAGAAGTAACTTATGAGGGACGGCCAGTCGGGAAGTTCGAGATTTCTTGTATTGGTGGCGGTTGCAGCATGCATTCTGTTGCCTGCTGGACGTGCCAGGGCGCAGCGCTATTTGGGGGCGATCAGCGGTTCAGTCAATGACGCTTCTGGCGCAAAGATTCCAGGAGCGCAAGTTGCGGCGACAGCTGTGGCGACAAGATTTTCCACCAAAGTAACCACAACAGATGCTGGTACGTACAACATGCCATCGTTGCAGCCGGGGACATATGTGGTTACTGTAGCTGCGGCGGGCTTCCGGGCTGAAACTCGCACGAACGTTATTTTGACAGCCGGCCAGACACAATTGCTGGACTTCGACTTGTCTCCGGGAAGTGTGACCGAAAGTATCGAAGTGATGGCCGATTCTTCGTTGCTGGATACGAGCTCTCCGAATATCAGCACTACCCTGAGCACGAAAGAGGTAACTGATCTGCCGAATAACGGCCGCAATCCATTTGTGATGGCGACGCTGGCGGCAGGAGTGATCAGCACAGGGTATATAGGCTATTTTCAAGGGAAGTCAAGCCAGTTCACAAATCCTTATAGTGGTGTGGCTGTTTTTGTCACAGCGAATGGCAGCAGTGGCCATAACCGTTTGACGTTGGATGGTATTCCAGATGACCCGGCAGAGCGATTTTCTGGTGCCACTTATACGGGATTTGTGCCTTCTCCGGAAGCGGTTCAGGAAGTAAAAGTGCAGACCTCGATCTTCGACGCACAGATTGGTCATGGAAACGGAACCGTCACCAATACTGTTGTTCGTTCTGGCAGTAACAATTTTCATGGGGCTCTTTACTACGTATTCCAGAATACTTATCTGAATGCGAACACGTATGAAAAGGTGCCTACACAGAATGCGGCAACAAATCCGACTGCCCGGAACAATGACCAATTGAGTCAGACGGGCTTTGTTCTTGATGGCCCCGTATATATTCCGAAGGTCTATAACGGGCACGACAAGACATTTTTTATGGTGTCATTTGAACGGTACGCATCGCATACGGCCATAAACTACTCCAGCCGTGTTCCTACGGCTGCAGAAAGGTCGGGTGATTTTTCTGCGCTCTGTACTGGCGGGTTTGTAAATGGTCAGTGCGCAGCTGGCGTGCAACTATATGATCCGCTTTCATCAGTGGATGCAAATGGAAATCGCACTGCTTATTTTGCAAATGATGATATTTCATCTCGCATCAGTGCGGCAGGAGCCGCATTGGTGAAGTATTTACCTCTACCAAATGTCCCCGGGACGACAGCAAACAGCACAGTTAATTATATTTCTACGCAAACCTCATTTCCCAGCACCTATCCTTCATTTATAGTTCGTATCGATCAGGCAATCGGGAACAAGAACAAGCTGAATGCAATTTTCTTCCGCTCAGGGTTGACACAGAACTATCCGATGCAGGGGTTCCCGAATGGTATTGGCCCAGGTGGGTATGGCTACCACGTGTATCGCAATAATCGTGGTGGCAGTCTGGATGACGTGCACCAGTTCTCCTCCACGATGGTGCTGGATTCTCGTTTTGGCTTGATCTATCATCCATTTGGCCTCACCTATCCGGGAAGCTCTGGCTTCGATCTGACTTCCATTGGGGTCACCACCAGTGGTCTTCCGTACAACACTTTTCCGGGCACTGCAATGAGCGATAACTATGCGACGCTGGCTGCTGGCGCGGGTGGACAGGTGAGCGAGAACACGACCGGTTCTCTGGAAGAAATCCTTACGAAAACATTTGGCCGTCATACGGTTCGCTTTGGCTTTGAAGGGAATCTGATTCGCTATAACGTGCAGAACCCTCAGAGCGGTTTTGGAAATCTTAACTTTGATCGCAGATTCACGCAGCAGAACTCCGTCAACGTGAATGTTGGTGCAGACGCCAGTTCCGGGGACCCGATGGCATCACTGCTGCTCGGATATTTTTCCTCCGTTTCCTACAACATCAGTGCTGCCTACGCGCTGCAACAGATCTATGCCGCACCATTTGTCCAGGACGACTGGCGCGTCAACGATAAGCTCACCCTAAATCTCGGGGTGCGGTGGGATTATGAGTCGCCTTTCACGGAGCGCTATAACAAGCAGGTGTCTAACTTCTGCATAACCTGCCCCAGTCCGCTGCAGAGTTCGGTTCCTGGACTGACATTGAATGGGGGACTTCAGTACACCAGCTCCAGCAACCGGTTCCCATACCCCCGCGATCTGAATAATTTTCAGCCGCGCCTGGGAATTGCTTACCAGATGAGGCCAACCACGGTCGTCCGGGCAGGCTTTGGCATCATCTATTTCAACACGCTTGAGACCCCGGTTGGCACAGGCTTCAGCCAGGGTACAAGCTATAGCAACTACATCACCAGTGCTCCAATTAATTCCTTAAGCAACCCCTTGCCTTCTGGTGTGCTGTTGCCTACGGGGAGTTCGCTGGGGTTGTCAACAGCGTTAGGGCAGGGTGTCAGCTTCATTGATCCTCACCATGTGCAACCAAAGAGTGCGCAGTATTCGGCAAGCATCCAGCAGCAGCTTCCGGGAAATTTTGCACTACAAATTGCATATATGGGCACCAGGCCCACGCGCCTGGAGGTCAATCACAACATCAATGTGTTGCCGGAGCAGTACTATAACCAGGGGGCATCGGAGGTCACTTATTTGAATGAAAGAGTTCAGAATCCCATGGCCGGACTATTTTCCGGGACTACAACACTGAATAGTGCAACAATCGCGCGCAATTTGCTGCTGCTGCCTTATCCCGAATTCGGCCCGGTAACAGAGCAATATTCGTCCATCGGAAGTGCGCCTTATAACTCATTGCAGATACAGGTCAACAAACTCATGGGGCACCATTTTTCATTGCAGGGGAACTTTACCTGGTCGAAGACAATGCTGCGCAACGGGTTTGTAAACAACTTTGGCGCGTCTCCACAGTTGTATTCCGTGCCGGATGGGAATCCAACCTTGGTGGGCAATGTGTTTGGCACTTTGGAACTACCGAAGTTTGCTGCTGCGCCTTACCTGGAGAAGTTTCTACTGGGTGGATGGGAGCTGAATGGAGTATTTCGTGCTCAAAATGGCCCTCTGGTTTCAGCGCCCGGCAATGTGGACATCATTGGAAACGTGAGACAGCCAAACCCAACATATGCGCGTTATTTCAACACCTGCTATGAAAACACCAGCGGTGTGCTTGTAATGTCCACTGCATCTGCTCCAGCCTGCGACAACTTGTCACCGAAACCGGCATTCCGGCTGCGGGAACCTTATACAACGCAGTCGAACAGTACCGTGCTGAATATCCCTCAGCGAATTCATCCCTTGGTGGATGCGTCCCTCTTCAAGCAGTTTATTGTGCATGAAGGTGTCAGCTTTGAAATCCGTGGGGAGTTTTTCAATGTGCTGAATACACCCAATTTCGGCGGTCCGGGAACTGGAACAGGGACGCAGAATTTTGGACAAGTGACTCTGGTACAAGCCAATGATCCACGGATTGGCCAGTTGACGGCCCGCATCAACTTCTGACCGGTGTTGTAAAACGGGAAATTCCGGTTAATCGGAATTTCCCGTTTTTATTTTTGTAAAGTATAAAGGGATATGTTCTCCATGCGACTAAGCCATCGTGGTGCGTTCTATGCTGTTATTGGGGTTGCTGCATGTCTGGGGCTTCAGGCATTGGGGCAAAGCGCAAGGATTTCTCCTGTCCCAAACAGCACTATGCAATATCTTCAAACGGGTTTTCAGAAGCCGCCGGAAGCTGCACGGCTGCGCTGCTATTGGTGGTGGTTGAACGGAAACACCGATGAAGCCACGATCACGCATGACCTGGAGGAGATGAAAGCAAAAGGTTTTGGCGGGGCGTTGCTGGTGGATGCGAATGGCGCCAATCAGATGGGCAATAAGAATGTGCCTGCCGGGCCTATGTTTGGCAGTCCAGCCTGGGTGAAGCTGTTTACCCATGCGCTGCGTGAGGCGGACAGGCTTGGTCTGGAGATAACGCTCAACATTACAAGCGGCTGGAATCTGGGCGGTCCAGATGTTACTCCGGCACAGGCCTCGAAATTGTTGACCTATGCGAGAGTGGATGTTCGTGGCGGCAAAATGCTGTCTGAGCAGTTGCCGACGCCGGAGGTGCGGAATGGATTTTATCGGCAGATCGCGGTGCTCGCGTATCCTTTGCAGCGCGGTGCCGCACTTGCGCTGCAACCGGGGGCAGGCGCAGGTGCAACTGCAGCAGCGCGCTCGGAGCAGATACTGCGTGCGCGCTCGGCGGCAGTAGAGACGGGTTTCAGCATGCCGGACTCTTCTGCGATGCTGGAGGACGGAGTTAATGGAAAGGGCCGGGAGTTTGCGGCGGATTCATCGTATGCCGATACACGGTTGCAGGATGTGCACGACATATCTCGATATGTAACGGAAGACGGAACGCTGCATTGGGCGGCGCCTACGGGAGAATGGGAAGTTCTACGGATTGGGTACACGGATTCGGATGCGCGGGTATCGACTTCAAGCGGCGCATGGCAGGGGCTTGCGATTGACTATCTGAGCCGCGATGCCTTTGAAGAGTATTGGGGGCATACGGTTCAGCCACTGTTGGAAGCGGCAAAGCCGTATCACAGCTTGAAATACTTGGCGACGGACAGTTGGGAGTTGGGTGGCACCAACTGGACACAGAAATTCAGGGAAGAGTTTATTCAGCTTCGTGGATATGATCCGGTTCCGTGGCTGCCGGTGGTTGCGGGCCGGATTGTGGGGGACCGTTCGCAGAGCACACGGTTTCTGACGGATCTCCGCCGAACTGTTGCGGACCTTGTGGTGAGCCAGCATTACGATGTGTTCGCGGAAAATGCGCACGAAAATGGAATGGGCGTGCAGGCGGAAAGCGGAGGGCCGCATGGTGCCCCATTGGACGCACTCGAAACATTCCGCAATGCGGCCATGCCGCAAACGGAATTCTGGTCGCAGAATGCGCACCGCAGCAGCGATGAAGAGCGGTTCTTTGTGAAGGAAGCAGCCAGCGCGGCCAACATTTATGGACAGCATCTGGTTGCGGATGAAGGGGAAACATCGATTGGGCCGCAGTGGTCTGAAAGTTTGGCAACGGACCTGAAGCCTACATTCGACATGGCAGTTACGGAAGGGATGAACAGGCTTGTGTGGCATGAGTTTACATCGAGTCCTGCATCGACCGGTTTGCCGGGGCAGGAGTATTTTGCGGGAACGCATTTGAATCCGAAGGTGACGTGGTGGAATGCGGGCGGCGCCTTCTTTACTTATTTAAACCGTGTACAGTTCCTGATGCAGCAGGGAACTCCGGTGGATGATGTGCTGTATTACTACGGCGATAACATTCCTGACTTCGTCCGCTTGAAGGCGGATGATCCCGCACGCGCATTGCCCGGATATGACTACGATGTGACGGATGAGGACGCGCTGTTAAGAACAATCCGGACGGATGGCCCGGATTTGCTTGGCCCCAGCGGAGTGCGTTGGCGGTTACTCGCAATGCCGCGTACACGCCGGGTATCCGTGAATGTGCTGGAGCATGTCCGTCGTTATGTACGCAATGGCGGTACAGTGATGGGCATGCCGCCAGTTTCAACAAGTGGAAATGTTGGTCCGGCTGAACAGGCCCACTTCCACGAGCTTGTAAATGACATCTGGCAAGGATGCACGCAGGGGAGTTCGCATGTGTTTGGATCCGGCCGTGTATTTTGTACGGACAGCGCGCACGCGGTTTTGCAGGCGATGCATGTACTGCCGGATTTTGCAGTAGCGAAGGGATCGGATATTTCTGTCTCGGCATCCAGCACGGCGAGTCTGGACTATGCGCATCGTCGTGTGAACGGTACAGATATTTACTTTGTCCGCAATGGTTCGGGTCTCCCAGTGACAGCGCGTGTGGTGTTTCGTATGACGGGGAAGAAGGCAGAGCTTTGGGACCCGGTAACGGCAGAGATAACTATTGCACCGGAGCAGCAACTTACACAAGATCATCGCACGGAACTGTTATTGTCGCTGCCCCCGTTTGGATCGACGTTTGTTATTTTTACGCCGTACAAGGGCGCAGTGCCTTATGTAATGTCGTCGCAGCAGACGGTGCAACCGCTGCAGTTTGTGAAGACATGGACGGTGCAGTTCCAACTGGATCGTGGCGCTCCGGTTGGCAGAATTGCAGTCAGTAAGCTGCAGAGCTGGACGCAGTTTTCACAGCCGGGAATCCGCTATTTTTCTGGAACTGGAACATATCGTGCGACGGTGCTGGAGCCAAAACATGCGGCAACGGACAGGGTCCTGCTTCAATTGGGTGATGTGCACGAGATCGCCAGGGTATGGGTGAATGGCGAGGATGCGGGCAGTGTATGGGCCAGGCCAGATGCAATTTCAGTTGGAAGATTGCTGCATTCTGGAAAAAACACGGTCGCCATTGCCGTGACGAATCTGTGGCCCAATCGAATCATTGGCGATTTGCAGCCTGGAGTGAAGCATCGCTACACAAGCACAAACATCACAAAATATACGGCGGATTCACCTTTGTTGCCATCGGGCCTGGTCGGCCCGGTGGAATGGGTGATACAGCGATAGGGCGCTGCACGTCGGGATATTTTTCCTGGGAAGCCCTGCTTTTGTCTTAAGCAGGGGTTCCTTATAGCGGTTCTCCAGTTTTCGTGGAGTTTCCAGGGACATGCAGGATGGCTTTTTCTTGAGAAAAAAGCCATTTCAGTGCATCACGTCCCCTCTACACCAACTGGAAAACCGCTATAACGTTTGGACGTTTGAATATCCACACACTATTTACATCGTGTGGGTTCCATCACCCCGAACATCCCTCACATGCGCAATGAGTGATGGGTGCAACCTCAGTTGGAAGAGAGCAACGGCACGGACTGCCTGGTGTTGTCGCCATGTTTTGCATTGGAGCCGAAAGACTCCAATGTAGGAATATCGCGGCCCTCGCCTTCGTCGAGTACCCAGAAGTACTGTGTAGAACCAGAAGCTTCAAGTGCAGCGTGAAGACGGCCGAGGGGTTCGGCTTCACCATCGTCAGCGAGCAGGAAAGTGCCATAGTGCGTGGCAATGGAGACGCATGTTCCGAGGATGGCATGAGCTGCAAGGGCCTGTTCGGGAGTCATGTGAATTGTGCTCATGAACCACTCAGGAGCATACGCGCCAATCGGTATCAGTGCGAGCCGGATGCGTGGAAGTTCGCGCGAAATCTCCTGGAAAAGCGCTCCGAAGCCTGTGTCTCCGGCGAAATAGACAGCCCCGGAGGGGGCGTTGAGCGCCCATCCGCACCAAAGAGTGCGATTGCGATCGAACGGGGTGCGAGATGCAAAGTGCTGAGCAGGCATGCAATGGATAGGCAGACCTCGCCAGACAAGCTGCTGCCACCAGTCAAGCTCATGGATCTTTCGGAATCCGACACTGCGCAATAGAGGTGTGAGTCCGAGCGGGCAAAAGATGGCTGGATTATCGCGAGCGACGAGTTTCCGAAGCGTAGAAATGTCGCAGTGGTCATAGTGATTGTGGCTGAGCAGGACAGCATCAATTGGTGGAAGGCTGTCAAACAGGATGCCTGGAGCGCGATGACGTTTGGGCCCGGCGAAAGAAACAGGGCTGACGCGCTCAGACCAGACGGGGTCTGTAAGCAGATTGAGGCCATGAGTTTGCAACAGAAATGTGGAGTGATTGACGAAGGTGACCCGAAGGTCATCTCCTTCAATCAGGCGCGGCGGCGTGGGGCCAGGCGTTGATGGAATGATTTTGCGCCATGGGCCGGGCGTGCGGTTGGTGACCCACCGGAAGAATTGCAGGAAGCTCTGGAGGGATGTGTCCGGGTTAAAGAACCGGCCATTTTGGAAATGGGTAGAACGCCAGGGGCTGGTGGATTGCGGTAGTTGTGTCATCGCTGCTGAGTTGCAGTCCTCTATTCCGCTACATTGCGTTGCATGGTTCGAATCTGTTTGGCGGGGGCAACAATCTGCGCATTCAAAAGATATTCGTGGCCAGCCATGTTCGTACTGACAATGTCGGACTTGATGATTTTATCAAGAATGGGGCGCTGCTGCGTGAAATTGCGGGTTGGCAGGGACGCGCGCGTGAGGCTCAATGTCAGGGTCAGGTGGGGGCATCTTTGATCGGCTCCGGTGTTGCGGAGCCAGGAAAAATGCGGGTCTTCGGTTCAAAGGAGGGCAGAACAAGGCCCACAGACAGTTCTCAGTCATAGCGTTCAAACACGATCTGCTTGCGGTCCCAGCCCAGGGCTTTCAGGGTGGTGCGCGTGGCAGAGACCATCTCGTTCAGCCCGCAGATATATGCGGTGCGGACGGTGGGGTTCTCCCGCACGATTTTTTCCGCGTGGCTTTGTACATAGCCGCGCAGGCCCTCCCAGTCGTCCTGCGGGCGGCTGAGTGTGGGCAGGTAGCGGAAGTTGGGGTGTGCGGCGGCGATGCGTTCGAAGTAGTGCTGGTAATACAGCTCGGTGGCGTGACGCGTGCCGTAGACCAGCCATAATTTGCGGCCCTGCGAGCGATCTCCGGTGTTACCGGAGGTATCGTCGGGGAAGAGCCACTCCACAAAGCCGCGCATGGGGGCAATGCCGGTGCCGGTGGCGATCAGCACCGCGTCGGTGGGCGGCTCGCGCAGGGTAAAGTCGCCGTTCGGGCCGTAGAACTGTACGGTTTCGCCAATGGCGAGGTCACTCAGCCGGTTGGAAAAGTAGCCGTCTTCCACGCGGTTCAGGCAAAGGTCAAAGCGGTTGTCCTGCGGTGCAGAGGCCAGCGAATAGGCGCGGGTCTCCTGCTTCACGCGGCCGTCGGGCAGAGTACGCCCTTCCACCACAGAGACAAATTGCCCCGGCAGAAAATTAAAGCGCTCCAGCGCGGGTACTTCCAGTGTGAGATGGCTGCACTGGGTGCGTTCCGAGAGCAGATGCTTCTGGGTCAGGCGAGCGGTGTAAAGGCGGCGTTCCATAGTTTGATTTGTAGCTTCCTTTTCATTTTATGCATGATGGCTTGCGTCAGGCGTGCGTATTGCAGCAAACAGGTGACTTTTCTGGTCGGCTGGTATATACAGGTGCCGGAGGGAAATGCCGTGAGCAATCCATTCTTTGTGGTGGGAGTCATTTTATTTGTATTCCTGGTGTGCATTCTGTGGGGCACGGGCGGGTTGAAGAGCAACAAGTATCAGGAGTAATGGCCAGTCGCGTATTCTGGAGCAGCATGCTGACAGGCCAGGCTGCTGGCTGCGTTGGCAAAGTCACTCGATCCATGAGGAGCTTCAGATTGATTGGTCTTCGGCGCTTTGTGTGGTGGTGCATGCTTGCCCTTCTGTTGCCGTGCCTGGGTGTGGCGCAGCGGTCAGAGTCGGTGCGGCCGGCCATCACCGGGATTTCACACATCACACTCTTTGCTCATGAGATGGCCCGTTCGCAGCAGTTCTATACGGGGCTGCTGGGGCTGGACCAGATTCCGCGCAACAAGACTGCCTCCGGCGTGCGCTTCTATTGCAACCATGAACAGTATGTAGAACTGATTTCGCCGCCGAACAAGGAGCCGCTCTATCGGTTGGACATGATTGGCCTGGCGACGGACAACGCCGAAGCGATGCGCGAATATCTGGCAGCGCATCATGTAGCTGTACCCAAGGCGGTAAGTGTTGCGGCGGATGGCACGCGCAGCTTCCTGGTCTACGATCCGGACGGCAATACGCTGGAGTTTACGCAAAAGAACGCGCGCAAGATGCTGCGGCCGGTGCCGCACAACGATCCGGTGAGCACGCATATTCTGCATGCCGGGTTTGTGGTGCGTGATCGCGCGGCGGCAGACCACTTCTACAAAGGCCTGCTTGGTTTTCGGCTGTACTGGCAGGGTGGCCAGCAGGACGGTCGCATTGATTATGTGGCCATGCAGGTGCCGGATGGGACGGACTGGCTGGAGTACATGCTGAATCTGCCGCAGAAGCCTTCGCGCCGTCAGTTGGGTATGGCCGATCATTTTTCGCTGGGCGTGGTGAGCGTTGCCAACGCTGCCAGCGTGCTGGAGCAGCGCGGCTGGAGGCCTTCCGCAGCAGAAAAGCCGCAACTGGGCCGCGACGGCAAGTGGCAGCTGAATCTGTATGATCCGGATGGCACGCGCGTGGAGTTGATGGAGTTTCGTCCGGTGCAGAAGCCGTGTTGCGCGCCGTTTACCGGGCGGCAGCCGAGGCCGACAGAAGGCTGGTGAGCGCGGCGCTGCCGCCAGGTACGCCGATTGCGTGGAATATGCAAGAATTGAAAGGGAAACGCATATGTCCAACGCAGATATTTCTACTCCGCAACCCGCTGCTGAAGAGACGGAATCCTTCAGCGAACTTCTTTCCCAGTATGAGCAGAGCCATGCACGGCAGCCCGAAGAGGGCAACCGGCAGGTGGAGGGCACGGTGATTGCCGTCTCTGCCGACTCGGTTTTTGTCGACATCGGCTACAAGACCGAAGGCGTGTTGCCGCTGGCCCCGCTGGAAGCTGCGGGCGAAGTTCCGAAGCCCGGCGACCGCATTCCAGTGACAGTGAAGGGGCGCAATGCCGAAGGGTATTACGACCTGACGCGCCACAAAGTGGTGCAGCCAACGGACTGGTCATCGTTGGAGCAGGCCTTTGCCGCGCAGGCCATTATCACCGGAACGGTGACGGCGGCCGTGAAAGGCGGGCTGACGGTGGACGTGGGTGTTCGCGCCTTTATGCCGGCCTCACGTAGCGGCGTGCGGGAAGCGGCCGAGGTGGAGAGGCTGGTGGGGCAGGAGATTCGTTGCCGCATTTTGAAGCTGGAAGTGGAAGCGGAAGATGTGGTGGTGGATCGCCGCTCGGTGGTGGAAGAAGAAGAGCGCGCTGCGAAGGACCGCCGCTATGCAGAACTGCAGGAAGGCGATACGGTGACGGGCACGGTGCGCGCGCTGATGGACTACGGCGCATTTGTGGATCTTGGCGGCGTAGATGGCCTGCTGCACGTGGGCGATATTGCCTGGGCGCGCATCCGCAGGCCGGCCGATGTGCTTGCCGTGGGGCAGAAGATTGAGGCCCGCGTACTGAAGATTGACGCTGATAAGAAGCGCGTTTCGCTGGGTCTGAAGCAGTTGCAGCCAGAGCCCTGGGAGACAGTGCCGGAGCAGTACAAAGCCGGCGCGCGCGTTACGGGCGTGGCCACGCGGCTCACGGACTTTGGCGTGTTTGTGGAGCTGGCGCCCGGCGTGGAGGGTCTGGTGCACGTCTCAGAAATGTCATGGGTGAAGAAGGTGCGCAAGCCCAGCGACCTGGTGAAGATTGGCGACACGCTGGAGACGGTGATTCTGGGCGTGGATGCTGCCCAGCGGAGGATTTCGCTGGGACTGAAGCAGGCCCTGGGCGACCCGTGGGCGGATGTGATGCAGAAGTATCCGCTGGGCTCGGTGGTGGAAGGTCCCATTACCAGCTTCATGAAGTTTGGCGCGTTTCTGCAGATTGTAGAGGGTGTGGAAGGTCTGATCCACCTCAGTGAAATCAGTGAGGACAAGCGCCTGAACCATCCGCAGGATGCGCTGAAGCTGGGCGAAGTGGTGAAGGCGCAGGTGATTGCGGTGGATGTGGAGCGCCGCCAGTTGAAGCTGAGCATCAAGCAGTTAATTCCCACCAGCCTGGACGAATATGTAATGGAGCGCAAGGTGGACGAAGCCGTAACTGGCCGCATTGTTCAGGTGGCCGATGGCGTGGCGCGCGTGGAACTGGGAGAAGGTGTGCAGGCAAGCTGCCGTTTTCCGCAGGAGGCGCAGGAGGCTGCGGAAACGCAGTCCGCAGCGAAGGTGGATATGTCCGCACTCAGCTCTATGCTACAGGCGCGCTGGAAGGGCGGCGCTACGACTGTTGCTCCTAAGCCAGAGCCAGTGCGGGCCGGGCAGGTGCGGAACTTCCGCATCACCAAGCTGGATGCAGACGCAAAGACGATTGAGTTAGAGCTTGTATAAGTCGACTTACTAAGTAGTACAAGAGGAGTAACACGGTGAAGATCTGTGTTACCCCGCTTTTTTTGTGGCGAACCAAGTTCTGCAGGCGGAGTGTGCGCCAGCAGCGGTTGCTTCTGCTCAATGCGCCAGCGAAAGCAGCAATGTCAGCAGCAGAGCGACGACGGAGATCAGCGTTTCGCAGACAGACCATGTTTTGATGGTGTCGACCACACTCATGTTGAAGTACTCCTTCACCAGCCAGAAGCCGCCATCATTTACGTGGGAAAAGACCAGAGAGCCAGCTCCGGTAGCAATGGCCAGCAGCTCCGGCCGCGCACCTGCGATGTGCAGTGCAATGGGCGCAACAATGCCGGCAGCAGTCGTCATGGCCACGGTGGAAGAGCCGGTTGCCAGTCGAATCAAGGCTGCGATGAGCCATGCCAGCAGCAAAATGGGAATATGCACATGCAGCGCGGCCTGTACGATCGCCTGCGAAACGCCGCTGTCCTGCAGGATGCGGCCAAAGCCGCCGCCCGCGCCCACCAGCAGCGTAACGGTTGCCGTCGGCGCCAGGCACTCATTGGTGAATTTCAAAATGGATTCGCGGTTGAAGCCGCTCATCTTGCCCAGTGTGACAAAGCTCACCATTACGGCTACGAACAACGCGATGTCCGCATTGCCGAGGAAATGCAGCAGCGTGTTCCATGCAGTTTGCGGGTGCGACAGATGATCGGCCCAGCTGCCCACGAGCATCAGCACCACGGGAAGCAGAATAGTGGCCAGCGTGAGGGCAAATCCCGGAAGCTGGCGCTTCTGCTCGTGATCAAGAAATTGCTCTGCGATGGGGTTGTAGCTGTCGAGGTGGATGCGTGGCGCAATCCACTTGGCATAGATGGGTCCGGCGATCATGGCTGTGGGAACACCAACCAGCAGCGCGTCGAAGATGGTGCGGCCGACATCGGCATGAAAGATGGCCACGGCCATCATGGCAGCCGGATGCGGAGGCACCAGTCCATGGACTACTGAAATGCCAGCCAGCATGGGCAGGCCCACCAGCACCAGCGACGTGCCGGTGCGTTTGGCCACGGTGAAGACGATAGGAATGAGCAGCACAAAGCCAACTTCAAAAAAGACCGGCAGGCCAACCACCAGCGCAATCAGCATCATGGCCCAGTGCACGCGGCGCTCGCCAAACAGGCCAATCAGCGTGAGCGCAATGCGTTCGGCGCCGCCAGACTCGGCCATCATCTTGCCGAGCATGGTGCCCAGCGCCACCACAATGGCGATGTGTCCCAGCGTGCCGCCCAGCCCGGCCTCAAAGGATTTGATGATCGCATCCGGCCTCATGCCGGTGACGGCGGCCAGCGCCAGCGAGGTGAGAAACAACACGATGAAGGGATTGAGCTTGAAGACGGCGATCAGCAGAATGAGCATAAAGACGGCGCCAACTGCGGCGGCCAGCAGAAACATGCCATGGCTATCAAGGGCAAACGTGTGCACGTGGGCAATTTCTCCGTGAAAGTTGCTGGTACGTGTTGGTTGCGCTCCGGCGCGTCAGCGTGCGGGAGCTTTGTAGGCGATGCAATCAATCTCCACCTTGCAGTCCACCACCATGCTGGAGACCACACAGGCGCGCGCTGGCGGATGCTCGCCAAAGTATTCGCGGAAGACGGCATTGAAGGACTGGAAGTCGCGCGGATCGTCGAGCCACACGCCGCAGCGCACCACATGCTCCGCACCGTATCCGGCTTCGTGCAGGATCGCGAGCAGGTTGCGAATGGCCTGGTGCGATTGTGTGACGATGTTGCCTTCCACCACTTCGCCGTTCAGCATCGGCACCTGTCCGGACACGTACAGCCAGCCGTCGGCCTGCGCGGCACGCGCAAAGGGAAGGTGCTGCCCGCCGGTTCCTTTGCCACCCTCCACGCCATAGCGTTGAATGCTCATCGTTGTCTTCTCCGATTTTTTTGAAAATACAGGAATTCAAATTGCCGGGTTGATGCAGAGGCCTCTGGCGGCGCTTCCTTTTTGTGCGCTGTGCGTTGGCACTGCAAGTGCCTTCATCATAAATGCAGGGAATGGTCCTGCCAGTCTGGGCGCGGCGGCCTTTGCCGAAGTATAGTAGACAAAACATATTCCTTTCTTCGGAAGTGAGCACAGATATGTCACTGGATCGCCGCCGTTTTCTGTCTGCCTGTTCCGGCCTTGGCATTGCCGGCACACTCATGCCGGGCGCACTTTACACCCTTGCGGCGCAGGCGCAGCAAAGTTCTGCCACGGCGGAGAGCAATGCCGCAATCACGCTGGAGATGATTGATGCGGCCGCCGGCATCGCCGGGCTGCACTTT
The DNA here is from genome assembly GCA_022736715.1 of Edaphobacter aggregans. GTDB lineage: Bacteria > Acidobacteriota > Terriglobia > Terriglobales > Acidobacteriaceae > DZDJ01. The sequence goes on from DZDJ01000004.1 coordinate 26,082, forward strand.
ACGGATGAGCAGAAGCAGAGGATGCTGGCGGGGCTGAACGAGCAGCGGCATTCCGTCGAAGCAATCCGCGAATTGCATTTGCAGAACAGCGTTCCGCCTGCATTTATCTTTGATCCGGTGCCGCCGGGCATGACCCTGGATACGGAAAAGAAACCTATGCGCATCAGCGCGGCTCCTGCGGTTGCATCGTCCGCGGTCCCGAAAAATCCTGAGGATGTGGCCTTTTATACGGTGCGCGAATTGGCCGAGCTGGTGCGCACTAAAAAAATATCTTCAGTCGATCTGACGCAGATGTATCTTGCGCGGTTGAAGCGGTATGATCCGATGCTGCACTGTGTGATCACGCTTACAGAGAAACGCGCCTACGCCCAGGCGAAGCAGGCAGATGCGGAAATTGCTGCGGGCAAATATCGCGGGCCGCTGCATGGGCTGCCCTGGGGTGCAAAGGATCTGCTGGCCGTGAAAGGCCATCCCACCACCTGGGGCGCAGGCGGGTTTGAAAAGCAGCAGTTCGACTACGATGCCACCGTGGTGCAGCGGTTGGATGCAGCCGGAGCGGTGTTGATTGCTAAGCTCTCGCTGGGTGCGCTGGCCTCTGGCGATTGGTGGTTTGGCGGGCGCACGCGCAATCCCTGGAACCTGTCGCAGGGGTCGAGCGGATCGTCGGCGGGGCCGGCATCTGCCACCGCAGCGGGCTGCGTGGCCTTCTCTATCGGTTCGGAGACGCTCGGCTCCATCTCCTCACCTTCAACGCGGTGCGGCGATACGGGCTTGCGGCCAACATTTGGTTTTGTCCCGCGCACGGGAGCCATGGCTTTGAGCTGGACGATGGACAAGCTGGGCCCAATCTGCCGCGCAGTGGAAGACTGCGCGATTGTGATGAGCGCAATCTATGGGCCGGATGGCCACGACCTGACCGTGCGCGATGCGGCCTTCAACTGGGACGCGGATTTTGATTGGCGCAGTTTGAAGATCGGCCATGTGAAAGACGCTTTTGGCCCGCCGCGTCCATTGTCGGCAGCAGTGCCCCCACCCAACATGACTGCGGAAGAAAAGCAGAAGTGGGAGAGGCAACAGGCCCAGCGTGTTGCAGATTTTGCGCGTCGCGTTTACGACCATCAATATGATGTGGCCACGTTGGAAGCACTGCATCGAATGGGCGTGCAGATGATTCCGCTGGATCTGCCGCAGTTTCCCTTTGGTGCAATTGAGCCGGTGCTGGAAGCCGAAGCCGCTGCTGCGTTTGACGAACTCACGCTCACCGGCCGCGACGCCTTGCTCACGCGGCAGGGAGTGGAGGACTGGCCGAACATCTTCCGCGTTGCGCGATTCTATTCCGCGGTGGACTACATCCAGGCGCAGCGCGCGCGCACGCTGGCCATGGCGCATATGCAGAATCTCTTCTCGCAGGTGGACGTGATCGTGACGCCAACGCCGGGCATGCAGTTGACGATTACGAATCTCACCGGACACCCCGCCGTGATTCTGCCCAACGGATTTCGCGGCGCCGACGCGCCCAGGCAGCCATCCGTGGATACGGGCGATGACGACAACATCGGCGGACCGGGCACTCCGGTGAGCATCACCTTTTTAGGGCGGCTCTACTCCGATGCGCGTCTGGCTGCCTTTGCCAGAGCGTATCAGGATGCGACGGGCTTCCAGAAGCTGCATCCGAAGCTGTGAAGCCGGCTGTTCTGGAATAAATCCGGGTGCCGCGCGATCCAGGTCTTGCGGCTAGAGAGAACGTGATGCCTTGAAATGGCTTTTTTCTCAAAAAAAAGCCATCTTGCATATTCTTGGAAACTCCACGAAAACTGGAGAACCGCTATAAGGCCTGGGGTTACATGGAGTGTGTGTTCACTGTCCAGCGATAGAGGCTGCAGACTTCATCGCCCGTCGTGGCATACTCGCCTTTGGCATCGCGTCGAATGGTGACTACATCGGCCGCAGCATCCTCTGACGAAAGCACAACAGAGCCACTCCAGAGCTCTTCAAAACCAGCGTGTCTGCGGAAGACGGCCTGCTGCTCGTGGTTAACGTAGAGCACGTCCAGCAGACGCGGCCGCGTGGCAAAGTGCTTTTCAATGCGGCGAATCAGTTGCCGCAGCACCACCGGGCCGAACGGATTGAAGAGATAGACGAGACACGGCGTATCGGGAAATTCCAGTTCGGCAATGTCGCCCTGCAGAAGCTGCATCGGCGTGCGTGCACGGCCCAGCGTTTGCCAGCGTTCCAGGTTGCGCTCGGCCACGGCCACCAGCTCCGGGTTCAGCTCAATGCCGACGACGTTGCGGAACTCCATCTCAGAGGCCAGCAGCATGGCCCGGCCTTTGCCAGCGCCGATGTCGAGAAAAGTGTAATCGTGTGGCGGCCGCGGCGGCAGCGTTTGACGCCATCGCTCCACCAGTTGGCGAAAGACGGAAGGCGCCGTGCCGTGATAGGCCGTAATGTGCTTGTCCTGCCGATGCCCAACCCCCAGCCGCCGCCCCGGAATCAATCCGTCGGTGTCAGTGCCATGGGCCGCGTCGAAGGGGTGGGGAGGGAAGTGCGTTGGTTTGCGAATGGAAATACGTTTGGCCATCTTGTATTCGTTAACTTACTTGAAATCTCGCGCAAAGGTATTCTGCGGAAACTTATTCCAGTTTTCTACTTGTCTTCGAATAAAAATCGTTGTTTAACTATATGTCACACAAAAAGCGGCCTCAGAAAGGTTTGAAAATGAAGCAAGTTTTGATTGCTATGCTCGCGCTTCTGGTCTGCGTTGGGACTAAGGTGCAGGCCCAGACGCCACAAACTACTCCGAACACAGCGCAGAACTCCGTGGCCGTTGCAGGCGGAGAAAAACCACGCATCTACGTCACGGATAGTGATTCTTGGTCCGTATCCAGTGGGGCCGGTGGCGATGGTTCGGGGTTTGGTGCGTCGTCCTCTGGTGGTGCCCGTCCGCAGACAGCGGAAATCGTAAAAACATTCAATGAGCGTTGTCCGCAGGTGCTGGTCAATGATCGCCTTGCAGCCAGCAATTATGTAGTGGAATTGGACCATGAAGGTGGAAAAAGCTTTTGGGCGCACAAAGATAAGGTAGCGGTCTTTGTGCAGCAAACAGGCAATTCCATCTATAGCAAATCGACCCTGTCGGTGGGGAATTCTGTGCAGGGAGCATGCCAGGCGATTCTGGCCCATTGGGCTACGCATGCAAAGGAACTCATAGCTGCTGCCGCGACCGCTCAGCCAGAATCCACAGTATCGAATGCGCCAGTGAAGACGAAGCTCACAATCACTTCGAATCCGAGTGGGGCAGATATTGAGATCAACGGTGCGTTTGTTGGTGACACTCCGTCGACGATCGATGTGAGCGCCGGTATGCAGCAGATCGTGGTGTCCAGGAGTGGCTATGCTGCATGGACGCGGAATCTGAAGACCACGGGCGGGACGGTTACTCTGAATGCGGATCTGACCGCTTCAAAATAAGCACTGTAAAAATAGCCATGCAACACAAAGCGCGATCCACTGGATCGCGCTTTGTGTTAATGCAAAAGAAATGTAGTTGAGCTTCAACTCTTACTGCAACAGCGTGGGCTCGCCGTTTTCCTTTTCATCCGGCGGAATCACCACGGCAGCGGCGACTTTGTCCTCCGCTTCCAGGTTCACCAGCTTCACTCCTTGTGTGGAGCGGCCGGCGGCGCGGATGCTGTTCGTGTCGATGCGGATGATCTTGCCATACTGGCTGATGACCATCAGCTCGCTGGTTTCGTCCACTAGCTGGATGGAAGAGACCTTGCCATTGCGCGTAGTGGTCTTTACATTGATGACGCCCTTGCCGCCGCGCGTCTGCAGACGATACTCGTCCACGTCCGTGCGTTTGCCAAAGCCCTGCTCGGTAACCGAGAGGATGAGACAGGCACAGTTTGAGCCATCGGCCGTCTGCTTCTTGTCCGCCGGAGTTACGGCCGCGCCCACCACGTAGTCATTCTTCTTCAGTTCAATGCCGCGCACGCCCCGGGCCGGGCGGCCCATGCTGCGCACGTCATTTTCGTCGAAGCGGATGGCCAGGCCTTCATGCGTGGCCAGGAAGATGATCTGCTTGCCGTCAGTGATCCGTGCCGCGATCAGGTCATCGTCCTCATCAATGCCAATGGCAATAATGCCGCGCGCCATCACGTTGCTGAAGTCCTTCAGCGGAGTGCGTTTTACCGTGCCGTTGCGCGTGGCGAAGAAGATGAACTTGCCTTCGTCCTCCAGGTTGCGCACCGGCAGAATGGTGCGGACGTTTTCTCCTGGCTGCAGATCCAGCAGGCTCTGCATGGACTTGCCTTTGCCGGTAACGCCGACATCGGGAATGTTGTAGACCTTGAGCCAGTAGACGCGGCCCTTGTTGGTGAAGCAGAGCAGATAGGCGTGCGTCGAGTCGACAATGAGCTGCGAGACGAAGTCCTCTTCCCGCGTCTTCATGCCGATGCGGCCCGTGCCGCCGCGGCGCTGCTGGCGATAGGTGCTGATCGGTGTCCGCTTCAGATAGCCGGTGTGCGAAACCGTGACGGCCACCTGCTCGTCGGCAATCAGGTCCTCCAGCGTCAGCTCCGTGGACTCGTCCAGAATCTCCGTGCGGCGGGCATCGCCGTACTTGTCGCGTACCTCTTCGAGCTCTTTCACGATCACCTTGCGCAGCTTCTTTTCGCTGGCCAGGATGGACTCGTACTCGGCGATGTTGTCGCGGACGATTGCCAGTTCCTTCAGCAGTTCGTCAATCGAGAGCTGGGTGAGGCGATAGAGCTGCAGTTCCAGGATGGCGTCAATCTGGCGATAGCTCAGGACCAGCGTTGGCGTCATCAGCGTGGCTGCGTCAATGCCATACTTGCCGGCATTCAACGTGACGCCCTTCAACTCCGCGCCACTGAGCTGGATGCTCTTGCCGGAGAAGTACTGGAACAGATTCTCGCGGGCATCGGTGCGGCTGGACGATCCGCGAATGATCTTGATGACCGAGTCGAGATGGTCCAGCGCAATCTGGTAGCCCAGCAGGATGTGCTCGCGGTCGCGCGCCTTCTGCAACAGGAAGGCCGTGCGGCGGCGGACCACCTCGACGCGGTGGTCGATGAAGTGATGGATGGCATCGGGCAGGCTTAGTTCCCGCGGCTGGCCGTTGACCACCGCAAGAAAGATCATGCTGAAGCTTTCCTGCATCTGCGTGTGCTTGTAGAGCTGGTTGAGCACAATCTGCGACTCGGCTCCGCGCTTCAGCTCAATCACAATGCGCATACCATCGCGGTCGCTCTCGTCCCGCACATCGCTGATTTCGTCGATGGTTTTTTCATTGACGAGGTCAGCTATTTTCTCAATGAGTCTGGACTTGTTGACCTGGTACGGAATCTCGGTGACGATGATTGCCTGGCGGCCCTGCGTGATGTTTTCAATGGCGCATTTGGCGCGCATCATAAAGCGGCCACGGCCGGTCTTGTAGGCATTGGCAATGCCGCTGCGGCCATAGATGAAGCCGCCGGTCGGGAAGTCCGGTCCCTGCACATGCTTCATCACTTCGATCAGCCCACCCTGCGGATTGTTCACCAGCTCAATGGCGGCGTTCACCACTTCCGTCAGGTTGTGCGGCGGAATGTTGGTCGCCATGCCGACGGCGATGCCGTTGGAGCCGTTCACGATCAGGTTAGGAATGCGCGTCGGCAGCACGACCGGCTCGAAGGTGCTTTCATCGTAGTTCGGCGTAAAGTCCACCGTGTCCAGATCGATGTCGGCCAGCAGTTCTCCGGCAATGCGCGTCATGCGCGATTCGGTGTAACGCATGGCGGCCGGTGGATCGCCATCGACCGAGCCGAAGTTGCCCTGGCCATCGACCATGGGATAACGCATGCTGAAGGGCTGTGCCAGTCGCACCAGCGTGTCGTAAATGGCCGAGTCGCCGTGCGGATGGTACTGGCCCATGGCCTGGCCCACCACCTTGGCGCACTTGGTGTACTTCTTGTTGTGCTGCAATCCCATTTCCTGCATGGTGTACAGGATGCGGCGATGCACTGGCTTCAGGCCGTCGCGCACATCCGGCAACGCGCGCCCGATAATGACCGACATGGAGTAGTCAAGATACGAACGGCGCATCTCCTCTTCGATATTGATCGGGACAAAGTTCGTACCGCTGCCATCGGAGTTGTTGCCGTTGCTGCCAAGGGGGAGCTGAGGGTTCTGTTCGTCTGCCATAACTTAGTAACTCTATGATAAACAATTAGTTAGCGTACAGCAAGGAGATTGCGCGCCGCTAAGTTCCGTGTTGCGAGTCACTTGGGAGACGGCCGGATTTTGGCTCTGCGAAGACCCGCCACACGGCCCGTTTTTGTGCTTTCCGGTGGCTTTGTATGCACAGGCTTCGACGATCACGGCGAGCCGGCGCTGCATCTGTTTCCGCACCGCAGATGGGAAGGCATGCAAGGCGCGGAGGTCACGGTATGGTGCCGTCGCAACCAGAAGAGCGTGGAGTTTTTCCTGAACGGCAAGAGCCCCGGCTTGCAGAGCGTAGAGGAGACGGCCACCGTCACCGTTGCCTGCGAAGTGGCTACGCCGCGACCCTCAGTGGGGCCATCGGTGGGGCCGTCTGTAACTTCTTCGGACGAGTAGACCTTAGCGGATGATGAGCAATGGCAGGCTGGCCAGGCAAAGGCCAGCCTGTGTTATCAGCAGCGCTGCCGTCAGGTAGAGATAGAGCTTGCGGTAGCGGGTCTCGTAGATGTCGGCAAAGACGCCGCCGGTGAATGTGAAGACAAACGGCAGCGCCCACAGCCACGGCTGGCTGGGAACGGCCGTGGTCATCAGCGGCAACAGCAGCAGCGCCACCAGCAGGGGCGCGGTGTTGCCAAAGTAGCGGGAGCGTTTCTGCGTCAGGTAAAGCAGCAGCGCCAGCGCAGCGGCGATCACGAGGCAGGCATTCGACGGGTCCAGCACCAGATGTCTGGCGCTGTCCAGCGAGAACCACATGCGCGCCGCACCGCCGGTAAAGAGATAGCTGAAAGCGTCCGGCTTGAAATCGTAGAAGGAAAACAATATCAGCAGGGTGCCGATGCTGGTGACGCTGAGCACCTGCAACACATATCCGCGGCGGTCTTCCGCCAGGTAGAGCATAAAGACCAGCGCGAGCAGCAGCCCGACGATGGCGGCAGCAATGTGCGCGGCCGCGGTCAGGCCAAAGGCCAGCGTCAGCAACACAATGCGTGGCCGCCATTTGCGCCCTGGCCCCTGCATGGCGTGGGCAACGCCGATGGCCGTATAGAAAACTCCGTACAGCCCCCACATGGCCAGCACATCGTTGTTGGGCATGCTGGAAGCGCGGACAACCTCCGGTGAAAAACAGTAGAGCGCCAGCGCCAGAAAGCCGCCTTCATTGCCAAACAGCCGACGCGCCACCCACCACAGGCCAGCCCCCAGCCAGATGCCGAAAAAAAGGAATGGCAGGCGCAGCAGCAGCTTCACGTAGCGCAGTTCGTGGCGCATCTCCCAGGTGGAAGCATCGGCCGAGTGGCCCAGCACGATGCGTTGCACGGTCAACGGAAATCCGGCAGCGCGATAGGCAAAGGTGCCGTCCTGCATGTTGCCGCAGGTGGTAAAGTAGCCGGCCAGGGGCGAGGGGCGCTCCCACATTTCGCGGCCACAGCGGGCAAAGCGGTAGTCGCGCTCTGTCAGCGCCTGGTGGTCCACAACCCACAGGCATTGCAGAAAGAACAGGAAGAGCAGTACAGCGGCAGCGCGTTGCGGACGGCCTATGATCAGTTGTCGGGCAGTGCCGGGGATTCGCATGAAGAAACAGTGTATCTTGCGGGTTGTTCCTGCGGGTGGCGAACCTGGGACAAGCCCGGCGCTGGCTGTTAGATTGGAGACTACGGATAAATTCTTGTGAACTCACTCACCTTCAAGCCGGGCTCTGCCCATCTCGTGTCAGACTCGCACACCACGCCGTGGCGCGTGGTTTTTGAGGATGAGGGCGTTGCTGGCTACTTTTATGCCTGCGACGGCAGCTCGAAAAAAATGGAAGACGGCATTCTGGACGCGGTGCTCATCTACAACGTCAGCCACCTGAGCGACAGCGAGCGGGAGTACATCGCCAGCGTGCAGTGGTCCAGGAGCGGCACGCAGGCAGTGCTGTATATTGACGGCAATGCGCAGGCGGTGTTTGACTTCACTGCCCGCTGCGGCTACTGCCAAACGAACTTTCCCAACTTTCTTGACGGACGCGGCGGCAACTGGCGCAAGGACTCGCACGCCTGGTCCGACGACGTGCTGATGCAATTCGAGACAGACATTTACAACTGAGCCAGACCTGGCGAAGGCGGCAAGGCAATCGCCCGTCAGTAACCAGAGGTTGCCTCACTGCAAACTTCGCCTTACTATCGCCTTGGGTCCTTTTCTTCTGGCATGAGTCTTCCCAAATCCAATCCCGAACGTCTTGTCTCCGCTGGTGTGGTGGAGGATGATGCAGCTTTTGAGCTGAAGCTGCGGCCACGGCAGTTGCGCGAATTTATCGGTCAGGAGAAGGCCAAGGAGCAACTGGCCATCGCGCTGGAAGCGGCCAGAAACCGCGGCGAAGCGCTGGACCATGTGCTGCTGTTCGGGCCTCCGGGGCTGGGCAAAACCACGCTGGCCACGATCATTGCCAATGAGCTGGACGTGGGATTTCAGCAGACATCCGGGCCGGCCCTGCAGATTGCCGGTGACCTGACGGCGATCCTGACCAATGTGCGCGAAAAGCAGGTGCTCTTTCTGGATGAGATCCACCGCCTGCAGCCGGTGCTGGAGGAAAAGCTCTACACTGCGCTGGAGGACTACAAACTCGACATCATGATTGGCCAGGGGCCAGCGGCGCGCACGCACGTGATGGAGATCCGGCCATTCACCTTTGTGGCCGCCACCACGCGGCCCGGACTGTTGTCTTCGCCGCTGCGCTCACGTTTTGGCATTCTGCTGCGGCTGGAGTTCTACACGGATGACGAACTGCGCTACGTAGTGGAACGTTCAGCCGAAGTGCTGAATGTGCCGATCGATCCGGACGGCGCAGCGGAGATCGCCATGCGGTCGCGGGGTACACCGCGCATTGCGAATCGTCTGCTGCGGCGGGTGCGCGATTATGCGCAGGTGCGCGGCTCCGGCGTCATCGATCGCCCCACGGCAGAGGCCGCGCTCAAGATGCTGGAAGTAGATGCGCATGGCTTTGATGAACTGGACCGGCGGCTGCTGCGGACGATCATCGAGAAATATGATGGCGGCCCTGTTGGTCTGAATACACTGGCAGCGGCGTTGGCCGAAGAAGAAGATGCGCTGGAAGAGGTGTACGAGCCATTTCTGATCCAGATTGGTTTTCTGGACCGCACACCGCGCGGACGCGTGGCCACGCGGCTGGCTTATGAACACCTTGGCCTCCCCATGCCCGGCAGACCATCGCTGTTTTGATCTGTCACCTTACAAAGTTGAGATTGGCCATTTATTTGCGTGTCGATGACAAATCCCCTCCGCAGATGAAATGTGCGTAAGTGCCCGTAAGCAAAAAAGATTGCCAGCAATTTGTTAGTTTGGCCGCTTTTGTGGGCCCGTCATGCTCTGGATGCGTGCTTTGGGATGCTCCGCTGCGGTGGGGTATGCTGAAAGGGAGTCATGATTGTTTACCCCGGTGCTCGGCCAGACAATCGATGGATCGCCAGCAGAAAAGCAGGGACGGAGATCATCCCCTTGGTTTTTCTGCTGTTCCTGCTGCTGTGCGGCACAAAGGCGTATGCCTGCAATCTGCCGCAGGGGGCCTTGCCGGACACGCCCATTCCGCGGCAGGTCAGGCCTATGGCCACGGCCGGGCACCATCCAAAGCATCGTCCCGGCGTGCTGATTGCACCAGTTTTGACACAGCTCCCGAAGATTACGGACTTTGTTTCCGGCAGGCCCACGGGCGCAGCGCTGCAGATGCAGCCGATCAGTGGATTCATCCAGCGCAGCCCGCAGGATGGCGCCGCCGTCACCGAGCCCACCACCGCCTACATTGGGTACACGCACCGCGATCTGTATGTTGCTTTCATCTGCCGTGACCGCTCGCCTGATGAAATCCGTGCGCACATGGTGCCGCGCGATTCGCTGGGCAATGACGACAAGGTGGAGGTCACGCTGGACACCTTCCATGACCAGCGTCATGGCCTGCTCTTTCAGGTGAACCCGCTCGGCATCCAGGGCGATGCGGACTATAGCGAACAGACTGGCAAGGACTTTTCTTTTGACACGGTGTGGGACAGTTGGGGAAAGTTGGAGCCATTTGGCTACGTGGTGCTGATGCGCATTCCCTTTCCCAGCCTGCGGTTTCAGAATAGAGGCCCGGTTGCTCCGCAGACCTGGGGCATCGTGTTGCGGCGCTGGATTGCCCATGACAGTGAAACCGCTTTTTGGCCGCAGATTTCCCGGCAGATTGCCGGAATGCTGACGCAGGATGCGCCGGTGCAAGGCTTTGCCGGCGTGGAGCGCGGGCACAACGTGCAGTTTATTCCGTATGTGCTGGGGCAGAACTACCGCAGTCTGGACGATCGCAACCCGCTCAATCCCTATTTTGATTCCAAGCACTTTCAGGGGACCGGCGGGCTGGACACCAAGATCGTCATCCGCAACAGCCTGGTGCTGGACACGACGCTCAATCCGGACTTCAGCAATGCGAATGTGGACGGCCCAGCTTCGCCCAACCAGCGATTCCAGCCGTACTTTGCCGAGCAGCGGCCATTCTTTATCGAGAACAGCAGCTACTTTAGTACACCCATCAATCTCTTCTATTCGCTGAACATCGTCAGCCCGGAGTTTGGCGCGCGGCTGAGCGGAAAAAAAGGGCCATGGGCGCTGGGCATTCTGGCAACGGACGATCGCAGTCCCGGGCAGGCCGTGGCCCCCGGCATGGCTGGCTATGGCACGCGCGCACATTTCTATGTGGCCCGGGTGGCGCACGACCTGGGGCGGTATTCCAGCGTGGGGATGATCTATACGGACCGCGAATACCTGAACAGCTTCAACCGGCTGGGAGGGTTCGACTATCAGTGGCGCTTCAAGCAGAAGTGGACCATGACTGGGCAGGGCATCACCTCCGCTACGGAAAACACCGACAGCACGACGCAAAGCGGCAACAGCTTCCGCCAGAAGCTCAGTTATTCCGGGAGCAACCTGTACGCCAACATCAATTACAACGACACGGGCGCTGGCTTTCTGGACTCGGTGGGCTTCTTCCGCCGGCCCGATGTACGCGAGTCGAACTCGTATGTGAAGTACACCTGGCGGCCCAATGGAAAGCTGCTGCTGTCGCACAACTTTTCGATCTATACGGAGCAGGACTGGGACCACACCGGTCTGCCGCTCGACAGTGTGCTGGACTTCAGCTACAACCTGCAGTTCAATCGCGATACCAGCTTTTCGCCGTTCCTGAATGTGAGCAACGACCGCCTGCGGCCCAGCGACTACTCCGCCCTGACGCAGAATGTGGAGTACCGCAGCCAGACGGCGGGGGTGGATTTTTACACTTCACCGGTGCCGCAGTTTGCTTTCAGCGCTTCCGGCTATGCCGGGCAAACGGTGAATTACAATCCGCCAACGAACCTGCCGCCGCAGCCGGTCAATGTGCAGTCAGCCAACATGGGTCTGGATGTCAAGCCGCTGCTCGACCTGGATTTGCAGAACAGCTATCAGTTTGACCGTTTCCGCAGTCCGGGCAGCACTCTGATTGCGTATGACAATCATCAGGTGGTGGAGCGCTGGAACCTGCAGGTGAACAAAGCGCTCTCCGTGCGTCTGATCGGCATTTACCAGGCCACGCTGCCGAATGCGCAATATACTTCGCTGCAGAACACAAAGAACCTGTACGGCAATGCGTTGATTACGTACATGCCGCATCCAGGGACGGCGTTTTACCTGGGCTATACCACGGACGCGCAGAACCTGAACCGCTCACTCTGCACGCGGTTGCCGGACGGCACCTGCGACCCCAATGGCGTCTTTTTGCCGCGCACCGGCAGCAGTATGTTGAATGACAGCCGGACATTTTACATGAAGCTGAGCTATCTGCTGCGCTTCTAACTGTCCGCAGACTTATTTCCTTTTTTTCATTTGCGGTTCATCTTGTCCGTGCATGGTAGATGCAGATGGTTGCCTGGATTTTGGAAAGGTAAGGTCAATTGCAGATGAGTCGTCCCCCTTTGTTTTCAGTTGCGATGTCAGTTCTGCTGCTGGCTGGCCTGGTGTTGCCGCATACTGTGCAGGCACAGCAAAGGCATACGGTGCTGCTGATCTCCATTGATGGCATGCGGCCCGACTATGTGACGAAGGCGGAAGTGCATGGCCTGAAGATTCCCAATCTGCGCCGCCTGATGGCCGACGGCACCTATGCCGAAGGCGTGGTGGGCGTGGTACCCACGGTTACGTATCCCAGCCACACCACGCTGGTGACGGGCGTGTGGCCAGCGCAGCATGGCATTCTCACCAACACCACTTTCGATCCGGAGAGGAAGAACTTCGGCGGCTGGTACTGGTATTACCAGGACGTCAAGGTGCCGTCCCTGTGGACGGCGGCACACGCCGCTGGCCTGAAGACCGGCTCGGTGAGCTGGCCGGTAACGGTAGGTGCGCCGGTCGATTATCTGATTCCGGAGTTCTGGCGCGCCAACACGGCGGACGACCGCAAGCTGCTGGCCGCGGTTTCCACGCCGGGGCTGCTGGCCTCGCTGGAAAAGCAACTGGGGCCGTACTCCGACGGGCTACAGACGGATGTGCCGAACGACCAGATCCGGACCAACTTTGCTGACGCCATTCTGCGCGAAGACAAGCCGGAGTTCATGGCCGTGCACCTGGCCGCGCTGGACCACGCCGAGCATCAGCATGGCCCCTTCAGTCCGCAGGCCAACGACACGCTGGAGGCGCTGGATGGCATGGTGGGCCAGTTGGAAAAGACGGTGCTGCGGAATGACCCGAATGCGGTGATCTGCATCGTTTCTGATCACGGCTTTGCAACCGTCCATCACCAGGTAAATCTGCTGGCGGCATTCATTCAGGCTGGGCTGATCCAGATGGGGCAGGGAAAATCGTACTTTGGCGGGCCCACGGTCGCCTCCTGGCAGGCGGTGCCATGGCTGAACGGTGGTTCGGCCGCCATTGTGCTGAAGGACCCGAAAGACGAGGCCGTATTGCGCAAGACAGCGGCTTTGCTGCACAAGCTGGCTGCCGAGCCCGCCAACGGAATTGATCGCATTGTGGGGCAAAAGGCGCTGCAGCGGCTGGGAGGCTTTCCCCATGCCAGCTTTCTGGTGGATCTGAAGCCGGGCTGGGAGACGGGCAGCAGTCTGTCCAGGCCGGTCAACGCGGCGACACCCGCCACGCTGGGCACGCATGGGTATCTGCCGCAACATCCGGAGCTGCGCGCGTCCTTCTTCATTGCCGGGCCGGGGATCGCCAGGGGCAAGGACCTGGGCATGATCGATATGCGCAGCATTGCGCCGACACTGGCCCGGGAAATGGGCGCCAGTCTGCCGTCAGCCAGTGGTAAACTGCTGCCGCTGCAATAAGCACCTGAGGGCAGGGCCGCGGCCGGACGCTTTGGCCCTGCTTTTTGCTCTAAAATAGAAGGTGCGATGTTCCGCAGGAAGACTGAACAATGACGACACAACTGCAAACAGCCCTGACGGCCGCTGTGGACGCGGCGGCGCGCACAGCAGGCATGAAGATTCTTTCCGCCGAGGCGGGGACTGATTTCAACGGTGCGCCCACGGCGCGTCTGACGCTGGGCCTTGCGCCTGGTTCACACGAGGACCGCACGCTCACGCTGGAGCTGAGCGACAAGTTTGACTTCAGCAAGCCGGAGCTGCTGCCGGAGATGACCCGGCATTTGCAGGAGTCCGCCAGGCGTTTGCACAACCCGCGCCCGGACTGCTACGTCTCCCTGGGCGGACTGCCCATCAGTTATGGGCATTTCCAGTGGCCATTTCACCGCTCCACTTCTGGCTCAGACACCTATGTGGTGCACGGCGAGGTGAAGCTGGAAGATGGTCATGGTTCACCGCTCCACGCCAGGATCTCCGCCAGCATGACGGTCACTTTTGCGGAGATTGTTCCCGCCCCGGAACAGCCGTATGCCGAGGGCTTCATCTACAACGCGGTCCGCAAAACGCTGGACCGCGGCCAGATGGAAATGCTGAAGTCCGGCAACCGCCAGCCGGTTCCCGTCACTATGCGCTACTACAGCCGCTGGCAGCACAAGTTTGTCTTTACAGATACGACGGACGAGACGCGCATGGACTTTCTGGCGCTTAAGATCTATTGGCTCTCTGGTGTTCAGAGTGGCAATGAGCCGGTGTGGATTGCCGATCCGTACGATGCGCAGTATCTGAACACGGATGTGGCGCAGTTGCAGAAGATGGCTGCCGCGCTGGCCGGCGATGGTTTACTGCGGCTTGCCGATGGCGGCGAATATGCTTCGGCCACGCCGGCGCTGATGAGTCTGGCCAGTGAGTATCAGGACAGGCTGCAGGAGGCACTTGACTTTACCAAGCCGACCTTCAATGAAGAGATGCGCGCCGGACACACCAACATGTAGCGCTGGTCAACATGTAGTACTGGTCAACGTTTTTTTTGAAGTTATAGAATGGCCTGCGTAGCCTGTTTGGCGCGCAGGCTTTTTTCTTGACAGAACAGTCCATACAAAACCTGGGAATGAGATTTTTCTATGCTGCGAAGAGTTCTTCTGCTGACCTTTGGTTGTCTGCTTGCGTCTACGGCGCTGGGACAAAGCCAGACTGCAACCCAGACTCCAGCCCGGCCGCCGGCAACAGCATCTGCGGATGCGACGGCGCTGACGCGCGTGGGTACAACGGCCGTGAATTTTTCTTTTCCGGGCGAAGATGGCAAACAGGTCAATGTCCCGTTTTTCGGGTTTCGCTTCAACAACGAGGATGTTCCCAATACCAAGCTGCACTTGAAGCAACTGGCGCCGGGCGTGTATGAGGTTTACAGCCTGGCCTATGCCGTTGGCACATGGCAGTTCCGCGTCGGCGACAACAGCTCCTATTACGGATTTGGAGAGCGCTACGACACACTGGATCGCGCCCGTACGGTGGTGGTGAACTCGTCGCAGGACAACAGCGGCCCTAAAGGCTCCGGCACGTATCAGCCCATGCCGTTTTTCATGAGCCTTTCCGGCTACGGGCTCTGGCTGGACACGTACTCAGAGGCAACCTTTGATTTGAACGTGACCGATCACGATGCCATCGTGGTGCAGGAACCCGCGGCCAGGCTGCGTATTGTGCTCTTTGCCGGGCCGAAGCTCCCGAAGATTCTGGATGAGTTCACGGCCTTGATTGGCCGCAGCAAGCTGCCGCCCTACTGGGCCTTTGCGCCGTGGATGAGCCGCGATTATCACCGCAACGACGCGGACGTTGACGAGGATGTGGACCGCACGCGCAAGCTGGGACTGCCTGCCTCGGTCATCATGATCGACAGTCCCTGGGCGACGAATTACAACACATACATCTTCAATCCGAAGCAGTTTGCCGGTCCCGCTGCCATGATCCGCCATATTCATGAAGAGGGCTACAAGCTGGTGCTGTGGCACACCCCGTGGACCGATCTGAAGACGAATGTGCCCGGGGAAAAAGGCCTTGCCGATAAGATCCCCGCAGACGCAGCCAGCAACTATGCGGAGGCCGCCGAGCATGGCTATTTTGTGAAGCTGCCGGATGGCCAGCCTTACGTCGGGCGTTGGTGGAAGGGAACAGGGTCGCTGATTGACTTTACGAATCCTGCGGCGAAGCTCTGGTGGCAGAACCAGGTGCGCAAAGCCATCCAGGCCGGGGCGGACGGCTTCAAGGACGATGATGCCGAAGGCAACTTCCTGGGCGATGTGAAGTTCTACGACGGCACGGACCAGCGCCTGATGCGCAACAAATATGCCGTGCTCTACAACCAGGCCATGCAGGAGTTGATTGACAGGGATCTGAAGGGCAACGGCGTGCTCTTCATGCGCAGCGCCTCGGTGGGCAACAACAACTTCGGCATTCTGTGGGGTGGCGACAACGAAGCCAGCTTCAGCCCGGAGAATGGCCTGCCGACGGTGGTCACCGCAGGGTTGAATGCCGGGCTTTCCGGCATGCCGATGTGGACCGGCGATCTGGGCGGCTATCTGCGCCGTCAGCGCACGCCGGATGACGCGCAGCTCTTCATGCGCTGGACGGAATATGCCGCCTTTTCGCCGGCCATGGAGATCATCTCTTCCATGAACCTTGGTCCGTGGGACTACGGCGACCAGGCGCTTGCGGTGTACAGGAAATACGCCATTCTGCACATGAGCCTCTTCCCGTATCGCTACGCGGCGGCGCAGCAAAGCGCGCGGGACGGCATGCCGATCATGCGCGCGCTGGTGCTGAATTATCAGGACGACCAGCAGGCGCGAGAGGCGCGGGGCGAATATCTCTTTGGGCCGGATTTTCTGGTGGCTCCGGTGCTCGACCAGGGAACACAGCGCGTGGTGTATATGCCGAAGGGCGAGTGGATTGATTACTGGACGGGCCAGCAGATCGTCGGGGGCAAAAGCATTGTTGCCGATGCTGCCGTGGACGTGCTGCCGCTGTATGTGCGCAGCGGTGCCGTGATTGCGAAAATTCCGGAGGACGTGATGACGCTGGTGCCGCCAGCGCAGAGCGGCAACCACGCAATCGCTTCGCCCGGCGATCGCCGCGTGTATGAGGTGTGTCCCGGTGCAACAGATGCTTTTACCGACTTTGAAGGCCGCACCGTGCAGCGCGAGGCCGCGCAACTGACGATTACGGGCAGGCCAGCCAGGATGATCGTCCGCTGGCGGTTTTTGCCAGTGCATTCCGCTACGGTGAATGGTGCTGCGGTGCACGTGCAGCAAGGAGCTGAAGGCCCGTTTGTCGAGTTTGAGCACAAAGACAAAAGCGTTGTGGCCTGGCAATGAATGCGGCGCGCCGCAAAAACAAAAGTGGCACGACCCTGGCCATGCCACTGAACGTGATGCCCCCCCCGGTTTTGTTTAAGGGCACGGCTTTCAGCCATGCCTCTGTTGTGTAAGCATGCTTATTCCCCGGCGATCATCATGCCTTCCACGCGAATCGTGGGAGCAGCGGCAGGGCCGCGAAAGACCAGGTCATTGCCAATAGCAACAATGTTCCGGTACATCTCCCTCAGGTTGCCGGCAATGGTGATCTCTTCCACCGGGTAGGCCAGCTCGCCATTCTCAATCCACAGGCCGCTGGCGCCCTGCGAGTAGTCGCCCGTCACCAGGTTCACGCCAAAGCCCATGGTCTGCGTCACGTAGAGCCCTTGCTGCACGTCGCCGATCAGCGCTTCCGGCGTGAGCGCGCCTGCTTGCAGATAGAAATTACCTGCGCCAATGCCTGGGTTACCCGCCAGTCCGCGGGAAGCATTGCCCGTGGAGTGCATGTTCAGCTTGCGAGCTGTGTAGGTGTTCATCAGATAATTCTTCAGGACGCCTTTTTCTATCACCACGGTGCGGCGTGTCGGCAGTCCTTCGCCATCAAAGGGCGTTGTGCCAAAGCCACCGACAGCGTTGAAGACCATCGTGCCATCGTCGACCACAGTAATATTCTCGCCCGCCACCTGCTCGCCCAGCATGCCGGCAAAGAAGGATGCGCTGCGGTAGATACTGTCGCCGTTCGCCGCTTCAAACACATTGCCGATGATGGAGCGCGCGATCTCCGGCGCAAAAACGATGCTGGCCTTTTGCGTGGCCACGCGGCGCGCTCCCAGCCTGCGCAGCGTGCGCCGTGCCGCCTCTGCGCCAATGGACTCCGGCGACTCCAGCCGGCTGAGCGTGCGCGCGCTGGAGTACCAGTAATCGCGCTGCATGCCGTTAGCATCCTGTGCAATGGGCATGGCGGAAAGCCCGCAGTAGCTGCTGCGCTTTTCGCCGATGAAGCCGCGGGAGTTGGCCAGAATCTTGTGTCCGGTGGCGGCATCGAAGCTCGCGCCGTCGGAGTTCTGGATGCGCGTGTCCGCCGCCATGGCCGCGGCCTCCGCACGTCGCGCCAGTTCGATACGCTCCGCAGCAGGCAGCGAGTACACATCGTCGAAGTACAGTCCCAGATCGCCGCTGAACTGGCCAAAAGCCTCGCGCTCCGGCAGCCCGGCAAAGGGGTCTTCGCTGGTGATCTTCGCCAGCGTGACCGCGCCGGAGACCAGCCGCTCAATGCCTTCGGCAGAAAAATCGCTCGACGAAGTGGATGCCGTGCGCTGGCCTCCAGCCGAATGCAGAAAGACGCGCAAACCAATGGCCCGCGAACCGGACTCCTTCAGCGTCTCCACCTGTCCCAGCCGCACCTGCACGGAGAACTCGTCGCCCTCGGAAATAACCACCTCGGCATCGCTCGCACCTGCCTTCGTCGCCCGGGCGACAATGTCGCTCGCAAGCTGCTGCAAATCTGCACTCTTCAAAACCGGTTCCAAAATTGCGACCTCTTTCCTTTTAAAAACCGACCACGGATTCCACGGATGCACACGGACCAAAAGACAAAAAAATGAAGATGAAAAACTAAGGCAATTCATGGATACAGGCCGATGCGGCACTTCATTTGTGGCCTTTAAATCCGTGCGCATCCGTGGAATCCGTGGTCGGCTTGTTTTACGCGAAGCGCTTCCGCCCGTTTCGCTATGACCCCGTCCCGCCCACGGTCATGCGATCCAGCTTGATCGTGGGCATGCCTACGCCGACCGGCACGCTCTGGCCGTCTTTGCCGCAGGTGCCAATGCCCTCGTCCAGCGCCAGGTCGTTGCCCACCATCGACACATACTTCAGCGCTTCCGGGCCATTGCCCACCAGCGTGGCGCCCTTCACCGGAGCCGTGATTTTGCCATCTTCAATCAGGTAGGCCTCGCTGGCGGAGAAGACAAATTTGCCGTTGGTAATGTCCACCTGGCCGCCGCCAAAGTTCACCGCATACAGGCCGCGCTTCACGCTGCGGAGGATGTCCTCCGGCAAATCGTCGCCATTCAGCATGTAGGTGTTCGTCATGCGCGGCATGGGGATGTGCTGGTAACTTTCGCGGCGTCCGCTGCCCGTGTTGGCAATGCCCATCAGCCGTGCGGACAGCTTGTCGCTCAGGTAGCCCTTCAGGATGCCGTTTTCAATCAGCACCGTCTCCTGCGTGGCCGAGCCTTCATCATCCACATTCAGCGAGCCGCGGCGGTTGGGCATAGTGCCGTTGTCCACCACCGTCACTTTGCTCGATGCCACCTGCTGGCCAATCAGTCCGGCAAAGGCCGAGGTCTTCTTGCGGTTGAAATCCGCTTCCAGCCCATGACCCACAGCCTCATGCAGCAGCACGCCCGGCCAACCCGGGCCGAGCACCACTTCCATATCGCCTGCTGGCGCGGCCACGGCGCGCAATTGCAGCACGGCCTGGCGCGCGGCTTCGGTGGCAAAGCGCTCCGGAGTTTTGTCTCCGGTCTGGAAGTCGTCAATCGTAATCCGTCCGCCGCCGCCGCTGGTGCCGCGGGCAATGTTGGTGCCGTCCTTGGCGATTACAAACACATTCAGCCGGGCCAGCGGCTGCGTGTCGCTGGCAAACGTGCCGTCGGACGCGGCCACCAGAATGCGGCGCAGCTCGTCTGCATAGCTGGCGCGCACCTGGTGGATGCGCGAGTCGAAAGCACGGGCAGCGCGGTCGGCGCGCATCACCAGTTCCAGTTTGGCGGCAATCTCCGCATCGGCGCTGGCTCCGGCCACCGGATACAGCATCGGCGTTCTTGTTTCCGTAAATCCCTGCACCAGTTGTTTGGCCGGGCCGCTGGCAATCAAGGCCGCAGTGCGCGCCGCGTGCAGCAGCCTTTCCGCGGAAAGATCGTCCGTGTAGGCGTATCCCGTGCGCTCGCCACTCACCACGCGCACCCCGCATCCCACGCTGATGCCCTGGCTGGCCGATTTCACCAGCGACTCATCCACGCCAATGGAGGTGGAAGTGACGGACTCGAAGTACAGGTCGGCATAGTCGCCTCCGGCCGAAAGCGCTTCGCCCAGGCAGCGCTCCAGCAGGCGCTCGGTGATGCCGAGTTTGGTGAAGAAATATTGCTTGTGATCGGGACAGGATGCGTGTGTGGTCATTTAATGGAAATTCTAGGCCTCACGAGTTTCGGCTGCAAATGACCTCAGCACGAAGCGGCCATGCAGTGGGTCGGACCGCAGCAGGCGCTGCAGATGGAAAAGGAGGTGTAACCGGCCTCGAACTTCCGGCACGCGCGCGGGCAGTTTCTGTGCTAACGTGGGCGCATGACTATGAGCGCCACGCCTGAGACTGACCTGCGCTATCCTGTCGGCAAATTTCAGTTGCCTGCAACCATTGCGCACGAGGACCGCGAGCAGTGGATTGAAACGCTTGCCGATCTGCCGGAAAATTTACGCAACGCGGTGCTGGGCTGGAACCAGCACAAGCTGGACACGCCGTATCGTGAGGGCGGCTGGACGGTACGGCAGCTGTTGCACCACATTGCAGACAGCCACATGAATGCTTACATGCGCATCCGGCTGGCATTGACGGAAGACTGGCCGACGGTGACCGCTTACGACGAAGTAAAGTGGGCAAAGTTGCATGATGCAACATCGGCGCCGGTGGAGTGGTCGCTGGAACTGGTGGAAGCGCTGCATGCGCGCTGGGTCATGCTCCTGGAGTCCTTGCAGGCCGGGGACTGGAAACGTGGCTACAAGCATCCGGAAGCGGGGCAGATGACGATTGAGCAGGTGCTGGCGCTCTATGCCTGGCACAGCCGCCATCACACGGCCCACATCACACACTTGCAGCAGCGCATGGGCTGGTAGCCCATGCCGCAGTTGCAGACCGCGCCTTCCGCTGCGGAGCTGGCGCAGTCGCTGGAAGAATTTCTTGCAGATCATCCGAGTGCTGTGCTGCTGGAAGATGGCCGCGTGCTCTTTGACATGCGGTTGTCGCGCTATACGCTTTCCACGGAGCATGATCGCTGCACGCTGCATTTATGGAGTGACGAGCGCAACATGGTGCGCCGCGTGGTGGGCCTGCAACAACGCAAGGACGTGCTGAAGCTGGCGACCATGCGTTTCGGGCAGACGCGCCCGCAAGCGCTGGAGCTGGTGGCCGACCGCGACCGCCGCACGCCCACCACGCGTGATGCTGCGCGCAGAAAATATCTCGCCCTGCTGCAGCGTGCTCTGCTGCGGCATTTTCCCGGCTGGAAGGCCGACGGCTTTCGCACGGCGATGGACCTGGAGCGCAGCTTTGGCCCGGCCTATGCGCGCGGCACTCTGCTGCGCGGCACGCAGGCGTGGTCCGTGATCGCCGTGAATGCGGAAGAGCCGCAGGCCACGGTGGACGGCATTCTGACACTGGGCATTTTGTGGCTGGCGCATTGCCGCGAGCGGGCCGGTGGCCGCCGTTTGTTTACGGGGCTGCGCATCATTGTGCCCACCGGCATGGCAGCGCTCACCGCATCGCGAATGGCGTGGCTGCATCCGCAGATTGCGCAGTGGGAACTCTACGAACTGGATGAGCGCAGCGAGGAGCTGCTGCGGTGCGATCCTGCGGACAGCGGCAACCTGAGGACGCACATCGTGCATGCCCCCAACGTGGAAGCCACGCGCGAGCGCTTCGCCACTGCCGGGGCGTATGTCCTGGGTCTGCTGCCGGAGCGCATGCGTCCGCTGGTGGAGCAGCGCGTGCGCAGCGGCACGGAGATGGCGTATCTCTGGCATGGGCTGGAGTTCGCCCGCGCGCGCATGGGGCTCTCGCCCAACTCCTTCGATCGTGTGCAGCAGATCTCCTTTGGCGCCGGGCAGTATGAAACGCCGCTGACCGAAGACAGCGAAGCCACCTTTGCGGACATGATGCAGCGCGTCTATGAACGCCGACACGCCCGCGGCGACACCCGCGATGTCGTCTATCGCATGCAGCCGGAGCGCTGGCTGGAAGTGGTGCTGCGCGAAAATCTCAGCTCGGTGGAGGACAGCATCGAGCCGCGCCTCGACGCAGACCATCTCTACACGCAGGTGCCTGCCTTTTCCGCGGCAGATCGCGGCATGCTCGACATCCTTACCCGCACCCGCGATGGGCAACTGACCGTGCTGGAGCTGAAGGCCAGCGAAGATCTGCATCTGGCATTGCAGGGGCTGGACTACTGGGTGCGCGTGCGCTGGCACCAGTTGCAACCCGCCGATCCGGAAACAGGACTGGGAGAGTTCCAGCGCAGCGGGTATTTTCCCGGCGCGGCCTTGTCCGCCGCCGCGCCAAAGTTATATCTGGTGGCGCCAGCGCTGCATATTCATCCAGCAACAGAGACGGTGCTCCAGCATCTTGCGCCGCAGGTGGAGTGGACGCTGCTGGCGCTCGACGAACGCTGGCGCAGCCAGGTACAGGTCATCTTCCGCAAGCACAGCACGGGCAGAAGGTTGTAAGCAGCGGCCGCTACCGGCTTTGCTGCATCCGCCCGGTCACAATGGCCTCCGCCTGTTCCAGCACCTGCTCCAGCGTCAGTGCGGTGGAGTCCAGAATCACGGCATCCTCGGCAGGTTGCAGCGGAGAATCGGCGCGGTTGCGGTCGCGTTCGTCGCGCTCCTTCATCTCGCGCAGGACCGCTTCCTCCGTTACCGGAGCAGCCACCGGCTGGCCGGCGGGCGAAACCTGCCGGTAGCGGCGGTTGCCGCGCACCTCTGGCGCCGCGTCCAGAAAAATCTTCACCTCGGCGTCCGGGAAGACCTTGGTGCCAATGTCGCGGCCTTCCATCACCACGCCGCCCTGCCCGCCCAGCTTCTGCTGCTGCGCCACCATCCAGGCGCGCACCCGCGGATGCACGCTCACCTTGGAGGCGGCAGCGGTCACGTCTTTCTCGCGCAGTCGCTGGGTCACGTCCACTCCATCCAGCAACACGCGATTGCCATCCACCACCGGTTGCAGTGTGATCGTGGTCTGTTGCGCCAGGTCCACCAGCGCTGCCTCCTCGTCGAAGGAGTGGTCGTTCTGGATGGCCTTCAGCGCCAGCGCGCGGTACATGGCGCCCGTTTCCAGATTCAGAAAGCCAAAACGCCGGGCCAGGTGCGCGGCCACGGTGCTTTTGCCAGCGCCGGCCGGGCCATCAATGGCAATGACCGGGCGCTGGCGCGGGCTGTGCTTTGCCGTGTCAGGCTGCGCAGCAGTGCTCATGCTTCGGATTCCCCTTCTTTCCGGCGCGGCTTGCCGGAGCTGGTAGTGGTGCGGGTCCGCGGCTTGGCGCCGGACCTTCCACTGGCCGGGCCACGCGATGTGCCGCGCGACGTATCGCGGGATGCGCCGCCAGACTTGCCTGCAAATTTACCACCCGGCTTCCCTGCGGATTTGAATCCGGGTTTGCTGCCGAAGCTGCCGCCGTACCCGCTGCCAGTCCTATCGCCAGTCCTGCCGCCGGATCGGGCTGGTGGTTTACCGCCGGGTCTGCGGTCAAAGCCGGGCTTTGCACCGAACTTCGGCTTCTCGCCAAAATTCGGCTTGTCGGCCGATTTCGGTCTATCGCTGAACTTGCCAGCGGGTTTGCTGCCGGAGCGCGCAAATGGCCTCTCGTCGCTGAGGGGACGCGGCCTGGAATCGCTGCCTCCGTAGTAATTGCCCTTGCGGTCTGTCGGGCGACCCTGCGAGCGGTCATCCGCACGCTTGGCAAATGGCCGGGCTGGCCGGTCGCCCGCAGGTTTGTCAAACTTGCGGGGGCCTGTTCCGGCTGGCTTCTCAAAGCGCGGCTTGCTGCCGAAGACCGGCTTGCCGCGGTCACTGTAGGGTCGGCCGCCAGCGGGACGTTCACCACCGGTTGGGCGACCAAAGGACGGCCTGTCTCCCGTCGGACGGTCTGAACTCGGACGGGCACCGTAGGGACGATCTCCACCGTAGGGGCGGCCTGCGGGCTTGCGATCCTGGTACGCTGGCCGGTCGCCGGAACGGTCACGCGGGCCGCCGCGGGAGCCAAAGCCCGGCCGTTCCTTAAATCCGCCCTCTGGGAATCCGCCCTCTGGCTTTTTCCATGCTCCTTCGGGCTTCTTCCAGCGCGGAGCCCCGCCTGCTGCGGCCGGGCGACGAACCGGACCACGCGCTGGGCCACGAGAGGAGTCACGGTCGGAGTCGCGGAAAGGGCGATCTGGACGGTCAAACCGAGCCGGACGGTCAGCGGCAAAACGGCTTGCCCCCGGACGGCCTGTACCAGAACGGCCTTCCCGGCTGGGCCGGTTTTCGCGCTCTTCCCAGGGACGGTCATACCGCGGCTTGCCCTGTCCCGGTCTGTCCTGTCCCGGCCCGCTCTGGCCTGGTTTGCGGTCGCTGAATCTTCCCGTGCCGCTACCTGTCCCCGTGCCCGTCCCCCTGACTGGGGCAGCCGGGCGTTTGCCATAGGCGGGCCGCTCCGGGCGCTCTTCGCCGTTGCGTGGCCCGATACTGCGCGGTGCAGCACCGCGCTGGAATGGCCTCCGTTCGCGTTCCTCACGCGGAGCATAACGCTCCGGCCGGGGCGTGCGAGGCGTAAAAGTCTTGATAGCCAACGGACGTGCTTCGATTTCGTCTTCGTCGGCATCCAGCGCACCGGCAGAAGGTTCCGGCTCGGCAATTTCAGGAAACTCCGGCAGGCTGCCGGCAATGTGCAGCAGCGCCTTGCCTTCCAGAACGGCTGATTCCAACTGGCGCGCCGCCGTCAGACCATGCAGCACCTCGCGCACGCGCGAGCGGGCGGTGAGCGGCGAAAGGAAAATCTCAATTTCCTCGGCGGTGGCGGCAATGGTTGAGGTCAGGTACAGCGCAATCAGGGCAGAAAGCGCCGTGGGCTGGCCGGCATTGGCCCCTGCCTTGATCTGTTTGGTGAAGCGCTGGGTCGTCAGCTCCCACAGGGCCGGTTTGCCGCCCTGCTGGGGCGCTGGAAAGACGCGCAGAATGGCCCACAACTCGCCCAGTGCGCGCAGCACAGCGGCCTCCGTCACCTCGCGGCCCAGTTCGGGCAGCAGTTCGGAGATGGTCATCGCGCCCTTGTCGTGCAGCAGTTGCCAGGTATGCGATGCCAGCGGAGAGACCTTGCCTGCGCCGCTGGTGGTTGGCGGCTGCTTCCAGTTGCGGTCGCCGCGCAGGGTGTAGATAAAGGGGAAGGTGGCCGCGGAGACGACAAAATCCGGCTGCTCGCCCAGCGTGCCCAGCAGATTCAATGGGACAGCGGCGCTTTCGGCCACCAGACGCACCAGCAGCGCATTCGCTGGCTCGATGGCGGCGGCAGAGGGGGATTCGATGGTTTGACCGCTCACGGCCTCAATCAAGGATGGAGCCGGGGTGGGCATCTGCGTGTGGCGCGGAGTGTAAAGGCAAAGCCCCGCCTGGTCGGTCCAGCCGCGGAGGTCGTCAAGGGTAAGAAGCGGCTGGCCATGCTGATGCCAGAGTTCCGCGCGTGCTGCCTGAAGCTGCTGAGAGTTCAAAGAAAGTCCTTCTAGCCGGAAATCATTCTCGATGACCGGCATTTTGCCACAGATGTCCCCGTTTTGGGGTGCGGCGCGGGCATGGTTTTGCAGCGCTAAATGCGCTGGAAGGCCCGTTGTATGTCTTTTAGAGAATACCGCAAGACGATGGGTCGCCCATGCGGACAACTGGTCGGATGCTCGGTTTTTGCCAATTCTTCCAGCAGCCAGTCGATTTTTGAGGGCTCCAGCGGGGTATTGATCTTGATGGCGGCATGGCAGGCAATGGAGGCGGCGATGCGCGTCCGCACCGTTTCCAGATTTTCGGCCTGTTTTTCCCGCTCCACCACGGCCAGCACCTCTTCCAGCATCCGCTCCAGTTCGCGGCCCTCCAGCCCCGTCGGAGCAGCCTTTACGGCCAGCGTGCGCGGGCCAAAGGGCTCAGCCTCAAAGCCATTGCGTTGCAGCTCCTCGGCAATGGCGGTAAAGGCCACCATCTGTGCCGGCAGCAGTTCAAGGAGCACGGGCATCAACAGCCGCTGGCGCTGCACCTGCTCCACCTCGCGCTCGCGCAGCACTTTCTCAAACAAAATGCGCTCGTGCGCCACATGCTGGTCGATGATCCACAACCCCTCCTCATTCACGGCCAGAATGAAGGAGTTCCGCAGTTGTCCCAGCGGTCTGAGGCTGGCAAGCGAGTTCAGCGTCGGCTGCGGCTCCTCCGCGGCTGGGGCTTCAACTAAGCCATAGGCGGCAGACGGTGCCGGGGTGGTCTGCGGAAAGGGCAGGTTCACGGGTGCGGCTGGCGGCACCGGAGCCTCCAGCGTGAATGCGGCTGTATCTTCCGGCCGGGGCAGCGGACCGGACTGCTGCTCCAGCTCCATCGGCAGCACCGTTGGCGGCGGCGATGGAGCCAGTCCGGAGGGAAGATCCAGCGTGAGCGACGGCGAGGCCTGCGGCGCAGCGTGCAGCGCCTTCAGGAAGTCCGCGGCAGGCCGGATGGCGATCAGCGTATTGCGCACGCTGTCGCGCACAAAGTCATGGATAAAGCTGCCCTGGCGGAAGCGGACCTCCGTCTTGGCCGGATGCACATTTACGTCCACCTCCTCCGCAGGCAGTTCCAGAAACAGCGCCACCACCGGAAACGAGGTGGGCGGCAGAATGTTGCGGTAGGCCTCCGTAAGTGCATGTAGAATCAGCCTGTCGCGCACAATGCGGCCATTCACAAAGACGTAGATCGAGTTGCGGTTCAGCTTCTGCAGCTCCGGTTTGGAAACGAAGCCGCTCACCCGCAGAAAGCCCGGCCTGGGCGGCTCATAGTCGGCATCGCGCTTCCACGGCGGCGGCTCCGGCAGGCCAGCCCGGGCAAAGTCAATCTCCGCGGCCACCGGCAGCAACTGCGCAAAGGTGTCGCGGCCAAAGATCTGGAAGAGTCGGTCCGACGCACTGGAGACCGCCGGCGCGGAAAGCAGCGTGTGCGTGGCCGAGTGCAGCTCAAAGTGTTTGCCGGGATGCGCCAGCGCGTAATGCGTCACCAGTGCGGCCACATGCGAAAGCTCGGTCTGCTCAGACTTGAGAAATTTTCGCCGCGCCGGGGTGTTGAAAAAAATGTCGCGGATGGTGATGGTGGTGCCCTGCGGCAGACCAGCATCGTCGACGCGCAGCACCTTGCCGCCGACAATTTCCATCTCGGTGCCGACGGTGTCTTCTGCTGCGCGTGTCGTCATGTGCAGCCGCGCAACGGAGGCGATGGAGGGCAACGCTTCTCCGCGAAAGCCCAGCGTGGCAATGGACAGCAGATCATCGCTGCTGCGGATTTTGGAGGTGGCGTGGCGCTCAAAGGCCAGCAACGCATCGTCGCGGCCCATGCCCATGCCGTCGTCGGCAATGCGGATCAGCTTGCGTCCGCCGCCCTCCACCTCAATGCGGACACGCGCGGCCTGGGCGTCGAGGGCATTTTCCAGCAGCTCTTTTACGACGGAGGCGGGTCGTTCCACCACTTCGCCTGCGGCGATCTGGTTGGCTACCTGGTCGGAAAGTACGCGGATGCGGCCCATAGCTTTTGATTGTATGAGAGGAAGAAGCGGGTCGACTGCAAATCACAAGGCCCATCCGGTTGCTGGCGGATGGGCCTGTGGGTTTTCTGTGGTGATCAGCCCATTTTGGTCGAGTTCGGATCGCGGTCGCCGACCATGTGCAGGCGCATGAAGTTGGTGGCGCCGCTCAGCGTGCGGGTCCCGGCCACGATGCCCAGAATTTCTTTTGTTTTGATATGGCCCGCCTTCTCCAGAACCTCTTCGGCCGTGTCCACCAGCATGTCGGTGTTGGTTATCTTGTGGCAATGGATCGGCTCCACGCCCCACAGCAGCATGCAGCGGTTCACCACCGTCTCAAACGGGCTCAGCGCAAAGGTGCGCGGAGTGGGGCGATACTTTGAGAGCAGGCGCGCGCTGTTGCCGCTCTCGGTAAAGATGGCAATTGCCGCCACATTCAGGTCCTGCGTGGCATGGGCCATGCACTCGCAGATGGTCTCGGCAATCGACAGGCCGCCGCGCGGGGTAATGCGCACCGCAGGCGTCTGCATGTTACAAATCTGATGCTCGGTTTCGCTGACGATCTTGGCCATCATGGCCACGGACTCCACCGGATATTTGCCGGCAGCGCTCTCGGCCGACAGCATCACCGCGTCCGTGCCGTCGTAAATCGCGTTGGCCACGTCGCTGGCTTCGGCGCGGGTGGGCCGCGGATTTTCGATCATCGACTCCAGCATCTGCGTTGCGGTAATCACCGGGCGGCGATACTCGGCTGCGCGGCGGATGATGAGCTTCTGGATGGCGGGCACCTTTTCCGGCGGCATTTCCACGCCCAGGTCGCCGCGGGCCACCATCACGCCGTCGGTCACTTCCAGAATTTCGTCCAGATGGTCGATCGCCTGCGGCTTTTCCAGCTTGGCAACCACCCAGGTATCTGCCCCCAGCGCGGCAATCTGTTCCTTTACGTGGTTCACATCCTCAGCCGTGCGGACAAACGAGACGGCGATGGCGTCCACACTCTGCGCGATGGCGAACCGCAGGTCTTCCTCGTCCTTTTCCGTCAGTGAGGGCACCTTAACGGGAATACCCGGCAGATTGATGCCTTTGTTTTCGCCCAGTATGCCGCCGTTGATGACTTCGCACTCCACGTCTTCACCGTGGAGCTGCACTACGCGCAGTTCAATCAGGCCATCGGAGAGCAGAATGCGGGCTCCCGGCTCCAGATTTTCGGCCAGCGTCTTGAAAACCGTGCCCACCAGCTCGGCCGTGCCTTCCACCTCGCGCGGGGTAATGGTGAAGCGCTTGCCCGCTTCCAGCAGTACCGGCTTGCGGTCCTTCAGGCGGCTGGTGCGGATCTTGGGGCCCTGCAGGTCGGCCAGAATGCAGATGGGCTTGCACTCCTCGCGGCTGATCTTGCGCACCATCTGGATCAGGGCCGCTTTCTGTTCGTGGGAGCCATGGGAAAAGTTGAGCCGGGCCACATCGAGTCCGGCGCGCACAAGCTGGCGGAAAACGTCTTCACTGCTGGAGGCGGGCCCAAGTGTTGCAACAATCTTCGCGCGGCGCAGATGTGCGCCCGGCTTTCCATTTGCATCCGTAAACGTGGCATTCATAGTGATGTATCGCAGTCCTTCTGGGGTAAGAGAGAAACGTTTCTATTGGTCTTGCAATGTGAATTTTCCGGGTCGCTGTCATTCTACCTGTTTGGGAGGTTCAGCGTGCAATTCCGGCAGAGATAAATCGTTTGCGGCCCGTCAGCGCCGTCGGCGGTGCGCTTACAGCCGCAGAGTTTATTCCGCGTCCTTTGCACGAATCTCTTTTTTGGGGAAGAGCTGCGCGTTGAACTCTGCGCCGATCAGGATGCTGAGCGAGATGATGTACAGCCAGACGAGCAGCGCGATGCCAGCGCCCAGCGAGCCGTAGAAACGTGTGTAGTTGGCGTGGCGGGTCACATACCAGCCAAAGACCAGCGTGGAGAGGAACCACATCAGCGTGGCCATGGCCGCGCCCGGCAAGGCATAGCGCCAGCTGTGGGTGCGCGGAGTGCCGAAGTGGTAGATGAGCCCGATTACGGCCACGCTGCACAACATGGCAATGGACCA
This sequence comes from Edaphobacter aggregans, assembly GCA_022736715.1. GTDB lineage: Bacteria > Acidobacteriota > Terriglobia > Terriglobales > Acidobacteriaceae > DZDJ01. The sequence goes on from DZDJ01000004.1 coordinate 55,652, forward strand.
GCGCGCCAGCATCCAGCCAAAGAGAACAATGCCCATCAGCCGATGGTCAGAGTGTGCAACCATCCAGGATTCAATCACATGGCCAAAGACCACCAGCAGGCTGGCGAACATCATGGGGACGATCGAAAACGGCACCAGGGAAAAGCTGACAATCCGTTTGCGCCAGAAGCTCCAGTAGTTGCGCGGCACGCCATAGGCGCGGCGGAAGCCCTCCATCAGAGAGACCATGATGCCCACCGCTCCCAGAAAGCTCACAAAAAATGCCGAGAACAGCAACTGCGCGGAGTGCCGCCGCAGCAGCGGCGTAGAGAAGTAGTTCTGCAGCAGCGGGGCAGCGCTGGGGGGCAGCAACTGGTCGAAGGCGGTGTGCAGCGTGCCACGGAAGCTGGCCGTGGCCGGCGTGAGCGCCAGCACGGAGACGACCACCAGCAGCGCCGGGAAAAGACTCAGGATGGAGGAGTAGGCCGAGGCCTTGGCGAGCGTGAGCGCGTCATGCACAATGGCCTGCATCACCGCGCGCCGCAGATGAACCAGAAAGCGCAACATACGCCATTGAGACTACCGTATGTTGCGCATACAGTCAGTACGAAATCCGGTCAGGATTTCTTTCCGGCAGGTGCGGGCCTCCATTTCTGCAGAAATTCCGTGACAGCGCCGGGGCTCATGTGGCGCATGTCTTCAAATTGCCCGGTGCGCTGGCTGTAAAGCAGGCGGCCATGCGGGTTGAGCACGGCCAGCGCGGGGACCCCCTTTTGCAACGGAATATCGTATTGCCTGGCCAGGTCCAGATTCTTGTCATACCGGCCAACGTTGATATGCACCACCACAAAGCTGCTCTGCACCAGCTCCAGATTCGGGCTCTGGCGCAGGTAGATGTCGAGCACTTTGCAGTCCCCGCACCAGTCCGCGCCAAAGTCGAGAATCACGTTGCGATGGTACTTGCGCGCCGTCACCAGTGCGGCCTGGATGTCGGCCTTGGCATTGGCCGTGTCGGAGTATATCTGCGGTGCGGCCGCCTGATAAAAGGCATGGACGCTGGCCGGGTGCAGCACGACCGCCTGCAGAGCACTGCCCGGAGACAAGAGAAGTCCGGAGAGAGCAAAAGCAGCGGCAGTGTGGAGGAAGGACCGGATGGACAAGGAAACCTCCTGCTGAAATCAAAATAGAGTGGCTTGCAGACCGTGCTCCAGAGTTTGAGTGTCGCGGAAAACGGAGCTTTCGTGAAAAAGAGGAATCGGATGCTGCGAAGGATGCGGGCCGGCGCGGAATGCGCATCGGCCTGCATTGTTCTGCAATTTTCTCATGCAAATATGATGCATACTGGCGAGCCGAGCTTGTAGGTGCGGCCGGTTGGCGTCAGCAGGCCGCGGTCGGGGTCGCGCTTGAAAATGGTGATAATGTCGGCCGTCTGGTCGCCCACCAGCAGCCATCTGCCGCTGGGGTCCAGCGTAAAGAAGCGCGGCATGGGGCCGCCGCTGGGAAGGCGCTGCAGGAACTTCAGCAGACCGTTGCCAACATCAACGGCAAAGACCACCACCAGGCCAATGCCGCGGTTGGTGGCGTACACATGGCGTCCCGACGGATCGACGGCAATCTCTGCGCCGGTGTTGGTCACCGTAGTGGAGGTATAGCCGTTGGGCAGCAGCGAAACCGTGGAGCGATAGGTCAGCGTTCCCTTGACGGCATTCCAGTACAGCAGGTCGATGGACGCGCCCATCTCGTTCATGGCATACACCCACCGGCCATTGGGATGGAAGGTAAGGTGCCGCGGGCCGGAGCCAGGGGCCGCCGTGTAATACGGCGGATTGTTGGGCGTCAGCTTCGCCGTGGCTGCGTCCAGCCGGTAGATGTGGATGCGGTCGAGCCCCAGATCATTGACCAGCACAAAGCGGTTGTCCGGCGAAACCGTGCAGCAGTGCGCGTGTGGCGCTTCCTGGCGGTCTTTGTTGGGGCCGTGGCCGGTGTACTGGAAGTGCGACACCATCCCGCTCAGCGTGCCGTCGGGCCTGATCTGGTAGGAGGAGATGCTGCCGCCGCCGTAGTTGGCCACGAAGACGCACTTCCCCGTGTGGTCGACAGCGATGTGCGCCGGGCCTGCGCCGCCGGAGTCCACCGTATTCAGCGCCGTCAGCGCGCCGGTGGCCGGGTTCAGGCGGAAGCCGGAAACAGCGCCATCCTTGCCGCCGTGGAAGTTCTCAATTTCGTTGATGCAATACAGGGCCCGGTGGTCCGGCGTTACCGCCATGAAGGTGGGATCCGGGGTGGTGGCATCCAGCGCAAAAGGAGAAAGTTCGCCCTTGGCGGCATCCCAGTGGCTCAGATAAATGCCTTTGCTGGACTTCTCTGTGTAGGTGCCAATGTAGACCAGTGAGTTGGCTGCGGCATCGGCTGCAAGCGCACGCAGCCCGGCCGGGACAAATGGGGCAACTGCGAGGAAGGAGCGGCGAGTTATCTGTGTCATCCTGCGAACCATGGTATCGCAGATGGAAGACGCAGGCCGCATGGAATGAGCCGCTGCGGCCTGCGAAAGGGACTACTGCGGTTGCTGATTGCTGTTATTTGGCTGCTCGTTGGGCTGCTGATCCTGCTTGTCCTGGCTGCCGCCCGTTCCGAAGATCCGGCTCCAGAAACCCTTCTTTTTCTGCTCAGGCTGCTGTGGCGTCTGCGGTCCGGCGGTTGCTGGTTCCGCATTCTGTGGAGCAGGCGCCACGGCCTGGTCCGGAGCGCCTTCATTCACGGCAGGTGTTTGTCCCAGCCCGAAGATCTTCTGGAAGAGGCTGCGCTGGTCCGCCTCCGGGTTGGGATGGCTGCAGGTGTCCATTGGCTGCGTGCCTTGCAGGAAGCCGGCCGTGTAGTCATCCGGGCAGGTGGGGTCTGCCAGCAGGTTGGTGGCTTTGTCCAGCGTGACGTCCACAACACCATCCGGCGGCACAAACTCCTGCACATCCGAGTACTGCGGCAGTTGGATGGCCTGCTTCATAAACTCGGCCCAGATGGGGGCGGCGGCCAGCGCGCCCGCCAGCTTGACGTCGGTATAGTCGTCATTGCCCACCCACACGATGCAGAGCAGATTGTTGGTGTAGCCGGCAAACCAGGCGTCGTGGCTGGTGCCGGTTTTGCCCGCGGCCGGAGCCATAAAGCCCAGCCTGCGGGCCTCATAACCATAGCCGAAGTTCATCACACCCTCCATCAGGCTGGTGGTCAGATAGGCAACGCGCGGGTCCAGTATCTGGCGTGCGCTGGGTGCGTAGTCCGCCAGCACGTCGCCGTTGGCGTTGCGGACAGAGGCCAGCAGCCACGGAGTGATGTGCACGCCATGGTTGGCAAAGACTGTGTACGCGCCGGCCATATCCAGCGGTGTGGCCGAATAAGTGCCAATGGCGACGGACGGGGTTGCGCGCGCGGAGGTGATGCCGGACTGGCGCGCCAGTTCTGCCACATTGTCAAAGCCCACCATCTGCCCCAGCGAGATGGTGGCATTGTTCAGCGAGTGGGCCAGCGCGTAAATCGCCGTCACCTCGCCGTGATACTCCTGCTTGTAGTTGTGCGGCGAGTAGGTCTGGCGGCCATTGTCGAAGGTAAACGTGGTGGGCTCGTCGTTGAGCCGGCTCACCGCGGTAAAGGTGCCCTGAATGCCATTCAACTGTGTGCCGGTAATGCTGGTGTTGTAGGCCGCTGCATAGACGAACGGCTTGAAGATGGAGCCCGTCGGCCGGCTGGCAATCGCGTGGTCCAGCTGGCTCATGCCGTAATTGCGGCCGCCCACCAGCGCCAGCACCTGTCCTGTGTGGGGATTCAACGCCACCATGGCCACCTGCGGATACAGGATGTGCTGGTCGACCTCCACTCCATGCCGGGTGCGATGCGTATGGCGCTTCAGCACCATCGCATCCACGTTCTTCATGCCCCACTGCACGGCCCCTGCCGCAATGCGCTGCAGTTGCGGATCCAGCGAGGTGTAGATGCGCATGCCGTCCTGGTTGACGTCCTGCTCAGAAAATTTCTGCATCAACTGGTCATGCACCAGGTCCACGAAGTAGGGGGCCTCGCTGGCATCGATGCTTTGTTGCACCAGATGCAGCGGCTCGGCCTTGGCGCGGTCGGCCTGCTCCTGTGTAATGTCGCCGTTCTCCGCCATTGCGTCCAGCACCACGTTGCGGCGTGCAGTGGCGCGCTGCGGATGCCGGTAAGGATTCAGGTAATTCGGGCTCTGGATGGTGCCCGCCAGCAGTGCGCACTCCGGCAGGGTGAGCTGGCTGATGTCTTTGCCAAAGTATGCCTGCGAGGCCTCGCCAAAGCCGTTGATGTCAAAGCTGCCAAAGTGGCCCAGGTTGATCTCGTTGGCATACATCTGGAAGATCTGCTGCTTGGAAAAGCGCGACTCCAGCTGGAAGGCGATGAGCACCTGAATCACTTTGCGCTTGATGGTCTTGTCCGGCGACAGGAAAAGATCCTTGGCCAGCTGCATGGTCAGCGTGGAAGCGCCGCCGCGGTACCTGCGGTCGCCAACGATGTCGTGCCATACCCAGCCGATCAGGCTGAAATAGTCCACCGCGCCATGCTCAAAGAAGCGGTGGTCCTCAATGGCGGTTACGGCCTGCACCAGTTGTTTGGGAATCTCATTGTAGGTGACCAGCCGGCGTTTAATGCGCTCCTTGCTTTCGCTCAGTCCGGTGATCAGCAGCGGCTCCAGCTCATAGGAGGCCAGTTGCGTGCCGCCATCGCCCACAATCTGCGTTACCATGCCGTTCTTCGTAGTGATGGTGGCGCCGTCGGGGGAGTGGTAGGAACGTGGTCCGGGCTGGATGTGGATTGTGGCCACGCCGCCGTTGTCGTGCAACTGATAGGTGCCCAGCTCCGGCTGCTGGTTGTATCCCGCCTGGCGCAGCTGTGCGGCAATGGCCTGGGCTGTGAACTTTTCCCCGTCGCGAACCTCATACGGCGCGGCGTAAATCTGGGCCGTGTTGGCAAAGACGGGCCGACTGAGGCGCGCATCCACAACCTTCTGGTACTTGAACCAGAAGTAGCCCAGCACGGCGCCACCCAGAATGGCCACTGCCAGTATTACTACAATTACGACGCGCAGCAGTGCACCGCTGAAGCTGCCGGTTCCGGAACTGCCGAGTTTGACCTTTACAGGCACAGATGTCGCTTCCTTCTTTGACGCTGGCCTCAGGCCGCGGTCAACAGCTTCTTGAGAAGTGCAGATATCTGTGAGATGTCCACATCCTCGCTGATGTTGCCACTGGCTCCAGCCTGCGTTCCTGTCCGGTTCACCAGTTCCACTTTGCCTTCCGCCAGCTTTTTGCCGATGTTGATGCGATAGGGAATGCCCACCAGGTCCGCGTCCTTGAACTTGACGCCCGCACGCTCGTCGCGGTCATCCAGCAGCACGTCGATGCCAGCGGCGTCGAGTTCCGCAGCCACCTTTTCCCCCGCGGCCAGCAATGCAGCATCGGCAATGTTGGTAACGGTAACCACTACCTGGAATGGCGCAATGGCGGGCGGCAGCGCAAAGCTGTTGCCCGCACTCTTTTCGTCCGTATTGCTGGCAGCCGACTGCTCAATGGCCGCTGTCAGAATACGTTCGATGCCGATGCCGTAGCTGCCCATGATCGGCGTCACTTCCTTGCCGTTTTTGTCCAGCACGCGCGCGCCCATCGACTCAGAGTATTTATAGCCGAGCTTGAAGATGTGTCCAATCTCGACGGCCTTGCCCAGCTTGAGCGGAGCCCCGCAGATGGGGCAGCCTTCGCCCTCGTTTACGCTGCGAATGTCCGCTGCAATCGTATAGGAAAAGTCTTCGCCCGGCGTCACATTGCGGAAGTGGTAGTCCAGCTTGTTCGCGCCGGAGATCATGTTCCTGCGGCCCACGAGTGAGTTGTCGAGCACAACCACTGCAAGCCCGGCATTCTCGATAGCAACTGTCTTTGCTGGTGTCAGGCCAACCGGGCCAAGATATCCGGCCGGGCCGTGGAAGTATTCTTCCAATTCCTCGGTCTGCATCGGACGCACTTCGGTCGCGCCAGCTAATCCCAGCAGCCTGGTCTCATTCACGGTGTGGTCACCGCGCAGGAAGACGATGAGCGGCAGCCAGAGGCCGGCTTTGCTCAGGGCCATGTAGGCCACGGTCTTGATGTCCTGCTTTGGGGAGATCTGCAAAAATTCGGCCACATCGGCAATCGCGCCCTTGCCCGGCGTATGCACCGGCTCCGGTTTGCCGTCGCCGGTGGGCGGAAGGTCTTCGACCGGCTCCAGCTTCGAGGTTGCCTTCTCCAGATTGGCGGCATAGCCACAGCTCGCGCAGTTGGCGATCAGGTCTTCGCCGGCGTCGGTGTAGACCATGAACTCCTGCGACTGCGAGCCGCCCATGGAGCCGGAGTCGGCCTCGACGGCCACAAAGCTCAGCCCACAGCGGGAGAAAATTTTGCGATAGACGCGGTCGTGCTTGTTGTAGCTTTCATCCAGTCCGGCAGCGTCGATGTCGAAGGAGTACGCGTCCTTCATGGTGAACTGGCGCACACGCAGCAGGCCGGACTTGGGCCGCGGCTCGTCGCGGAACTTGGTCTGGATCTGGTACCAGATCTGCGGCAACTGCTTGTAGCTGCGCAGCTCGTTGCGCGCGATGGAGGTCATCACCTCTTCGTGCGTCATGGCGAGGCACAGCTCGGCGCCTTTGCGGTCCTTCAGGCGGAACATGTTATCGCCCATGCCGGTCCAGCGGCCGCTGGCCTCCCACACTTCGCGCGGATTCAGCGCAGGCAGCAGAAACTCCTGCCCGATGGTGTCCATCTCCTCGCGCACAATGGCGACGATCTTGTTGATCGACCGCTGGCCCAGGAACAGGTAGCTGTAGATGCCCGCCCCAAGCTGGCGGATGTATCCGGCGCGGAGAAGCAGTTTGTGGCTGGCCACTTCGGCGTCTGCCGGGGCCTCACGAAGCGTAGGAATGAAGAGTTTCGACCAGCGATGCATTCGGTAAGTGGTGTGCTTTCCCGCCTGCGTCCTTTTGCGTGCGGCGCAGGCTTTAGAGTCAGAGTTTTATTCTAAATGGTCGGAAAGGCAGGGAACAGGG
>DZDJ01000004.1:62826-91724 GCA_022736715.1 Edaphobacter aggregans
CAGGGATCAGGGATCAGGGCTTAGGGATCAGCTGGCCATTGCTCCTGCACCGTGCATGTGCAGTCTATTTCGCAGATTTTCCGGCCTGGCTGGAGCGTACCTCTACCTGATCCGTCATTTCTAAACGATGAAAATCCCCGCAGCTCCGCGAAACCTGAGCCCTATTCCCTGATCCCTGATCCCTGCCTTTAAATCAGCTCCGTGCCCCATAGATCGTGCAGATGGAGGACGCCTTCCACCTGCTGGCCTTCGCCGAGCACCACGAGCGAGGTAATTTTCTTCTCTTCCATTACGGCCAGCGCGCTGGTGGCCAGCGCATCGCTCTGGATGGTACGCGGGTGCGGATTCATGACCTCGGCTGCTGTTTTTTCCAGCGCATGCGGGCCTTCGTGCTCCAGCAGGCGGCGCAGGTCGCCGTCGCTGATGACGCCAAGCAGTTTTCCCTCGTTCAGTACGGTCGTAATGCCCAGCCCTTTGCGCGACATTTCGTAGATCACCTGTGGCATGGGCGTTTTGGCGGAAACCTGCGGCAGGGCGTCACCGCCGTGCATCAGTTGGTGCACCCGCTGCAGGCGTTTGCCCAGCTTGCCGCCGGGGTGCAGGTTGGCGAAGTCCTCTGCGCGGAAGCCTTTACGGCGGCCCACTTCCAGGGCCAGCGCATCGCCCAGGGCGAGCATGACGGTGGTGGAGGCGGTGGGAGCCAGGCCGAGTGGGCAGGCCTCCTGCTCCACGGAGCAGTCCAGCACCACATCGCTGGCCTCGGCAAGGGTTGACTGCGGGTTGCCGCAGAAGCTGATGAGCGCATCGCCCAGCCGCTTGAGCAGGTCGAGCAGGCGCAGCAGTTCCTCGGTTTCTCCACTGGCGGAAAGAGCCAGCACTGCGTCGCCCTTGGCGAGCATGCCGATGTCGCCGTGCAGCGCCTCGGCCGGATGCAGAAAGATGGCAGGCGTGCCGGTGGAACTGAGCGTGGCGGCAATCTTTTGCGCGATGATGCCGCTTTTGCCCATGCCGGTGACCACCACGCGGCCACGGCTCTCGGAACAGGCCAGCAGCAGCGCCACGGCGCGGTCAAAGGGCTGGCGCATGCCGTCCTCCAGCCGCCGGGCGAGCGCATCCAGCGCGGCAGCCTCAATACGGACAAACTCTGCCGGATTGTTGAAGACTGGTTCTTTCATGTCAGGGCGTATCGACATCGTTAGGGTGTAGCGGCATCGTTTTTGTTAAGGGCACGGCTTCAGCCGTGCCGTAAGTGTTTTGATGTTAAGGCTTTAGCCTCTGGGGCACTCTTTGGCGAAAGCTCAACGAGCGTACCTCCGGGGCTGAAGTCCGTTTCCCTTGCAAACGGGTAGGCACGGCTAAACCCGTACCCTTAACCCTATGTGTTTGCCGGTTCGTGCGGATTCTGTCGATACATGCCACGAAACCCTTCGATGCTAACAGAGTGGTTGTAGAAAACGACAGCCGGAGTGAGGGGGGCGATAACCATGCCGCCTGTGGTGCGTTGTTTTACATTGGGCGATACACTGAAAGGTCGCAACCTTTGTTCAGTTTGTTCAGGAAGGGAACTGCTCTGTGAAACGCAATGTTGTTGTGCTGACTTTGATCATTCTCGTGATTGCCGCGCTGCTGTGGGCGGGGATTGAAAACGGGCGCATGCACAAGCTGGAACAGGAGCTGCGGGCCACGCGCGCCATGTCGATGCCCGGCATGGGAAACACTGCTGCTCCAACAGCGGACGAGCAGGACGCCGAAGGAATTCTGAAGGACCTTCGCGGCAAGCCTGCCCCTGCCTTTACACTGACTACGCTCGATGGCAAGCAGGTCTCGCTGGCGGACTACAAAGGCAAGGCCGTGCTGGTGAACTTCTGGGCCACCTGGTGCGCTCCCTGCAAGCTGGAGATGCCCTGGTTCATCGACTTTGAGAAGGAATATGGCCCACAGGGGCTGGTGGTGCTGGGCGTTACGCAGGACGATGCTCCGAAGGATGAGATTCAGAAATTTGTGCAGAAGATCGGGCTCAATTATCCGGTGCTGATTGGCGGCGACAAGATCAGCACTGCGTATGGCGGTATTGAGTATCTGCCGAGCACGTTCTACATTGGCCGCGATGGCAAGGTGGTGGCGCAGGCCGCGGGGCTGATCTCCAGGGACGAGGTGGAGGCCAACATCAAGAAGGCGCTGGCAGAAGGCGCGTCTACATCCGCAGGTGGACAGGTATCCGCAGGTGGGCATGCAGGTGGAGTTTAAGATGCGCCGGTTTCTGATTCTGCTTGCGTTTGTGTGCCTGCCAGCAATGATGCTGGCGCAAACTCCGTTTCCCCGCAGCAGTGCTACGGGATTCATCACCTTTCTGCCGTCGGATGGGTTGGCGATTCAGGCGGGCAAGCCGGTGACAGTGGAGTTGCGCTTCCGCATTAATAACGGAATGCATGTGAATTCGCATACGCCCAGCTCGGACTGGCTGATTCCCACCAACCTGACGCTGACGCCAGCGGAGGGAGTCCGGCTGGGGGATGTGTATTATCCGGCGGGAGAAGCGTACAGCTTTGCCTTTGACCCCAAGACGAAGCTGAATGTGTATACGGGCGAGTTCAGCCTCAAGGCACAGTTGACGGCACAGCGGGGCAGCCGCATGCTGCATGGCTCGTTGCGTTACCAGGCCTGCGACAAGGCAGCCTGCTATCCGCCCAAGACGCTGGATTTTAGTACGATGCTGACGGCGCGGTAAGAGCTGGGGAGCGTCGATCGGGGCTTTGTTAAGGGCATGGCTTCAGCCGTGCCGTAAGTGCTTGTTTAACAATGCAGCTTTAGCCGCTGAGGTACGTTTTCTTTTGCGAAGTGACTTTGTCAGCAGTCATAAAAAGGGGTTTCAGCCCCTGAGATACGACTTTTGCATCCCCACTGGCCGCCAATCCACCTCACAGCATAGAATGGCAGCGGAAGCACACCGCCATGGCCGCCAAAAAAGACGATACGTTTGACGTGATCTGCCCCGATTGTGGCGCAGTCCTGAAGATCGACGCAGCGACACGCACTCTGATCTCGCACACCTCCGCCCCGCGCAAGAAAACCTTCGAGGACTTCGAGTCCGCCGCCCGCGCCATGCGCGAGCAGGACGAGCGCAAAGAGTCCATCTTTCGCCAGGCCGTCGATGCGGAAAAGAACAAGAACGATGTGCTGGAAAAGAAATTCGCCGAAGCCCTGCGCAAAGCGAAAGAAGCACCCGACACGGGCAAGCCCCTGCGCGACTTCGACCTCGACTGAACTGATCGAGAGAATCTACAGCAATTCAAAAGCTCATTACGGGTGCGGGTGCGAGTGCGGGTGCCCCAGGTCTCGCTTTTGAGACCTGGGAATTGCTCCCTTCAGAACTAACTCCGCGACTTCGCCGAGCCCTTCACCACTTCCGCAGCCGCAGCGACGCCGTTTGCCGGAACCTCCGGAATGGGAGCAGCAGTTGCAGCGCCAATGCCCAGCTTCTTGCGCAGTTCCGCATCCATGCGGGCAAAGGTCTCCTTGTTTTCCTTCAGGAAATTGCGCACATTCTCGCGGCCCTGGCCGATGCGCTCGCCAGAGTAGCTGTACCACGCACCGGACTTGTCCACGATGTTGTGCAGCACCGCCAGGTCCAGCACATCGCCTTCGCGCGAGATGCCCTCACCATACAGAATGTCGAACTCAGCATCGCGGAACGGCGCAGCCACCTTGTTCTTGACGATCTTCACCTTCGTCCGCGAACCGACCACAACATCGCCTTCCTTCACTGCGCCAATGCGGCGGATGTCGATACGCACCGACGAGTAGAACTTCAGCGCGCGGCCGCCCGTCGTCGTTTCCGGATTGCCGAACATCACGCCAATTTTTTCGCGGATCTGGTTGATGAAAATCAAACAGGTGCGCGACTTCGACACCGTGCCCGTCAGCTTGCGCAGCGCCTGCGACATCAACCGCGCCTGCAGGCCCACATGCGAGTCGCCCATTTCGCCGTCCAGTTCGGCCTTGGGCACCAGCGCCGCCACCGAGTCCACCACCAGCACGTCAATCGCGCCCGACCGTACCAGTGCCTCGGTAATCTCCAGCGCCTGCTCGCCGTAGTCCGGCTGCGACACCAGCAGATTGTCCACGTCCACGCCCAGCTTTTTGGCATACTGCGGATCGAGCGCATGCTCGGCGTCCACAAAGGCCGCCAGCCCGCCAGCCTTCTGCGCCTCGGCAATAATCTGCAGCGTGATCGTGGTTTTGCCCGACGACTCCGGCCCAAAAATCTCCACCACGCGGCCACGCGGCACGCCGCCCACGCCCAGCGCCGCATCGAACGAGATCGACCCCGACGAAATCACCGAGATCGGCACAATCGCCTCTTTGCTGCCCAGGCGCATGATGGAGCCTTTGCCAAACTGCTTTTCAATCTGCGAGAGCGCCAGCTCTACCGCTTTGGACCGATCGTCTGCCACGCTGTTTCTCCTTATGTGATTGGAATATCAATCGAAAGTCTAGCACTAAAACCACAAAAAGCAAATAAAAGGCGAAATAAGAGATTTGGCACATCCCTACCCTATGGCATCTGTTCGGTTGCTTTTCTCAGCCGTCGATAGAATTTCTTACACAGTTCTATTAAAGACCCGCAATTTTGATCCACTGAGAGATTCACTCGAACCCAATTGCGAACGGCCTCCAGAACAATAGAGAAAGCCGCAATAGGCAACTGCCACAAGAACGGAAAAAACTTTCCAACAGTCTATCTTTCCATGAAATCCATCAGGAAAAGAATAGAGCGCGATCAGAAAAAGCCAAAAAGCCGTCATCAAAAGACTAATAAGTGAATTGATCCTACTCACAGAAAATGGAAAACCTGTTGTCAGCTTTTTAGGCCATTTTTCTTCTTGCCCTTGTAATACTGTTTTATATATAGGGCCCAAAACGCTATCCTCTAGCAAGTCCACATGATTTTCCCAATTTTCTTGCCAAAATTTGCTTCCACGGTTAATGCAGAACCAAGAGAATGAAAGCGAAAGTCCTAAACAGGCAAATGCTACCAGCAATTCCGATTGCCTAGGTTCGAATGCAATTTTTGCACTTGCAATCACCCCAAATGCTATAAATGCAGAAGCAATGAGCGTCCAAAAATAAGTGGCACGCTTCCAATACAGTTCTATTTCAAAATCTCTGATTTGCAGGGCAAGTTCAAACGCCTTTGCTCTCCTGGACCCTTCACCTGAAGCAGGGTAGGCCCCAGAAAATTTTTCCCTGTATTCCGTAATCGATTTCACCAATTCACCTCTGCAACAAATCCACCGGCTCGTTCACATCGCTGATGCGGAAGTACTGCGCCAGCGAGGGGTGCGCTTTGGCCACGGCCTGGTACATCTCCCACGCCACCCGCCGGTAGGAAAAATGCCCGGCCACGGTCGAGCGCAGTTCCGAGATATACAGCGCCTCGGCAAAGTCCATTTTGAAGAGCGAGCGGCAGCGTGTGCCCAGTGGCAGCACGTACTGCGCGGACTCCCGCGCCTCTGCCGCACTGCTCTGCGACAGGCTTGCATACGCCGCGAAGGCCGCGTCCATCGCGCGGTTGTACTCCGCCTGCAGCCCGGCTTCGGCCAGTGTCGGCTGGCCGGGGCAGTCGGGAACCTCGCAGCCATGCGCGTCCGTGTAGCCCTGCAGCAGTTGCACGCAGCGGCGATGGCGGTGCATGTCGCGGAAGCCGCCAATATCCATCAGAATGTCGAAGCGCAGGCCGGAGCCGGAGTGGAAGCCGCGCAGCAGCTCGTCGTGCCGCCCGCGATGCTTCGCGCCCAGCGCCACCATCTCCTCCCGCTGCGCCGCGCCCAGCGCCGCCACCTGGTCGCGCAGTTGGCGATAGCTGTAATGGCAATGCGGGTAAAGCAGCGACGTGGCCAGCTCCACCTCCAGCGGCTCCTGCTCCAGCAGGTCCACCACCGGCGCGGGCGCAATCGCCGTGCCGCGCATCAACTCCGCCGCAGCCTGGGCCAGTTCCTGCCGCGTGGCCTGCTCATAGGCATTCGGCGCGGCATACTTCACCAGCGTGGGAGCCGTCTTCACCTCGCGCAGCAGCAGTTCCTCGGCCTTTGCGCCCAGCGCTGGGTCGACGGCGGCAATCTCCTGCTGCAAAGCTCGTAAATTGTCGTGATTCACATTCCACGCGGCGCCCGCCGCAGCCTCGCGCAGCTTTTCGCCCAGGTTGCGTATCTCGGCAAAGGGCGACGACAGCAGCCGCGACACCTGCGTCTCCAGCGTGCGCGCATTCACAATCTGGCCCAGCGAGGTATTGGTCGCCAGCGGCAGCAGATACCGCGCCACATCAAACGCGCGGGCCTTCAGCGTGCGCTCGTAGGCGTCGGGCTTCATCTCCTCCGGCCGCGGAATCGCGGCTTTCAGCGACTCCATCATGCCGAGCGAGATGCGGTCGTACGACGCAAACAGATCCTGCGCGGCGGCGGTGTACTGCTCCTGCGCGGCGGCGTCCGCTCCGAATGAAGGCGTGTACCAACCGGACTTCTTGAAGTTCTGGTAGCGGGTGCTGCGCTCCTGCCCGTCCCAGCGTTGCTCGTCCACCAGCGAAATCGCAGCCAGCAGGCTCAGCCGCTCAATGGCAAAGGCGACGTGCGCGAGGTCGGCAATGGAGCGGTGGCCGTACTGGAAGTAAAACGTGTTCAGAAACTGCTCGGCCCGCTGGCTGCTGATCTCACGCAGCGACTCCTTCATGCTCAGCGACGAGCGCGAGTACCTGGCCATGGCATAGGCCAGCACTTCCGGGTCGGCTCCGTGGACGGCGAAGACCTCGGTCTGGTTAGCGGCGGGGGCAACGGGCATAGCGGGGGCGGAAATTGTGTCGGGCATAGTCGGCCTACAGAATACGGCATCCGGTTGAGGAAACAAGAGGTTCTTCATCGCGGCTTCAGCCTCTGAGGCTCAATCGTAAATACCAATTGCCCTTGCTTCAGGACACGGCTGATAGGCTGGCGCTCCGCGATAGGTCAGAGCTTCAGCCGCTGACACCCAATACCCCCAAAAGCGAGAGGTAGGGTACCCGCATTCCGGTTCTGGCAACAAAGTTTCAGCCATTGGAGCCAATATCACCCCCCCGCCCCTTGACTTGCCAATACGAGCGGCTCCAAGTAGCATCCAACTTAAGAAACCGGCCTGCAAAGCAGGTGGAGTGGTCTACGCTGGTTGAACCAACATTCATTGAACAGGGAGCTCGACTCGACAATATGGCTCGGTGTGCAACGTCCGCCAGTTCGGAATGCCTAAAGAGCCTCGGCGAGTTCCCACCGTCTTAGGACGGGTTCACCGGCGCACCCTGCACGGCCCCGTGGGTCGGTCTTCTTTTTAAGTTGCCGCTTCGGGCAGTTCTGATTTTGGCCGGTGAGGTGCGCCTCCGCTGCAGCGTTGGAAAATCTGACCTTAGCGGCTGGAGCCGCTGCCTTGCCCCTGCTTGCGACATGGCGAATGCCATGCCCTTAACGAAGCCAAACCAGGACCGAATTTTCCTGTGTATCCACGACTGCTTCAACTCGGCCCGATCACGCTTTCCACTTATGGCGCGCTGGCGGCGCTTGGCCTGATTGCCGCCATGCTGCTGGCGGTGCGCACGGCGCAGCGGCTGCGGTTGGACGCTAATGCCGTCTGGAACCTGGGGTTGCTGGCGGTGCTGGCTTCGTTTGTGGGGTCGCGCGTGGTGCTGGTGGCGACCAACTGGCAGGACTTCCGCCATTTTCCGCTGTTGATGCTGAGCGCGGTTACGTTGATCTCCGGCAAGGTGTTTTATGCGGGGCTGTTGATTGCGCTGCTGGCCTGCCTGCTTTATCTGCGCTGGAAGCGGATGCCGCTGCTGCGCACGCTGGACGCGCTGGCTCCGGCGGTGGCGCTGGGACATGGCATTGTCTGCGTGGGGTGCTTTATGTCGGGCAGTGCGTATGGACGCCCGACCGCGTTGCCCTGGGGAGTGACGTATCACAGCCAGTATGCGGTGTTGTGGGCAGGCACACCGTTGGGCGTGCGGCTGCATCCAACGCAATTGTATGAGGCCGGGGCGGAGCTGCTGCTGTGTGCACTGTTGCTGTGGCTGCTGCCGCGCGTGCAGCAGGCGGGTGAAGTGGCCGGTGCGTGGATGTTTCTATATGGCGCGGCACGCTTTGTGATTGAGTTTTATCGCGGCGATGCAGGACGCGGGGCCATCTTCCACGGATTGTTGACAGCGACACAGGGCGTTGCGCTGCTGCTGGTGTTGGCGGGTGGATTGTTGTGGCTGCAGCGCGGCAGCAGGAAGGAACCAGAGCGCGATGCCATCAAAACGAATGCTGCCTAAGGGCGCCCGCCGCAAAACCGTGCGGCCACAGTACATTGCCCTGCAGGAAGAGCTGGAGCGGCAGGCCGAGCTGGAGCGCGAAGCCGCAGCCGAAACTGCGGCCGGGCAGGAAGAGGATTTGCCGGAGGACGACGAACTGGCCGTCAGTGAAGCGCAGGAGTCTGCGGAGATGCCGCGGCAACTGGCCGTGGATTCGGCTGCCGCAGGCACGCGGCTGGACCAGTACCTGGCGAAGCACCTGCCGGAGATCAGCCGCGCGCGGGCGCAGTTGCTGATTGAGCACGGGCAGGTGCGCGTGGACGGGCAGGCGGCAAAAGCCTCCTTGAAGCTGCGCGGTGGCGAGCAGATTTCGATTGACGGCGGGCCACAGCCTGCGCCGCTGCATGCCATGGCGGAAGCAATTCCGCTGGATGTGATCTATGAGGACAAGGAGCTTGCCGTCATCAACAAACCCGCCGGAATGATGGTGCATGCCGGTTCCGGTGCAACCGAGGATGCGCGCAACCGGGGCACGCTGGTGAATGCGCTGCTGCACCACTTCAATCAGCTTTCGACGGTGGGCGGGGAACTGCGGCCGGGCATTGTGCACCGGCTGGACAAGCAGACCAGCGGGCTGATTCTGGTGGCGAAGAATGACAGCACGCACCGCAAACTGGGCGAGATGTTTGCCCTGCGGCAGTTTCGCAAGACGTACATCGCGCTGGTGCAGGGGCAGCCAAAGCAGGAAAGCGGCACCATCAACGCGCCGATCAGCCGCGATATGGTGCGGCGCACGCGCATGACGACGAAGCGCGAAGGCGGACGCACGGCCATTTCGCATTACCGGGTGATGCAGCGGATCGACAGCCGCTACGGCCGGTTTGCGCTGGTCGAAGTGCGGATTGAGACCGGCCGCACGCACCAGATCCGCGTACACATGGCCTCCATCGGGCATCCGGTGGTGGGCGATACGTTGTACGGCGCGCCGCATGAGATTCTGCCGGTGGAAACCGCGTTGCGCAGGCAGGCTGGTAAAAAAGCGTTGCCGCCGCAGGTTCCCGCGCTGCGGCTGGAGCGCAATTTTCTGCATGCGGCGCGGCTGGAGTTTCTGCATCCTAAGAGCAAGAAGCAACTGGCACTTGTGGCGCCGCTGCCAACGGAGCTGGAGCAGTTTTTGGAGCAGGTGCGTGGTACATCGCTCCCGATGCAGACTGTTGAGCCTGCGCCGGGAAGCGTACAATCCTGAGGGTAAGGACGCGGCGTGCTTTGCCGTGCGCGGGTCGGCTTCAAATCGGGCGTTGTGCCTATGAGGTTTCCTATATTGTTTTTTCGTATTATGAAGAAAAGCCCTGTGTGGGCGCTCCTGTCTCTAACAGTTCTACTGGTCACCACCTTTGGTCTGCAGGCGCAGAATGCGCCGGAGTTGCCTGAGAAGCCGACCGCTCCGCCGCCGCAGAACCAGCAGGCCCAGCCGGACAATCCGGGCTTTACGCTGTCGCGTTCCGTGAACGAAGTGAACCTCATCTTTACGGTGACGGACAAGCGGGGCCGTTTTATCGGCAACCTGCAGCAGCAGAACTTTGGCCTGCTGGATGACCACAAGCCGCCGGCCGAGGTGTACAACTTTACGCAGCAGACGGACCTGCCGCTGCGCGTCGGCCTGATGATCGACACCAGCAGCTCCATCCGCCAGCGGTTCACCTTTGAGCAAAATGCCGCGAAGGAGTTTCTGCTGCAGGTGCTGCGCCCGGGCAAGGATGAAGCATTTGTAGAGGGCTTCGACAACACCATTGACATGACGCAGAACTATACCGATAACATCGACCTGCTGAACACCGGCATCAGCAAGCTGCGGCCGGGCGGCGGCACGGCGCTCTATGACTCGATCTACAAGACCTGCCGCGACCAGTTGCTGCCGCTGCGCTCACGCCAGTCCGTGCGCCGCGCGCTGATTCTGATGACGGACGGTGATGACGACTTCAGCCATGCGCGCCTGATTGATGCGATCCAGATGTGCCAGCGCGCCGCGACCATCATCTATGCCATCAGCACCAACTTTGGCCCCAGCAAGGACAGGGGCGACGATGTGCTCAAGAAGCTGACGGACGCCACCGGCGGACGCGCCTTTTTCCCGACGCAGGTGGAGGACATTGCCGTGCACTTCCACAGCATTGAGGAAGAACTGCGCAGCCAGTATTCGCTGGCCTACAAGCCGGCGGACTTCACGGCAGACGGTTCCTTCCGCACCATTTATCTGGTGGCCATGGATCCGCGATATAAGGTGCGCGTGAGCAAAGGCTACTACGCAACGCAGTAAAGAAAAATGCGGTTCCGGAAAGGAAGCAGCTCTGCCTGGCGCAGAGCTGCTTTTTTCTTGCCGCTTATTCTTCCAGCAGGGCCAGCAGTCCGGCCTTGTCCAGCACCGGAATGTTGAGTTCGCGGGCCTTGTCCAGTTTGGAGCCAGCCTCTTCGCCTGCCACCACGTAGCTGGTTTTTTTGCTCACAGAGCCGGAGACGCGGCCGCCGGCGGCCTCAATCCTCTCCCTGGCTTCTTCGCGCGACATTGCTTCCAGCGTGCCGGTCAGCACAAAGGTAAGGCCCCCCAGTCTGGCGGATTTCTGTCTGCGCTCGCCGGTAAAGGTAAGGCCAGCCCTTCGAAGCCGCTCCACCAACTCATGGTTACGGGGCTCATGGAAGAATTCGCGGATGGCCTGCGCTACGCGCGGACCTACTTCCTGCACGCGTTCCAGCTCCTCGGCGCTGGCGGCCATCAGCGCGTCCATGGAGCCGAAGGCGTCCACCAGCAGCTGCGCGGTGCGCTCGCCCACAAAGCGGATGCCGAGGCCGAAGAGGACCCGGTTGAGCGGAGCTTTCCTGGACCGCTCGATCTGCTCCAGCAGCGCTCGCGCCGTCTTTTCGCCAATGCGCTCCAGCGACAGCAGATCGGCCTCCTGCAATTGGTAGAGATCGGCAATGCTGTGGACCAGCTTTTTGTCGAGCAGTTGCAGCACCACTGCTTCACCCAGACCCTCAATATTCATGACGCCGCGCGAGGCAAAGTGCAGCAGGCTTTCGCGCAGGCGGGCCGGGCAGTTGATGTTCACGCAGCGCCAGTCGGCCTCGCCTTCCGCGCGCACCACTTCGCTGTTGCACTCCGGGCAATGCGTGGGGAAGTGGAATTTTTTAGCGCCACGCGGATGGTTGGCATCGTCCACCACCTGCACAATCTTGGGAATCACATCGCCGCCGCGCTCCACCAGCACCCAGTCGCCCAGGTGTAGGCCCAGGCGCTCGATTTCATCGGCATTGTGCAGCGTAGCGCGGCTCACCGTGGTGCCGCCGATGGGCACCGGCGTCAGCTCCGCCACGGGCGTCAGCTTGCCGGTGCGGCCTATCTGGATGGTGATGGCATTCACCTGCGTCATGCCGGAGCGCGCAGCAAATTTATAGGCAATGGCCCAGCGCGGCGCGCGTCCGGTAAAGCCCATCCGCTGTTGCTGCGCGCTGGAGTTTACCTTGATGACGACGCCGTCAATCTCATAGCCCAGTGTTTCACGCTGCAGTTCGGCGGCAGCGATGAACGCAAGCACCTCGTCGATGGAGTTCACCAGTTTGCGGTGCGGATTGACGCGGAACCCGGCCGTGGCCAGCGCGTTCAGCGCGTCCGATTGCAACGGCAGCAGTTCCTCCCCTTTTTGCAGCAGAAAGTAGGCGCAGAAATCCAGCCGGCGCTGGGCAACAATGTTCGGCTCCAGCGTGCGGATGGCGCCCGCGGCGGCATTGCGCGGATTGGCTGCCGGAGCCAGTCCCTGTTCTTCGCGTTCATCATTCAGTTTGCGAAAGGCGGCCAGCGGCATCACCACTTCGCCGCGCACTTCAAAATGATCGGGCAGGCCGGCCATCTTCAGCTTTTCCGCCGCAATGCTGAGCGGAACGGAGCGGATGGTGCGCACATTGGTCGTCACATCTTCGCCAACACTGCCGTCGCCACGCGTAATGCCGCTGGCCAGGTGCGCTTCGCCATGCTTGCCAGCCGTGTATTGCAACGCCATGGACAGGCCATCGAGCTTCAGCTCGCAGATGTATTCCACGGTCTCGCCGCCAGCCAGCTCCTGCACGCGGCGGCCCCAGTTGCGCAGCTCTTCTTCGCTGAAGGCGTTGTCCAGCGAGAGCATGGGCCGCGTGTGCGGCACTTTGGCAAAGCCCTCTTTGGGCTTGCCGCCGACGCGCTGCGTGGGAGAGTCGGGCGTGATCAGCTCCGGATGTTCGCCCTCCAGCCGCCGCAGCTCCCGCATCCACTCGTCGTATTGCGCATCGCTCACCTCCGGCGAGTCGAGCACATAGTACAGAGAGTCGTGATGGCGCAGCAGATCGCGCAGTTCAAGAATGCGGGCTGGGAGAGAGGACGCTGCGGGACGCATGAAGTGGATTATAAGAAAAGAGCGCCGCTTGTGGGCGCGGAGCCGGTGGAAAGAGGGGCCGGTTGCTGTTGCATCGGAAAGGCTTACGACAACATTGCAGCAGTGCGGCCGGCAGATGCCTGTATGCTTGAATGCACATGGAACCTGTCACCCACTTCCTGACCGGGGCCTGCATGGGCCGCGCCGGGTTCAACCGCAAAACTGCCTATGCCACGCTGGCCATGACACTGGCCGCCGAAGCGCCCGATCTGGATGTGCTGTGGTCGGTGCGTGGACCGGTGGCCGCCTTTCAGCATCATCGCGGCTGGACGCACTCGCTGCTGGGCGCGCCGATTGTGGCTGCGGCTGTGGTGGGCGTGGTGTGGCTGTGGCACCGATGGCGTCAGGGCCGTAGCCGACACAAAGCAACCCAGCAGCCGCGATGGGGACTGCTGTGGTTTTTTTCGCTGCTGGCGGCGCTCAGTCACATCCTGCTGGATTACACCAACAACTACGGCGTCCGACCGTTTTATCCGTTCAGCGCCCGCTGGTATTCGGCGGACCTGGTTTTTATCGTCGAGCCGGTCTTTCTGGCCGTGCTGATTCTGGCGCTGGTGATGCCTGCCATCTTTGGCCTTGCCGACAGCGAGATTGGCGCCGGGCGTCAGAAGTTTCGCGGCCGGGGCTGGGCCATTTTCGCGTTGCTGGTCATGGTAGTTACGTGGATCTTCCGCGCCGGAGAACATGGCCGCGCGATTGAGCTGGCCGGGAACATGGATTTTCAGGGAGCCGCTGTGCTGCATGTTGCGGCCGAGCCATATCCGGTGAATCCCTTCCACTGGCATGTGGTGGTGGATACGCCGAATTTCTACCAGTTGGTGGATGTGGATACGCGCAACGACCAGGTGACGACCAGTCCGCAGACGGATGTGCTTTACAAGCCGGCCGTTACTCCGGCTGTGCGGGTGGCTGAGCAGTCCTGGCTGGGCAAGGTCTATCTCGACTGGTCAAAATATCCGTATGTGGAGGAGATTGGCGTTCCGGGAAACCTTCCGCCGGAGATTGCGGACAAGAACCCGGCAACTGCGGTGAACTTCCGCGACCTGCGATTTACTTACAACGTGCTGGCCATGCGCGGACGAGAGCATCCTCCGCTGAGCGGAACGGTGTATCTGAATGCCGCCGATCAGGTGGTGGGCATGCAGATGGGTGGGCACGTGCAGCATTGATTCTGCGCGGCTTCCGCTCAGGCAGGGCTTTGATTATGCAGGAAGCGGCTTTGATTGCGTCAATTTTTACCTTGACCCTGCCTGCACAACCCCGGAGAATCAAAAGATCGGCAAGTTCTGCCGGTTTACTAGGCAGGTTTTTGAGTCTGACGGGTTACTGAGGGATACATGTTCGCTTATCTTTTTGTTCTGATTGCGGTTCTCAGCCGAGTGCTGCCGCATCCGTGGATGAATTTCACCGCAGTGGGTGCCAGCCTGCTCTACTTTGGCGCGCGCCGCAGCGGCTGGCAGATGGTGCTGCCGGTGGTTGCCCTGATGGCTACGGACTATTACCTCACGGTATTTGCGTATGACTATCCCTTCCATATCCAGGGGTATGTGGTGACGTGGGCCTGGTATCTGGGGGTCTGCCTGCTGGGCAGCGTGCTGCTGGCCCGCAAAACGACGGTGCTGCGGGTTGTGGGTGCGGTGCTGGGTTCGGCTACGGCGTTCTTTGTGCTCAGCAACTTTGCTGTGTGGGTGGGTTCGCAGTTGTATCCGCATACGCTGGCCGGGCTGGGCGCCTGCTACGTGGCGGCGGTTCCCTTCTATGGCAACGACCTGGTTTCCACCGGACTGCTGGCGGGTTGCGCCTTCGGGCTGCCGGCGCTGGTACGGCACTTCTCGGCTGCGCATACGGATGCGGGCAAGGGTGTTGCCGCAGCGTAGTACTGCAAAGGCGGTTCCAAAAGCAAAGGGCACGGCGAAGGCCGTGCCCTTTCGTATTGCTGTTCAAGGCTGGTGCTTTATGGCAGTGTCTCTTCGTCGTCGCTGATGACTGCGCCATTCGACGCGGCCATGTTCCTTCGACGTGCCCATTTCTTGCGCAGCACCACGATCAGGACCGCCAGCAGCAGCAGTCCCAGCAGTTCCAGAATAATGGCCAGATGCTTGGTGAAGGCGGCCATGGCGATGTGGACAATGTCTGGCCCATACTTCAGCGTCAGCAGCGCCACGATGGTGAAGCGCAGAAAACGGCCGCTGAAGACGGCGCTGGTATACCAGAGCGGCTTCATCTCAAAAACGCCGGCGGAAAACTCAAAGAGCTTGATCGGCGTTCCCGGCGGCATCATGGCGGGAATCATGATGGCCAGAAACTCCTGCCGTTCGAAGCGGTCGCGCAGCTTCTCAAAGCGTTCGCGGTTGATGCGCTTCAGCAGGAAGAGCTCGCCCCCGGCGCGGCCCACAAAATAGGGCACCAGGCTGCCCAGTGCAGAGCCCAGCGCCGCGCTGAGGCAGTAGAAAAGGAAATGCGAGCGATGGTTCCACACATAGACGGCAACGATCGGGTCAATGGGAATGGCAATCGAGGAGGCGTCAATCAGGGCCAGCAGCCCCACGCCCCAGACGCCAAGCGGCTTCAGGAGCACGAGCATGTATAGTTCGTATTTGGTGAACCAGGTCTTGAGAGCTTTGATCAAGGGAGTCGTCTTAAGAGTCTTCGCGTTTTATTGTAGCGGTTGGGAGGATGGGGGAAACCGGCTGGCCTGGGGAATGTTCTGTGTCTCCTGCAAGAACTGCCATCGCGTGCGGCAGCAGCGGCAGAACCGCTTGCAGCGAACAGACGGCCCCGGCAGGGCTGCCCGGCAGGTTGACAACCAATGCCAGTCCACAGGTGCCGCAAACGGCCCGGCTGAGCGCGGCAAAGGGTGTCTGTTGCAGTCCGGCGGCACGCATGCGCTCGGCAAGGCCGTCCAGCAGGCGGTCGCAGACGCTGCGGGTGGCCTCCGGGGTTACGTCGCGCGCGGCAATGCCGGTGCCTCCGGTGGTCACCACCAGTCGCACCTCTTTTGCCAGCGAGCGGATGGTCTCCGCAATGGGAATTACCTCATCCGGCACGGTGCGCCGCACCTGGACGCGAAAGCCGTCGGCGGCCAGCAGTTCGGCCACGGCAGGGCCGGACGCGTCGGTGCGCTCTCCGCGAAAGCAGGAGTCGCTGACGGTGAGCACGGCTGCGGTAAGGAGAGAAGGCACTCGTCGATTTTACGGCGAAAGCCGCCTCAGCGGTGCGAGATTGTTGCAGGCGCTCCACTTAGGGCGCGCCCGGCAGCACGCCGCGGCAGAGTGCAATATAATGCAAGTTAGTTCGTTGAGGCTGATGCAACCATAGTTCTCAGAAAGTTCTTATATTCAGCAGAAAGAAACTTTCGCTCGTCTGCTGCGTTCCAACCTGACTGATGCCCATCACGGAAATGCCACCGAGCCCGCCGAGCGAGACGACGCCCCGTCCT
This sequence comes from Edaphobacter aggregans, assembly GCA_022736715.1. Classification (GTDB taxonomy): domain Bacteria; phylum Acidobacteriota; class Terriglobia; order Terriglobales; family Acidobacteriaceae; genus DZDJ01. The sequence goes on from DZDJ01000004.1 coordinate 79,037, forward strand.
GAAGATTCCTCTTCGCAAAAAAGCACCAGCGGCCGCTATGACGGCCTGCAGCACCACGAGCTGCTGCAGCTTGTGGACCAGCTTGAGGAGGAGCGTGCACGGGCCCGCTTCCGCGAGGGTGTCTGGATTGCACTGATTCTGCACCTGGCCCTGTTCTGGTTTCTGGTCTATGCGCCGCGGGTGCTTTTTCACTACGTGCCCAAGGTGGTGAATCCGGAGACGGTGGAGCTGGAGAATCCGAAGGACCTGAAGTATCTGGACATGCCGCCGGATCTGATTAAGAAGCAGAAACCGAAGCATACGGACATCATTTCCGATAAGGACCGCGTGGCGCAGACCAAGCATCCGACGCTGGACCAGAAGACGCTGGCGCAGTTGCAGGCCATGGAGCGCGCAGGCAGGCCGCATCCGCAGGCCGCGCCTCCGGCTCCGCAACAGCAACAGGCCGCTCCGGGGCCGCCTGCGCAGCAGATTGCCCGGCAGCAGCCGCAGGCGCCGCACCCGCAGCCACGGCAGCAGACCCAGCCATTGCAGACCAACCAGCAGGCCACGCTGGAGGCGCCCAAGCCGGCCCCGGCACCGCCCAACTTTGCTGCTGGTGGCGGTGGCAGCGTGGGAGACATGCTGCGCCAGGCCATGCGCGCTGCGGCGCGAAATCCGGGCGACGATGGCAATTTTGGCGACAACGCTCCCATGCAGCATCCGGGGATGAATTCCGGCATGGAAGTGCTGAGCGACACGATGGGCGTCGACTTCGGCCCGTATCTGCAACGGCTGCACCACGATATTCAGGTGTCCTGGGACCCGCTGATTCCGGAAGCGGCGCGGCCTCCGCTGCTGAAGCAGGGCGTGGTGGTCATCCGCTTCACGATTCTGCCCGGCGGCAAGATCGGCGCAATTACGCTGGAGGGCCCGTCGGGCGATGTTTCGCTGGACCGCGCTGCCTGGGGCGGCATTCTGGGCGCGTCGCCGTTCCCGCCGCTGCCGAAGGCCTTCAAGGGCCCCAAGCTGGAGCTGCGTTGCTTCTTCCTCTATAACAAGAAGCCTTCAGACCAGTAAGCTGAAAGCGATGCCGGAAGTTCCACAGGATCGGGAGCGGCGCATGCAGGTGCGCGGGTTGCTGTGGCTGGCGCTGGCCGTGCTGGCCGCCAGTCTGCTGCGCGCTGCCCTGCACCATGCCTTTGGGCCTGGATGGTGGCGGCTGTGGTGAATGCGAGTCCAGAACAGGAAATGCTGCCACCACTGCTGCTGGTGCTGCTGGGGCCGACGGCCAGCGGAAAGACGGCGTTGTCCCTGGCGCTGGCGGAGGCCTTTGACGGCGAGATTGTGAACTGCGACTCGGTTGCCGTGTATCGCGAGCTGGAGATTGGCACCGCCAAGCCTTCGCTGGCAGAGCGCCAGCGGGCGCCGCATCATCTGCTGGATGTGGTGGATCCGACGCAGCCCTACACGGCGGGCGATTACAGCCGCGACGCGCGGGCGGCGCTGGAGCAGATTCAGAAGCGTGGTCATCTGCCGATCGTAGTGGGCGGCACGGGCCTGTATCTGCGGGCGCTGGTGGACGGGCTTTTTCCCGGGCCGCAGCGGTCAGAGGAGTTGCGCGAGCGGCTGCGCGCGGCGGAAGCAAAATACGGCACCGGCCATCTCCACAAAGTGCTGCGGCGCATCGACGCGGCTGCGGCGGGGAGCATTCACGCCAACGATCTGCCCAAGCTGGTCCGCGCCATTGAAATCTGCATTGCCAGCAAGCAGCCGCTCACGGAAGCGTGGAAGCAGGGGCGCGTTCCGCTGCAGGGCTTTCGCGTGTTGCGCATTGGGCTGGAGCCGGAGCGCAGGCTGCTCTATGACCGCATCAACCAGCGCGCTGCGGCCATGTTTGCGCATGGGCTGGTGGAGGAAACGCAGGCGCTGGTGGCGCGCTATGGCTACGAGTGCCGCCCGCTGACGTCGCTTGGTTACAAGCAGGCCTGTGAACTGCTGCGTGGAGAAGTGACGCAGCCGGAGGCCATTGCCAGCGCGCAGCAGGGGCATCGCAACTATGCCAAGCGGCAGTTTACCTGGTTCCGGCGGGAACCAGAGGTGCATTGGCTGCGCGGCTTTGGCGATCAGCAGGCCGTGGTGCAGCAGGCCATGCAGATTGTGCGCGCCGCACTCTAAAATCAATACGTGCTTCGCTCTTCCATTGCGTTCGATCCACACCAGGCAGAAGCGCTGCTGCGCGCGGTGCCGGCGCAGGCGGGCGTCTTTGCGCTGTACGGACACCACAGCCATGCTCAGCCCTACGTTACGCGCACCACAAATCTGCGCCGCAGGCTGCTGCGTCTGCTGGCTCCGCCGGAGTCGCAGTCCCGGCGGCTGAACCTGCGGGAGCGCGTGGCGCGCATTGAATATGCGCTGACGGGGTCGGAGCTGGAAGCGGCGCTGGCGCTCCATCAGTGGAGCGTGCAGGTCTTTGGCGTGCAGGAGACCCACCGCCGCATGCGGCTGCACACGCCGTATTTTCTGCGTATGGCATGGGAGAACGCGTATCCGCGTGTGTATGTCACCAACCGGCTGACCAGGCGCTGGCTGCAGTACTGCTATGGGCCGTTTCCATCGCGGGCGGCGGCCGAGCGTTTTCTGGAGGAGTCGCTGGACCTCTTCAAACTGCGCCGCTGCCACGACGATCTGAACCCCGACCCTGGCTTTCCGGGTTGCGTGTACTCCGAGATGAAGATGTGCCTGGCGCCCTGTTTTCAGGGTTGCAGCGACGAACGCTACGCGGAAGAGGCGGTTGCGGTGCGTGGCTATCTGGAAACGCATGGCCATTCCCTGCTGACGCAGATTACTGCGGCGCGGGACAAAGCATCCGAGACGCTGGAATTCGAGCAGGCTGCGGCTTTTCATGTGCAGATGCAGAAGGCCAGGGCCGCCGCGCAACTGGCGGAGGAGATTGTGCGCCCGCTGACGGAGTTGGATGCGCTGGTGGTTCAGCCTGCGGCCGCGCCGGAAAGCGTGGCGCTGTTTCTTGTTCGCGGCGGCGTCATTCGCGGGCCGGTTCTTTTTTCGACGCTTGGCATGCGGCACCCGAATGAGCAGTCCGGCTCGTCGTCGCTGTTTGCGCATCCGGTGGCGCTGGCTCCGGTGCCGTTGGAGGGCGGCGAAGAGAGTCCATCGCAACACGATACATTGGAAGGCCGCTTCGCAGCCGCGCTGCATGCACTGGAGTCGCAGCCTGCGGACGCCAGCTTGCTGGCAGATCATCTGGCGCTGTTGAAGCGCTGGTACTACCGGCCAGAGAAGCAGCGCGTGGGGGAAATCTTTTTCCGCGGGGCGGAGTTGCCGGTGAAGCGCATCCTGCGCGGCGTCTCGCGCGTCTATGCGGCGGCGCAGAAGTCGCCGCCAGCTTCGGCATCTGCGGCAGCAGACGCGCCACAGGTATAAATCGCTCGCCTCGCTGCATACGATGTGTTAGGCTGCGGGGCAAGCCTATGAATATCAACCGGTTTCGCTCAGCAAGTGTGCTTGCCGCGGCGGCAGGCATCGCGTTTTTTTGTTCGTCTGCTTTGGCGCAAAGCTCCAAACCCCTAATCCCTCTCGACGAGTACATGAACGGCCTGGAGATTCATGGCGCCCAGCTTTCGCCCAGCGGCAATGCGGCGGTGATCGGCACGGTAGCGCCGGACTGGAAGCACAGCCGCTATGTCCATGATCTGTGGCTGTGGCGTCCGCAGCATGGCACCGTCATGCTGACGCAATCAGGCAAAGACTCGGAGGCGCAGTGGTCCCCCGATGGCAAATACATCGCCTTCATTTCTGACCGCGGCACCGCGGGCGCGCAGGCGCCGGGCAATGAGGGCGAGGACAATGGCAAAGCCGGCGCTGACAAGGACAAGCCGGGCCGTGTATGGGTGATGCGCGCCGGTGGTGGTGAAGCGTTGCCGCTCTACACCGGGCCGCTCGATGTACACAGCTTCTCCTGGTCGCCGGACTCGAAGAGCATCTACTTTTCTGTGGAAACGCCGCTGACCAGGGCCCAGACTGAGGAGATCCAGCGAGACTGGAAGGACGTTGTCCGCTGGCGCGAGCAGGAGCGCGGCGACCTGCTGCTGCGCATTGCCGTGATCGATGCGATTGCCGCCAACAAGGCCGTGCCGCTGCCGTATGCCGCAGAGAAGCGGAAAAAGAAACTGTCAGCCACGGCCCTGCCTTTGCCGCAGGACGCCAGCATTGTGACGCGCAGCCCGTATCGCATTGCGCAGTTGCTGGCAGCGCCTGAGGGCGAGCAGATTGTCTTCCGCACAGATTCCGTTTCGCAGCGCGATGAGCGGACGCAGACGAATGAGATTTATGTGGTCTCCACGGCGGGCACTGCGGAAGCGGAAGCAAAGCAGTTGACGCACAATCAGGGGCGCGAGAGCAATCTGGGCTGGTCGCCGGATGGCAAACGGATTTACTTCCTGGTGCCTGCGGCCGGCGGCTCGGTGGAGCAGTCCTACGAGGATGTGCAGGGACGCATCTACTCGCTCGGTCCGGAGAGCGGGCACATTACGCGGCTGGGCGCTGACTATGGCGGCTCCTGGAGCGGATATACAGTGCAACCGGACGGCTCGCTGCTGGCCGAAGGGCAGACCGGAGTGGAGACGCAGATTTACAGCGTGAAGGGCGGGCATGCGGAAAAGCTGGCCGGGCTGGCGGGAACCTATGGTTCGCTGGGCAGTGCGCGCCAGGGTACCAGCATCCTTGTTACGTACTCGACGATTCAGAAGCCGACAGAGGTCTATGTTGCGCAGGATGCGGCGCATCTGGCGGACGCGGAGCGCGTGAGCAGCTTCAACGAGTTCTATACGAAATTCGCCGCGCCGGAGTGGAGCACGTTTGAATGGAAGAGCGACGATGGGCGTACCATTCAGGGCGTGCTGGAGTATCCTCCGGGCAAAAAGGGCGACAAGCATCTGCCGCTGTTGCTGCTGATCCACGGTGGCCCGGCCGATGCGGACGGCAATCGTTTTGGCGCGGACTGGTATGACTGGGCCAGCTATGCGGCCGAGCATGGATGGCTGGTCTTCCGGCCGAACTATCGCGGTTCGACGGGCTATGGCGACGGCTTCATGCTGGAAATCCAGAAGCACATCGTGTCGCGTCCGGGCAAGGACATTCTGACTGGCGTGGATGCGCTGGTGCAGCAGGGCATTGCCGATCCCAGCCACATGGCCATTGCTGGATACAGCTACGGCGGATACATGACCAACTGGCTTATCACGCAGACCACCCGCTTCAAGGCGGCGCTGACCGGGGCCGGAGCTGTGGAGCACGCTGCCAACTGGGGCAACGACGATATGACCTTCGACGATGCCTGGATGCTGAACGGCACGCCCTGGCAACAGCCGCAGCTTTATCAAAGTGAAGCGGCGCTCTTCCAGATGAACAAGGTGAAAACGCCGGTGCATCTGGTGGGTGGCGGCAGCGATGTTCGTGTGAGCACGCTGGAAGATGTGTTGCTGGAGCGCGCGCTGGACAACCTGGGGGTTCCGCATACCTTTCTGATGTTCCCAGGCGAGGGGCACAGCCTGGCGAACAACCCCTGGCACGGATACATCAAGGTGCGGGACGAGTGGAAATGGCTGGAGAAGTATGCGGCCCCGTAACCATTTGCTGCTGCCCTGGCTGATACACTGCTACCAGGCAGGAGTGAGATATTTTGGTTGAACTGGCACCTTCGATTCTTTCCGCCGACTTTGCCCGCCTGGCCGATGAGGTGCAGGCGGCGGAGCGGGGCGGCGGTACGCTGATCCATGTGGATGTGATGGACGGGCATTTTGTGCCCAACATTACGCTGGGCCCTCCAGTGGTCAAGTCGCTGCGGAAGGTGACCAGGCTGCCGCTGGACTGCCACCTGATGATCGAAAATGCGGATGAGTTCATTCCCGCATTTGCCGATGCCGGGGCAGACTGGGTGAGCGTGCACTATGAGGCATGTACGCATCTGCATCGCACGCTGGAGCTGATTGCGCAGCACGGCATGAAGCCGGCTGTGGTTCTCAATCCGGCCACGCGGGTCAACTTTCTCGTTGAGATTCTGCCGATGGTGCACCATGTTCTGGTGATGAGCGTGAACCCGGGCTTTGGCGGACAAAGCTTTATCCCGAATTCGCTCAATAAGATCCGGCGGCTGGTTGAGTTGCGGGCAGAGATGGGGCTAAATTACCGCATCGAGGTGGACGGTGGCGTGGCGCACGGCACTATTGCCCAGGTCGTCGAGGCAGGAGCCGATCTGCTGGTGGCGGGCAATGCCGTTTTTGGTGACGGAAAAGCGGAGCGGAATGCCCGTAAGTTGTTGCAGGCGGCGCGCAAAGCGGCAGGGGAGCCCCTGCGTCCGGCAAAAGGAACAAAAAAGGTTGGGCTGCGCAGACCGGCAGGCAGGTCCACAAAAGGGTAAAATCTTAGGAACATTGCAACCAGTGTGTGGCAGGCAGCTCTGGTTGAAATCGGCTTGATTGGTGGAGCCGCAGCCTGCGTATTGAGGTGCTATGAGCCGTCCGTTTTCCAGCGAACTTTTCCGCAGTTTCACGCTTTTGATTGCAGCGCCGTGCTTGGCCGCATCGCTGATGGGCAGCCCGGCCTTTGCCGCTGCGCAGGCTGACCAGCAGAGCAATGCCGCGACGATGACCCAGTCGACTGCCCAGTCAGACGCGCAGACTGACAACGGCAAGGAAAAGCACAAGCGGAAAAAGAAAGCGAAAAAGGAAAAGATTGTCCAGTCCAGGGACACTAAAAAGGCTGAAAAGCGCGAGCGCAAGATGAAGAAGGAAAACCCGCTGGCCGGCGTGGAGAGCACGCTGCCGGACAAGCAGCTCTATGACAAGGCCATGCTGGCGATGAAGAAGGGCAAGTACGATGTTGCCCGGCTCGACCTGCAGACGCTGCTCAATACCTATCCGGATTCGCAGTTCCAGATGCGCGCCAAGCTGGCCATTGGCGACAGCTGGTACAAGGAAGGCGGCACTGCGGCGCTGACGCAGGCGGAAGCGGAGTACAAGGACTTTATTACCTTCTTCCCCAACCAGCCGGAGGCCGCCGAAGCGCAGATGCGCGTGGCCGATATTTATTACCGCCAGATGGCGAAGCCCGACCGCGACTTTACCGATGCCAAGCGGGCCGGGGACGAATACCGGACGATGATCCTGCAGTTCCCGGACTCGACGCTGGTGCCGCAGGCCAAGCAGCGGCTGCGCGAGGTGCAGGAAGTGCTGGCGACACGCGAGGCCGACATCGCGTCGTTCTACTATTCGCATGAAAACTGGGCGGCGGCCATTGCCCGCTACCAGACCCTGGTGGACACGTATCCGCTTTACAGCCACAGCGACGAAGCATTGATCGCACTGGGCGATGCGTATTCCTCTGAGGCGAAGATTGTGGCCAACATGCGCCTGCCGGAAGGCCCCAAGTCCCGGCTGGAGAGGGTGTACGACGATCTGGCGGCGCAGGCCTACCGCCGCGTGGTGACACGTTATGCGGCTGCTCCACATGTGGACGACGCCAAAGACCGCTTGCTGGCCATGGGATACAAGGTGCCAACGCCGACGGCTGCCGAACTGGCCGAGAGCGAAGCGGAAGAGGCCAGTCGCGCCAACGTGACATTCAAGGCCCGCGCGCTGATTATTGTTACGCGCCGGCCGGACATGGTGACGGCCGCCCGGATTGGGGAACCAACGCTGGTTGATCCGAAGCCGACGCTGGCGCCAGAGATTACCAAGCAGTCGGTTGCCGCTTTCAAGGACGCCATGAACCCGGTGCAGGCTTCCTCCGGGCCGCCGACGCCGACACAGCCAGTGGCCACAGCTCCGGCGACACAACCCGCAGTTGTACCGGCCACAACGCCAGCGCAGCCATTGCAGTTGCAAAGTATCCAGACCGCGGGCCAGGGTGGAGCTGAAACGGGATCCAATACGACGACGGAACAGATGACGGGCGCTGCTGCCGCGCAGGCTCCTGCGGGGAACTCCACCTCCATGCAGATTGTGACGCCCAGCGCTGCTGCGCCGCAGGACAATGGCGGCCTGAAGGCCGTTGGCCCAACGAACAATACCCCGCTGCCGCCGGTGGAAAAGCCGGCCGAAGCGCCGGACACCATCAACGATGTCAAGTCAGCCCCGGTGGTGCAGTCGCAGGTGCCAACGACCACGGCCAAGGGTAAGAAGCAGCCCAGGCCGGCCTACGACTCCAGCAAGGCTTCCTCCAGTAAGCACAAGAAAAAGAAGGGGTTGGGCAAGCTGAATCCGTTCTAAGCCGGATAATAGTCACAGACCACAAAAAAGGCGGCTCTGCCTGGAGTTGCCTTTTTTTGTGACCGGCGGTGCTGGCGGACAAAGTAGCAAGCAGTATTGCCATGCTCGAAAGAACAGTGCACCGGTGCATCATGAAGTTGCTCCTGGCAACACATCTGGTCAGTCTGTTGAGACAAGAACTTCGATCCGCCTGTTGCAACAAAACATGTCTTCTTTCCGGGATGTTTTATGGAAATTTCCGTCTGCTGGTTCCTGTAAATCAATACAACATGAGGGACGCCCCGTGCCGGATGTGGTTCCGCCCACAGTGGATGCACAAAATCCGGTGCAATCTTGCCGATGCTATGGACGGCGCGGACAGGCTGGCTGGCGGCTACGGTTGAGGAGCCACACGATACCGTAAATGAGGGCAATCAGGATGCCAAAGAGCAGCAGCAACTGCAATAGAATGAGCGCGGCCGGGATGATGACGTGGTCTCCATTGATGACAGCATCTGGCGAGGCATTCAGAAGGCCGCCGATGACGGCGACATCGCCCCCGACGCTGGCTTGGTTAGCGAGCGTGATGCTGCCGATAATGGCCACGGCATCGCCCTGAATCTGGCCGGAATTATGGATTTTTCCAAAGAAAACGACCGCATCGCCGTTCAGCGCGCCTTCCACCTGCACGGAGCAGAAGAAGCAGACTGCATCGCCTGCGCTCTGGCCGGTGGGGATGTGGATGTCCTGGAAGAACTGCACGGAGTCCTGCCCCTGGCTGTGGTGTTGCGCAAAGGCGCCGAGCGGGCACAGGAGAAGAATTAACGCGGTGGCGGACCACAGGCGGCGGATCATCAGTAAAAGTCTCCCGGAAAACTCATTTAGGGCAGGCACAGGTTCCATGAGGATGTTGTACGCCATTTGATCACACCCGGTTCCGCCGTGGCGGGGCTTTTCGCGGATGCGGGAGGCACGGCACAGACAGGCCCGCTATGCTAAGGTGAGGATTGCGCCTGAATGCGCAGGACGGCCTGAATCCAGAGGGTTTGCGGCTGCAAACTTCGGCGTGCAAAAACGACAGCGGTTCTTCCGTTGACGTAGTGGAAGCGCAGTGCCCTCAAGTGGTTTTTTCCTCAGGGGGAGCCATCCTGCGCGCTGCCGGAAACGCCACAGAAACTGGAGAACCGCTTAAAGAACGCATCATGCCACAAGAACTTTCCAAAGCATACGACCCCTCTGCTATTGAAGACCGCTGGGCCGCCTACTGGGCGCAGGAGCGGCTGTTTGACGTGACCACCCCCGCCGCCAAGCCGGTCACCGGCGAGACCGCCAACCCGTTCACGATGCTGTTGCCACCGCCGAACGTCACCGGGCGTCTGCACATGGGGCACATGCTGAACCAGACGGAGATGGACATCCTGACACGCTGGCGGCGGATGTGCGGCGACCTGGCGCTATGGCTGCCGGGCACGGACCATGCCGGAATTGCCACGCAGATGATGGTGGAGCGGCAACTGGCAGGCGAAGGCAAAACGCGCCAGCAGCTTGGGCGCGAGGCGTTTGTGGAGCGCGTATGGCAGTGGAAGCAGCACTACGGCGGCGCGATTCTGGACCAGATGAAGCGGCTCGGCGCCAGCGTGGACTGGTCGCGCGAGTACTTCACCATGGACGACAACCTGTCCGTCGCGGTGAAGGAGGCCTTCGTCCGGCTGCATGAGCAGGGGCTGATCTATCGCGGGGCCTACATTGTGAACTGGTGCCCACGCTGCCAGACGGCGATCAGCGATCTTGAGGTCGTCCACGAGGAGCAGCAGGGCAAGATTTACGAGATTCGCTATCCGCTGGCCGATGGAGCGGGGTACATCACCATTGCAACGACGCGTCCGGAAACGATGCTGGGCGACGTGGCGGTGGCCGTGAATCCCAACGACGAGCGTTACAAGCAGTACATCGGGCAGAAGCTGAACCTGCCTTTAGTGAACAGGGCGATTCCGATTGTTGCCGATGAGTGGGCGAATCCGGAGTTTGGCACCGGCGCGGTGAAGGTGACGCCTGCGCACGATCCGAATGACTTTGCTATTGGCCAGCGCCACAACCTGCCAAACATTAATGTGATGGACGAGACGGCGCACATCAACAGCGAAGGCGGCGTGTACGCCGGGCTGGATCGCTATGAGGCGCGTGCGAAGATTCTGGCCGACCTGGAAGCGCTGGGGCTGCTGGTGGCGGTGAAGGACCACACGCTTGCCATTGGCAAGTGCGACCGCTGCAAGACAACGGTGGAGCCGCGGCTTTCCACGCAGTGGTTTGTGAAGATTCAGCCGCTGGCGGACAAGGCGATTGAGGCGGTCGAGAAAGGCCACATCCGCTTTACGCCGGACCAGTATGCCAAGACGTACTTCGAGTGGATGCGCAACATCCACGACTGGTGCATCTCGCGGCAACTGTGGTGGGGACATCGCATTCCGGCGTGGCACTGCGGCACGTGCAAAAGGATTACGGTGGCGCGTGAGACGCCGACCAACTGTGAGCACTGCAACAGCACAGACCTGACGCAGGAGACCGATGTGCTGGACACATGGTTCTCTTCTGGCCTGCTGCCGTTTACGGTCTTCGGCTGGCCGCGGCAGACGGCGGACCTGGCGGCGTTTTATCCAACGCAGTTGCTGGTGACGGGCTTCGACATCCTCTTCTTCTGGGTGGCCCGGATGATTATGCTGGGTTGCCACTTCATGCTGGATGCGCCGATGCCGGATGGTTCGCCGCGCACGTTGAAGGATGCAGTACCTTTCCGCGAGGTTTATATTCATGCGCTGGTGCGCGATGCGGACCGGCAGAAGATGTCGAAGACCAAAGGCAACGTGATTGACCCGATCGACATCATCGGGCGCTTTGGCACGGACGCGGTGCGGTTCACGCTGGCGGCGATGGCTTCACCAGGTACGGACATCGCCTTCAGCGAGGCGCGCACGGAGGGCTATCGCGCCTTTGCGAACAAGATATGGAACTCGGCGCGATTCGTCTTCATGAACGTGGAGCGGGCGAAAGAGGCGGGAGTTACGGTTGATCTGTCGCAGCTTGGCGCAGCGCTGGCGGTGAATGAGTCGTCTCCGCTGGAGGCGCGGTGGATTGTTTCGCGCCTGAGCACGACGGCGGCGGAGGTGAATGCCGCGCTGGGAGATTACCGCTTCCACGAAGCGGCGAGCCTGGTGTACCAGTTCTTCTGGGGCGAGCTGTGCGACTGGTATCTGGAGATTGTGAAGCTGCGGCTGGACTTCAGCGAAGGGGCAGACAAGGCCGCGACCACGGCAGCGTTGACGACGCTGCTGGCGGTGTTTGAAGCAGCGCTGCGGCTGCTGTCGCCCTTCATGCCGTTCATCACGGAGGAGATCTGGCATGCGTTCTACGATGGCAACGCTCCGGCAAAGTCGATTGCGCTGACGCAGTATCCGCAGGCGAGCGATGCGACATGTTCGCCGGATGCAGTCGCTGCGATGGAGACATTGCAGCAACTCATCATTGCGGTGCGTGCGCTGCGGAAGGATCTTGGCGTGCCGGAAAAAGAAGCTGCATCGGTTGATGTTTTCGCCGAGGGCGCGGTAGCGGAAAGCATCGCAGCGAATCGCGGCATGCTGGGGAAGCTGGCGCGAGTTGCGGATGTGAACTTCAGCAAGGCCGCTTTGAGTGGCGCGAATGCGCGCAGCACAGCGCAATTTGATGTCGTGGTGCTATATGAAAAGCAGGTGGACGTTGCTGCCGAGCGCGAGCGGCTGACGAAGGAAATTGCCAAGTACGAGAAGGGCATCACCAATGCCGAGCGGCAGTTGGGCAACGAGGGCTTTCTGGCGAAGGCCCCGGCGAACGTAGTGGAAGGCTTGCGGACGCAGGCGGCGGAGTTGAAGCTGCTGCATGAGAAGGCTGCGGCGGCGCTGGAAGCGTTGAGAGACTAAGGTGATATTCCATCCTTCGCAAAGGGCGCGAAGGATGGGGCACCCGGACTTGGATTCGGAGCCGGATTCGGAGCCGGATTCAAGTCGACTGGATCGATTCGTTGCGATGTCGATGGAGATGTTTTGTTAAGGGCACGGCTTTAGCCGTGCCGTAGTGTGATGTTGGGATTGAAGGGCTTTATAGCGGTTCTCCAGTTTTCGTGGAGTTTCCAGGAATATGCAGGGCGGCTTTTTCTTGAAAAAAAAGCCATTTCAGGGCATCACGTTTCCTCTACACCAACTGGAAAACCGCTATAGCCGTGCCGTAGTGGGATGTCGGGATTGAAGGGCTTTAGCCCCTGAGGTCGGCTTGCGCTTGCATCAGAAAGTACCTCAGCGGCTGAAGCCGCAATGCGTAAAGTGGTTTGCGGCACGGCTAAAGCCGTGCCCTTAACAAAACGGATGGCCCAGGCAAAATCGGGTGTAGCCAATATGACGGATGGCCCAGGCAAA
>DZDJ01000004.1:91824-113220 GCA_022736715.1 Edaphobacter aggregans
ACGGATGGCCCAGGCAAAATCGGGTGTAGCCAATATGACGGATGGCCCAGGCAAAATCGGGTGTAGCCAATATGACGGATGGCCCAGGCAAGATTGGGCGTGGCAGATACCGATTGCGGTAAGCTGTAAAGTTTGAGGACGCACATGGACTGGAAGAGCAAGCGGACACAGGGAATACTGGAAGCGGCGCTGGTGGAAGACCGGGCCACGAATGACACCACCACAGCGCTGACGGTTGACGCGAACCTGCACGCTTCGGCCACGATTCTGGCCAAGGAGGACTGCATCGTCTCCGGGCTGGGCTGCATTCCGCAGCTTCTTTCGATCTATGGCAAGCTGAGCACGAAACAGGTGGGCCGCTTTGAGGTCATCAGCCATCCGGAGATTTTTGATGGCGTGCATGTGAGGAAGGGGCAGGCGCTGGCGGTGATTCGCCACAATGCGCGCGTGATTCTGGCCTGTGAGCGGGTGATTTTGAACCTGATGCAGCGCATGAGCGGCATTGCCACGCTGACGAACCGATATGTGAAGGCCGTGGCTGGCACCAATGCCACGGTGCTCGACACGCGCAAGACCATTCCTGGGCTGCGTGCGCTGGACAAGTATGCGGTGAGTTGCGGTGGCGCGAAGAACCACCGGCTGGATCTGTCCGACGGCATCCTGATTAAGAACAACCACATCTCGCTGGGCGGTGGGCTGCCCATGGTGCTGGCCAAGGCCCTGGAGAAGCGCAAAGGGAGCCAGCGGGTTGAGGTGGAAGTGCGCAGCTTTGCAGAGCTGGAGCAGGCATTGGAAGGCGGAGCCGAGGCGCTGCTGCTGGACAACATGACGCCGGCGGAAACGAAGAAAGCCGTCAAGATCGTACGCGCGCACTCGAAGGACATCTCGATTGAGTCCTCCGGCGGCATTACGCTGGAGAATATTCGCAAGTATGCGCTGGCTGGCGTGGACTACATCTCTGTGGGCGCGTTGACGCACTCGGCTCCGGCAGTGGACCTGAGCATGCGCATCACGGCGGATCTTTACTAGGTTCATGACAGGACCAATGCAGGATATTTACGACATGGCCGCCTTGAATGCGGCGCTGGCCGCAACACCGTTTCCTGGCAGACTGCACTATTTCCCAACGATTCACTCCACCAATGCCTATGCGATGCAGCAGGCGCAGGATGGAGCGCCGGCGTATTCGGTATATTTTGCCGATGAGCAGACGGCGGGCCGCGGGCGTGGCGGCCATCATTGGCACTCGGCTGTGGGCGATGGTTTGTATGTGAGCGTGCTGCTGCGGCCAAGGTTGTCGCCAGCGGATGTGCTTTGGATTTCGCTGGCTGCGGGGCTGGCTGTGCGTGCGGCGGTCCGCACGGTGACCGGCATGGTGGCGGACATTCGCTGGCCCAACGATGTGCTGCTTGGCCATGCTGGCAACGGTTGGCGCAAGTGCTGCGGCATTCTGGCAGAGACCAGCGCAGGCAACGGCGCAGGTGACCTCAACGTGCCCCGGCCGGTGGTGGTGGGCATAGGCGCCAACGTGAACCACAAGGGCTTTCCTCCGGAGATTGCTGCGCTGGCCACCTCGCTGCGCATGGAGAGTGGCACACGCTGGCCACGGCCGGCGGTGCTGGTGGCGCTGTTGCAGTCGCTTTTTCAGGAAGTGGAACTGCTGGAGGCCGAAGCGGCAGGCACGGCAACAGGGGAAGGGCTGCTGGCGCGGTTTGCGCGGGCCTCAACGTGGGTGCGGGGCAAGCAGGTTCGCGTAGAGGAGGCGGGCGGCTATACTGGCGTCACGGATGGGCTGGATGCGCGCGGCTTTTTGCGGGTGTGCACGGCAGACGGAGTGCGCACGGTGCTCTCCGGTGGCGTGCGCGCGGTGGAGTACGCGGTGGAGTAGACGCGACAAATTTTCTATAAGGCATAAACGATATGCTTCTGGCACTGGATGTCGGCAATACAAATACGGTTCTGGCACTGTATCAACTGACGGCTGGCGCGCCGGCAAAGCTGCTTGCGGACTGGCGCATCACCACTACACGTCACCAGACGGCGGATGAGTATGGCGTGCTGTTCCGCAATCTGTTCGCTCTGCGCGGGCTGGACGCGACGAGTGTGACCGGCATTGTGGTTTCGTCGGTGGTGCCTCCGCTGGATCACACGCTGCGGCAGACCTGCGAGCTGTATTTCCGCGTGAAGCCGGTCTTTGTGGAGCCGGGCATTCGCACCGGGCTGCCGGTACTGATTGATAATCCGGCAGAGGCGGGCGCAGACCGCATTGCCAACAGTGTGGCCGCGTTTGAGAAATTTGGCGGGCCATGTGTAGTGGTGGACTTTGGCACGGCGACCACCTTTGATGTGATCTCGAAGAAGGGCGAGTTCATCGGCGGGGCCATTGCGCCGGGGCTGGGCATCTCTGCCGATGCGTTGTTTGCGCGCGCGGCCAGGCTGACGCGGGTGGACATCAAGAGGCCGTCCAGGATTGTGGGCACCAACACGACGGAGAATCTGCAGATCGGCCTTTACTACGGCTACATCGGACTGGTGGACGGCATTCTGGAAAAGATGGTGGCCGAGCTGGGACCGGAGACGAAGACCATTGCCACCGGCGGGCTGGCGAAGTTGATGGCCAGCGGATCGAAGTACATCAGCGCCGTGGACGACATGCTGACGCTGGATGGGTTGCGTATTATCTACGAGCGGAATACGGACCGGCACCGCAAGCGGACCGTGGCGGATGCGGAGAATGCTGCCGCGAAGGTCTAGTGCGCGCCGCAGTTTTGTAAGTTCAATGGATTGTCTGCAGTGCTGAATTATTTCAACTACTTTACGGAGATCGAGGAACGCTTCCAGCAGCGGCGCGGGTCGCTGCTGTTGCTTTCTACGCTGGACTGGGCGCTGGTGGAAGCGTGGCAGGAAGCGGGTGTTCCGCTGGAGGCCGTGCTGCGCGGCATTGACAATGCTTTTGATAAGCATGACGCACGCAAAGCAACGGCGAAGGCGAAGCAGCGGCGCGTGAATTCGCTGGCATGGTGCGCGCAGGAAGTGATGGCGGCCGTGGAGCAGATGAAGGAAGCCGCCATCGGCGCAGCAAGTGCTCCGCAGGAAAATACGCAGGAGAGCGGCTTTGAGCCGCAGCGGATTGCGGCGCACCTGGAGCATTGTGCTGCGCAGTTGCGTAGTGTCGCGGAACAGTCGGCACAGTCTGCCGCAATACAGTCTGCCGCAGGCGGGGCGCTGGAGGAGACCGCGCAGCGCTTGTTGCAACTGGCAGCAGAGATACAAAGCGCAACTGAGGCAAACTCGCGCCGCGTGGAAGAGCTGGAGCGCAATCTGACGGTGCTGGAAGAAAAACTGTTTGCTGCGTTGATGACAGCTGCGCCGGAAGCAGAGCTGCTGCAGCTGCGCGAACAGGCTGCGCGGGAGCTGGCTCCGTATCGCAGCAAGATGCAGGCCGTGCAGATCCGCCAGATTGAGCAGCAGTTTCTGCGCAAGCGGCTGCTGGAGGCGCGCAAACTGCCGCGGCTGAGCCTCTTCTACATGAGCCACGCATGAAGCTGACGATCGAAAAAGCCATCTACGGTGGTGCAGGGCTGGCGCGTATTCCGGCAGAGGATGCTGCGGCGGCGGGCAAGGCCGTGTTTGTGCCCGGAGCGCTGCCGGGCGAAGTGGTGGAGGCGCGCATCACGGAGCAGAAGCGAAGCTTTGCCACGGCGGAGCTGGTGCAGGTGCTAAAGCCTTCCTTGCAGCGCATTGCGCCGCTGTGTCCACACTTTTCGCAGTGCGGAGGATGCCACTATCAACAGGCTGATTACGCTGCACAGTTGGAGATGAAGACGGCGATTCTGCGCGAAACGCTGGAGCGCTCCGGGCTGCGCGAGCTGCCGCCAATGGTGGTGCATGGCGCAGCGACACCGGAGCAGGCATGGCAGTATCGCAACCGCATTCGGCTGCATGGGACGCGGGGCGGGCGCGGGCCCACTTTTGGATACAAGGAGCGCGCCTCCAGCCGGGTGTTGCCGGTGACGGAGTGCCGCGTTGCTGCGCCGTTGTTGTGGCGTGCGGCAACGGAGTTGTTGCAACTGACAGAGGAGCTGCAGCAGGCCAATGCGTTGCTGCGCAGTTGCAATGAGATTGAGTTGTTCTGCGACGCTGAGGGGACGCAGGTGCAGGCATCACTGTTTCTGGCTGCGGCGGAGCGTGATCTGGTGGCGGTGTTTCAGGAGATGTGTGCAGCGTGGCAGCAGACCGCGCCGCAACTGACGGGCGCAGGGCTGTACGCGCCGCAGGGCACTGCGCGCAAGCGGGAAGAGCCAGCAATGCGGCAGGTGACGAACTGGGGCACCGGCACGCTGACATACGCGGTGGGCGGGCTGCAGTATCGCGTGACGCGTGGCGCATTCTTCCAGGTGAACCGCCATCGCATTGCCGAGCTGCTGCAATTGGTGACGCAGGGTCGCAAGGGCGCGCTGGCGTGGGACCTGTATGCGGGCGCGGGGTTGTTTTCCTGCGCGCTGGCCAGCAGCTTCGAACAGGTGGTTGCGGTGGAGATTGCTTCACCTGCCAACAAAGATCTGGCGCACAATCTGGCGCAGACAAGCAGAGCAACTGCGCACACCGTTGTAGCCGCGACCACGCTGGAGTTTCTTACCGGGCAGGCCAAAAGCAAACATCGCCAGCGGCCGCAGCTGGTCGTGCTGGATCCGCCACGCGCTGGCCTGGGAGCAGAGGTCTGCCGTTTGCTGGCGCAGGCAGAGGCACCGCAACTGGTGTATGTCTCCTGCGATCCTGCGACCTTGGCGCGCGATCTGGCGGCGCTGGTAGAATCGGGCTACCAACTCCAGCAGGTGCACCTGGTGGATCTGTTTCCGCAGACCTTCCATCTGGAAACC
The DNA here is from genome assembly GCA_022736715.1 of Edaphobacter aggregans. Lineage (GTDB taxonomy): Bacteria > Acidobacteriota > Terriglobia > Terriglobales > Acidobacteriaceae > DZDJ01. Next base: position 96,705 of record DZDJ01000004.1, read on the forward strand.
GTGGTGACATTGACGCGCAGGTAGCGGCGATGCAGCGGCTGGCAGTCTGGCAGGGACCCTCCTTCGCATGCGCATTGCCCCTGCTGCACCAGATCAGGAACTATCGGCGCGCTCTCTGGCTGTTGCCAGTGGAGAGCAGCCGCATCCACGTCGTCTGTTCAGTCGCCTGGCTGCGCGTGTCCTTCCATTGCAATTCAGCCGGACTCCTGTGCTCGTGTGCGCACTTTGCTTTGCAGGTGGTGTACTGCTGGCGCACTGGGTATGGCAGCCAATCGTCCTTGCGCTGCTGGCAGTGCTGGGCAGCGCACTGCTCACGCTGGCCGCGCTGCGCTGGTCGCTGCGGCTGGTGCTGTTGCCGTTGACGGCGTTGTGGTTCTGCATGGGATTTTTCTGTGCCGAGGTGCAGCCTGCTCCGCTGCAGCAGCAGGCGCTGCGCGGTTATGCCGATGGTCTGAATCGCGCAGTGACCGGCCGCGTCGTTCGCAGCAGCGCACTGCCGCAGGAAGAGGACCACGGGCGCAATGAGGCAATGTCCTCCGTCGATCTCGCCGTGGAGCGCGTTGAGGACATTCAGCCGGAGCTGGACCGCATGGTGCCGGTGCAGGGCGGCATTCGGCTCACGCTCTACGCCGCCGATGCGCAGGCACTGCCGGTGCTGCGTTGCGGAGAAGAAGTGAGCGTGCCGGTGCGGTTGCGTCTGCCGGAGCGCTATCTCGATCCTGGTGCCTGGGACTACGCCGGGTATCTGTTGCAGCAGGGCATCGGCGCGCATGGCACAGTGGCGGCGGAGAAAGTGCAGGTGCTGGATGTGCCGCCGCAGAGCACACTGGCCTGTTTACTGCACGAAGCACAGGCGTGGGCCGGGGGCAGGTTTCAGCAGTATGCGCAATCGCCGCTGAACCAGCATCTGCCACGCGCCCTGCAGCTTTCGGCGATGGACGCGGGCATGTTGAGTGCGATGCTGTTTGGGGACCGCACGCAGTTGGACCATGGCCTGCGCCTTGGCTTTGAGCGGACAGGATCGTTTCATCTGTTCGTGGTCTCGGGGTTGCATCTGGCGTTGCTGGCGGGGTTGTTGTTTCTGCTGATGCGCAGGCTGCGCGTGCCGCAGCTTCCGGCCACGGCGCTCACGCTGGCGCTGGCAACGGTGTATGCGCTGCTGACGGGATTTGGTTTGCCGGTGCAGCGCGCGCTGTGGATGACGGCCGTCTTTTTGCTGACGCGGCTGCTGGCGCGTCAGCAGAATCCGTTGAATGCGTTGGGGATCGCCGCGCTGGGCCTGTTGGTGCTCAGCCCCAGCGATCTTTTTTCTGCGAGCCTGCAGATGACGCTGCTGGCCATTCTTGCCATTGCAGGCGTGGCGATTCCGCTGGGCGAGCGCAGTTTTCTGCCCTACGCGCGCGCCACGCATCACTTGCCGGTGGTGGAGTTGGACACAACACTGCCGCCGCGGGTGGCGCAGTTTCGCGTTGTGCTGCGACTGGTGGGCGAGCATTGCGCGCTGCTCTGCGGCAGGCTGGGCTGGGAATTTCCGGGCAGACAACTGCCGGCGTGGCTGTTGCGCGGATGCTTCTGGTTCTGTGAGTTGTTGCTGGTCAGCAGTGTTGCAGAGCTGTTCATGGTGCTGCCCATGGCGGTGTACTTCCATCGCGTGACGGCGATGGCGGTTCCTACCAACCTGCTGGTGGTCCCTTTTCTGGGTCTACTGATGCCGATGGTGCTGGTGACCTTTGCCTGCACGTTGCTGCCGGCCTGGGTGGCGCTGCTGCCAGCGGCAATTACGGCTGGGCTGTTGCACAGCATTACTGCGATCGTCAGTCATTTCAGCCACTGGCACGGCTCGAATCTGCGCATGCCTGCGCCGTACTGGCAGGGGATGGTGGCGGTGCTGCTGTGCTGGGCGTTTGCAGTGTGGGCCGTTCGGCGGCACCGGTGGATTGCGGTCGCCGGCGTCGCCAGCCTGGTGCTGGCCAGCGCGCTGGTGCTGTGGCCGGCAGCGCCGCAACTGCATCCGGGCAGGCTGGAGGTGACGGCCATTGACGTGGGCCAGGGGGATTCGCTGCTGGTGGTGACGCCGGATGGCCATGCCGTGCTGGTGGATGCGGGCGGGCCGCTGGGCAGTTTTTTTGCCACGCATACCAGTTTTGACGTGGGCGAAGAGGTGGTGTCCAGCTATTTGTGGTCGCGGCATATCCGCCGACTGGACGCCGTGGCGCTGACGCATGCGCACAGTGACCACATGGGCGGAATGCCTGCCGTGTTGAAAAACTTTCGTCCGCGCGAGCTTTGGGTGGGCATTAATCCCAGTGTGCCGGCCTATCGCAGCCTGCTGGCCACGGCGCAGTCACTGGGCATTCCTGTGCGGCATTTCCACGCGGGGGAAACATTTGGCTTTGGCGACACGAAAATCAATGTGCTGGCTCCGCAAGCCGATTACGTGCCGGGCAGGGTGCCAGCCAACGATGATTCGCTGGTGCTCGACGTGCACTATGGCCGCAGCAGCGCCCTGCTGGAGGGGGATGCGGAGGCGCCAAGCGAGCGCATGATGCTGCAACAGGGACTGGTGCCGCGGGCCACGCTGCTCAAGGTGGGGCATCATGGCAGCAGAACTTCCAGCATTCCGCCGTTTGTGACGGCCGTGGCTCCGCAGTATGCGGTGATCTCCGCGGGCCGGCAGAATCCTTTCGGACATCCCATGCCGCAGGTGGTGGAGGAGTTCGCTGCCGATCACATTCAGCTTTACCGGACGGACCTGCTGGGCGTCTCCACGTTTTTGCTGGGCCGTGACGGCAGCGTGCGCACCCGGACATACGCATCGAATTGATGCCGCAGCAGTTGCTCTGCTGGTCCGGCGGCATTTTCTATTTGTGCAGCACGGGAATGGGTGTAGGATGCGCACAAATGCTCTCTTCGAGCATCCAAAAAGGAGCGCGCACTGTAGAGCATCGCAAGGACGGCACGCAAAAGGAGACAGACGGATGGGGTTCCCGCTACCGGAAAGTCAGAACAATGCAGGCCAGCAGATGAGCCAGTCAGCTTCCGCATCGCCATTCCCGGCGGACAACAGCAACGCGAGCGTACAGACGGAAGCGGAGCGCCTGGAGGAACGGCGCAAGATTCGCCGCCTGCAACTGATGATGAACATGGTGATGTCGGTCATCAGCCAGGATGAACAACTCACCGTGGAGGAAGCGTCACAGATGATCGCCGACAGCAAACGCACGGCGCTGGCCATGTTTCCAGACAAGGAACTGGCTTACAACCTGATCTACAAGCCGCGCTTTCAACGGTTGATGCGCGAGCGGTACCGCATCCAGTAAGGGCGAGCGTTACTTGTCCTCGACGGACTGCAGCCGGAAGGTGATGGTGCCCCAGAAGAGGCGGGCGCGCATCTGCACCGGCATGTGGCGGGCATCGTCCGTATACCAGATCCAGATGTTGCCACGGTTTTTGACCACGCCAGCGTCGGCGGTGGGCTGCACGCGGATGGCCTGGAAGGTTCCGGCGGGCACCTTCACTTCCTCCCTGGCTTCCACCTTCATGGTCACATCCACGGTGCGCATGGCGTCTGCCAGCGGAAAGCGGTAGCTCTGCCCCGGAACCAGATTCTGTGATCCGGCATAGAAGATGGCGGAAAGCACATCGGTAACGCAGCCGGGGATGGAGGCTTCCTGCTGCTTGCTGGTGCCCTTCACCAGGTTCTTTTCCGTCTGGAACTGCTTGCCCCTGGTGTAGTCGAAGTGCAGATCGCTGTTGATCTTACGCAGCCCCTCCTGCGTCTGCTTGCTGAAGCTGGAGGAGCAGCCGGTGGCCGGGTTGAAGGAGGACTGGAAGCGGTCCATAACAGGGTAGAGCAGGTTCAGCGCGCCAACGGAGTCGGCCGTTACGGAAATCTTCTGCTGGTCGCCCTGCCGGTTCAGATGGAAGGTGGCCGTGCCCGCAGTAAAGACGCGCCAGTCCACCAGATAGCGGAGCGTCTGCCGGGCAGGAAAACTGAAGCCGGGCAGCGGTGGCGGCAAGGCGGGCATCTGCTGCGCGCCGACCGGCAGCAAAGCGTTGGAAAAAAGCAGGAACAGCCAGAAGAAGTATTTTTTTTGACTCAAACGAATGCACGCCTTAGTAAAGATGGTTCTCCGCACAAGAACAGCTACTTCCGGTGCAGGAAGTACAGCCGGAGGAGCAGGGCGGCATAAATTCCCAGTGCGCCCATTCCTGCATTGTACTCGCGGTGGCGCCGGTACAGTGCAGAAGAGAAGCTGCCGCTGCTGCTGGCTTCGGAGCTGACAGGCGTCAGCCGGGGCAGCAGACGCGGAACCCGGCTGGCGTAATCGTCAAAACCGGCAAAGTGCGCCCGTAGATAGGCTTCTTCCGAGCGGATGACGGGCAGATAGATCAGCAGAAAAAGCGCTGTAAGTACAACGAAAATAAGAATGCTGCGTGAGGCCGCGGCAAAGCCGAAGGCCATCATCATGGAGCCCAGATACAGCGGGTTGCGGGTGTAGGCGTAGGGGCCGGTCGTGGTCAGCTCGGCGTTTTTCTTCACATAGCCGGAGGCGTAGGCGCGCAGCAGCAGCCCAGGCAGCACCAGCAGCAGGCTCCAGCCCAGCGAAGGCAGCGTGGGCCGCGCCAGCCAAAGGTACAGGACGGCAAAAGCAAATCCCAGAGGCACGCGGATGCGGCGGGCAATGCGCTGCCAGTTCAGTTCCGTGCTTTTTTCGGTCATTCGGTCTCTCGTGAGGAGGAGTGCTGGTGCGGCTCCTGCAGCAGCGTCAGTGCGGCCTGCAGCACGGCCTGTGGGGTGATGGTGAGCAGCCCGGCCTCCGGTGCGGCGTGACGGGTGTGGTCGCGTTTGCTTTCCGGGTGGCGCAGCACAATGTTGAGGGTGGCGTAGGGGCCGTTGCGCGCCGGGTCGGTTGGGCCGTAGATGCCAGCCACGGGGCATTGCAGTGCCGCTGCCAGGTGCAGCGGGCCGGTGTCTCCGCCGATGAAAAGGCTGGCATGGCGCAGGAATGAGGTGAGCTGGCCGATGCTGCCGAAGACCATCTGCGCGGTGTGGCGACTGGCGGCCACGACGGCCTCTGCCAGAGTTTCTTCGCCTGGGCCTGCGTTGACCAGCGTGAGGTAGCCATGGGCGGCCAGCCCGGCTGCCACTTCTCCATAGCGCTCGATGGGCCAGCGCTTTGCGCCCCAGCCAGCGCCGGGATTCATCACCACAAAACGGCGTCCGCCCATTTGCTGCAGCCTGGAGGCGCACCACGCTTCGGCGGCTTCATCCACCGGCAGCATGGCCTTGGCGGGGCGCAGCGGTTCGTTGGCGGCAAGGCTGGCGATTTCACAGGCCTGTTCGATGACGTGCGCTTTGTGCAGCAGCACGCGCTGTGAATAGAACCAGCGCGCCGGAGCCTCTCGCGGGTGCAGCGCGCCGATAAAACTGCCAGCGTTGGCCAGAGAACCGACGACTGCGGAGCGGATGGAGCCTTGCAGGTCCAGGCAAAGATCGTAATGCTGGTCGCGGAGCGTGCGGCGCAGCGCCAGCACGGCAGCGCGCGTTTGCCGGGCAAAGGGCTGCTTGCGCCACTCCTTGCTGGCGACAGGATGGATATGGTCCACCAGCGGCATGGCTGCGCTGCGTGGCTCGGCAGCGCTCTGTGCGCAGAGCAGCGGCATCCAGCGAGGTTCCACGGCCCAGTCAATCTGCCAGTCAGGATGCGCGGCGCGCAGGGCGGACACGGCCGGCAGAGCGTGCAGAACATCGCCCATGGCGCCAATGCGGACAACAAGCAGGCGCAAAGCCCGGCTGCGATTAGTGGAAAGAGTGTCGGCCAAGCCTACATTTTCGCATGTTCCGGCCCACTTATAGCGGTCCTCCAGTTCCTGTGGCGTTTCCGGCAGCGTGCAGGGTTGTTTTTTCTTGAGAAAAAGCAACTTGAGGACATTGCGTCCTCTCTACGCCAACGGGAGAGCCGCTATAGGCGCGCCAGCAGGTTTCGCAGTGCGGAGGGCGCGTCCAGCAGTTCCACGTGCAGCTCGGCCAGCGCAAGCGGCCCTGCCGGGGCAAGCCCGGCAAGCAGCGCTGGTGTCAGCTTGACGGCATCTTTTTCCGTGGTCACAAAGCCATCGGCCTGTGCGGCTGCCGCGCGCTGGCGCAGTTGCTGCATGTCCTGCGCAGTGTAGGCGTGGTGATCGCGGAAGTTGCTGGCGGCAGCATAGTTGCAGCCGAAAGTGCGCAGAGAACGGAGGAAGTCCTGCGGCCGGGCAATGGCGCTGAATGCCAGCGGACGCTGCGGCAGCGCACCGCCGCCGGCTGGCCGCAGGCGCACGCTGCGGCGGAGAATCCAGAAGTCAGGTGGCGGTGTGGGGTGGCCGATGCGCCGCAGGATTTGCGGCTGCAGCGCGGAGTCCTCCTCGCGCAGCACAATCACGCTGGCGCGGCGCAGGGCGGAGATTGGCTCGCGCAGGTTTCCGGCGGGCAGCAGCGTGTCCTGCCAGTCGCGCGCCGTCAGCAGCACCATGTCCACGGTGCGGGCCAGTCTGCGGTGCTGGAAGCCATCATCCAGCAGGTGGACTGCTTTGGTTGCGGCAGGCGCGGTTTGCCCGGCAATTTGTTCGCTCAGCAGGCCAGCGCGGTAACGGTCGGCTCCCACGAAAACGCGCCAGCCGCGCCGGGCCATCTGCAGCGGCTCATCGCCATAGCGGGCAGCGGAGCCGCTGGGGTCCACCTGCTCCATCTGCTGGCTCTGGCGGCCGTAGCCGCGCGAAAGCACATCCACGGCGTAGCCCTGCGCCCGCAGCAACTCGGCCAGAAGCAGCACCATTGGTGTCTTGCCGGTGCCTCCGGAAGAAAGATTGCCGATGCTGATGACCGGCCATGCGAGCTTGTTTACGGTGGCGTGGCCAGCATCGTAACGCGCATTTTTGCACGCTACGCCAGTGGCATAGATTGGCGCCAGCGGCCACAGCAACCGGCGCGCGAAGCTCATCGGGTTGCCTCGCTGGCGGCCAGCAGATGTAGCAGCGCCTCCACGGTGCGGCGGGTAGCTCCGGACTGCGAGTGGTACACCTCGCGTCCGCGCACGCCCATCGCACGGGCCTCTGCGGGGCTTTGCCACATGCCAGCCAGCACGGCGCAGAGTTGCGTGGGCTGCACGGTGCAGATGGCCTTGCCGGCCTCCATTGCGCTGACAATGCCGCGGAAATTCTCGTAGGAGTCGCCCATGACGACCGGCACGCCAAACTGAGCTGGTTCTAGAGGGTTGTGTCCGCCAGCGCCGATCAGGCTGCCGCCGACAAAGGCCACGGAGGCCAGCGAGTAGACCGAGGCCAGTTCGCCGATGGAGTCCAGCAACAGGATGCTGCCCGGCGGAATCGGCGCAGGCTGCTGCATCCACGTAGAGCGGCGCTGCCAGTGAAATGCACTTTCTTCCAGAATGCGCGCGGCCACGTCGAAGCGTTCCGGGTGGCGCGGAGCCAGCAGCAGCACCGACTCCGGTGCAATCTCCAGCAGCGCGGGCCAGCATTGGAGCAGCGCGCGCTCTTCGCCTTCCAGCGTGCTGCCGCCCACCAGCAGCCGGGCGTGTGCCGGCAGATGCGAGCGCAGCAGGCGGGTCAATTCGGTCTCTGCCGTGGTGCGCACATCGTACTTCAGGTTGCCGCTGACGTGAACGCTGCCTTGCGGAGCGCCAAGGCCGAGCAGCCGTTGAGCGTCTTCTTCGCTTTGCGCCAGAAACTGAGTGACCCACGGCAGAATACGGCTCCACAGGCTGCGCAGCATGCGGTAGCGCGGCAGGGAGCGGTCGGAAATGCGGGCATTGACGACGGCAACGGGAATGCTTTGCCGCTGGCAGGCGCGCAGCAGGTTGGGCCAGAACTCGGTTTCCGCCAGGACGAGGGCTTTGGGGTGCAGCGCGCGCAGATAGCGGCGCATGATCCAGGGAAGATCGATGGGGAAGTAGAAGACGGAGTCTGCGCCAAAGCGTTGCCGCGCCAGTTGCTGCCCGGTGCGCGTGGTGGTGGAGATGACGACGGCCCACTCTGGCAGCGCGGCACGCAGCTCCTGCACGACGCGGCTGATGGCCAGCACTTCTCCTACGGAAACGGCGTGCAGCCAGAGAACATCTTTCCCCGCAATGGTTTGCGACAGAGCGCGGGGCACGCGGCCCAGGCGTCCGCTGAGGCCGACGCGATATTTTCCGCTGGTGGCCATGCGGAAGAGCCAGTAGGGCAGGCCAAGCACCATCACCAGCAGCAGCGCGCAACTGTAGAGAAACAGGATGACGGGCATTGGCGGCGAGGGCCTCTCCTTCCGGCGTTCGAATCGTCTCCGGCGTTCGAATCGTCTAACGATGCAGTAAGCTGGTTACGCTACAGATGGACGAAGACGGTTCTGGTCGATGATAACCGTCTTCAGGCAGGAAAGAACATGAAGCGCACGATTCGTCTCTCTCATTTACTGCTGTTCGCTGCATTGGCATTGGCGATGACCGGCATAGCCAGTGCCGCCAGCCACACGCCTCCGCCTGCGGGAAAAGCCGCGGATTACGCCGCGCAGGACAGCCATCCGCAGGAACATGTGACGATTGCCGCCGAGCCGTTTGACACGCCGGAGAAGGCGAAGTTCTTTCGCGTGGAGTACTTGAAATACAACTTTCTGCCGGTGCGCATTATGGTGACCAACGATGGCGATACGCCCATCAACCTGACGGATGTGCGCATGCAGTTCATCAGCGCGGCTGGCGACCGCATTCCTGCGGCGCTGCCGGAGGAAGTGGAGCGGCGCACGGATGTGGTGAAGAACCCGGCGGCTCCGGGCGTCAAACTGGGGCTGCCTTTCCCGACGATTCGCGGCAAGTCCAAAGACAAGGACAAGCAGATCAAGGAAGACTTCAACACGCTTGGCTTTCAGGCCTTTGTGGTGGAGCCGCACACCACGCAGTCCGGTTTTTTGCTGTATGACATTCAGGGTCTGGACACGCCGGTGCTGAAAGATGCCGAGATCGCGGTGCGCATGATCAAGGATGGCAACGGCAAGCTGCTGTTTGATTTTGTGGTCCCGATGAACAAGTACCTGGCCGCGCAGCGCGGGCACTGAAGAGCATTTGCAGCCCAACAGAAACTCACATCTCCGGGGCGAGATGCGCTGCGTGCAGCCGTATCCCCCGTGGCATTGGTAGACTGGATGGATACGCTTATGTTGCATATCCGTCCCGCACAACCTGCCGATGTTTCGCTGATTCTTGCCTTCATTCACGATCTTGCCGAGTACGAGCGCGAGCCCGATGCGGTGAAAACCACGGAGGCCGATCTGCTGCGCGATGGCTTTGGCGCGCAGCCGTATTTCCAGTGCCTGATTGCCGAGTGGAACGGGCAGCCCGCGGGCTTTGCCTTGTACTTTTTCCAGTACTCCACGTGGGAGGGCCGTCCGTCGCTGTATCTGGAGGACCTGTTCGTGCGCCCGGCATTTCGCAAGAACGGCATTGGCAAAGCGCTGTTCGTGCGGCTGGCGCAGATTGCCGTGGAACGGCAGTGCACGCGCTTCCAGTGGGAGGTGCTGGACTGGAACCAGCCTGCCATCGACTTCTACGAGTCGCTGGGCGCGAAGGTGATGCGCGAGTGGCTGAATATGCGCATGACGAGCGAGGCAATCCAGATGCTGGCGAGCAGGAAGTGAAAGCATGAGCGCACGGATAAAGATTATTGGCGGTGGACTGGCTGGGCCGGAAGCGGCATTACAGGCGGCGCGGATGGGCTGCGAAGTTGACCTGTACGAGATGCGTCCGCAGCGCTCGACCGAGGCGCACCAGACGAGCGATTTTGCGGAGTTGGTCTGCTCGAATTCATTGAAGTCCGAAAGCGAGAATACGGCGCCGTGGCTGCTGAAGCAGGAGATGCGGCGTGCAGGTTCCGTACTGCTGGCGGCGGCCGATGCCAGCGCCGTTCCGGCGGGGCATGCGTTGGCGGTGGACCGCACGGAGTTTTCGCGCCGCGTGGCGGAGGCGATTGCCGCGGAGCCGCAGATCACGGTGCATCGCGAGGAAGTGACGCAGATTGAGGAGCAGGGCGAGGCGATCACGATTCTGGCCAGCGGCCCGCTGACCTCGTCGGCGCTGTCTGCGGAAATCCAGCGGCTGACAGGCAGCGAGCATCTGGCATTTTACGATTCCATCAGCCCGATTGTGGATGCGACGACCATCAACATGGAGCGCGTCTACTTTGCCGCGCGCTATGACAAAGGCACGGCGGACTACATCAACTGTCCGTTTACCAAGGAAGAGTACGAGCGGTTTATTGATGCGTTGACGGCGGCGGAAGAGGTGGAGCAGAAGGAATGGGAGAAGCTGAACTACTTTGAAGGCTGCCTGCCCATTGAGGAAATCGCCCGCCGCGGGCGTGATACGCTGCGCTTTGGCCCGATGAAGCCGGTGGGGCTGCGCGATCCGCGTACCGACAAGATTCCCTATGCCGTGGTGCAGTTGCGCTGCGAAAACCTGCGGGCCGATTCGTACAACCTGGTCGGCTTTCAAAATCATTTGAAGTTTGGCGAACAGGCGAAGGTGCTGCGGCTGATTCCTGGGCTGGAGAACGCGACCTTCCTGCGCTATGGGCAGATTCATCGCAACACGTACATCAACTCGCCCACGCTGCTGACGGAGACGCTGCACCTGCGGCAGTATCCGCAGGTGATGTTTGCCGGGCAGATTTCCGGCGTGGAGGGGTACACGGAGTCGATTGCGTCGGGCCTGCTGGCGGGGCGCTATGCGGCGCTGCTGACGCAGGGACGCACGCCGGAGCCGGCTCCGCGCGGCACGGCGCATGGTTCGCTGACGCACTACATCACTCATGCGGAGGCCAAGCGTTTCCAGCCGGCGAACATCACCTTTGATCTGCTGCTGCCGCTGGAAGAAGAGCTGCGCAAGAAGATCCGCGACAAGAAGGAGCGCCATCGCATACAGTGCGAGCGGGCGCTGGCGGAGTTTGACCGGTGGTTGCAAGGGCAGGTGTGACCCCCCGCGGTCTTGCGTGCTCTGCTCAGAATGGCGGAAGACTCCCGCATCCATTCCCGATAAAAATTCTCCAATTGCTTTTTGATCCGTGGTCACCGGTGTGACGGTGGCCGGTTTTGTCTTTCTCCAACTTTGTCTGGAACCCGGCGCCTTTCTGAAATTGCTTCTCACCGTAAACAATCTGCGATAGTCTCTCAGCCACAGCCATTTGCTGGGAGACGAACCGCATGAATGTGTATTCCGCTGCAGAAGCCATCGGTCCCGCGTGGGAGCGCACCAGGTCCATCCTGCTGGAGCCGTTCGAGGGACGGCGCTATCTGAAACTGACATTTGTGGCCATGCTGGCCGCACTGAGCACTTCAGGATTTTCGCTGCCCAATCCGGCGCGGATCGGACTGGCAATCAATCAGCGCCATCCGTTGCCTCCCGGCGTTGCCGCAGTGCTGGTGGGATTGGCAATCCTGTTTGCCGTGGGGATTTTTGTTATTGGCCTGGTCCTCTTCTACATCGGCTCGCGCTTCCAGTTTGTGGTCTTTGAAGTGGTGGCGACGGAGGGGTCTGCGATTGGCCCGATGTGGCGTAAATATGGCCGGCAGACGTGGCGATGGATCTGGCTGAAGGTGTTGTTGTTCGTGGGAGCCGGGCTGGTCGGCATCGTGCTGGCCTTGATGGCGTTTATGCCGCTCTTCCGCCAGATTGCGCGGTCGCGGACAGCGGGAGCCCTGCCGCCGGGAGCGGTGCTGCATCACCTTTTTGGGCCGCTGCTGTTGGTCATGTTTTTTGTGCTGGTGGTGGCGGTGATTTATCTGCTGCTGTGGGACTTTGCCCTGCCGCCGATGGCGCTGGAAGATGCCGGGATGGGAACGGCGATAGGCCGGGTTGCGGAGTTGATCCGCAATGAGCCGGGCGAGATGTTTCTCTACCTGCTGGTGCGCTTTCTGCTGGGGATTGTTTTCGGCATGGCGGCGATGCTGGTGTATGGCATCGCCATGCTGATTTCGCTGCTGCCGTTTGGCATCGTAGGCGGTGCTTTATATCTGGCGCTGCGCAACGCAGGTATGGCAGGCCATCTGCTGCTGATCTCTGCGGCCATTGTTGGCGCGCTGCTGGTTCTGGTCTGGAATGTCTGTCTGTACGCCGCTGCCGTCGGGTACGTGATCTATTTCTGGCAGGCGTATGCGCTTGTGTTTTATGGCGGGCGCTATCCGTTACTGGGCAATTTGCTGGAGCCTCCGCCACCAGCGCCTGCCGTGGCTCCGGAGCCACCTTCGCCACCGGATTTGCCGCCATTGCCGGAAGCGGGACTTTCCTGATTTTTTGCTTCGGACGAGGTGGACTGCGTTTCTGTCTCGTCCGGATCAAAGCCTTCGTCAAACCAGTGGCTGCAGCTGCCGCAGCCTTCCACGCTTTTGCGAATCACCATGGCGTTTCCTTTGCGGGCGGCGCTACTCTTCCTTCTTTTTGTTGCGGGCGCGCACTTTGAACCAGATGGGGGAGCCGACGAAGCCGAAGGACTCGCGAATCTGGTTGGCCAGGAAGCGCTCAAAGGAGAAGTGCAGCTTCACGTCCTTGTCCGTGAACAGCACAAAGGTGGGTGGAGCCACGGCGGCCTGCGTCATGTAATAAATCCGCACGCGTTTGGACAGGGGAACGCTGGCGCGCTGGAAGTCGATCTTCTCCAGGAAGCGGTTCATCTGCCCGGTGGTGACGCGCTTGCGGCGCTCGCGGGCCACCAGTTGCACCTGTTCAAAAACGCGGCGGATGTTCTGGCCTTCCGACGCAGAGATGAAGACCATCGGCGCGTAATCCAGATACTTCAACGTGTCGCGCACCTGCTCTTCGTAGACCTTGCGGTCGGCAGGCGGCTTGCCGTCGGTGCGTCCTGTGGTGACGGCGTCCCACTTGTTGATGACGATGACGACGGAGCGGCCGCTTTCATGCGCGTAGCCGCCGATGTTGGCATCGAGCGCGGCGACGCCCTCAACGGCGTCGATGATCAGCAGCGAGGCATCGGCCGCTTCCAGATGTTTGCGCGCCATCACCACGGATAGCTTCTCGGCCATCAGGCGGGTCTTGCCTTTGCGGCGGATGCCGGCTGTGTCCACAAAACGGTAGGTGTGGCCGCCATGCTCCACCACTTCATCCACGGCATCGCGCGTGGTGCCGGCAATAGGAGAAACAATGGCGCGGCTGGTGCCGGTGAGTGCGTTCAGCAGCGTGCTTTTGCCCACGTTTGGGCGGCCGATGATGGCCACCTTGGTCTCGTGCTGCTCATACTGGCCATGCGTGCGCAGTTTGATGGGCTGGGCAGAGCTGGAGGCCGCTTCCAGCTCCTCGTCCACAGCTTCGGCGCAGGTATCCTGCCCGGTGGCGGGCTCCGGCGGGGGCAGAACGGCAAAGACGGCGTCCAGCAGATCGCCAATGCCGCTGCCATGCTCGGCAGAGATGGGGTAGAGATGGGCAAAGCCCAGGCGGCGGAAGTTCTCTGCTGCGGCCTTGAGCTGGTCCACGTCGATTTTGTTGACGATGAGGAAGCACTGCTTGCCGGTGCGCAGCAGCAGGCGCGCCAGCTCGATGTCGGGCGCGGCCAGTTCGGTGCGGCCATCGACCACCATCACGATGGCGTCGGCTTCTTCGAGAGCAACCCGGGCCTGGCGGAAGATTTCCGCCGGGATCAATGCTTCATCGTCGGGGACAATGCCGCCGGTGTCGACCAGGCGTGCTTCGCGCCCGGCCCACTCGATGCGTCCGTAGATGCGGTCGCGGGTGATGCCCGGCTCGTCGCCCACAATGGAGCGGCGCGTGCCAGTGAGACGATTGAAGAGCGTCGATTTGCCCACGTTCGGGCGGCCGCAGATGGCGATGAGCGGCAGATGCTCGATGGTGTCTGTCAGGGCCGCGGTCAGACCCACTGCTTCCGGCAGGTCGAAGTCTTCGCGCTCGCGCTTTTGCGGCGCGGGAGCGGCTGCCTTGGCTTTGGTCTGGGATTTGGTTTGGGCTTTGGTCTGGGCCGGAGTTGCTTTGGCGCGCGCGCCAGCGGTCTTTTTGCCCTGGGGGTTGGCCCCGGCTATGGGCTTGACAGTCTTCCGGGCCGGCTTATGACCGCCGGATTTGGGTTTGGAGCTGGGGTTCCGGTGCTTCTTTCCCAGACGCTTTCTTGCTGGTTTTGCTTTCAGTGCCACTCGGGACCGCTTTCGTTGGCAGCAATTTGGCGCAGAGATGCCTCTGCGCAGAACGGACGTGGCTGCACTTTCTATTATAGGAACTTAGCAACCGATCGGCATAATAGGGCCCGCAGCCGTGAGTGCCGTTATTTACGGGGAAAAGGCAGATGGAGGCTCTTTTCCCGGCTCTCAAAAGCGGAACCTGGGGCACGCACGCTGGGACACCCACGTTTTGTCCCTGTCTCAGCAGCGGGAGATGGGGCACCCGTATCCGCAAGTTATCCTCATGCGGGCGGCTGTGCTGTGGCGCAAAACAAGGTATTTTCAGAACAGGCCATGTCTACGCCAGTGCAAATTTCGTCGAAGCTGCCCACACTGCGTGAGTTTTTCTCGCCGGGGGGCATACTGGCGCGCTCCAGCCTGCAATATGAGCATCGCAAGGGCCAGTATGAGATGGCCAAAGCGGTGGAAAAGGCGTTGGAGGACGGACGGAACCTGATAGTAGAGGCTGGCACGGGCACCGGCAAGACGCTGGCGTATCTGCTGCCAGCGCTGCGCATGGCGCAGAAGAACGGCCAGCGGGTGATTATTTCCACCGGGACCAAGAATCTGCAGGAGCAGCTTTTTTTCAAGGACGTGCCGTTTCTGGAGTCGCTGCTGGGGCCGCTGCGGGTTTGTTATATGAAGGGCCGGGGCAATTACCTGTGCCGCCAGAAGCTGTATGCACTGCGCGACCAGCCGGTTCTGAACGGGCTGGAGGAGATCGACCAGTTCCACGCCATTGCCGAGTGGGAAAAGACGACGGAGACGGGTGACCGGGCGGAGATCGGTTCGTTGCCGGAGAACAGCCCGCTGTGGCAGAAGCTGGATGCGCGCAGCGAGGCCTGCCTGGGCTCCACGTGCCCCAATTTTGAGCGGTGCTTTATTACGGAGATGCGGCGCAAGGCGCTGGAGAGCGACCTGGTGATTGTGAATCACCACCTGTTTTTTGCCGATCTGGCCATTAAGCAGGAAACCGGCGGAGCGCCGGACGCGGGAGTGCTGCCGGAGGCCGGTGCCGTGATTTTTGATGAGGCGCACGAGCTGGAAGAGGTGGCGTCGAGCTACTTTGGCATCGGGCTGAGCAACATACGGCTGGAGGAACTGGCGCGGGACACGGAAGTCCTGATGCGGGCCAAGCAGGCGCTTTCCACCAGTCTGCAGAGTGCGGCGGAGGCGGTGCGCGAGCGGGCGCGGATGTTCTTTGCCGCGCTGCCGCAGGAGGGCCCGCTGCTGGGGCGAATGCCGTTTCATGGGCGGGAAGAGTTTCTGGAAGTGCAGGGCGATCTGTACCTTGGCCTGCTGCATGCGCTGCAACGGCTGGAAGGCGAGCTGGAGCGGTTGAAGCAGGTGGAAGAGGCCACCGGGCTGCGGAAACGCGTGGAGGACATCCGCGGGCACCTGAAGTTTTTGCTGGAGTCCCAGGACAGGAACACGGTCTTCTGGATTGAGCGGCGCGGAGGTGGTGGCGCGCGCAATGCAAAGAGCACGGCGTACAACACCTACCTGCAGGCCACGCCGATCGATGTTTCCACGCTGCTGACGAATACGCTGTTTGAGGCCTTTGGCAGCGTGGTGCTGGCCTCGGCCACCATGACGGTGCAGAACGGCTTTGGGCACATCCGCAAGCGGCTGGGCATGCAGTTTGCATCGGAACTGGTGGTGCCGTCGCACTTCAACTACGGCAAGCAGGCGCTGCTGTATCTGCCGCCGGGAATGCCGGATCCGCGTGACCCGGAGTTTCAGCCGCAGGCGGCGGAGCGCATCCGTCGCATTCTGGAGATTACGCGCGGACGGGCCTTTTGCCTGTTCACCAGCTACCAGCAGATGCGTGACCTGTATGAGCGGCTGAGCGCGCAGTTGCCATATCCGCTGCTGCTGCATGGCACGGCCCCGCGCAAGGCGCTGCTGGAGGAGTTTCGTGAGACGCCGAATGCGGTGCTGTTTGGCACGTCGTCCTTCTGGCAGGGCGTGGATGTGCAGGGCGAGCAGTTGAGCTGCGTGATTGTGGACAAGTTGCCCTTTGCCGTGCCGAGTGATCCGGTGGTGGAAGCGCGGATGAAGGCGATCAAGGCCGAAGGCGGCAGTCCGTTCTACGATTTGCAGGTGCCGCAGGCGGTGATTGCGCTGAAGCAGGGCTTCGGACGGCTGATCCGCTCGCTGGAAGACCGCGGCGTGCTGGTGCTGCTGGATCCGCGCCTGCAACAGAAGAGCTACGGCCGCGTTTTTCTGGAGAGCCTGCCACCGTATTACGTGACGCAGGATATTGGCAAGGTAGAGGACTTCTTCGCGGTGGATGGCAGCCAGGGCTAG
>DZDJ01000105.1 GCA_022736715.1 Edaphobacter aggregans
CCATGGCGCTTTTACCCAACTTTTGCGACATGCTTCACGGCAGCATCGAAAAGGGAGAATGGAAATCCACCGAAATCCAAAGCCGCGCGGTTGGCCGAAATAATCCGCAAAACCCAACTTCCTGCTAAACCCGCCGCCCATCCAGCGCATTCTTCAAGGCAATTAACAACGCCAGCGCAATGAACGCCCCCGGCGGCAAAATCGCCAGCAAAAAGCCGTAGTTTTCCGGCATGACCTGCAAGGTCAAACCGCGACCCCACTCACCAAACATCAGATGCGCATTGGCAAGCAACGTCCCCTGCCCCAAAAGCTCGCGCATCATGCCCAGTGCCAGCAAAACCAGGGCAAATCCCAAACCCATCATCAAACCATCGAACGCGGCACGAGCGACATTGTGCCGCGAGGCAAAACCTTCAGCACGCGCGATAATGATGCAATTGGTCACGATCAGCGGCAAAAATATCCCCAGCACGATGTACAAGCCATGCAGCCAGGCGTTCATCGCCAGCTCAATCGCAGTCACCACCGAGGCAATCACCAACACAAACACCGGCAGGCGCACTTCGGGGCGCACCCAGTGGCGAATCAGCGACACCAGCGTATTGCTTACCACCAGGGTCAACAGCGTGGCCAAACCCAAACCCAGCGCATTCACCGTGGTATTGGAAATCGCCAACAGCGGGCACAACCCCAATACCTGCACCAAGGCGGGGTTATTGCGCCAAAGACCATCCACGGCCAATTGAGCGTAGGCTGGCCCGGTTGCCTTGGGCTTAATCACAACGTCCGAAGCTGTTTCAACCGCCGTATTCATGATTTTGCCTCCAATAATTCAGCACGATGCTGCTCAACATACAGCAAGGCGTTATGCACCGCCTGCACCACCGCACGCGGGGTAATGGTCGCGCCGGTGAACTGGTCAAATACGCCGCCATCCTTTTTCACATGCCAACCCTTTGCGCCCGGATTGTCCAGGTTTTTACCGGTAAACCCATGAATCCAGTTTGATTTCCCTTCTTCAATCGGGTCGCCAAGCCCAGGTGTTTCCTTGTGCGTAATGACCCGCACACCGTTCACCAAACCCTGGGCATCCACACCAACCAACAGGTGAATCGCGCCGCTATAACCATTCGGCGCAATCACGCGCAATGCCCATCCGATCACCGCCTCCCCCCTGCGTGCGGTGTACACCAGCGTGCCGCCCTTGCCGCCGAGCAAAACATCATCCGCCAGTTTTCGTGCACTGGCCGCCGGGTCATTGTCAAAACCTGCGGGCAATACCGCTGCCAGTTGCCGATTTAATTCAGCGTCCATTTGCGCTTGAATCAGCGGTTCGGTTTGCTGGTGCATAAAGGCCACCACGCCCACACCGAGCACGGTAAAGGCGGCCAGAACAAGGCTCGTCAACACAATTTGCAGCTTATTCATACCAGCACCACGCAGGTTTTCCTCATGACTTTTGCCGCCCAAACGGCTTGGCTGGGGTGTAGTGGTCGATCAACGGTGCGGCGATATTCATCAACAGCACCGCAAAGGCCACGCCATCCGGAAAGCCCGCAAAGCCACGAATCACGAACACCAGCACGCCGATACCTGCGCCAAAAATCAACTGCCCGCGCGCTGTGGTCGCAGCGCTGACCGGGTCGGTGGCAATAAAGAACGCGCCCAACATCAAACCACCACTGAGCAGATGAAACAGCGGCGGGGCGAAATGCGCCGGGTCGTAAAGATGAAAACCCAGACTCAGCAAGGTGAATGTGAAAAGAATCGATACCGGAATCCGCCAAGTGATGACCTTTTGCCACAACAGCCACAGCCCACCGAGCAGCCAGGCCAGCGCCATCCACTGCCAGCCGATACCTCCCCATGGGGTAAACATCGCGGCCTGCGTCATGGCGTCCCAGCTTAAACCTTGCCCCAGCTCGGTTTTGTAAAGATTCAGCGGGGTTGCACCGCTCAGACCATCCCAGGCCACGCCGGGCGGCAGCGCCCCACCAAACACCAAAGCCAGACTCTCGCCCATCCCAAGAGGATGCTCCGCCAGGCTGTGCGGCAGCCCCCATTGCGTCATCTCCTTGGGAAACGACACCAGCAAAACCGCATAACCCACCATGGCCGGGTTGAACAGGTTGTAACCCAGCCCACCATACAAATGTTTGGCAAACACGACCGCAAAACTGATGCCGACCACGGGCAACCACCATGGCGCAAGCGGCGGCAGACACACCGCCAGCAACCATGCCGAAACAATCACGCTGCCATCACTGAGGAAAGGCTTGAGTGGACGTCCGCGCAGCGCCAGCATCAACGCTTCGCTGAGCAAACCTGCGGCCACGCTCAACAGAATATTGATCAGCACCCCCCAGCCAAAGAAATAAATCGCCGCCACACTGCCCGGAATCAGCGCCAACAGTACCTGGCGCATGAGCTGGCTAAGCGCATTGGCCGGCGCAACATGAGGAGAGGTGGTGGTGGGAAAACGCATGTTTCAGTCTCGTTGGGACAGGGTGCTGTGATCGAAACGGGCAGACGCGGCGGCCACGCGGCGCACAATATCCGCCATGACCTGCGGATGACTGGGCATCCAGCGGTGCAACAGGGCGCGTGCGTCCATCTCGCTGTCGGCGCGCGGCCAGCGGCAATGATGCGCTGGAATAATGACCAGATCGAACGCAGTCCAATAATTATGAATCTGCATGCCATCGAGACAGGACTCTGTTGCGCTCAGCGAACAAAGTAAGGCGCTTGCAGGGCGCAGGTCTCTGGCACCTTGACCGAAATACAGGTACGACGAGAACGATCCCTTGTGCGGGCTGGCGAGCGAGAAAAAGATCGGCACGCGAGCTACACCACCCAATACCTGCATGTATTGGCGAGCGATAATCCCACCCATGCTGAAGCCGATTATTGCAAATGGCTCGCCGTGCGGCACATGCTCGCTGACGTATCGCTCGACATAGCAGGCCAAGTCGTGGATGCCATGTCTTGCGTCAGCAGGTTTCATCGAGGGGGCAAAGCATGTATGACCGTCGGACTCAAGGAGAGCAACCAGGGGGTTAAAAATCCGCGCGGTATCAAAGATTCCATGCAACAGCACAATGTTCATGTCGAAGTGCCCTTATCTTTCAGTTGATCTGCCTGCGATAACGGCAAAGCACGACGATAGCGTAGCAGCCCCAAAAGATATGCCAGCACGGCGCCCAGCAATGTCCATTGCAGATATGCGGCGACAATCATCAGCCACATGGCGGCCTCCAGCCGATGCATTGAGGGAATAAATCCCAGCAAAGGCTTGTAGATGAAGTTATCCAATACTGCGGCCAACGGCATCGCGGAAAAAATCAGCGGCACGACCAAAGGCTCACGGATCAACAGCAACACCAGTACAAAGGCGAGCAACATCAGCAAGGCCATGTGCCAAAGCGACTCCCAAAAGCGCGGCTTGTTCATGTCGCTTCGTCACGTGCTGCATCATTGGCCGCACTGACCGCCGACTTTGCCGACGGATCACTCTGTACCGCCTCTTTGCGCGCCTTGGCTCGCGCCATGGCCTCGGCAATCGCGCGTTGCTTGTCGTCCAAAGCAGCCTCGTTTGTAACCGGCTCGGCCGCTTTCTGCGCCGCAAGCTGTACGCGTTTTTGCGCCAACATGGCCTCGCGTTCCTGCTTATCGCGTTCGATGCGCGTGTTGCGGAACTCAAAACGATCACGGGCTACGCTGGATTTTTCATGCTCGCGCTCACGTTGCCAAATCTCGGTTTTGGCGTAACGGAAGTACTGCACCAATGGAATATGCGACGGGCACACCGCCGAACAAATGCCGCATTCAATGCACTCAAACAGGCTGTCCTGTTTTTCAGCCCTCTCGAAATCACCCGCGCGCGCATCCCACAGCATTTGCTGCGGCTGCAACTCCAC
>DZDJ01000106.1 GCA_022736715.1 Edaphobacter aggregans
TCGGGGTGACGGACCAGGGCGCCGGCGTGGCCCATGGTGTCGCTGAAAGCCTGATCGAGCACCTCGACGTCGTGGCCGACGTCGCGCAGGGCTTGCACCAGCGCGGGATCGAACCGGTTCTCCAGTTTCAGGTTGGTACTGACGTCGCCCCATGTGCGTCCGAGCAGCCAGCGCGGCGCGGTGATGGCTTGCTGCAGTGACTGCCCGAATCGCGCGTAGCGCGTGAACACGGCCGCCTGGGTTTGCGGCTGGCCCTCGCCGCCCATGGTGCCATAAGACATCACGCGCCCATCATCGAACAATGCGAGAGCCGGGTTCAAAGTATGAAATGGCTTGCGGCCTGGCTCCAGAGCATTGAGGTCTGTGGGATTCAGCGAGAAGCTGATTCCGCGGTTCTGCCATGTGATGCCCGTATCCCGGAGCAGCACGCCTGAGCCGAACTCCCAATAAGTGCTCTGGATGAAGCTGACAGCGCAGCCGTCCCGGTCGATCGCTCCCATCCAGATGGTGTCGCCAGGCGCCGCGGGTTCAGGCCAGGGCAGGGCGGCTGTCGGATTGATTTTCCGCACGGCGGCATTCAGCGCGTCGCTGGTTAGCGATTGAGCAGGGTCTGCAGGCACGCGTTCAGGGTCAGTGACAACGCGGTTGCGCTCGCGGAACGCCTGCTTGGTCGCCTCAATCAGCCCATGGAGGTGCGCAAAGCGCTCGCCTTCGGTGGCCGGAATGCCAAGCCGCTCGAACAGCCCGAGAATCATCAGGGAAGCGAGTCCCTGTGTCGGGGGCGGCAGGTTATAGACGGTGGAGTCACTGAGACGGACGGATAACGGTTTGACGAACTTTGCGGAATATGAGGTGAGATCCGAGGTCCGAACCGGACTGCCCAACAGTTCCAGCTCTGCACCAATGCGTAGGGCCAGGCTGCCGCGGTAGAAGTCGTCCAGCCCCCGTTCGGCCAAAGTGGATAGAGTGGCGCTCAAGGCAGGCTGTCTCAACGCAGCGCCGCGCCGGGGGACTTCGCCTTGTACGAGGAAGACGTCAGAAAAGCCAGGCGCATCTTTCAAGCCGTCGAGCTTTTGCCGGGTGAGGTCTTCCTGACTGGCTGTGACGACGATCCCATCCCGCGCATGCCGAATTCCATCCCGCAAGAGTCGGCTCAAGGGCATGGGGGACTTAGACCAGGTACGCGCGTGTTCGAGAGCTTTGTTCCAGCCGCTCACCGTGCCAGCGACTGTCAACGCAGCCCCAGGGCCGCGTGGTGGAATGGCATCCATTCCCTGATAGAACTGACGAGTTGCCAATCGGGCGGCGAAGCCACTGGCATCAATTGCCACAGGTTCGTGCCCAGGTCGATGAATGAGCCAAAAACCATCGCCACCGATGGAATTCATGTGAGGATAAACCACAGCGATGGCGGCAGCTGCAGCAACCATCGCCTCCACGGCGTTGCCTCCATCGAGGAGGACGTCGCGGCCGGCCTGGGCCGCCAAGTGATGGGGCGCGACGATCATTCCGCCAAGAGCATTCAGAGTATTGAGCATGGGATGGAAAATGTTGGGTGTTGAAAGCGACGCGGTCGATGACCAGTGGACGCTGTAGAAAAAGGTGGGGTCAACGGGAGCACGCTTTCTTTGGACGCATCGACCTGATATGCACCAAGAGTGCGGCAGCAACAGCCAAAAGGGGCAGGGCAATCGCCATTCCGATGGCATGCAGCAATAAAACAGCCGTCATCGCGGCTCCGCATCCGTACACCAAGAAGGCCAGAAGTTGGCGCTTTGCGGTGAAGATCGAAATCGATCCGCGCCGCATGCCTGCATGCATCAGCGTCATGACCAGGCTGGTCAGGGTGCTGGTAAAGACCACAGTCGGTATGCCGTCGAGATTGACTTTTCTGGCCGCAACGCTCTGCACGCCCATGCCAATGGCTGAAGTCGCAATCAGGCAGTAGAGCCACGCCCCGTTCAGAGGAAAGCCGACTACTTGCCATTGAGCAAAAAATGCCCCCAGAAAAACCGCTTCAATGCAAAGGAGCATCAGCAGATCGCGATGTGCATTCCGCAGAGGAATGACCGCCCCGAGTGCGACGCCGGTGATATACCCGGCCAGCGCAACGATGGAGTGGATGGCGGCGAACAGATTGCCCTGGCCCAGCGCCAAGCCCAGCAGGGCCGTATTGCCGGTCATGGCAGAGGTGAAAACTTGTTGCAGCTTGACGAAGGCGATGACATCCGTTGCGCTGGAAGCGATGGCCAACAGCCCCAGGATCAGATCTCTTCGATCGAAGCGCTCCGAGTCAGGGGCTTTGGCGTTCATTGGCCTGAGTTACTTCGCTGCGCTCACGGCGTCCGCAGCAAACGCTGGCTCCGTCGTCCGCGCTAGGTAGCGCGAGCGCATGGACTTCAGCACGAAGAAGGCCAGCAGCGCAGCTGTCAGGTCCAGCGCAATCATCAGTCCAAAGACTGGCACCCAACTCCCAGTTGCCTGGTGAACGAGTGCGGCGATCGGCCCACCCAGAATCGAGCCAATCCCCTGTGCCATATAGAGGAAGCCATAATTTGTCGTGGCATGGCGGGTGCCGAAGGTGTCCGTCAGGGTCGAGGGAAAGAGGGAGAAGATCTCTCCCCACCCAAAGAACACAATGCCAGACAGCAGCACGAACCAAAGCGGGTCTTCGCGCAGACCCAGCCAGGCGAACATGGCTATCGCCTCCAGACCAAATGCAAGGGCCATGGTGTGCTCGCGGCCGATGCGATCAGAGACCCAGCCAAAGAACGGACGCGTCAGTCCGTTGGTGAAGCGGTCTATGGTCAAGGCGAGCGGCAAGGCAGCCATGCCCCAAACCAGGACGTTGGCAACGCCGAAGTCTTTCGCGAAAGCACCCATCTGCGAAATCACCATCAGGCCGGATGTAGACATCATGGTCATCATGACGAACATCAGCCAGAACACGGGGGTTTTCAGCATGGCGCTCGGGCCAACTCCCGTTGATTTTTGTGGGCCCTGCTTGGTTGGCGCTGCAGACATACTGGGTGGGCGCTTGAGCCCTTGAGCGGCAATCAGGCCGACCGCGCCAATGATGTAACCAAACAGCGTCAGCGTTTGCGCATAGCCGACAGAAGCCAAGCTGGAGGAGATCGGGAACGTCGTCAAGATCGCCCCAAAACCATAGCCTGCAGCCACCATGCCCACAGCGAAGCCACGTCGTTCAGGAAACCAACGCACCATCAGGCCGACCACGCCCACATAAACAATGCCGGTGCCCAATCCGCCGAGCAGGCCGTAAGTCAAATACAGGTCGCTCACGCTATGGGCGTTTGCAGAGAGCACCCAGCTCGCGCCGGTGAGTATGGCGCCGAGCGACAGAAGGAGTCGCGGGCCGAAGCGGTCCACCAAAAATCCCTGAAAGGGCGAGAAGAAAGTCTGCAGAACGATCAGGATGGAAAAAGTCACCTGCAGTTGAGCAAGGCTTCCACCGACTTGACCCAGCAAGGGTTTTGTGAACAGCGCCCAGACATACTGCGGGCTGGAAATAGCCATCATGCACAAAACGCCGAGGGCGAGTTGGATCCAGCGCCCCTTGAGGTCAGTGCTCGAGGTGAGCAAGGTTTGCTGCGGAGTAGAAATGGCAGACATGTGAGACTCCTTGAAGAAGTTGTGTGCTGTGAAGGCGTGGCCTTCCATTCGTCGTGTTTGTTGCAACGTGACGTCCCGTGGCATACCCGGTAGGCACAACGGATTGCGACAAGCTCTGAATGCTTTGAGATAGGGGCGTAGCGCGAGCCATCGCTGGCGTTTGATGACGTCGGCGCTAGAAGAAAGAGGCTGGTGCTGGTGACATGGCGGGCTCCGAAGGTGAGGGAAAAATGGCAAAGCACGGAAGTAAGCGGTGTCGCT
>DZDJ01000107.1 GCA_022736715.1 Edaphobacter aggregans
TTGCCTAATTCCAATATATCCAACTGCCCCAGCTTGATTTTGGCGAAAGAGTCGGTGATTTTGCGGGTTACAAATTCACGACCACGCAGCGGGCTTTCGTGATTAAACAAAATGCCGCTACTACCAAAAATGCCGTAGCTTTCACGGTAATTCACTGTCATCCAGTGGGCATACAGCTTGGCCACACCATACGGGCTGCGCGGATAAAACGGCGTATCTTCACATTGCGGCACGGCTTGCACCTTGCCAAACATCTCTGAAGTAGAAGCCTGATAAAACCGAATCTGCGGATTCACGATGCGAATCGCTTCCAGCAAATACAGCGGCCCCACACCGGTCATTTCTGCAGTGGCAATCGGTTGATCGAACGACACCCCCACAAAGCTCTGTGCCGCCAGATTGTAAACTTCGGTCGCGCCACTGCTTTGCAGCAAACGAATGGCCGAGCCCATATCGGTTAAATCATATTCAACCAAATGCAGATTCGGATGTTTAGCCACACCCAACTCTTCCAGCCGCCAGAAATTCACCGAACTGGTACGGCGGTAGGTGCCATAAATGGTATAGCCTTTCTCCAACAGGAGTTGAGTAAGGTAGGCACCGTCTTGGCCGGTGATGCCTGTGATAATTGCTGATTTCATAATTTAAACACTCCAAAACATTTAAAAAAATTTGCAAAAAAAACTTCGCGCATATCTGAGTGTGATACTGAAAAGCCTAATCCATGAGTTTAGCCATCGTTCGTTCAACCACGACCAAAGCATCCAGTCGCATCGCCGTGTCTGCCGTCACAAAAATACGGATTTCCAGATCACTCACGAAGTGATCCAAAGTGAATTCCAACGCCATTAACCACTGGCTCTGTCCTTTGCTTTCCAGAGCGAGTGTCTGTTTGATCAGCACTGTAGCTCCCTGGTCACAAACGAGATCCAGCCAGGCATCGCCCACTACGCGCACGTCGCCTTCAAGTTGGATGACATAGTGCCCTGCGGGCAGGCTCGCGTATGGACCATAAACCAAAAAGCCAGTTTTGCCAGTGGTGAGCAAGCATCGTCCATCGGCGTAGCCCACTGCGGAGTGCAGCGCGGCATGTGTGGCCCAATAGGCCAGAACAGCGGGTCGCTCGTCTGAAATTGCCAGGGAATCCGTCTCGTATCGAGTTTTTGTATCAGGTGTTTGCCTTTGCAGGGCCGCATCAAGCCGGTGGATTTCGATCATGTCCAACATCAAATCACTACCCGGCTCAACCTCGACGCGCACTTCCAGTTGTTTGCCGGGCTGATCCAGCACAAATTCAAGCCGCCCCAAGACCTGCTCACCGACCTGATCGGAGGCCGTCAGGCGCATTTCGGTCAATATCTTCTTGCCGCCAGAGAGGCACACATCCGCGCGTGCCCCCTGCAAACCGACGACACCAACCCTGCCGCGCAAAGTGGCGGCGTAGCGACCGGGCTTCAGCTCCAGATACGGCCCGTAGAGCAGATGCCCTGCCCTGCCGGTAGACCACAGTGCCGTGCCGATGCGCTTGCCCACACTGCTGCCAAGGCGCGGGTCCGAGCCCCAATAACGCGCGACCAATGCGTCATTCGGCTCCGGCTGCCAACTGCCTTGCCATGTGTCGTGCAGGATGACGTCAAGCATGGCCTGCGTGGCTTGCGCCCAGTTCATCCAGGGCATGCCGTCTGACTGGACTGCCGATCCGCTGTGGTGGCTCTGCAGCCAGCGTTCCATGGCATCGGCCAAATCGCGTGGCGCGGTGCCTACAAAGTAGCTGGCATGATCGCCCGCCACTTCACGGAACACGGGGATATCCCGCGCCAGGATGGGCAGCCCATGCCGTGCCGCCTCGATCAAAGGCAGGCCATACCCTTCATCCAGCGATGCGGCCAGCAGGCAGGTGCTGGTGGCGTAAACCTGTTCCAGCAAGGCATCCTCAATTCCTTCCAGCCAGAATAGATGCCGCTCGCGCAAGGGGTGATTGCGCAGGCGCGTGACTAGCTCCTCAACCAGCCAACCCTGCTTGCCCACGATCACCAGATTGACCTGCTCGCCCTGGTTCCAGAGCAGCTCGAATGCCGCGAGCGCCTGGGCTTGCGCTTTTCTTGGCTCCAGCGTCCCCACCATCAAAAAGGCCGGATGCCGCGCGATGTCGGCGAGTATTTGCTTTTGCTTTGAGGATGGGTGCCATGCCGGCCGATCCTCACCCAGCTCAGCCACATCGGCGCCGAGATGCGCCCAGCCCAGGCGGACAGCGTGGCCTTTTTGTGGCCCGAACAGGGTCAGCCACTGCTGGAGTTGATTGGATACCGCCGCTGAAATACCCATCAGCCCATCGGCAACCCCAGCCAGGGCGTGCAACCAGCGGCTATGGCCATCGGCCGCGCCGGGCCCAAATGTCTCCGGCAGCATGATCGGCAGCAGGTCATACACCGTGAAAACCACCTTGATGCCACGCAGTCGAAGTGATGCAAGCTCAGCCTGATGCTGAGGCACGATGACGGGTTGCAAATCGAGACCCCAAAACACATCCCCTGCCTGCGCAAAAACCGGCGCGTCATCCAGTGCCACCTCGCCCAGGCCCAGGAATCGGGCTGTAAACCGCCGCGCATAGCGGTAGCCATGCGTTGTACTGGCATAGACCGGCTCGACCCGATACCCTTCAGGGGGCGTCGCCAGCAAGACATGCAGCACACTGCGCACCACGCGCTGGATGCCTGGCCTGGCATCCCGTTGATGCAGTTCTGAAATATCCACCAGCAGTTGCCGGTGGGCCGGGCACCTGGGTGGAAAGAGTTCTGCCGCCCGTAGCGCAAATTGACTCAAGTCTGCCGCCCCCGCCGGGCCAAACCGGGATATTTGCCGTTCAAGCGCGGGCAGGCCCAATGCAGCGCGGGCGTAATAGCCCTCGATGGCCTGAAAATATTGCGCAGCGCAGGCGCGCGGCTGGTACTGCGTGCGGATACGCTCACGCGCCTTCACGCTCAACTGGGCGCGCCGCGCCGGATCATCGCGCAGTGTCTGCAGGGCATCAATCAGGACGTCATCATTGAAGTCATCTTCCAGCATCCAAACGGCATCATGCGGCAATTCGGCCATGCTGCCATTGGTGTTGACGATGGTGGCGATGCCGTAATTCATGCAATCGAGCACAGTGCCCGAGGTTTCCCCGCGTGACAGGGTGCGCAACTGCACTGCGATGTCCGCAGCAGCGAGGTACTGGCGATAGGCCGTTTCATCCGCCCAGCCGGTGATGTGAATGCGCCCTTGCCCGGCACGCAATTGTTGTTCTATCTGTGCGCCATAGTCACCGCTGGCTTGGCCGACAAACACCAAGCGGGCGCGTTGGTCTTGCGCCAGAGAGGAGGCCAGCCAGGCGTCCAGCAAGCGGTGGTTCAGTTTGGTTTTATTGAGCAGGCCAAAGCTGCAGACCAGCAGCTCATCCTCGCGCAAACCCAGGGCGGCGCGTGCCGCCTGCCGCTGCGGCCTCGCCACCGGAACACGCAAATGAGGAATGACCGACCAATCAGCGGCAAAGCCTGTGCCATACCATTGTGCGGCCAACTGGCGCGAGTAGCCGGCATGGACGATTACGCCCAGTGTGCGTTGTAAAACCGCCAGATTGCAGGGCCAACGGTAAACGACATCGGCAGCGTTTTTCGCCTCGAAGCGATGCTGGAGGGCCGCCCAACCATGCGCGTTCAGAAGTTCGCGCGTCCAGGCACCTGGAACCGCACCTGACAGGTCACGATGGAACTGTATGCCACTCAGGAAAAAATCGTGCAGTACCACCACGCCCGGGCATCGCTCCAGAAGCTCAAACATGTGCTGGTGAAAATGCGAATTACCAAAGTGGT
>DZDJ01000048.1 GCA_022736715.1 Edaphobacter aggregans
GTGGCCGGGCGCGATGTCGACATCTGGATGGGCACGCTCAGCAAGACCCTGGCCAGCTGCGGTGGCTACATCGCTGGCGAAAGCGCGCTGGTCGAGCATCTCAAGTATGCTGCCCCCGGCTTTGTCTACAGCGTCGGACTTTCCCCGGTGCTTGCGGCCGCATCGCTGGCCGCCCTGCGCATCATGCAGCGCGAGCCGGAGCGGGTAGGG
This sequence comes from Edaphobacter aggregans, assembly GCA_022736715.1. GTDB lineage: Bacteria > Acidobacteriota > Terriglobia > Terriglobales > Acidobacteriaceae > DZDJ01. The sequence goes on from DZDJ01000048.1 coordinate 211, forward strand.
TGCCTGCGCCACAACGCGCAACAATGCCTTGAACTCGCCCGTCAGGCAGGACTGGATACCGGGTATTCGCAGGGATACTCTGTGGTGCCGATCATCACGGGAAGTTCATTGAAAGCCACCAAGATATCCAACCGGCTTTTTGAGCTAGGCATCAATGCCCAGCCCATCATCCATCCCGCAGTGGAGGAACGTGCGGCCAGGCTGCGCTTCTTCATCAGCAGCACGCATACAGATCAGCAACTTCATGAAACCATCGGCAAACTGTCTGATGCGATGTAAGTAGCTTCTCCTTAGCCAAACTGTTGCACTTGATACTTGAGACCGCACAAGATTGTGCCCCGTGCAGCGCCAGACCGCCCACGCTAAGCCGTACAAAACATTGAGACATCAACAAGGCCCCGGATGAAACGCACCCCCTGGGAAATCCAGTCACAAGTCGTCATTGCACTCCTTCTGCGCGAGCTGAAAACGCGGTTTGGCGCAAATCGGCTGGGGGCTGTTTGGCTGTTTCTTGAGCCCGCCGCGCACATCGTCATCCTGATGCTGATGTTTGGCGCCATCGGCAGCCAGTCCATGGCCGGAATCGAATTCCCGATTTTCCTGATGACCGGCATAGTGCCCTTTCTCATGTTCAAGAGCATTGCCCTGCGCATCATGGACGGCGTGGAGGGCAACATGGCGCTCTTCGTGTACCGCCATGTGAACCCCATGGACGTCTTTCTGGCGCGCATGCTGCTGGAAATCATCCTCTACACCAGCGTGTTCATGCTGCTGGTGCTTGGCATCACATGGCTGGGGCTAGAGATAGGCATCCACCGCCCGCTGGAATTCCTGCTGGTCATCATCGCACTGATCGTCATGGGCCTGGGGCTGGGCATGATCCTCAGCGTCATCGCCCATGCCGCGCCGGAGGCCAAGTCGCTCATCAAAATATCCTTCATGCCGCTGTATTTCCTGTCCGCCATCATGTACCCCACCAGCGTCATCCCGCATGAATACCGGGAATGGCTGCTCTGGAACCCGCTGCTTCATGCGGTTGAACTGATTCACGGCGCATTCTTCGTCAACTATCACTTGCTCAACGACATCAGCATGGGCTACATCACCGGACTTGCGCTGGTGCTGCTGTTCACCGGGTTCTGGCTTTACCGCTACCGCCGCTTGGCCATGGTCGCCTCATGATCGAACTGCGCAACCTCACCAAGTCCTACGTCACCAAGGGCGGAAGGCGCTTTGTATTTCGCAACCTGAACTACACCTTCCCGGACAATGTGAACATCGGGCTGATGGGCCGCAATGGCGCGGGCAAATCCACCCTCATGCGGCTGATCGGCGGCATCGACACGCCGGACAGCGGCGCGGTGCTGTCTGACAAGACCATCTCCTGGCCCGTAGGCCTCTCAGGCGGATTCCAAGGCACGCTCACCGCGCGTGACAACGTAAAATTCATCTGCCGCATCTACGGAGCCACCGGCAAGGACATGCGCGAAAAGGTGCGTTTTGTCGAAGAATTCGCCGAAATCGGCGACTTCTTCGACCAACCCGTGAAGACCTACTCCTCGGGCATGCGCTCACGCGTCGCCTTTGGCCTGAGCATGGCCTTTGATTTCGACTACCTGCTGATTGATGAGGTCATGGCTACCGGCGATGCCCACTTCCGCAAGAAGTCCCAGGAAATCCTGCAAGAAAAATCCAGCCGCTCAAAGATGATCCTCGTCTCCCACAACATGGCGGACATACGCAAGCATTGCGACGTGGTACTGCTGGTTCAGGACGGCCAGGTCATCCTGTACGAAGACATTGAAGACGGGATCAAGGCCTATGAGCCGCCAAAAGCGCCCGCCGCCAAGCCTCAATAACCCCAACAGCCAGAAACACCGCCCCCATGGACAAGGTCCAATCCAAACGAATCGCCCTGCTCATCATCGGCCTGCCCATGCTGCTGGCGGTGATCTACTACAGCTTCATCGCCGCAGACCGCTATGTCAGTGAGTCCATGATCACCGTGCGCCAGGCAGGCGACAGCGGAGGCAGCGCCATCCCGGGCGTGGCCATGATGCTGGCAGGCGTCAACCCCGCCTCGCGGGAAGAAACCCTCTACTTGCAAGAATACGTCCACTCCATGGACATGCTCCGGTACCTGGAGGACACCATGAAGCTGCGCGAACACTACCAATCCGAAAAGCTGGACCTGCTTTACCGGCTCTTCTCCGGTACCAGCCGGGAGTGGTTCATGTGGTATTACCGCAACCGCGTCAACGTCGTTTTTGACGACCTTACCGGACTGCTGACCATTCATGTTCAAGGCTTCGACCCCGCCTTCGCCCAGTCACTGAACCGCGAACTGTTGGCGCAGAGCGAACGCTTCGTCAACGAAATCTCCCAGCGCATGGCGCGTGAGCAAATGAGCTTTGCCGAGCAGGAGCTGGAAAAATCAAGGGCGCGCCTTCAGGAAGCCAAGGCTCATCTGCTGGCCTTCCAGAACAAGCACAACTTGCTTGACCCCATGGCCCAGGCCCAGGCGATGGCCAGCGTCAGCAGCCAGCTTGAGGCCGAGATCACCAAGCTAGAAGCCGAACTCAAGAACCAGCTCAGCTACCTTCAGGATGACGCCCACCAGATCATCGCCCTGAAAAACCAGATCGACGCCCTCAAATCGCAACTCACCAAGGAGCGCAAGCGCCTTGCATCCAGGGAAGGCGAGCGCCTGAACACCCTCGCCGCCGAATTCCACAACCTCACCCTGGATGCCGGTTTTGCGGAAGATACCTACAAGCTTTCTCTTGCAGCGGTGGAAAACGCCCGCATAGAAGCCAGCCGCAAGCTCAAAAGCCTGGTCGTGATCGAATCGCCCACCCTGCCGGAAAAGGCCATCTACCCGCGCCAGTTCTACAACCTGCTGACCCTCTTCATCGTGCTGCTGCTGGTGTATGGCATCGTTCGCCTGGTCATGGCGACCATTGAAGATCACCGGGAATAATGTGAAATGCCCAAGACGAATACCTGCATGAACACCCCCATGAACATCAACATGGCCAAGGCATGGCCATTCATGACACAGAAGCAGTGTCACGCCCCGAACCGGACCGGAAAGCTCGGCAGCCTGATGGCGTTCATTCTGGGCGCATGGATGACCGGCGCGGCCATAGCCGCCATGGCAGCGACTGACCCGCTGCAAACCAGCCCGCGCGGACTGACCAACAACACCGCAGCACAGCTGCCCCCGCCACCCGCGCCCACGCCTGTCGCCACGCCCGGCAACCCGGTGGTCTTCGGCGCCAATATGTTCAACGGCGCCTTCGCCCAGCAACAATTCAGCGGCTTCAACCCCAACTACCAGATCACCATTGGGGACCACATCAACCTGCGCATGTGGGGCGCATTCACCTACGAAGCCGTGTCCAGCGTCGACCCGCAAGGCAACATCTTCATACCCAATGTCGGGCCAGTTAAAGTGCTGGGCGTGCGCAATGGCGACCTCAACAAGCATGTCGAAAAGCACATCACCAAGGTCTATCGCTCGAATGTTGGCTTGTACGCCACCCTCGAAGCCGCCCAGCCGGTCAAGGTGTACGTCACCGGCTTCGTACGCCAGCCCGGCCTTTATGGCGGATTGTCCTCTGACTCCATCCTCTACTACCTGGACAAGGCCGGAGGCATTGACCCGGAACGCGGCAGCTTCCTGGACGTCACCGTGCGTCGTGGTGACGCCATCCGCGCCAGCTTCAACCTCTACCCCTTCCTGATAAAGGGTGACATCAAGCCCCTGCAACTGGCCGATGGCGACACCATCGTCATCGGCCCGCGCAAGCACACCATCCTGGTGACCGGAGAGGTGCTCAACCCCTATCAGTTCGAATTCGACAATCCCAAAATGACTGCGGCAGACGTACTGGCTTATGCACGCCCGCGCGCCGCCGCCACCCATATCAGCATCGTGCGCAAGACAGGCATGGAGCGCCGCAGCGAATACTACCCGCTGACCCAGGCCGACCAGGTTCACATTGAGCCGGGCGATGAAATCAACATCACCTCCGACAAATACCCCGGAACCATCCTTGTCCGAGTGGAAGGCGCACACCTCGGCGAACACATGCTGGTGTTGCCTTATGGCTCCAAGCTGAACGATGCCATTGCACGCATCCGCCCGGCCCCGCAGGCCAAGCTGAGCGCCGCCCAGCTGTTCCGCAAGTCCGTGGCAACGCGCCAGAAGGACATGCTGGAAAACTCCCTGCGCAGCCTGGAGGCCTACGTCCTGACCGCCCGCTCGGCCACCAGCGAGGAAGCAGCACTACGCACCAAGGAAGCCGAACTGGTCCTTCAGTTTGTGGAACGCGCACGCTCCGTCCAGCCCAAGGGCCAGATTGTGCTTGCCGCCACCCCGGAAGCCGGCAATGCGCTGCTGGAAGATGGAGACATCATTCGCATCCCCGAAACCAGCTCGCTGGTGATGGTGCATGGAGAAGTTCTCTTCCCCAATGCCGTGGTCTATAACAGCGACGCGGATGCCGAGGACTACATCCGCCAGGCAGGTGGCTACACGCAAAATGCCGACAACTCCCGCCTTGTCGTTCTGCACCAGAACGGCAGTTTCAGCGAAAGCGATGACGCCGAACTGCAACCGGGCGATGAGATCATGGTGCTGCCCAAGGTGGACACCAAGAACATCGAAGTCACGCGCGGCATCAGCCAGATCATCTATCAGATTGCTGTAGCTGCGAAGATCGTGTTCGGACTGTAATAAAAGAAGGAACTTCCCATGAACATCATTCAGACATCTCTTGAAGGTGTAGTCATCATCGAACCCAAGGTGTTCGGTGACGAACGCGGTTTCTTTATGGAAACATGGAATCAAGCGCGCTACGCCGATGCTGGTATTCCTGAAAACTTCGTTCAGGACAACCTCTCCTTTTCCCGCAAAGGCGTTTTGCGCGGCCTGCATTTCCAGAACCCGAACGCCCAGGGCAAGCTGGTTCATGTGCTCCAGGGTGAAGTATTTGACGTGGCTGTCGACATTCGGGTCGGCTCACCCACATTCGGACGCTGGGAAAGCGTCATCCTTTCTGCTGAAAACAAACGCCAGTTTTACATTCCTGCGGGTTTTGCCCACGGCTTCTGCGTCACCAGCGAAACCGCGCTTTTCGCCTACAAGTGCACGGACTTCTACAACGCGAAGGCCGAAGGCAGCGTGCTCTGGAATGACCCCGACCTGAATATCCCCTGGCCGGTTGAGACCTCCGAGCTTTCTGCCAAGGATGCTCAGGGCATGCGCCTTCGGGACTTCCCCCGTGAAACACTTCCTCGCTACGAGGGTTGAGATCCATGGTCGTTAAAGCTCGGATTCTTATCATTGGCGACCAAGGTCAGGTCGCCTGGGAACTCAAACGCGCGCTTGCAACACTGGGGGAAGTCACCTGTGTGGGCCGAACCACGGCTCCTTATGCCCTGGATCTTGCCAAGCCAGACACCATTGCCCCGCTAGTTGAGAGCATCCAGCCAGACTGGATCATCAATGCCGCCGCCTACACCGCTGTGGACAAGGCAGAGCAGGAAGAACCACTTGCCACCACCATCAACGGCACGGCAGTGGGTGTTCTCGCCAAGGCGGCCAAATCTGTGGGTGCCCTGCTGGTGCACTATTCCACGGATTACGTGTTCGATGGTACCGCCACGCAGCCCTACACCGAAGACGCGCAAACCAACCCGCAAAGCGCCTATGGCCGCTCCAAGCTTGCGGGCGAAGAAGCCATACATGCGGCAGATACCCCGTACCTGATCCTGCGCACAAGCTGGGTCTATGGCGCTCGCGGACACAACTTCATGCGCACCATTCGCCGCCTTGCGCGGGAACGCGAGGAACTGTGCATCGTGGCCGACCAAACGGGCAGCCCCACCTGGTCGCGCCACATTGCAGAAGCCACCGGCCAGATGCTGGCTCAACTGAGCCTGAACCCTGAAGCATGGCAAGCGAAAAGCGGCACGTACCATCTGGTCTCTGGCGGCCAATGCAGTTGGCATGACTTCGCCCATCGAATCGTCGAAGCACAGCGCGCGCAAGAAGCCATTCCCTGCCAGCGTGTGACCCCTATCGCCACGCAGGAATACCCCGTCCCGGCTCCTCGCCCGCAATACTCCGTGCTGAATACCGGCAAGCTGAGCTCAACATTCAACATTCACATGCCAGACTGGACAACTGCGCTCAGCATGGTGCAACAGGACATCGAGCAAGAAGTGATCTGACAAATGGAACAGCAAGGTAAAACCATACTCATTACTGGTGGAGCGGGCTTCATAGGTTCGGCGGTCATCCGTCACCTCATCCAGAACACCGCGCACACCGTCATCAATGTCGACAAGCTCACCTACGCGGGCAACCTCGACTCCATTGCCATGGTGGCTGACAGCCCGCGCTACCGCTTCGAGCAGGTCGACATCTGCGACGCCGACGAAGTTGCCCGCCTGTTCCGCCAATACCAGCCGGACGGCATCATGCACCTGGCCGCCGAAAGCCACGTCGACCGCTCCATCGATGGCCCCAGCGCTTTCATCCAGACCAACATCCTCGGCACCTACACCCTGCTCGAAGGCGCGCGCTCCTACTGGAACACGCTTCCAGCCGAACAGAAGGCCAGCTTCCGCTTCCACCACATCTCCACCGACGAGGTCTACGGCAGCCTGGGCGAAACCGGCCTGTTCACCGAAGAAACCTGCTACCAGCCCAACTCGCCTTATTCGGCCAGCAAGGCATCCTCCGACCACCTGGTCCGTGCCTGGCACCACACCTACGGCCTGCCGGTCGTCACCACCAACTGCTCCAACAACTACGGCCCCTACCACTTCCCGGAAAAGCTGATCCCCCTGATCATCCTCAACGCCCTGGAAGGCAAGCCCCTGCCCGTCTACGGCAACGGCCAGCAGATTCGCGACTGGCTCTACGTGGAAGACCACGCTCGCGCCCTTACCCTGGTGTTCGAGCAAGGCAAGATCGGCGAGGAATACAACATCGGTGGCCACAACGAGCAGAAGAACCTGCACGTCGTCGAAACCATTTGCGACATCCTGGAACAGCTCAAGCCCGAAAGGCCAGCGGGTCTGAACAACTACCGCGACCTGATCATCTTCGTCCAGGATCGCCCCGGCCACGACCAGCGCTACGCCATCGATGCCAGCAAGATCAAGCGCGAACTTGGCTGGGTGCCGCAAGAAACCTTCGAAACCGGCCTACGCAAGACCGTGGACTGGTACATCAACAACGAAACCTGGTGGCACCGCGTGCGTGATGGCAGCTATCAAGGCCAGCGACTTGGATTGAAGGACTAACAGGAGAAGATCATGAAAGGAATTATTCTTGCCGGCGGCTCGGGCACGCGCCTCTACCCCCTGACCATGGTCATCTCCAAGCAGCTCCTGCCGGTGTATGACAAACCCATGATCTACTACCCGCTTAGCACCCTCATGCTGGCGGGCATTCGCGACATCCTCGTCATCACCACCCCGCACGATGCACCGCTGTTCCAGCAGCAGATGGGCGATGGCAGCCAATGGGGCATCAACCTCAGCTACGCCGTCCAACCCTCCCCGGATGGACTGGCCCAAGCCTTCCTCATCGGCAAGGAATTCATCGGCAACGACAGCGTCTGCCTGATCCTTGGAGACAACATCTTCTGGGGCCATGACCTCAGCACCACCCTGCGCGAGGCTGCCCAGATGACCGAAGGCGGCCGCGTGTTCGCCTACCGCGTGCATGACCCGGAGCGCTACGGCGTGATCGAATTTGACGAGCAAGGCCGCGCCATCAGCATTGAAGAAAAACCCAAGCACCCAAAATCACACTTTGCCGTCACGGGCCTGTATTTCTACGACAACACGGTCGTGGACGTCGCCAGCAGCATCAAGCCCTCCCCACGCGGCGAGCTCGAAATCACGGACGTGAACAGAATCTACCTGGAAAAAGGACTGCTCACCGTCACCGACCTCGGCCGCGGCAGCGCCTGGCTCGATACCGGCACGCATGAATCCCTGCTTGAAGCCGGGCAGTTCATCGAAACCATAGAGCGCCGTCAGGGGCTTAAAATTGGTGTGCCTACTGAAATTGCTTGGCGGAACAAGTGGATTGATGATGAAGCCGTCAAGCGCATGGCAAAACCACTTCTCAAAAATAGCCATGGCCGCTATCTCAGCGAAATGATAATAGCCGCCAAAAAATAACTCAGGCGAATTCACAGAATAAGTGCAGTTCGTGCTAATTAATGCACTCTTGAGCAAATAAATACTAGCGAATTAATTAAATGAACAAGGTTTTGATTGTCGGTCACCCATCCTCCGGGTATGAGGATGTCGAAAAAATCCTCCAGCACCATGGTCTGTCCACGGCAAAGCCTTCGCGCCGCGAGGGCTTGAGCGCGCAAGAGATTACAGACAGCATCCTTAAAGGACATGGCGCTCCCAGCGTCACAGATGTTCAGACCGAAGATGAATATCTGGCGGTACAACCCGGCGCCATATGGCACGGCATGGCGCTGGATCTGATGCTTGGTAACATCGACCAGCCGCTTTGGGGCTGGGCGGATCACAAGAGCATTTTCCTTCTTGACTATTGGGCCAGCCTTGACCCCCGGCTTACATTCGTTCTGACCTATGCTGAACCGCAACGCGCCCTGACAGGCTCCACGCAACAGGGCGGGCATGCAGACGCTGTGCCTGATCATGAACGAAACATTCAAAACTGGGTTGCGTACAACAGCGCACTCCTGCACTTCTTCCTCAGGCACCAGGAACGCTGCATTCTCGTCCATTCACGCCAAGTTATTAATGCCGTTGAAAGCTATCTTGGCAGGTTACAGCCTCTTCTTGAAACCCCGCTCAAACACAAGCAGTTGCAGGACACTGGTACAGCCGATGCTTGCCAGAATGTGCTTGAAGCCCATCAAGAGAAGAGCCAGCAGTCCAACGCCAGCCTGATGCTTCGCACAAACCTTGCCCCTGCCTTGTCAACCAGCGGGCTTGATCTGGAAGAGGTTGAGCGCCTTCTGAACGCAAACGAAGCAGAGCAGTTTCTTGTCCAGGGTGTATTGAATGACTACCCAGCGGCCATGCAGATCTATGAAGAAATGCAATCAGCCGCAAGCCTACCTTTCGATGGGGCGCCAAGTAGCGCGCGCAATACCACAGAGGCCTGGCAAGACTTTATTCGCCATCGTGCATTTGTAACAGACCTGCTTGCACAGATTCATGCCTTGTTCAAAGACAAGGAAAAGGAACTTTCTGAAAAAGACGAGCAATTAAAAAAATCAGAAGCCATCAAGTCAGCATCAGAACAGGAAACCAAAATTAAGGAACAAAGGCTCAAGGATTTGACCGAAGAAAATGAATTGCTTTTGAACCAACTGCACATGGTTCAGGAAGAGCTTGAGCGCCACTACCTGAAACAACAGCAGCCCCAAAAACCATCACGCTCCAGATACTACGGTGCAGCGGATCGAGTCAAACAACAACTCACCTACCGACTGGGTGCTCGTATCATCAAGCAAGATCAAACCTTCTGGGGAAAAATCTTCTTGTATCCAGCATTGCTTGATGAGTTTCTGTCCTTCAGGCGCGACCTGAAAGCGCGCTGCAAACAGAAACTTCCGCCTATTTCACAGTTTGCCGATGCCTATGAAGCAGAAAACGTGAAAAGGCATCTCTCATACAGACTTGGCCTTGTCGTAAAAAAATGCGGATGGAATCCTATCAAGTGGATCTTGCTACCGTTCAGTCTGCTTGATGCAGCCAAAATCTGGCGTCAAGAGCGCAATATTGACGTCGGCTGATCCATGCGCAGGTAAAAATGATGACAGTCACCACACTTGGCGCCGCCCGTTCGCCTCAATCGCTGGCAGCCTGGTTGGACATGCTGGCCGCAACGTTCCCGCCCCACGGCATCCTGCTGGCAGGTGCAGGGAACGGCGCTGGAACAATTGTGCAATGGCTGTTGCAGCGGCGCGTGGAGGCTGTGCTTGTGGAGGGTGACAATCGTCATTACCAGCACCTTGCCCGACTGCTTTCGCAGAAAGAAGACCTGGCCTTGAAATGCATGGTCATCGCCGATCAAGTGCGGCCCGTCATGTTCCATCAGGCAAGCAACCCAGCCGAAAGCGGCTTGTTCAACCCCGAGCAATTGCATGACATCTGGCCTCGGCTGACATCCACCGAAAGCCAGATCATCGAGGCCCCGACAACGCTGGACACCATTGCGGCGGAGTCCTGCCCCAAAGCCAATTGGCTCATTATCGACTGCCTGCCCGCTGATCTTCTCATGCAAGGCGCGACTGAAACCACTGCCCGGATGGACGTCATCATCTGCCGTGTTGTCATGAGCCAAGCCTCGTCAGAATCTGCTCCAGGTCAGATACAACACGTGCAGGATGCACTTAAAGACTCCCAGCATCGGCTCGCAGAAACCGTAAATACACGACACCCGGCCATTGCACACGCCATCTTTGTTCGAGATGTTGCACGCCAATCACAATCACTGGCCAAGGCGTCCGAAGATGCCGCGAAGTTCAGAAGCGAATCACTCAAATTGGCCGATGACAGACTGGCCCAGATTCAGGCTTTGGAAAAGCGTATTCAAGACGTGCAAAGCACCGCTGCCGAGCAGCAGGCCAAGGCCTCCGCTGATGCGCTCGAATGTAAACAGCAATACGACATCCTGAAAAAGACTTCCGATGAGGCTTCCAAGCTAAAAAACGAATCACTCAAATTGGCCGATGACAGACTGGCCCAGATTCAGGCTTTGGAAAAGCGTATTCAAGACGTGCAAAGCACCGCTGCCGAGCAGCAGGCCAAGGCCTCCGCTGATGCGCTCGAATGTAAACAGCAATACGACATCCTGAAAAAGACTTCCGATGAGGCTTCCAAGCTAAAAAACGAATCACTCAAATTAGCCGGTGACAGACTGGCCCAGATTCAGGCTTTGGAAAAGCGTATTCAGGACTTGCAAAGTACCGCAGCCGAACAGCTGGTCATGGAAAGCCACATGGAACGCATCAAACTAGAGCTGACTATTGCCGAAGCACACATTGAACTCCTGAAAGAAATCCTACTTCCCGGAATCAGGTCGTGAACGCCAACGATACATCGCGGAAAACCCAGCACTGTGACGCTCCGCTATGGGGTGAAGTAAAGCTACGCGCAAGCGACGATTACCTAAACAGGGCTCTTGACCTGTGGTTAATCGGTGATTGGGAAGCCCTGACCTCAACTACCAGTCACGTTGACGATGCCCACCCAGACCGCGCCACTTTGCAACTTCTTCGCGCCGCTGCATTACTGCAACTTGGGCGCACAACGGAAGCGCGTGAATGCCTGGCCCGTGCACGGCAAGACAACAACGTAGATCAAGCATGGGTTAACAGAGTGCTCTTATCTGGCGCTCACACGGCCCTTGCCCGCGGAATGGTCATCTACGGAAACCCATCCAATGCAGCTCGTCATATTCATCAATCACTCGCACTTACCAAGTCTGACAGCAAGTTGGCGCTCCATGCACGCATGCAACAACAATGGCGAACGTTGGACATTGAGCCATCCATTCCCCTAACCCTCCGAGTGGAGCCACATGAAGCCATAAATCTTGGCCCAGCTTGGGCGGGAAATGCCGTCAATACCGTGATATTCCGCCATCACGGCATACTTACATGGGGCACATTCCAATACACCGCCTTTTATGTAGATGCTTCCAGGCTTCGCTTGGTACAGCGAAATCTAGATACAAATCACATCGTCACCCATGACATCGCCGGTGATTACAACATCCGTGATGCACACAACAGCATCAGTATGGGAATGGATCGCCAGGGATGCCTGCACATGTGCTATGACCACCACTGCACACAGTTGCGCTACCGGCGAAGCATCAAGCCATATGACATCCTTGACTGGACTGATGAACTGCTGATGTCCGGCACCCATGAGGAAAAGGTCACCTATCCCACCTTCATTCTGCCGCGTTCCGGCCATCCGCTCACGTTACTTTACCGCGATGGCCATCACAACAGGGGCTCCGCGCGCCTCAAAACATACGACGAAGATGCTCAATCATGGAAAGACCATCCCACGCCGATTCTTTCCGGTGCAGACCAGCGCCCATGGACCAGCAATGCCTACTGGAACCATCCTGCCGTTGCCGCTGACGGCTCGCTGCACCTGTCATTCGTGTGGAGAACTGACGTCATAGGCGAGCACAAGCTGGTTAACAACATCAACATGAGCTACGCCTGGTCGCCAGATAACGGACTCCACTGGTTTACAGCCCAAGGGCAGCCATACAAGTTACCCATCACCCCCACCACAGCTGAAACCATCTGGCCAAGCCCTGTTGGCAACAACCTTATCAACCAAACCAGCATGGCGCTCGACAGTCGCGGGCGACCCCACATTGTGTTTTACGCCAATGACAGCCAAGGCATTCCCCAGTACCAGCATCTCTGGTTCAACGGAACGCAGTGGAAACAAAAATTCTTCAGCAGCCGAAAAAACCCCTTTGTACTCAAGGGCGGCGGCACCCTGCAAATCCCCATCAGTCGGCCAGACATACTTATTGATCGCCACGATCAAGTCTACGCCATTGTCCGGGCGGACTTCACAGACCAGAAGCTCGCCATCGTGCTCCTGCAAACCAACGGCAATTCGCCTGATGATGCCCCAAACGAATTCATAAGCCTCTGGCCATCGCCAGTAGGCTACACAGAACCCGTCATCGACAGACTGCGCTGGCAACGCGACAACATTCTCAGCCTGCTGGTACAAGAGGCACAGCAACCCGATGGCGACCTGACCCATACCGACACACAAACTCCCGTGTGGCTTCTTGATATTGAACTTCAATCTGCCGAAAAGGCTGCTTCATAAGGGACTCATGACATGACCATTTCACACATTGCTCTGGGCAATCAGGCCTTCAAGGCCAAGGACTATGAAAAAGCCTTGTTCCACTATCAGGCAGCCACGCGCGACCACCCAGAGCTGACCCATATCCTGCGCACCAACATCGAATTTGCGCAACGCCGTCTCAACAAAGCAGGGGTCGGCGGCAAAGGAACCCACCAAAGCGCCACAGCCATTGAAATCGTGGTGCCTGTATTCAACGCACTTGATGATGTACAGCGCTGCCTTGAATCTCTCGAAAAACATACCGATGGATTCAACGTCCGCGTCATCGTGGTGAACGACGGCTCCAACGAAGCCACCAGCCAATGGCTGCGGGCGCGCTGCACCAACAATCCTCTGTTCAAGCTGATCGAACACCCCGCCAATCAGGGCTATACAAAGACCGTGAACGACGGGTTAAAAGCCTCCGATGCCCCCTATGTAATCACACAAAACAGCGACACCATCGTAACCCAAGGCTGGCTGCAAGGGCTTGTACGCTGCATGGAATCAGACCCAAAACTCGGCATCGTGGGCCCGCTCTCCAACGCCGCCAGTTGGCAAAACGTACCCAAGCTACGGGATGAGAGCGGCGGCTTTGCGGTGAACGAATTGCCCGCAGGCATGACTGCGGATGACATGGCAAGACTAGTAGCGCAAGTATCCGATCGACGCTACCCGAGGCTACCTTTTGTCAATGGCTTCTGCTTCATGATCCGGCGCGCCGTGGTCGATGCCATCGGCTATATGGATGAAGAAAACTTCCCGGTTGGCTACGGAGAAGAAAACGACTACTGCATTCGGGCCATGGATGCAGGTTTCGAGCTCGCCATCGCAGACGATGTCTATGTATTCCACGCCAAGTCCAAGAGCTTTGGGCATGAAAGACGAAAGGAACTCTCGGAACAAGGTACTGCCAGCCTAAAGCGCAAGCACACGCCGGAGAAGTATTTTGAACGAGTTGAAGCGGTCAAGCGAACCGAAACGCTGGATATAGTCCGTAAAAATATTGATGCAGCAATACAATCCGGCCTCTCTGTGCCGTCCGTGGATTTGATGTCCATGCGCATTCTTTTCCTGCTACCAGTCAAAGGTGGCGGCGGCGGTGCGCACTCCGTCGTGCAAGAGGTCACCGAAATGATGCGACTGGGCCTGCATGCACGGGTGGGCGTCAAGCACGAACAAGTCGATGGTTTTGTCAAAGCCTACGCCGACATCGAGGGTTCAAGAGAAGCCTTTGTTGGCTTTGACGACAACACCCTGATCGAGGTGGCCGAAAGCTACGACGATGTCGTAGGCACTACCTTCGCCTCCATGAAGCTGGTCAAACGTATCGCGGAGGTGAACCCGCACATCCTGCCCGCGTACTACGTGCAAGACTACGAACCCATGTTCTTCCCCGAGGGCACGGCCAAATGGCAAGAGGCGAGGGAGTCTTACACACTGGTCCCGGGGGCTTTCCTTTTCGCCAAGACCCAGTGGATCATTGATGAGGTCAAGCGCAAACACGGGGTGACAGTGCACAAGGTGCAACCCAGCATTGACCACGAGGTGTACAAGCCCGTCCAGCGTGCCACGGGCGACCGGCTGCACGTCAGCGCCATGATCCGCCCCCAGACACCCCGACGCGGCGCAGAGCGCACCATGCGTCTCCTGGCAGGGTTGCACAAACAGCTCGGTGATCGCATCGCCATCCACCTGTTCGGCTGCGAGAGCGACCATCCAGACTTTCTGAAGCTCGAACGAGGCTTCCCGTTTGCCAATCATGGCCCATTGCTGCGGCCTCAGGTAGCGGCGCTCCTGGCACAAAGCGATCTCTTCATCGATTTGTCCGACTACCAAGCCTTCGGCCGCACCGCGCTGGAAGCCATGGCATGCGGCTGCGCCGCAGCCGTGCCCACCGCAGGGGGCGCACACGAATACGCCATTCACCAAGAAAACGCGCTGGTGCTGGATACCCTAGACGAACCTGCCTGCTTTGCGGCCATTTCCAGCCTGCTGGAGAAACCCGATGCCTTGCAGCGTATACGCCGCAACGGCTTGATGACCGCTGCCCGCTATTCGGTGCATGCCGCCGCAGTGAGCGAAGCCGTGCCACTGGAAACCGCCCTCAAAGCCTGGCGAACCACCCGCCCACGCCGTGAAAAACCGGTGCTGTACCTGCTGCCCAGCCTCCGCGGCGATGGACTGCCCACTGGCTCAGGTTACGTACGTGTCGTTCTCCCCTATCAAAGCACTGCGGTGTTGCGCGAGTGGCGGGTACACCAGACCAATGAGCTACCCCAACCGGGCAGCGGGCAACTGGCGCTGATACAGCGCGAAGCCATCGGCCACAGCCTAGAGACACTGCAGAAGTGGTTGCCTGGCTGGAAAGCGGCAGGGGGCAAGCTGTTGTATGAGATCGACGACGACCTGCTCGACGCGGACGGGCTGCGTGCCCGCCACCATGCAGGTGATGTGGAAGCCACGGCGGCAAAAGTCCGTTTCCTGGCCAGCCACGCCGACGTGGTGCACGTTTCGACAGCACCCCTGGCCGCACGCCTGAAGCCATTCAATCAACGGGTGCGGGTGATCCCGAATGCCCTGGATGCCGACCTGTGGCGCCTCTCCACACCCCGCCAGCACGACCAGGGCCCATTCCGTCGCCTTCCAGATGGACCGGTGCGTATCGGCTACATCGGCACCCCCACCCACGACGAAGACCTTGACCTCGTCACCGAGGCCATGCGGGCCATCGAGGCCAAATACGGCGCAGCGGTCGAGATTGAAGTAATCGGCGGCTTCCAAAAACGCACACCCACTTTCGGAAAACGCGTCGGACTCCCCAAGAAAAATGACTACCCCCACTTTGTACGCTGGCTCCAAGAACGAGTGCATTGGGATATTGGAGTCATTCCATTGGCTGAAACACCCTTCAATTCGTCCAAGAGTTATCTCAAATTTCTAGAATACGCGGCTCTTGACATGGCCATCGTGGTTTCAACTGGCATTACCTACAAGACCGTGGCCCGGCAGAACGATAATTGCATCATCGCCAAGTCTTCAAGGGATGCTTGGGTGCAAGCCATCAGTGGACTTATTGAGAACCCAGAGACTAGAATGACGCTCGCTGCCTCAGCACGAAAGGATCTTGAACAGAATCACACGCTACGCCATGCAAGCCAGCCAATTTTGCAGTCTTTAAACTTTCTGCAAGCACAAGGAGCACAATATGTCGTTTGAGTACGACCCCGAAAAACAAAATGTCTGCCGCATTGGCGAAGGGGTTCGACTGGAAGGCTTTATTAAGGGCCAGAACAACAATGTTCACATTGACTCCCCCATTCATGAGTGCCGAATAGACCTCGGCATCAGTGGAAACAACAACACCATCCACATTCGTACTCCTTTTGCCATCAAGGGACTGAATATACGCATCGGAAACCACGTTGCAGCCCACCAAGCAAAATTAAATATCGCCGAGGGATTCTCCATCGAAGGCGGAGGAAACTTTCTACTTTATAACTCCGGCAACACCCTTAAGATTGGTGCGAACTGCATGTTCTCGAATAACGTTACAATTCGTTGCGGTGATTCACCGCATTTATTGTTCGATAAAGATACGGGTGAGTACCTAGACATCTCTGAAGGTGTATTCATTGGTGACCACGTCTGGGTAGGTGAGCGCGTATACATCACCAAACGAGTTTCGATTGCCAACGAAAGTATTGCCGCAGCCTGCGCGGTAGTAACCAAGCGGTTTGAAGAGGAGCACGTAGTTCTTGCAGGAAATCCAGCCAGGATTGTGCGCCGCAATGCACAATGGATCAGGAACCATTCGCATCTACAAGATGGGTCGGTTTTTAAAGCCAGCTATCAAGTCAGATTAGATCAATTCAAATAACCGTCTAAGTTTAAGTTTTTATGAAAATCGCCGTTGCCGGAACCGGATATGTAGGCCTCTCCAACGCCCTGCTGCTGGCGCAGCACAACGACGTGGTCGCGCTCGACATCGTGCCGGAGAAAATTGCGCAGCTGAATGCCGGCCACTCGCCGATCGTTGATACCGAGATCGAGGCCTTCCTGCAGCGCGATGACCTGCACTTCCGGGCCACGCTCGACAAGCACGAGGCCTATGAAGGCGCCGAATTCGTCATCATCGCCACGCCGACCGACTACGACCCGGAAACCAATACCTTCAACACCCGCTCGGTCGAAGCTGTCATCCGCGATGTCATGACCATCAACCCAAACGCGGTCATGGTCATCAAGTCCACGGTCCCTGTCGGCTACACCGCACGCGTCAAGCAGGACATGGGCAGCGACAACATCCTCTTCTCACCCGAATTCCTGCGTGAAGGCAAGGCCTTGCACGACAACCTCCACCCCTCGCGCATCGTGGTGGGCGAACGCTCCGAACGTGCCGAGCGCTTCGCCCAGCTGCTAGTCCAAGGGGCGCGCAAGGACGACATTCCCGTCCTGCTGACCCACCCCACCGAGGCC
>DZDJ01000108.1 GCA_022736715.1 Edaphobacter aggregans
ACGGCGCGCAATCCGGCAAGCCTTGCCCGGCAATGCTCCGACTCCGTCCGCGCCAGTTCAAGCCAGGACTCGGGCTCCGCCGATAAGCCCAGTTCCGCAAAAACCTCCGCGCCCAAAAAGGTGTCACGCTCCAGCCGGCCCCGCAAATCAACCTGCTCACGGGCCGCCTGTTCCCGGTCCTTCACCGCGCCGATGATCTCTTTTTTGACCGCGTCGAGCTTCTGCCGCCCGTCTTCTACCCCGGCGCGGGCCTGTTGCAGCTCCCGCTGTCCTTCGTCCAGCCGCGGGATATTGCCAATGGCATAAGGATGATCCACCGCGCCGCACAATGGGCAGGGGGCGCCGTCAACAAGGTGCGCCCGCTCCGCCTCAAGATCACGGATACGATTCAACAGCACCACCTTCTCTTCCACCTGCCGGGCAATCTCCTCCCGCTGGCTCAAGGCGGCAATCAGACCGTTTTCTTCCGTTGTAAGGAGCTGCCGCCGTGTCTCCAGCGATTCCAACAAAATCCGCAATTCGGCAAGACGATTCCGGGCCTCCTCGCGCCGCGACAAGACCTCTTCCAGGGTCAGCAACCGGTTTTCCCGGGCCGCCAGGCCCTCGGACTCCGCCCGCCAGGCGGCAAAATCACGCCCCTGCAGCAGGGTCGCACAGGCCGCGGCTTTCTCTTGCCACTGCTGTTCAGCCCGGAGTTGGGCGGATCGCGCCGCCTCGCACACCGCTGACACCTGCTGACAGGCAATCCGGGCGGCCTCAACCGCTGCCCCCTGCCGTTTCAGCCTTTTCTCATTCTCCCGTCCCCGCCGGTCAACCTCTTGCAGCGCCTTGAACCGCTGCTCAATCCCGGTCAGGGTCTTCACCAACTCACCATCCACCCGGCGTTCGGCAAGAAAGTCCGCCACCTCGCGCAGCTCCGCCTCGATCTCCCGCGTCCGCCCCTCACCGGCGCTGATGGCCTGCCGGTACCCATCATCCTGCTCCTGCTGGTGGGCGATCTGAGCACCAAGGGCCTGCAACCGGGAAACGGCCTCGCCAAGCTGGACATCCAGCTCCCTGGTCTTGCGGATCAGCTCCATCTCCCGGCCCTGCTCCTCCCCAGTCCGGTTCAAATGCGCCTCGGCCTGCTCCAGGGCGGCAAGCGCCGCCTGCGAGTCCTGCTCCACGACCACAATCCGCTCGCCCGCGCGCCGCAACCCGATCGTTTCCTCCTGTTGCTGTCCGCGAAGGGCGCAGAGCCCGGCATACTCACCGGCAAGGATCGAGGCCCGACCGGCTTCGGCCAGACGTTCCAGATCGGGAGCCGCCGCCTCCTTTCGAGCCAGAAAGGAGGCCCAGTCCTGGTCCAGCCGCAGGAGTTCCGCCGCCAATGCCGCCACTTGCTCCCGCCAGGACTGGGCGCGTCGAACCGTGTCCAGTCGTGCGACCAGGGACGCGACCTTTTCCTGTCCGGCAAGGATTTCGGTCTGAAGAGCACCCTCCTGTTCTGGGGTCAACAAAGTGATACCGCCAAGTTCGGCCCGCAAGACGGCCAGCTTCTTGCGTTCATCAACGGTACGCTCATGCACCTTCATGGAAATCCGGCTGTAAATCTCCGTCCCGGTGATCTGCTCCAGAATCGGGGCCCGCTCATCCGGACGGGCCTGAAGAAAGGCGGCAAATCCGCCCTGGGCAAGGAGCATGGAGCGGGTGAAGCGGTCAAAATCCATGCCGGTGACCTCTTCCACCCGCACCGCCACGGCCTTGAGCCGGGACTCCAGCACCCGTCCGCCCTGCTCCTCCTCGCCGGCTTCGGCTATTTCATGGCGCGGCGCCTGCAACTGACCACCGGCCTGCCGGCGCGAACGGTGCTGACTCCAGTGACAGCGAAAACGCCCCTTGCCGGTTTCAAAGACCACCTCGGCAAAACACTCCCCGGTCTGCCGCGACATGGTTTCGTTCTCACTCTGGCTGATGCGGGACAGCCGGGGCGTCTGCCCGTACAGGGCCAGACAGACGGCGTCAAGGATAGTGGTCTTGCCGGCGCCGGTGGGCCCGGTGATGGCGAAGATCCCGCTGGAGACATAGTCGGGGTGGGTAAAATCGATATCCCACTCACCGAGAAGGGAATTGAGATTTTTAAAGCGCAGACGCAGGACTTTCATGGTAACTGATCACGGGGCGAAGCTACACCTTTCGATGAACTCCGTAATGTAAGCGGTCACAGGGTGCCGGAGATTTTCGCAGGCAGGATGGCGCGGCGTATAAGTCATACGTAAGCCAGCCTGATCGCGGAAAGATTCGGTGCCCTGTGACCACTTACCTTTCATGGCTCGCATCACCCTCAGGGGTGTCCTCGTCATGGAGGCTGTTCACCGTCTCCTGGAACAGCGCCATCAGTTCCTCCTGCTGCTCGGCAGGGATCTGATGGGCGAGAAGGCAGCGGCCAAAGACATCGCTAACCTCCAGATCGTCCAGCGTCTCTTCCCAAACGGCACGGCTCAGGGTTCCGGCCGCCAGGCGCAGATCCTTGATTCGCAGGACCTCAAGGGCGGTTCCCGCCGTCAGCTCCCGCACCCGCTCCTGCAGATCAGCCACCAGCTCATCGCCCTGAAACATAACCTCCAGCCAGACCGGAACACCCTCCTCTTTCAGGGCCGTGATCCGCCTCTGGATCGCATCCCAGTCCCCGGCCACGGTCGCCAGCCGCTGAAAGCAGGGGACGGCTTTTTCCTCCACCGTCAACCCCCGGCTGTCAACCGTTACCACCAGCACGATCTTTTGTTGCCCGGCCTCGCCAAAGCTCATGGGCAATGGCGCTCCCGAATAACGACGGACATCCGAACCCATGACCCGCTGCGGCGCATGGAGATGGCCCAGGGCCAGATAGTCAAAACATTCCGGGAAGATATCGGCCCGCACCTGCCCCAGACTACCGACATAGAGTTCCCGCACCCCATCCCCCTGGCCGGTCTGACCACCGGTGGTAAAGAGATGGCCCATGGCGACAATGGGAATGGACCCGCCAGCCGTTGACCGGACAGAGGTAAGGGCTGCCGCCGCCACCAGTCGGTAATGCTCGCCAATCCCGGTCACCAGCTTGCGATCCTTGTCCTCAATGGTTTCACCGGCCTCGGCCCGGCGAATATCACGATCCCGCAGATAGGGAACGGCACAGACAATCAGTTGCGGGCGGCCATCACCATCGTCCAGCACCAGAACCTCATCCGCCGGCGCCTCGGTCATGCAGCCGATCACATGAACATTGAGAGAACGCAGGAGCCCCTTCGGGGCATTGAGCAGGGAGGGAGAATCATGATTACCGGCAATAATCACCACATGACGGCAGCCGGTGGCAGCCACCCGGCACAGGAAACGGTAATAGAGCTCCTGCACCTGATTACTGGGCGTGGCGGTATCAAAGACATCGCCCGCCACCAGCAGGACATCAATCCCCTCGGACTGGATGCAGCCGAGCAGCCAGTCGAAAAACTGCTCGAATTCGGCGGTGCGCCTGCGCCCGTAAAGGGATCGGCCAAGATGCCAGTCTGAGGTGTGGAGAATTTTCATGAAGGATGGATATCGACAGGCTGCTGTGCGTTACCGGCTAACGGTTAAATCCACGGCACATAGCATGGAAAAAGAGTAACTACCTGTTTTGTAATATTTTTTTCGCGCAGAGGCGCAGAGACGCAGAGAAAAAACTTTTTTAGTCCTTCTCAGCGTCTCTGCGCCTCTGCGCGAGATCAGTTGTTAATCTGTCAACAAGGTGGATAGTTATAAAAAAGAAAAGGCAGTTTCAATAACGGCTACCCCGTGTCACTTCGTTTCAGCATGGGGGATGGAAT
>DZDJ01000005.1:0-12368 GCA_022736715.1 Edaphobacter aggregans
ATTACGCTACATCACCGGCAAAGACGCGCACACGCTCCTGCTGCTGCGCCGCATCTTATCGCTGGCAACGCTGGAGAAGCTGATCGTTGGCTCGCAAAAAGTGGAGAAGCGGTAACCGTTACGCTTCAGCGCGGACGCGGCCTTTGATGTGCGACCAGACAAACCACACAATGCCGACCACTAACACCACTTCCACGCCCAGATGGAAACGATGGAAGATTTCCTGGAACCGCGGATTGGTTTCCCACGCGTTGCCCAGCTTCATGCCGGCATACGCCAGCGCAAAGCACCAGGGCCATGAACCAAGAAACGTATAAACGTGAAAGCGCACCTGCGGCATTTTGGCCAGTCCGGCAGGCAGTGCGATGAAGGTCCGCACAACGGGCAGCAGCCTGCCCAGAAAAACCGTGATGCCACCGTATTTGTTGAAGAAATGCTCTGTTCTCTCCAGGTCATGCTGACTCAGCAGCACATAGCGGCCAAAACGTACAATCAGCGGACGGCCACCATAAGCGCCGATCCAGTAAGCGACCACCGATCCCAGATTGCAGCCCAATGCTCCCGCCGTGGCCACCCAGAACAAATTAAAGCGGCCGGTGTAGACCAGATATCCGGCAAACGGCATGATGATCTCGGACGGCAGCGGAATGCAGGCCGATTCAATGCCCATCAGCAGGGCCACTCCCAGATAGCCGGTCGAGGAGATAACCGCGATGATGAAGGCCGCCAACAGCGCAATAATTTTTTCTGACATGCGTAAAGGCAGTATATCGGGTGACGGGAGCCAGAACGAAGGGGAATCGGTGGAACTGGCATGAAAATGTACTCCACCACCCACGGCGCGTGTACCCAGACACATGTTCCCGGTCCCGGATTCCCAGGTATGCCAATCCGCCATCTTTGTTAGCATTGATCTTTCGAGGTGATACCGATGGCAGAAACACTTGCTCCCGCTTCCCATACGCCCACAACAGAGAAGCCCCGCCAGGCGCACGGCCAGCAGCCCCCCGTAAAACGGCAGATTGTCTGCTACAGCTTCTATAAAGTGCTGCCGGAGTGGCGCCGTCTTCCAGCGGAGGTCCGCGCTGAGCACAAAAAGGCCTTTGCGGATGTTCTGCTGCAGTGGAATAAGCCGGGCGAGTTTCTTTCGCTCACCTACTCCACCATTGGCACGCGCGGCGACGTGGACATGTGCGTGTGGAGCATTGGCTACGCCGTGGATGAGCTGAACCGGATGCGCTCTGAACTGATGGCGACTCCGCTGGGCGGCTACCTGGAGATACCGCACAACTTTCTGGCGATGACCAAGCGCTCGCAATACCAGATTGATCGCGAAGACCATAGCGATACGGATGCGCGCGGCGCGATTCGCCCCGGCGGTCAGAAGTACATCTTCATTTACCCTTTCTGGAAGACGCGCCCGTGGTACCTGCTGCCGATGGACGAGCGCAAGCGCCTGATGGACGAGCACATTCGCGTTGGCCTGCTATATCCGCGCGTCAAGCTGAATACGACATATTCCTTCGGACTGGACGATCAGGAGTTCGTGGTGTCCTTTGAGACCAACTATCCGGAAGATTTTCTGGATCTGGTGCAGCAGCTCCGCGAAACCGAGGCCAGCATGTACACGCTCAAGGACACCCCAATCTTCAGTTGCGTGCGCCTGCAGCCGGGGGAAATGCTGGACCGCCTGGGCTGAGCGCTCGCAAGCTTGTTTCTGAAGCACGCAAGCGCTGATGCTTTCCGCGCCTGCGTGCCTGGCCAGGCCATCTCTTCCAGCCATTGCTCCGAGGTCTCAGCCACGATGCCCGCAAAAAAAACTGTCGCCCAAAAAGTGGTTTACGCCTCCAGTGCCACAGCGAAAGCTGCAAAAAAGGCAGCTCCGCGCAAGGCCTCCGCCACCAAAGTCGATCTCGATCCGCAGCGAATCCAGAAAATTTTGAAGCGGCTGCGTGCGGCCCATCCTGATGTGGTCTGCGCATTGCATCACAACAATGCGTGGGAGCTGACGGTAGCGACCATTCTTTCTGCCCAGTGCACCGACGTTCGCGTGAACATGGTCACGCCGGGGCTTTTCCGCCGCTTCCCTACCCCAAAATCCTTTGCCGAAGCGCCAATCGAGGCCATCGAAGAGGAAATCCGCTCCACGGGCTTCTATCGCAACAAGGCCAGGTCGATTCAGGGCGCAGCCCGGCGGCTGATTACCGAATTTGGCGGCAAGGTGCCACAGACAATGGAAGAGCTGCTGACCCTGCCCGGCGTGGCACGCAAGACCGCCAACGTGGTGCTGGGCTCCTGGTTTGGCATTGCCGTGGGCGTAGTGGTGGATACGCATGTGCTGCGGCTTTCCAACCGGCTGGGACTGACGAAGAACACCACCCCGGAGAAAGTAGAGCAGGATCTGATGCGCATTCTGCCCCAGAACCGCTGGATCCAGTTCTCCCATGAGCTGATCCATCACGGCCGGCAGGCGTGCGTTGCGCGCAAGCCCCGCTGTGCCGACTGCACGCTGGAAACCCTGTGCCATGCGAAGGACAAAACCTGGAACTCACATTAGGAATTCCTATCAGGAACACGTATCAGCGGCTGCGAAAGTAAGTTTCCAACACCGCTACCAGCCCCGGAATCGTAGACTTGCTGGCCTCCAGATGCGGCTCCTGCTCCAGTTCACGCAAGGTTGCACTCGTAACCGGCCCGATGGACGCAACCACCGTGCCTTTGGGCAAACTGGCCAGGCCAGCCGCTTCCAGCAAGGCAAAAAAATTGCGCGCGGTCGAGGAACTGGTGAAGGTGACTGCATCCGGCTGCAAAGCAGCGTTGTGGAATCGCTGGCGAATCTCCTCGATCGATTCCAGTGGAATGCTGTTCTGGTACGCATCCGCAATCGTCACCTCGGCTCCGGCCAGCGCCAGCTCTTCCGGAATCACATCCCGCGCTGCCAGCGCTCGCACCAGCAGCACACGGCAGCCCGGCACCAGCGGACGCAGGGCCGCAGCCAGAGATTCCGCCACATAGGATTCCGGCAAAAGCGCCACGGAAAAGCCAGCCTGCTCCAACGCTTTTGCCGTTGCTGGACCAACAGCCGCAATGCGCGCATGCGCTGTGTCTGCCGCGGAAAGGCCAGCCTGCTGCAAACGCTCCACGAAGGGGGCCACGGCATTGGCGCTGGTGAAGACAATCCACTGGTAGCGCTGCAACTGTTGCAGCGCGCGGTCGATTGCGGCGAAGGAGTCCGGGGGAGAGATGGCAATGGCCGGAATCAGAATTGTCTCCGCGCCAAGCTCCTGCAAGGCCACCGCCAGGTGCGAGGCCTGGTGACGCGCGCGAGTAATCAGAATGCGGCGGCCGGTAAGCGGCTTTGCAGAGTTTTGCGGCAAGAACTCGGTCCTTCCTGCGATGGCTGTGCTGCTATTTCAGTCCGGATTCGTCTGCAGCAGCGCCTGTGCTCCCTGCTGCAGCAACTCTTCTGCAACAGCCTTCCCCAGTGCAACCGCGGAATCCGTGGGTCCGGCACGCCACTCTGCCCGCAGAATGCGTGAGCCGTCCGGCGCAGCCACAGTAGCAGTGATGGTGAAGCCTTCCTCTACCGGCTGACAATAAGCGCCAATCGGCGTCTGGCATCCTCCGCCCAATGCCAGCAGCGCGGCGCGCTCGGCGGTGACGGCAAACCGCGTGGCGGAATCGCCAAGAAAGGCCAGCGCGGCCAATGTTTCCGCATCGCCTGCCCGGCACTCAATGGCCAGTGCGCCCTGCCCTGCCGCCGGGCATATCTCGACGGCATCAAAACGATGACGAATCCACTCCGTGCGCTGCAGGCGCTCCAGCCCGGCAGCGGCCAGCACCAGCGCTTCTGCCTGGCCCTCGTCCAGCTTGCGCAGGCGCGTGTCCACATTGCCACGCATCTCCACAAAGACCAGGTCCTGCCGCTGCGCCCGCAACTGCGCCTGCCGACGCAGACTGGTGGTGCCAATACGCGCCCCCAGCGGCAGCTCCGCCAGCGCCGCAAACCGGCTTGCAACCAGTGCGTCCCGCGGGTCCACACGCGGTGGAATCGCGGCAATGGTAAAACTGGCGGCCAATTCCGTGGGCAGGTCTTTCAGGCTATGCACAGCCAGGTCGATGGTGCCCGCCAGCAACGCCTCTTCAATTTCCTTGGTAAAGATGCCCTTGCCATCCACATCCGGCGCCAGTGCGCGCAGAAAGGCAGCGTCCTGCATACGGTCGCCCATTGTCTTGATGATGACAATCTCGACACGATGCCCCCGGCTGCGCAACTGGTCTGCGATGTGGTTGGCCTGCCAGAGGGCCAACTGCGAGCCCCGCGAACCGATGCGGACAGATTTCTGCATCACGAATCAACATCCTCATCGTCACTGCCGCCGTGGCCATGCGCGCGCCCGGCCTGCAACTCCAGATGGAAGATACGGCGCGCCGTTTCCAGCGCCTGCATGTCGCCTTCGCGCGCCGCGCACTTCAGTCCGGTCAGCGGCGCATGCAGAAATTTATTAAGCAGTCCCCGCGTCAGCGCATCCACGGCAGCCTGCTGCTCTTCCGTCAGCCCAGTCAATCTCCCCTGCACACGGCGCAGCTCCGTCTGGCGAATCTCTTCCAGAGCCTTCTGCAACGCCACTATGGTCGGCACCGCATCCAGCACCTGCAACCGCTCGTGGAACCGTTCCACCTCATGGGCAACAATCTTTTCCGCCTGCTGCGCCTCTACGCTGCGCTCGGCCATATGATTGGCAGCTACGGACTGCAGATCGTCAATGTCGTACAGGAAGATGCCTTCCTGCCGGTTCATCGCCGGGTCCACATCGCGCGGCACCGCAATATCAATGAAGAACATCGGACGATTGCGACGCCGGTGCAGAAACTGCTGGCCATGTTCGCGGCGAAAAATTGCCGTTGGCGCACCAGTGGAAGTGATAACAATATCGGCCTTTGCCGCTTCGTCGTATAGATTGTCAAAATGCACGGCCTGGCCGCCAAACTCCGTCGCCAGCTCAATGGCGCGCTCCTGCGTGCGGTTGGCCACAAAAATCGACGCAGCACCCTGCTGCATCAAGTGACGCGCCGCCAGTTCGCTCATCTTTCCCGCACCCACCAGCAGCACATGCTTGCCCTGCAGCGAGCCAAAAATCTTGCGCGCCAGGTCAACAGCCACCGAAGCAATGGAAACAGAATTACTGCCAATCCGGGTTTCGTTGCGCACTTTTTTTGCGACGGTAAAAGCGCGCTGCAAAAGGCTGTCCAAATCGGCCTGCACCGCGCCAACCGAACGCGCCACCGTGTAGGACTCCTTCACCTGCCCCAGAATCTGCGGCTCGCCAACCACCATCGAATCCAGACTGGCCACCACGCGAAACAGATGCCGCACCGCCTCGCGCTCGCGATATTCATACAAATGCGGCTCGATGACTGCGGGCCCGATCGCAAAATACTCGTAGAGAAAGCGCAGCAGATCGGCCGGCCGGGAGTCGTCAGACTCCTGATTGGTAAGCAGTTCCACGCGGTTGCAGGTGGAAAAAATGATGCCCTCGCGCACGCCCGGCTGATGCACCAGCGTCCGCGTGGCATCGGCCAGCCGTGAAGGCGAAATTGCCAGCCGCTCGCGGACCTCCACCGGCGCCGTTTTGTGGTTGACCCCAAGCAGAACCAGATTCATGGCGTTATATACCGATGCACCGAGCTGAACATGTTCGCGGCCCATACCGTAAGCACGACCAGAAACACAAAGCTCGACAGATATACCGCCCGGCGGCCCCGCAGCCCCGCATTGCGGCGAATGTAAATCATCCCGATGTAGAGGACCCACATGGCGAACGAAAGCAGCACCTTGGGATCAAGAAAATAGGCCGGGCCCACCATCTCCTGCGCCAGCAGCGAACCCACCAGCAGACCTGCCGTCATGCAGGGGAATCCGATGAGCAGGGTCTTGTAGGCAATCTGGTCCATGGTTTCCAGCGGTGGCAGCCAACTGAAGATGCTGCGCGCATTTTTGCTCTTCAACCGGCGCTCCTCCACCAGATACAGCAGGCTGGAAAGCAGGCTGAAAAACAGTGCCGCATACGCCGCCAGCAGCAGCGCCACATGAGCGACAATCCATCCGCTGCGCACATACGGCGAGCTGAAGGTGGGGTGCACCGGATCAAATGCCGGCAGCAGCACCAGCAGAAACACGATGGGCAGCACAAAAACACCCAGTGAAACCGTGCGATAACGCCAGTAGACCAGCAGAAATGCTCCGCTCAGCAACAGGCCCATCAGCGACTGCATCTCCCGCAGGTTTACCGGATAGCTGTGGTGCGCCGCAATCAGCATTTCTGACAGAGAAACAAAATGGAAGAAGAAGGCGCCGACGGCCGTTGGCAGTGCGATGCGCCGCCAGTTCGGACGGTCATAGAGCACCGCCGGCAATACCGCCAGGCTGGCCACTCCATACAGCAGCACCGCGACTCTGAGCCAGAAAGAAGACATGCAATCCTAAGCTTGGCAGGCCCGCTACCTGAGCCCTGACTTATAAGTATACCGTGTGATGGACAACCACCCGCGACGAAGCTTGCTCCGCCGAAAGATGGATTTTTCCTCATCCTGCAGAGCAGAACAATCCCCACTTACGATATGCTGGGCCTTTCCGTGACAAATTCGTCCACAACCTTCTCTAACGACAGCACTCTGGCAACCCAGACGCCGCTGATGCGTCAGTACACCGCAGCCAGGAGCCAGAATCCGGATGCTCTACTCTTCTTCCGGCTGGGGGACTTCTACGAGCTTTTCTTTGAAGACGCCGTGACGGCCGCCCGCGAATTGCAGATCACCCTGACCAGCCGCGACCGGGAGCGCAACGTGCCCATGTGCGGCGTGCCCTATCACGCGGCCGAGGGCTATATTGCCAAGCTGCTGCGCGCCGGTTACCGTGTGGCCATCTGCGAACAGATGGAGGACCCTAAACAGACGAAAAAGATCGTCCGGCGGGAGGTGACCCGCGTTCTGAGCCCCGGCACGGCACTGGACCCCACGCTGGGCTCCGAGCAGAACAATTTTCTGGCCGCGATGGTCGTCCAGAAAGACCATGCCGGGCTGGCGCTGCTGGATCTTTCCACTGGCGACTTTCGCGCCACGGAGTTTCACGGAGCCGAGGCTGCACAGCAATGCCTGGACGAAATTCAGCGCATTCAGCCCAGCGAACTGCTGCTCTCCAACTCCATGCCCTTGCTGCAACCGGAGGAGCCGTCCCTGGGCAACGCAAGCGCAAGGAAGCCTGCGGCGTTGCAGGGACTGGAGCGCATCCGCACCAGAACCGGCGTAGACGAATGGGCATTTTCGACGGACTATGCACTTCCATTGCTGACCAACCACTTCAAAACGCTTTCGCTGGATGGCTTTGGCCTGAGTGGACACACCACGGCGGCCATTGCCGCGGGCGTGATTCTGCACTATGTGAAGACAACGCAGCAGGGCGGGCTGGACCACATTGACAGCATCCGCTACTACGAGCGCACCGCCTATCTGGAGCTGGACGCGGTCAGTGTACGCAATCTGGAACTGGTAGAGCCGATCTTCTCTGGCGAGTCGCAGCAAACCACGCTCTTCCACGCGCTGGATGCCTGCCAGACGCCGATGGGCAAACGCCTGCTGCGCAATAACCTGCTGCGCCCGCTGCTGGATCGTGCGGCCATTGATGCTCGACTGGATGCCGTTGCAGAGGCGCACCTGTCGCTGCGGCTGCGGGAAGCGCTGCGCCGCTCGCTGGAGGGCCTGCTCGACCTGGAACGATTGCTGGGCCGCGTCGCGCTGGACTCCGCTGGGCCACGCGATCTGCTGGCGCTCGGCAATACGTTGAACAAGCTGCCAGCGGTGCGCACAGCATTGCAGCCGCTCGCCAGCCAGCGCTGGCAGTGGCTGGCGGAGAAGCTGGACGCACTGGAGGACCTCGCCTCGGCCATCACCAGAACCATTGCCGAGGAGGCACCGGTACATCTGGCCGATGGCGGCGCAATCCGCGCAGGTCTGGATGCAGAACTGGATGAGCTGCGCGGCCTGAGCCATAGTGGACGGCAGTCCATTGCCGCGATTGAAGAGCGCGAACGGGCACGCACGGGCATTGGCTCCCTTAAAGTCCGCTTCAACTCCGTCTTCGGCTACTACATTGAGGTGACCAAAGCCAACCTTGCTGCTGTGCCTGCCGACTATGAACGGAAGCAGACGCTGGTGAACGCCGAGCGGTTCACCACGCCAGAGTTGAAAGAGTACGAGACCAAAATTCTGACCGCACAGGACCGCTCACTCGAAATTGAAAGGCGCATTTTTGCCGCATTGCGCGCAGAAGTGCTGCAAGCAGCCGGACGCATTCGGGAAACGGCGCGGCGGCTGGCGGAAATCGACATATTGGGATGCTTTGCGCATCTGGCCGCACAACGCAACTATGTGCGTCCACAGCTGGAAGAGAGCACCGCGCTGGAGGCGGTTGCGGCGCGGCATCCGGTAGTGGAACAGCGTATGGAGGAAGCAGGCACGGAACGCTTCATTCCAAACAGCCTCTTCCTCGATGCGCAGGATGGGCCTTCGGTCCTGCTGCTGACCGGCCCGAATATGGGCGGCAAATCCACGTATCTGCGGCAAACGGCGCTGCTCGTCATCCTGGCGCAGATTGGTTGTTTTGTTCCGGCGGAAAGCATGCGGCTGGGACTGGTAGACCGCATCTACACACGCATTGGCGCCAGTGATAACGTTGCCCGCGGCCGCTCCACCTTTATGGTGGAGATGACGGAGACGGCCACCATTCTGAACACAGCCACTGCGCGCTCGCTGGTGCTGCTGGATGAAATGGGGCGCGGCACGGCCACGTATGATGGCTTGTCGCTGGCGTGGGCGACTGTGGAGCATCTGCACAACCACATTGGCGCGCGCACGCTCTTCGCCACGCATTACCACGAACTGACGCTGCTGGCAGAACAGTTGCCGCGGCTGCGCAACCTGCGGGTTGCCGTCCAGGAGACCCACTCCGGCATTGTGTTTCTGCATGCCGTGGAACCGGGCGCGGCCAACAAAAGCTATGGCATTGAGGTTGCGCGGCTGGCCGGGCTTCCGCAATCCGTCATCGAACGCGCGCGGCGGGTGCTGAAGCAGCACGAGCGCGCGGAAAAGCAGAGCGTGATGGAAGACACGGCGCCATTGCAGATGACGATGTTTACGCCATTGTCGCAGCGCATTGTGGACCGCCTGCAATCCACCGACATCAATTCCCTCACCCCATTGCAGGCATTGAATCTGCTGGAAGAATTGCAGCGCGAACTGGCTGGAGAGAAAGGCGGCAACGCATGATTGTAGCCGGAATGATGAGCGGCACCTCCGCCGACGGCGTGGATGTGGCCCTGGTCAGGATCACCAAAACCACTACCGCCCCGAAGCTGAAGCTGTTGGCCTTTGAATCTTTCCCTTACAGCAAGAAACTGCGCACAGCGGTGCTGCAGGCCATGGACGCAGCGTCGATCTCTGCGGCAGAAATGGCGCGCCTTCACTGGCGGCTGGGTGAGGTTTATGCCGACGCGGTGCTGCAAACAAAAAAGCGCCACCCGCAACTGCGCATTGACCTGATCGGGAACCACGGACAGACCATCTACCATCAGGGCAAGGCAGAGAAGTATCTTGGCCAGCCACTGCGCTGCACCTGGCAGCTCGGCGAAGCCAGTGTTCTGGCCGCGCTGACCAACATTCCCGTGGTTGCCGATTTTCGTCCGGCAGACATGGCCGTTGGCGGGCAGGGCGCTCCGCTCGTGCCGATGCTGGACTATGTGCTCTTCCAGCATCCCAGGCGGAACCGCGTGCTGCAGAACATTGGCGGCATCGGCAATCTGACGCTGGTTGCCGCCGGTGCGCAGTTCCATGATCTGCTGGCCTTTGATACGGGTCCCGGCAACATGTTGATTGATCAGGTCATGCAGCAGCTCTACAACAAACCCTATGACCGCAATGGAGCCACCGGCAAGCGCGGCAAAGTATTGCAAGCGGTGCTCGATGTGTTGCTGCGCGGTCCCTTTTTCTCGGAAGCGCCACCCAAGTCCGCTGGACGCGAACAATACGGCGCTGCCTACACAGAAAAGCTGATTGCGCTTTGCCGCAAAGCCAGCCGCAAGCCGGAAGACGCAGTCGCCACGGCCACTGCGCTGACTGCCGAATCCATCCGGCTGAGCTATGCGCAATTTGTGCAGCCGCGGCTGACAACCACGAAAACCGATTACGTCATTTCTGGTGGTGGCGCCAGGAATGCCGCCCTGCTGCAGATGCTGCGCGAGCGCCTGGAGCCGCTCGGCTGCAAACTGGCACTGAGCGACGCCTTCGGACTGCCGGCTCAAGCCAAGGAGGCCGTCGCCTTTGCTCTGCTGGCATGGCAAACATGGCACCGGCTGCCGGGCAATGTGCCTTCAGCCACTGGAGCCCATCAACCTGTTCTGCTGGGAAAAGTATCGTATGTATAAATTGCGCCGCTGTTCTGGCTTTTGCATTTCTTTTGTTGCCCTGCTTTGTCTTTCCGGCTGCCAACGGGTCCTGCGCGATCCCAACACGGTCTCCGTACTGATTGAAAGCAGTCCCAACAGTCTCGACCTGCGCATTGGCGTCGATGCACAATCCGAACGCATCGGTTCACTCATCTTTGATTCCCTGCTGCGCAAAGATGATCACTTCAATCTGCAGCCCTGGCTGGCAGAGAGCTGGCAGCAGCCCGGTCCGCTGACGTACATCTTCCATCTGCGCAAAGGCGTGCGCTTCCATAACGGCAAGCTGCTGACCTCCGCCGATGTTGCCTGGACGATCAACTCCATGCGCGACGGCAAGGACTACGGCGGTATCATCAGCCCGCGCTCCGGCAATTTCGCTGCGGTAGCCAGCGTGGATACGCCTGATCCAGATACGGTCGTCATTCACCTTAGCCATCCGGATGCTTCGCTGCTCTGGAACCTGGCAGACCAGAACATTGGCATCGTGCCCAATGGAAGCGGACCCGATCTTGGTCTGCATCCCATCGGTACAGGACCATTTCGATTTGTCAGCCAGGTACAGGACAAAGAAGTTGTTCTGGCGCGCAACACGCACTACTGGCAGCAGGTGCCGAACATCCACAAAGTCCGGTTTGAAGTGGTGCCCGACGCGATTACGCGCGCGCTGGTGCTACAGAAAGGCTCTGCCGACCTGACCATCAATTCGCTCACGGCGGACATGGTCTATTCCTTGCGCAATGATCCGAATCTGCGCGTCGACAGCGGCCCTGGCACCATTCTCGTCTACATCAACCTGAATACGCGCGACCCACTACTGAAAGACAGGCGCGTGCGCCAGGCCATTGCCTGCGCCATCAATCGCCCTGCGATTCTGCATGCGCTCTGGCGCGACCACGCCCGCATTGCCGACAGCATTCTGCCTATTGGCCACTGGGCCTGGACGGACGATGTCGCGCACTATCCATACAATCCGGCTCGCGCCCGCGCGCTGCTGAATGCGGCAGGCTATAAGCCGAATGCCGATGGCATACGCATGACGCTGACCATGAAGACCTCTACAGATGAAACCAGCCGTCTGCTGGCAGCCGTGGTGCAGCAACAGCTCCATGCGGTTGGCATTCAGCTGGATCTGCGCAGCTTTGAGTTTGGATCGTTTTATGGAGACATCACGCGTGGCGCCTTCCAGATGTACACCCTGCGCTGGATCAGCAGCAATGAGGACCCGGACATCTTCCGCTACGCCTATGACTCCGCCAGCTTTCCTCCGCACGGCGCCAATCGCGGTTATTACAGCAACCCGCAGGTGGATGCGCTGATTGCCGCCGCCAATGCCACCGCAGACATGGCGCAGCGCCGTGCCGACTATGTGCAGGTCCAGAAAATCCTCGCCATTGACATGCCAACCATCAACATCCTCGATATGGACAATGTGCTTGTCTACAACAAAAGACTGCACAATATCCAGCTCACGCCATCGGGCACCTATGACTTCCTGCGTACCATGACTGCAACCAGGCACTGAACTTCGGCCGCTCTTGCGCAACTACGGGAGAAACATGGCCTCTCGCGTTGAGCTTACCGGTGGGGCACCTGCTGACGCAGAAGGGCACATTGTATCGTTACTGATAATCAGTAACGATACATCTGGAACAGACCAATGGGCCAGCGGCATGCCAGGGCGATGCCGGAGTGGTGCATCCGAATACAGGAACGGCATCTGGCCGGCCTGCACTTGAGACAGATCCTCTGTCCTTCTCACCGCAGCGTATTCCAGGTCATCCAGGATGCCCATGTTGTCAGATGTTCCGCGTGTTTATCATAGATGCAGAGAACCACTGACTCCGTGATACCTTTCCAGATGCCAGCCCA
>DZDJ01000005.1:12468-41624 GCA_022736715.1 Edaphobacter aggregans
ATGCCAGCCCAGATGCCAGTCCAGTCCTCAAATCCGCGCATTTTTCTTTCCGCAGGCGAGGCCAGCGGCGAGCACTACGGTGCCCTGCTGATGCAGGCCATCCGCGAACATCTGCCGCAGGCCAGCTTTTTTGGCCTGGGCGGGCTGGAGATGGGAGCCGCCGGAATGCAGCGCGTGGTGAAGGCCGAGCAGGTGGCCGTCATGGGCATTACCGAGGTGCTGCGGCACGCGCCGCGCATCTATGGCGAATATCGCAGGCTGGTCCGCTCCATCCAACAGCAGCGGCCCGATGTGGCCGTGCTCATTGACTTCCCGGACGTCAACCTGCGGCTGGCGCGCGAGCTGAAGGCCCTCGGCGTGCCGGTGATCTACTTCGTCAGCCCGCAGCTATGGGCATGGAAGAAGCGGCGCATCCGCTGGGTGCAGGAGCGCGTCAGCCAGATGCTGGTCATTTTCCCATTTGAGGAGACCTTCTACCGCGCTCGTGGCGTGGATGCCCGCTTCGTTGGCCATCCGCTGGCCGAGCTGCCGCTGCCCGGCATCTCCCGCGAAGCACTGGCGGCGCAATATGGGCTGAATCCGGCCAGGCACTGGATTGCCTTGCTGCCCGGCAGCCGCAGGAAGGAAGTGAAGCTGAACCTGCCCGGAATGCTGCAAACGGCGGCCCTGCTGGGCGAAGAGTATGAATTTCTGCTGCCCGTGGCCTCTACCCTCCGGCATGAGGCCATCGCCGCGCTGATGCTGGCCTACCAGAGCTTTGGCATTGGCTCCGCCGCACGGCTGCATCTGGTGGATGACGCCCGCGCCGCGCTGTTCCATGCCCGCGCCAGCGTGGTGGCCAGTGGCACGGCCACGGTGCAGGCCGCCGTCATCGGCAATCCGTTTCTGGTGGTCTACCGCGTCTCTGGCCTGACGTACAAACTTGCCAGGCGGCTGGTCAGCTACCCGCCAGAGATTCCCGCCGAGCCGGACAAACTGGGCAATGTGCCGGTGGCCATGGTGAACCTGATCGCCGGAAGACGCATTGTTCCCGAACTGCTGCAACAGGAGTTTACCGGCCGCAAGGTGGTCGCACATCTGCAGCCGCTGCTCGCAGAGACGGAAACCCGGCGAACCATGCAGCAGGACCTGGCCCAGGTGCGGCGCGCGCTGCAAATGCCCGTCTGCGCTCCGCCTCTGGGCGAGCCGGCCGGTCTGCACCCCATTCAGCAGGTGTGTCAGGCCGTGCTCCAACATCTGGGCCGGTAAAAGTTCTGAGAAAACCGGTTTCCCCGGCCTGCCAACGTTGAAACTTTCAGCTCATAAAAGAGCTTGAGATTCTAAGGCCAGATAGGTACTTCGTGCGTCTATAGAATAAACGGCTGTAGGATGAACCAGAGGAACGATCGTTTGATGCTTTGCCAGGCACGCACACTCCGCACCGCAGTTTTTTCGTTTTCGCTGATGGCTGTGTTCCTTGCGACCAGCCTGCTGACGGCAACGGCTGCTCCCCTGCGCCCCCAGTTGCAGGTGACCAGCTACGTCATTGATGCTGATCTGGACCCGGCCATGCACAAGCTCTCCGCCACGGCAAAGCTCTCCGTGACGGCGCTGGACAACGTGAGCACTGCCATTTTTGAGCTGCACAACGGGCTGCAGGTGAGTAAAATTACGGACGGCGACGGTAAGCCGGTCGACGCCGATCGCTCCACCGCCGACTCCACCATCCGCCTGCGGCTGGCCGCTCCGCTCGCCAAGGGCCAGACGGCGACCTACACCTTCGTTTACAGCGGCGTGCTCGACTCAGGAGACAACAGCCCGGTTCCTGGCCTCAAGCTGGCCTACGTCGGTGACCCGATCAGCTATCTGCTCTACGCCGGGCGCTGGTTCCCCATGGTGGGCTACCTCACCAGCCGCTTCACGATGGAAGCGCATGTCCGCGTGCCCGCCGGAGAAACGGCCATTGGCAGCGGTTTTGTGAATGAGCAGAAGCTGCCCGACGGCCACATGCAGTTCAACTTCAACTGGGCCAAACCGGACTTTCCGGGGACGATTATTGCAGGCAAGTTTCTGCGGTCCACCACGCCCGCAGGCGCCACTAACATCCACGTCTACGTAATCGAAGCGCAAAAGGATGATGCCGCCGCCTATGCGGACACGGCAATGAAGGAGCAGGACTTCTTCACCAATCTTTTCGGTCAGCCGCAATCCGGGCACCTGAACGTGGTGGAGATTGCTGACGATACGGTGCCCGCATACTGGGCTCCGGAGATGGCCATCCTGGCCGGATCACGCTTCAGTAATCCACCAAATTACCGTCTGCTGGCCAACACCATTGCCCACCAGTGGTGGGGATGCCAGGTGAGCCCGGCAACGCTGAACGATGCCTGGATCATCAACGGCATGGCCCGCTACGGCGAGTTGCTCTACCTGGAGAACGTCGCCGGAAAAACCGCCTTCCAGAATGCCGTTGGCGACATTGCCGCCGGAGCGCTGGCTTATGACACGATTCCGCTCTCCAGCACAGGCCGCCTCGCGCCGTTTTCGCCGGACTTCCAGTCCATGACGCTGGAAAAAGGCGCCATGGTCTTCCACATGCTGCGCTGGGAAATGGGCGATGACGCCTTCCAGCGAACGCTGCGCGGCGTTCTGTCGCAGTATGCGGGCAAGCCGGTGACGACGGACGATGTGCAGAAGGTGGCCGAGGCGCAGTCCCAGATGAACCTGACGCCGTTCTTTGCCCAATGGCTGGATGGCACCGGCGCGCCGAACTTCGCCAACAAATACACCATCTACCGGCTGGGGGACAACAAGGGCTTCCGCACCATCGGCCAGATTTCGCAGGACCTCGACCTCTTCCGCATGCCGGTGGAGCTGCGCATTGAAACCAACGGCAAGACTGTGGACAAGCGTATTGAGGTTGTCGGCACCAGCTCGCCCTACGTCGTGGACACCTTCGGTGAGCCACGCACCGTCACCCTCGACCCCAACAACTGGGTGCTCAAAAATACGCCGGACACGCAGGTGCGCGTCCATATTCTGCGCGGCCAGGCGCTGGTGGCGCAGGGCGACTATGTGAGCGCGCTGGATGAGTACAAAAAAGCCCTGCAGGTAAATTCAAACAGTTCGCTGGCCAACTACCGGATTGCCGAGGTCTTCTTGCTGCAGAAGAACTACCAGGCCGCGGCAGACTCCTTCCGCAGCGCACTGCGCGGAGACAACGATCCACGCTGGATTGAGGTATGGAGCCACATTTCGCTGGGCAAGATCTTCGACATTACCGGGCAGCGCGACCGTGCCGTGAACGAATATCGCCTCGCCATCCAGACGAACGACAACACGCAGGGGGCCATCAACCTGGCGCGCGTCTATCTGCAGAAGCCCTATAAACCGTCCGACAGTGGCAACTGAGCGTCGCCTTATTCGTAGCGCAGCGCTTCGATCGGATCCAGATTCGCAGCCCGCATTGCCGGAACCATGCCGCTGACGATGCCCACCACCACCAGAATGCCGGTGGCAAGGACCACGCTGCCCAGGCCGATCAGCAGCAGCAGCGAGGCCACACCCCAGGCAATGCCGAACATGGTCAGAAACGAGCGTAATTTGTTGGCCCATATTGCCCGAAAAACCTGGCAAAAAATATCCGACACTGCGCGCATGGATTGGAAACCCCCGTTTGCCTTCCGCCAGGAATACGCAGATCCACGAAGAAAAGTTCCGCAATCCCGGGAGCTTATTGCTTAGACAACCGGGCCTCCGTTTTTGTCACAAACCAGTTGCGCTGGAACCACAGAGAAACACTGACCAGCCCAATCAGCGCAGGCACCTCCACCAGCGGCCCGATGACCGCCGCAAATGCTGCACCGGAGTTCAGGCCAAAAACCGCCACCGCCACGGCAATTGCCAGTTCAAAGTTGTTGCTGGCCGCGGTAAAGGAGAGCGTGGCGGACTTCGAATAATCTGCGCCCACCCTGCGCCCCATCCAGAAACTGACGAAGAACATCGCCACAAAATAGAGCAGCAGCGGCACGGCAATGCGCAGCACATCGCCCGGCAGTTGCAGAATCAGTTCCCCCTTCAGGCTGAACATCAGCACGATCGTGCTGAGCAGCGCCACCAGCGTAACAGGACTGATGGCAGGCAGAAACCGCGTCTGGTACCACTCCCTGCTCTTCCACCGCAACAGGACAAACCGCGTCAGCATCCCGGCAAAGAATGGTATGCCCAGATACACCAGCACGCTTTCCGCAATCTCGCCCATCCGCACATCCACCACACTGCCCTTCAGGCCGACCAGCGGCGGCAGCAGTGTGAGAAAAATCCACGCATAGACGCTGTAGAAAAGCACCTGAAAGATGCTGTTGAAGGCCACCAGACCGGCGGCATAGTCGGTGTCTCCCTGGGCCAGCTCATTCCACACAATCACCATGGCAATGCAGCGCGCCAGCCCAATCAGAATCAATCCGGTCATGTACTCCGGGTAATTGTGCAGAAAGATCACAGCCAGCACGAACATCAACACCGGGCCGATGATCCAGTTCTGCACCAGCGAAAGCCCCAGCACCCGGCGGTTGCGGAAGACCTCCCCCAGCCGCTCATACTGCACCTTGGCCAGCGGAGGGTACATCATCAGGACCAACCCGATGGCAATCGGGATGTTGGTGGTGCCGGACTGGAAGTGCTGCAGCAAATTCGGCACTCCCGGAAAATAGCGTCCCAGCAGAACGCCCAGCGCCATGGCCAGAAAAATCCAGAGCGTCAGAAAGCGGTCAAGAAAAGACAACTGCCTGCGGCCTTCAGGAACACATCCCACACAATCCCCAACCTGGCTCATATCTGCTTCCCTTCAAAAATTGAGATCGGCAGGGGCGCGCCCTGCAACGTGGCGAACTTTTCCGGCCTGCAACACGCACTGGTCAGCCGCGCGCTGTCGGCCTGCATACTGCGTTCTTCCCGCAGCCACGCCAGCACATCGGTAAGCACTCTGGCGGCAAATGCGTGCGAAGGCATGACGATGCGATAGTGCATCCACTTGCCTTCGCGCCGCGCGCTCACAATTCCGGCATTGCGCAGATACGCCAGATGCCGCGAAATCTTGGGCTGCGGCTGATCCAGAATCTCCACAAAATAGCAGACGCAGATCTCCTGGTCCCCCATCAGATTCAACAAGCGCAAACGAGTGCGGTCGGCAAGCGCGGCAAAGAAGCGCTCCATGTCAAAGGGTTTCTGCCGTGTGTTCATGTGTTGATTATATTTGTATTGACGAATATGTCCAGCCGGAATATATTCACTCATACAAATATATTGAGGTGCATCATGGCAGCAGCCACTTTTCTGGAAGCACATCTGGCCATCAACGGCCAAAACCTGGAGCGAAGTCTGGACTTCTATACGCGGCTCTTTGGCCTCTCCCCCTGCAAAGTGCGGACTGGTTACGCAAACTTCGATATCGCCAGTCCGCCGCTGAACTTCACCCTCAACCAGCGCCCGTTCTCTGAGGCAGGCGCGCTCTCCCACATGGGCATGCAGGTAAGTTCCACAGCAGAGGTGCTCGCCGTGCGTCAGCAATGGATGGAGCGCGGACTGATCCCCCGCGATGAGATGCAGACGGACTGCTGCTACGCCCGGCAGGACAAAACCTGGGTCAAAGATCCGGATGGCAAGGAGTGGGAGGTATTCGTCGTGATCGAAGACAATCTGCCGGAGAAGGCCAGCGCAGCCGAAGGCGCAACCCGTGGCCGTGTAAATTGCTGCGCACCGGCCGTTGCGGAGGCCTCCCATGCTTAAGCCGCGCATCCTGTTTCTTTGCACAGGAAACTCCTGCCGCAGCCAGATGGCCGAGGGCTGGCTGCGACAATTGGCAGGCGACCGTCTGGAAGCGCACAGCGCAGGCGTGCGTCCAACCGCGGTGAATCCCTATGCGATTGCCGTCATGCGAGAAGCCGGCATTGATCTTTCCGGACAACGATCCAAGAATGTCGCGGACTATCTGGGCCAGCATTTTGCCTGGATCATCACCGTATGCGACAACGCCCGCGAATCCTGCCCGATCTTTCCCGGCATGGCCCTGCGCGAGCACTGGCCGCTGGAAGACCCTGCCGACGCCACCGGCAGCGAAGAAGAAATCCTTACCGTGTTTCGTAAAACGCGAGACGAGGTAGAGGCGCGCGTCCAGGACTTCCTCACGCGCACCACAAACCGCTAATCCACAACAGAGGCTGGCCGGAGGCGCGCATTGTGCATCAGCATGGGCGCATCCGGGTCGTCCTCAATCTGCACAGTCTTGCCCAGACTCTGCCAGAAGGTGGTTACCATCTGTAAAGTTGCCTCCGCGCACATGGGGCTGCGCAGCAGGCAGAGCGCCGTGGCCTCTGGTACGGCCGTTGCCTCGGCCACCGTAGAGTTCCCTGCCGCGCGTACGGCCACGCAGCGGTCCGCGCGATAGGTGCAGGATGCCAGGTCCGTAATGCTCAGCGCATTGCTGGGCGTGCACAGGATGGTCCGCGGCGGAGCCATGCGATCCAGCAGGCTGAAGATCTCCAGCTTGGACTCCAGTTCATCTGGAACAAAATCAATCACCAGGTCCGCCTCTCGCACCGCGTCCTCCACCGAGGAGGCAAAGCGCAGCCGGCCCGGCAAAGGTGCTTCACCCTCTGCCAGCAACGCCTGTGCGCGGCGCAGATTGGAGGGCAGCACATCTTCCAGCACCACATCCAGCCCGGCCTGCGCACACTGCCACGCCAGGCTGCGGCCAAGCGCGCCAGCGCCGATCACCGCAACCGTTTGGGCAACGGTCTGCACAATGGTCTGAGGCCTGTACGCGGGCCGGCTGTTGGTTGCCATCAGGATTACCTGGAGCCTTCGATTGCCTTCAGCACCGAGCCACAGCTCGGTTCGGCGCTTTTTATGTACTCCGCCACACGCTCGCGCTCTTCCGGCGTCAGCGAAGGAAGTACAGCCAGGATGCGGCGGTAGGTGGTCGAAATATCGTCCACGTAATTCATCGTGCGGATTGCTTCACCGGAAAGCGGCATTCATTGCTCCAGACAGAAAAATTAGATTTCCTTCCCATTGTCGACGCTGGCGTATGGATTCGTAAAGCGGACTAGCTGTTCTCCGTCGCCCGCGGCAGATCGCGGTCCGTGACTTCCGTCAAAGCCGCCAGCCGCACCGCCAGTACCTCCTGCAGCGGGCCCGGCGCATAACGCCAGCCCCAGTTACCAGCCGACCGTGACGGCACATTCATGCGCCCTTCGCTGCCAACGCCCAGCACATCCTGCATGGGAAAAATGCAGAGGTTCGCCACAGAACGCGCCGCCGCGCGCATCATGGCCCACACGATTTCCGCGTCCTCTTGGATCGGCTGCAGATAGCTTTCCACGACAGCGCGTTCGCGTTCCTTCACTGCATGCTGCCACCAGCCCAGCGTCGTGTCATTGTCGTGCGTGCCGGTGTACACCACCGAATTCGGCACAAAGCGGTGCGGCAAATAAATGTGTGCTCCCTTGTCACCAAAGCCAAACTGCAGAATGCGCATGCCGGGAAAGCCGAACCGTTCGCGCAGCGCATCGACCTCCTGCGTAATCAGCCCCAGATCTTCGGCCACAAACGGCAGCTCACCGAAGGCCTCCGTCAGCCGCGCGAACAGTTCCGCGCCCGGAGCCTTCACCCACTGCCCATGCACCGCCGTCTCTTCCGCCGCGGGAATGGACCAGTACGCTTCAAATCCGCGGAAGTGGTCCAGACGGATGACATCGTACAGCGCCAGCGAACGGCGGATGCGCGCCACCCACCAGTCGAATCCATGCTCGGCCAGCAGCCCCCAGCGATACAGCGGATTGCCCCACCGCTGCCCCGTTTCGCTGAAATAGTCCGGCGGAACGCCGGCCACATGGATCGGCTGCCGCTGCTCGTCCAGCTCAAACAGCTCCGGGTGCGTCCACACATCGGCGCTGTCGTAATTCACAAAGATTGCCACATCGCCCATCATGCGGATGCCGCGCTCTGCGCAATAACTACGCAGAGCACACCATTGCTGGTCGAAGAAGAACTGGATGGCCTGCTCCACTGCCAGAGCGCGCCCATGCCCGTGCCGCAGCGTCTCCATCGCTTCTGCGCGGCGATACAGGTACTCCTCCGGCCACGCATTCCAGCTTGCCGCGTGGTACATGCGGCGCAGCACGTTGTACATGGCGTAGTCGGCCAGCCAGGCCGTGTTGTCGCGGCAGAACTGCTCAAAGCTCGTGCGCGAAGCCGGGTCGGCATGATCCAGAAAATTGCCGGCTGCCTCCTCCAGCAGAGGCAGCTTCAGCGCGGCCACATGGTCATAGTCCACCGGGCCGTCGTCCCCCGGAAGTCCCTGCAACCGCTCACTGGCAAGCCACCCCTGCTCTGCCAGCTTCTCCAGACTGATCAGCAGAGGATTACCGGCAAAAGCGGACAATGCCGCATACGGCGAGTTGCCAAATCCCGTGGGGCCCAGCGGCAGCACCTGCCACAGCCGCTGCTGCGACTGCGCCAGAAAGTCGGCAAAGGCGTAGGCCTCCGGGCCGAAGTCGCCAATGCCTCCGCGCGATGGGAGAGAGGTGATGTGCAGCAGGATGCCAGAGGAGCGGTCAAGAACCATAGATATTCATTATGCGGCAAAGCCT
Source organism: Edaphobacter aggregans (assembly GCA_022736715.1). GTDB lineage: Bacteria > Acidobacteriota > Terriglobia > Terriglobales > Acidobacteriaceae > DZDJ01. The sequence continues at coordinate 21,099 of DZDJ01000005.1, forward strand.
GCTCACCTGCCGGAGTGCATTTGCCGCAGGAAAACGGCACAGCCGAAGCTGTGCCCTGTTTCCTGGAAAAAACGGCCCGCTTATTCGCCAGCCGGTCCACCCGCCGGTCCGCCACTAGGCGTCTGCAGAGCCTGCTGCGCCCGCTTGTTGATGCGGATGCTGCCACCCTTTTCGTATTTCTGCGTCAGGTCGCTGACAAAGACCGCGAACATCTCATCGCGCTGCTGCGACAGCAGCTTGTCCCGCGTTTCATCGAAGTTCCTGGCAATGTCATCGGCCGTCGGCTGCTGCTTGTCAATCACGCTCAGCACCACACCGCTGTCACCTGTGTTGATGGCATCGCTGATCTGCCCCTTGTTCAGCGAGAAGGCCACCGCGCCCGGACCACTCATCGCACCCAGGTCCGGCACCTGAGCATCACGGCCCACCATGTCGCTGGTCTCCACCTTGGCGCCGAACTCCTTGGCCGCCTGCCGCAGGTTGTTGAGCACATGCGCACGGTCCGCCAGAGCACGCATCTTGCTGGCCAGCAACTGCGGCAACTGTTGCTGACGGTAGTCATTCAGAATATGCGACTTGAAATCCGCAAACTCCGGAGTGTGCGCCGCCTGAATATCATCCACCTGGAAGACCGCATATCCTTCGCCGGTCGAGGCAAACTGCGGAGCCGCACCCTTGGCCGTGGTGAACGCCTTGGCCAGCAGGGCCGAACCATCCGGCAGACCCGCCACCACCGACCCCTGCGGCAGGAAGCCGGTCGTCACCACCTTCAGGTTGTGCGCCGCCGCCATCTTGGCCAGCCCTTCGCTCTTGGCCTGGCCGGTCAGCTGCTGCGCAAGGTTCTGCTCCGTCTGGCCCACCTTCTGCTGTTCCAGCAGCGGCTCAATCTCGTCCTTCACCTCGGCAAAAGACTTCACATGCGCTTCCTGCTTGTCTTCCACCTGCAGAATGTGGTACCCAAACTGCGTCTTGATTACATCGGAGACCTGGCCCGGCTTCAGTGAGAAGGCCGTCCTGTCAAACTCCGGCACCGTGGCACCATGCTGGATGTAGCCCAGTTCGCCGCCCTGGTCCTTGCTGCCCGGATCATCCGAATACTTCCTGGCCAGCGTGGCAAAGTCGGCCCCGCCACGGATCTGCTTCAGAATGTCCTCCGCCTTGGCCTTCGCCGCCGCATCCACAGCCGCGCTGGCGCCCTGCGGCACCTGGATCAGGATGTGGCGGACCTTCACCTGCTCCTTCACCGTGTACTGGTCCTTGTGCTGGTTGTAGTACGCCTGCATTTCTGCGTCTGTCACCTGCGGCCTGCCGCCGGGCAGATTGGAAGCGTCAAAAGCGACATAGGTAATCCTGCGCGCTTCCGGGACCGCATTCGCATAGCGGGCCGCATTCGCCCTGAAGAAGGCCTGCAGTTGATCATCCGTCGGATTGATGGTCTTGCTCAGGTCGTCCGAGGAGAGCACCGCATAATCAAACTTCACCTTGGTGCCCTGGTTCAGGTAGTACTGGCGCACCTGCGTGTCCGTGACGGAAACGCCGCCGGTGACCATCGACTGCAGGCGGTTGATCTCCATCTCCTCCTTCACCTGCGTCTCAAAGTCCGCCTTTGACAGGTTGAAGTTGTTCTGCACAAAGCTGGCGTACGCATCGTCGCCGATGAATTTCCCATCCGGGAAGAGCACCTGGGCAAACGGGCCATGCTCCAGCTCCTTGCGCAGGTCAGCATCCGACACCTGCAGCCCCATGCTGTTGGCCTCGCGCAGCAGAATGGCGCGCTGTACCAGCGCCTGCGCGGCACGGGAGGTCATATAGGGCAGCAGGAAGTCCGGCAGCTTCTGCTGCTGCAGCAACCGCTGCGCCACCTGCTGCACTTCCGCCGTCTTGATGTCCGTTGTGGCCCCGAAAACACGGCCAAAGTAGCCCGTCCCATGAACCGTGGCGTAGACATCCGGGCTGGAACCAGCCGTGTCAAAAATGCCGGGCACCAGCGTGATCACCATCGTGATGCAGGCGGCCGCAATAATTACGCCGAAGAGAATCTTTGTAAAGCGATTGTTCTGCTGCAGAAAACGGATCATGTGCGGGTGACAACCTTCACTTTGTACGCCCCTGCCTGTAGGCAGACGCGCTTGCCCGGTTATTTGCCTGCGTACCGCTGCTTGCAGGCAGCTCGTCACGGCGTTGGCAAGGACAAGCTACGAGTATAAATCAGCCGCCCTGCGGCTGGCACGTCCAGCAAACTGAAAATTGCCGGAACCAACTCAAAAGCCGGAAGTTGTCCTCCCAGCCTTTGGCGTGTCCAGGGCAAGAATAGTCAGCTCTACCATCCATATGGCCGACCATAATAATAGCGGCCGTAGTAATACGGCGGCGGAGGCGGCGGATAACCATAATACGCATAGCGGCGATGCAGATACGGCGGACGGCCACCTGGAGCCGGCCCGTTGGCGGCCAGCCGGTTCAGTTCCGCCTGCGAAACCGTTGTCAACGCCACCGGCTGCTGCAATTGGAAGGTCAGAATACCTTCCGCCGGTACAAATGCCTGGCTGCTGCCGTTGGCGGCCGAGGCCCCTACACCGGCCGCGCCGCCAGCAAAAGCACCGATTGCTGCTCCCGGACCACCCCCGGCAATTGCGCCAATGATCGCCCCCACCGCGCCCAGTCCGGCTGCGGCCCCCACGGTCTGCGAGGTCTTGTCCGGCCCATAATTGGCCCAGATGCTGGAAGCAATCGGATACCTCTGCCCGCCCAGCGTCAGGCTGGTCAACTTCAGTGCCAGCCTGCCCTGACCCTTCAGTATTCCGGCTGGTTTGGCGTCCACCACCGTTCCGGTCAGCATTGCCCCGCGTGGAATCGCCACGTTGCCATCGGCCACCACATCATTCAGAGCCGTTGCCCGGAAGGCATAGCCCGGCTGCACATACTTGCTGTCCAGCGTCTGCTCAACTCGCACCCGCAACATGGAGCCCGCAGGCACCGTCACGCGCTCTCCGCCAATCTGTCCGCTATATGCGCTCCCCTGGTTCTCCTGACTCTCCTGGTATGGCGAACCATACGGCTGGCGCGGCTGCGGAGGCTGACCGGCCTGCGGCGGAGCCGGAGCATCCTCTGCCATATCGGCGGACTGGCCCTGATCTGGCGATTGCTGATCCGGCGATTGCTCGTCTGGCATCTGCTGGTCTGGCGATTGCTGATTCTGCTCATCGGTAGCCGCGTCCGTATCGTCCTGCGCCTGCTGACCGTTCGCAGCAGAGGCCGCCGCAGCGCCCACCGTCATGTTGTCGACCACTTTTTTGACGCCCGGCACGCGCGACACAACGGTCTCGGCCAGTTCCTGCGAAGCCGCATCACTCACATTGCCCGTCAGCGTCACCGTTCCAAACACCGTGGTGGTGTTGATCTGCTGATTGGCCAGATTCTTGGAGTTCGCCAGCGCGCGCAGCACGTTGGACTCAATCTCCGCATCGCTCATGGTGGTGGAAGCAGGAGCCGGCTGCGCCTGCTGGGAACCGCTCTGTCCGCCCATAGAAGCCGCCACCGCTGGCGCTGTTCCCAGTGTCAGGAACGCACAAAGGGCCACCGCGCCCAATGCGGCAGCGGTTGAAGAAAAGCTCTTGTCCTGTTGTCCGACTGTCACGTCTCTCATCTCCGGTGTCCAACCCTCCCACCAACCGTACACACACTACAGACGCAATTTGCCGGAAAAAGTTGTAACAAAATGATTTCCCTGCCGGGCGTACCAAAAGGAAACGGGCCAGCCAGCGGCCAGCCCGTTTTCCCTTTTTGGTTCCTTGCAGATGCCTAGCTCAGCACTTCGGCAATCACCGCATTCAGCGTCTTCAGCCCGGCAGCTACATCCTTGCCCAGATGCACGCGCAGAGCGCGGCGTCCACGCTGCTGCAGCACGGCCAGGTCGCCCGCCGCCTGAGCCGCAATCACCACGCCAAAGGTATACTTCGCGCCCGGAATCGCCAGATCAGCAGCATGGTCGGCCGTAATCTGCAGGAAGACGCCCGTATTCGGCCCGCCCTTGTAGTCCTGTCCGGTGGAGTGCAGGAAGCGCGGCCCAAAGCCCAGGCAGGTCGCCACCTTCTTCGTATCGCGCACCTTATGGCGGAATTCCTGCATCACCGCCTCATGCGCCACGGTCATCTGAATGTAGGCCAGGGCGGCAAAGTAATCACCCACCTTGATCTGCCCCAGATGCGCCTGCAATGCTGCCTTCAGGCTGGGGATTTTGTTTCCGCCACTAAGGACCTGAGCATAAGCATCCTCCGCAAAGAGCTTTACGCCTTCGCCTTCGTAGATCGGCGTGTGCTCGGCCAGCTTGCCCGTTTTTTCGTACTCGTCCGTCAGGTGCCGCGTTTCTACCTTGCTGGCCTCCACGTCCGGCTGGTTGAAGGTGTTGATGCCCATCACCGAACCAGCCACGGCCGTCGCAATCTCCCAGGTGAAGAACTGCGAAGCCAGCTCATAGATGTCACTGATCTCAAACTTCACCACCGGCTGACCAGCCGCTTCCAGCGCAGCCACAGCCTTGTCCAGATCGGCATTGTTGCCGTTTTTCAGGCGGATGTAGGCAAACACGCGGTCCGTGCCATAATGGTCCGGCGTGGTCACATGCTCGCGGTCCACCGGCGTAATGCCCTTGCCCACCTTGCCGGTGGACTCCGCAATTAACTGCTCCAGCCAGGCGCCCAGGTCATACATCTCCGGCGAGGTCAGAAAGGTGATCTTGTTCTGTCCAGCATTGTGCGCCGTGCCCAGAATCAGGCCCAGAAGCACGGCGGAATTCTGGCTGATGTCCACGCCCTTTGCCGCATCCACCGCCTGCCGCGCATAAGCCAGAAACTTCTTTGTGTCCATGCCCATCACCGAAGCCGGAACCATGCCAAAATTCGACAGCGCCGAGAAGCGGCCGCCAATCTCCGGATCGCCATAGAAAATGCTGCGGAAGCCATCGGCCCTGGCCACCTGCTCCATCTTGGAACCGGGATCTGTAATGGCGATAAAGTGCTTACCGGCATTCTCTGCGCCCACGGCCTTCTGCATCTGGGCAAAGAAATACTGCTTCAGGATGTTCGGCTCCAGCGTGCTGCCAGACTTGCTGGCCACAATGCAGACCGTCTTCTTCAGATCGACGGCCTTTTCCGCCGCGGCCACCTGGGCCGGATCCGTGGAGTCCACAATATGCAGTCCGGGGAAGCCCGCCTGCTGGCCAAACGTAACGGCAAACACCTCCGGGCATAGGCTGGAGCCGCCCATGCCCAGCAGCAGGGCATACTCAAAACCAGCCTGCTTTACGTCGGCGGCCAGCGCATCGAATGCGGCCTGGCTTGCCTGCTGGCGCTCCACAATGTCCAGCCAGCCCAGCCACTTCGCCTCATCCTGATTCGTCCAGATGCTGGCGTCCTTGGCCCACAGCCTGGCAACCTTGTTCGAACTCGTCCAGTCTGCGAGGTTTGCCTCAAGACCGGCCTTCAATTGCGCGGGAAGAGAATATTGGATATTCATATCACCCTTATTTTCTCATGCCCCGCGCCATTTACGCCTGGCGCACCACCTTCGCCTCAATGTATCCGTGCGGCTCGTCCGTCGGCACAAAGATCATATTTGGATTGTCCTGGCCAAACGGCGTCAGGTCCACCAGCAGGCAGTGCCGGTTCGGCATCGTCAGTTGCACATCCTTCACCGCGCCCGCCGCCTCCAGCACCGCCTGGCCCATGGCATAGAGCGTGTGCTGCACTGAAAGGCTCTCGTGCTTGGCGAAACTACATAGCAGCGTCCGTAAAATGTCTGCCCGCAGCGCGGCAAACGGCAGATCGGCACGGTCGTAGGTCCACACAGCCATCGCCTCTGTTCCAAAAAGACGATCGTGCGACTCCTTCAATGTGGTTAACGGGTCCTTGATGTATCCGGCAAAGCTGGACCGCGCTGTTTTCAGAATTACCAGCCCCCTGATGCCAGACTGAATCTGGAGACCTTCGCCGCGCTTCTGCGTCACCTGCGTGGTGAAGGACTCCGGGCCACTCTGTTGAAAGGTCGTGGGCTGTAGTTTGTCATTCACCACTACATGCGCCCATTTCTTCTCCTCAATCTCCACACTGGCTGCTGTTAGCTGTGGATTGTGCTCCAGGAAATGCGCGGTCAGTTCCTTGGCAAACTGTTCCATGCAGGTTGCAGTGGAGCTGCGCCCCAGCGAATAGACCGTGTTCTTTATTGTGTCCGTCGGCAGAATTTTGCTGTTGTCACCCACGGTAAAGCACCTCTCAAAGTCGCCCTCGAGCAGCACCTGCACATTCCACTCTTTCACGTCGTGACGATCATCCAGCCTGCGCACCTTCATCAATCGCACGCGCGACTTGCCATATTTGTTTTCCGCTAAAAATGCCATGTTTCAGCTTCCTCTGTAAGTGGTGTATCCGTAAGGGCCCAGCAAAAGCGGTACATGGTAATGCGCCCGGCTTTCGCTCACCGTAAACACAATCGTGACCTCCGGGTAGAACGTGGCCCGGTGGGTCGCTGCAAAATACTCCCCAGTAGCGAAGACGATGCGATACGTCCCCGCAAGCACCTTCTCCGCCACCAACAGCTCCTTGCAGCGGCCATCCATGTCCGTGATCTGCGTCGCCAGCACCTGCCAGCCCGTCGGCTCATGCACCTCCAGCCGCACCTGCACATCGGCAGCCGGCCTGCCCAAAGTCACGTCAAGAATATGCGTCGAAATTCCACTCATAGCGCCAACCACTTTCTCAAACGAATCCCGGCAATCTGCTGCTGCTGCGCCGCCGCTTCGCGCAATTCGGTTGCAGCATCACTCTGCAGCCTGCGCTCCAGAATCGCCAGCATCTCTTCCGCCGTCTTTCCTGTTGCGCACACAATATAAATGAATCCGAAGCGCTGCTCATACTCGCGATTGCCAGCCGCAATGGCCTGCTTCACCGCAGCATCTGCATCCTGCGTCTGCAACTGCTCCTGCCGTGACCATGTACTCGACTGGACATTCGATTGGGCACTCGACTGCATCGAAGCATGTTGTGCCCTGGATTCTCCGATCCGCGGATGACAACGGAAAGCCTCCAGCCAGTCTTCCGCTTCCAGCGACCGCCAAATATCCTGGGCCGATGCCAGCAGCGTCTCCGCATCCGGATACGGACGCCCTGCCGTCAGCAACGCTGCCCATCGCCGCGAACCGCAGCAGGCCAGCACTTCTCCCTCTGCATCCTTCTGCGGCAGTTCATTCCACCGTTGCAACACTGCGTTCACTTTGCTGCTCCCTGCGCCTGCAACTCGTGCAAAAACTCCTCCAGCAGATTGCCCGCCACCTGCGCACGATAGTTTGCCGTGGAGCGAATATCGTCGATCGGATGAATCTCCGTGCCCAACGCAGCACGCGCTTCCGCAATCCGCTCCTCCGTCAGCGGCCCGCCCAGCAACACAGCCTCTGTCTGCACGCAGCGCAACGGCGCATAGGACATGCTGGCCGCGCCGATGCGCACCTCCTGCACCGCACCATTCTGAGTGAGCCCCACGCCCGCCAGCGCAATTTTGGAGATGGCCTGCGCATTCCGCGGCCCCACTTTGCGTGCGTACTGCACATGTCCGGCAAAACGGCGCGTCAATTGCACCGACAGCAACAGCTCATCCGGCGCCAGCATATTTTTCTTGTAGCCGGTGTGAAACTCCGCATACGGCGCCTGCCTGCGTCCACGCGCTGCAATCAGCTCCACAGTGGCGTCATACGCCAGCAGCGCTGGTGGAGAGTCCGCCGCCGGCGAACCATTCGCCAGATTGCCTCCCAGCGTCCCGCGATTCTGATTCGCAATGCTGCCCGTCCAGCCCGCAGCCTTCGCCAGCAAAGGAAACTCCGCCGCAATCACCGGATGATGGCGCAGATCGGTATAGGTGCAGCCCGCGCCAATGCGCACCGTATCGGCCGACACCTCAATCTGCCGCAGCTCCGGCAGGTTCCAGATGCTCACCAGCTTCTTTGCCTGCAACTGGCCCGCGCCAAGCCGCACCATCAGCTCTGTGCCACCGGCAATCGGCGTCCACTCCCCCGGCGCTGCCGCCATCACCTCCAGCACGGCACTCAGACTGCCCGGCGCAACCAGTTCATACTCAGCCGCAATCGACCTCATGCCTTCTCCTGCCCGGCCAGCGACTTCTGCACCGCCTCAAAAATGCGCTGATACCCCGTGCAGCGGCACAGGTTGCCCGCCAGCCCTTCCCGCACCTGCTCCAGCGTTGGCTGCGGATGCTTGCTGAGCAGCTGCACGCTGGCCAGAACCATGCCCGGCGTACAGATGCCGCACTGCGCCCCGCCGCGCTGCAAAAAGCTCTGCTGCACCGGATGCAGTTGCTCCTGCTGCGCCAGTCCCTCAATCGTGCAGATGCTTGCTCCGTCCGCCTGCAGCACCGGCACCAGGCAACTGTTCACCAGCTCGCCATTCAACAACACCGAGCAGGCGCCGCACTCACCCTCACCGCAACCTTCCTTGGTCCCGGTCAGTTGCAGGTCGTTCCGCAGCACATCCAGCAGGCGCGCCATCGGATACACGTCCACCGTTTTCGCCTCGCCATTTACCGTCAACGTTACTGGTTGAGCCGCCACTGTGCTCATCGCGTCACCTCTGCGGGCTGCGGCTCCTGCGCGGTGCCTTTGGCCATCCTCATCATCTGTTCCAGCACATCCTCTGGCATCAGCGGGGCCCGATTAAAAGCAATGCCTGTCGCATCTTCAATCGCATTCAGAATCGCCGGAGCCGGACCATCCATCGGCAGCTCGCCAATTCCCTTTGCGCCATACGCGCCATACGCAAACGGAATCTCCTCAAAATAAACATGGACCGGAGGCAGATCGGCCGAGGTTGGCATAATGTAGTTCGTCATCTGGTTGTTGGCCATGCGCCCATTGCTCCACACCACTTTTTCGTAGAGCGCGTATCCGATTCCCTGCGCGACTCCGCCTTCAATCTGCCCCGCAGCCAGCACCGGATGCAGCACCTTGCCCACTTCCTGCAAGGCATAAAAATTTGTCACTTCCGTCGCGTATGTCATCGTGTCCACCGCAACCTCGGCCACATACACCGCCCACGCATACGCAGGATACGCATCTCCCTGATACTTCTCGTCGTCCCAGAAGACACCCAGCGGCGCCTCATAACGGCTGTACGACTTAAGCGGGCCAAACTGCTGCATGTAACCGTGGCATGCCGCGCGAAATGCGTCCGGTGCATCCGCCTCTTGCAGCAGCCCCGCCTGCAACAGCGTCTGCCGCAATCCGAGTGCGGCCGATTCCACCAGCTTGCCCACAATCATTGCCGTGCGCGAGGCCACTGTAGGGCCGCTGTTGGGCACCATGCTGGTGTCCGGCTGCGCAATCTCCACATCGTCGTACTCGCAGCCCAGCGCCTCTGCGGCAATCTGACAAAGGACCGTATTCGTTCCCTGTCCAAACTCGGAGCTGGAAACCAGCACGCGCGCCCTGCCCTCAACCGTGCCTTCCACACCCACCATCGAGTCCAGATAACGCTCCCCCGATCCGGTAAAGCCAGAGCCGTGCATGAACGAAGCAAGGCCCATGCCGCGCTTCACCGCACTCACCGCATTCTCACGCGCAAATCGCGCCTTCTTTTCGTGATAGCCGGAGACCTCCAGCGCGCGCGTCAGCATCTTGTCCAGATCAATCGGGTCGCGCAACAGTTGTCCGGTCGCTGTCGCTTCTCCCTGCCTCAAAAAATTTCTGCGGCGCAGCTCTTCCGGAGCCAGCCCCACCACGCGCGCAATCCTGTCCATGTGCCGCTCCATGGCAAACAGGCTCTGCGGCGCGCCAAATCCGCGGAAGGCCCCGGACGGTGGTGTGTTGGTCGCCAGCGAGCGCGAGCGCACCCGCAGATGCGGCCAGTTGTACGGCCCGGCGGCATGAATCGTTCCCCGCGAAAGCACGGTGGAAGAAAGCGTGGCATACGCGCCGCCGTCAGTGACGAACTCAATCTCCGCGCCCAGCAGCTTGCCCTCTTTGGAAACAGCCGTGCGGTGCCGCGTGCGCGAAGGGTGCCGCTTAGTAGTGGCGGCCATGTCCTCCAGCCGGTCGTAAATCATCTTCACCGGATGTCCGCACTTCCACGACAACAGCGCCGCATGCCCGGCAATGATCGACGGATAGTCTTCCTTGCCGCCAAAAGCGCCGCCAGTCTCCGTCTGCACTACGCGCACTTTTTCATCCGGCAAATCGAAGTACACCTTCAGCGCGCGATGCACATAGAACGGGCATTGCAGCGAGCCCCACACCGTCACGCCCTCCTGCGGGCTGGCCTGCGCAATCATGCCATTCGGCTCAATATAGAGCTGCTCCTGCGCGCCGGTTTCGTACTCGCCTTCCACAATGTGGTCCGCGTCCTTCCAGACACTGTCCACATCGCCCTTCTCCATCAGAAATGTTTTAAAGGTGTTGTCCTCGCCCCAGATGACCGGAGCCATCCGTTCACTTTCCGCAATCGTAAAAACCGCAGGCAGCGGCTCGTACTCAATCTGCACCGCGCCAGCCGCCTTGTGCAGCAACTCCCGCTGCGGATGCGCCAGCAGCAGAACCGGCTCCTCCGGATGATTCACCACGCCATCCGCCAGCAAAGGCTGATCTTCCAGAAAGAGCGGAACGCAGTTCCTGCCTGGAATGTCCTTCGCTGTGACAATGACAAACTCGTCCCAGCGCACGCCGTCTCCGAAGCGGACCGCCAGGATGCGGCCGCGCGCAATGCTGCTGCGCACCGTAATGCCATGCCACATCTCCGGCAAGGCAATGTCGTCCACATAACGCGCGCGGCCTGTGACCTTGGCTGCGCCTTCTTTACGGGGGACCGAAACGCCAACAATTCTGTTTTGCTTCGACTCTGCCATGAGTGACACCAAATTTTTCAATCAGGTATCGCAATAGCATAATGCGGAATCGTCCGCTGCGCCAGCATGAAAACGCGGGGTTCAACCTGCCAGCGAAGCCAGCGTGTGCGCCAGCACCTGCACACCACGCGTAATCTCTTCCGGCGATGCAAACTCGTCCGGACGATGACTGACGCCATCACGGCAGGGAATGAAGATCATCGCCATCGGCGCAATGCGCGCCATGAACAAGGAGTCGTGATACGCGCGCGCCACCATGCGCCTGCACTGCAGACCATTCTCCTGGCATGCGGCCTCTATCGCCCGCAGAATGGCTCCGTCGGATGCGGCGGGCGCATCGGCATTCAACATTTCCGTGTGAATTTTTACGCCGCGCTTCTTGCTGATCGCCTCACTCACCTGCGCAAGCTCGTGAAGCACGCCATCTCTGCGCGCAGGATCAATGTCGCGCACATCCAGGCTCAGCTTCACCCGGCTGGGCACGCTGTTGATGGCCCCGGGGAACACATCGCATATCCCCACCGTCGCAACGGTGTCCATCGAATCCGTTGCTTTTGCAGCGGCCTCCACAGCCAGAATAAATTTGGCCGCAGCCGCCAGCGCATCTTTGCGGTCCGGCATCAGCATGCCGCCCGCGTGCCCGCCCGCACCTTCAATCGTGATGAACGCACTGGCCGGCGCTGCAATGTGCGTCACCGCTCCGATGGGGATTTTTTCCTGTTCCAGAAATTTCCCCTGTTCAATATGCAGTTCTACAAACTGTCCATAGTAATTTTGCGGCAACACCGCATCCTTCACTTCGCCGGTAAACCCTGCCGCGCGGCGCAGCGCATCCAGCGATTGACCTTCCGCATCTTTCCACTGCCGTGCCGTCTCCGGAGAGACCGTGCCCGCCAGAATTCTGCTGCCCGGGCAGCCCAACCCAAACCGCGTTGGCTCCTCCGCCGCAAACACCAGCAGCTCGATCGACCGCCGCGGACGCACCCCGCTGCGCTGCAACGCACGAACCGCCTCCAACCCGCCCAGCACACCCACCACACCGTCATACATGCCGGCGTTCGGAATTGCATCTATATGCGAGCCCGTGCCCACCGCCGGGGCCTCCGCATCCTGGCCCACCCAGCGCGCAAAAATGTTGCCCACCGCGTCGTCGCGCACCTGCAATCCGGCCGCCGCAAACAACTGCTTCACATACGCGCGGGCACGCATGTCCGCTTCGGAGTACACCACGCGCGTCACCACCGGCGCGGGCTCAGACGAGATGGCCGCCAGCGCATGCAGTTCCCGCATCAACTGTTCTGTATTGATCTCCAGCTTCATGACTGCCTTCCTTTCACACCAGCGGATCGCGGTTCCAGTCCTTGTAGATCAGATATTTCGCAGGCGCTTTCCCGATTGCGCCAAACCACTGGGGACAATACGGCGCCATCCAGATAAAGTCGCCTTCCCTGACCGGATACCAGCTCTCGCCCAGACGATAAATGCCGCCGCCTTCCAGCATCAGCAACCCATGCTCCATCACATGCACTTCCACCATCTGTAACGCGGCGCCCGGCTGATACGTCATCGTGTTCACGGCAAAGTCAAACGACACCGTATCCGGCAGCAGCGAACGCACCTGCAGGTCCTCATCGCCCATCAACGCCTGCGATGCCACCTTCTCTTCGCTGGAGACCAGCATCTTCGGTGCGGGAATGCCGTCCACCTGGTCGTATGGCTTTTCCATCACCTCTACACGCGCCGCCGTTGCCGCCACTACACGATGCTTTGTGCCTTCGGGCAGATACGCATAGCCCTTCTTTTTCAACCGGTGCTTTTTGCCACCTGCCACCAGCACCACTTCGCCTTCCAGCACATAGAAGAAGCGCTGCGCCGGCGTCGGCCCCAGCACGCCCTTGGCCTCAAACTCCACCGAATACTGCGAGAAAAACGCGCCCATCGCCGGGGAAGTATGAATGATCGCCATCGCGCCCTGCATCCCCGGCATCCGCGTGCGCACAAAGGTGTCCGGCGTGTGCACCGAGTGCGTCGTTTGTGTCGTGCTGCGTGTCCGTCCTAAATGATGCACATCGTCTCCTGTCTTCTACCTGTTCTCCAACTCCTGCAGAAACTGGCAGCCAATCTCCAGCGCCGCTGCCACATCCTCCACCAGCACAGCTTCCTCCGGATGATGGCTGATTCCGCCTGGGCTGCGCAGAAACAGCATCGCCACCGGAAACTGCTGCGCCATCACCATCGCATCATGCCCGGCGCCGCTCGTCATGCACAGCGGGTGCTGTCCCACCGCATGCGCTGCCGCCTCCAGCCGCGCCGTCAATGCCACATCCATCTGCACTGCCGAATGCTCCATGCGAATGCTGTGTGTCAGCATCAGCCCTCTGCGTTGCGCAATCTCCTGCGCGCGATGCAGAAAAAGCTCCACCGCCATCCTGCGCTCCGTGTCGTCCGCGTGGCGCACGTCCAGGCTCATCACAGCTTCACCTGGAACCACATTGCCCGCCCCCGGCTTCACCTGCATCTGTCCCACCGTGGCCACCAGCCCTGCCGTTGCACTGGCCTCGCGTTCCACCAGCGCAATCCACTCGGCAGCGGCCACCAGCGCATCCTGCCGCAGATGCATCGGCGTAGTTCCCGCATGGTTGGCCCTGCCTGTAAACGCAAGCTGCAACCGCGACTGCCCCACAATGGCCTCCACAATGCCAACACCCTGGCCAAGACTCTCCAGCACCGGCCCCTGCTCAATGTGCATCTCCATAAAACCCAGCACCGGCTGCTGCACGCGCGCCTCGGCCAAGCGCTCCGGATCAAGTCCAAAATTCCGGATCGCCTGCCGCACCGAAATGCCATCGGCATCCGCCCGCTCCAGCAAAGGCTCCGCATCTCCTGTCAACGCACGGCTACCCAGAAACGGCACGCCGAAACGCACGCCTTCTTCCTCAGAAAATGCGACCACCTCGATGGCGTAATTCAACTTTCCACCCGCCAGCCCTTCCACCAGCGCAATCGCCATCACCACGCCAAGCACGCCATCATAAGCGCCCGCATCCGGCACCGTGTCAATGTGCGAGCCCATCAGCAGCCGCGGCGCATTCCCAACCTCCGCCGCATACACTCCGCGCAGATTTCCGGCTGCATCCACCTGCACCGCCATGCCCGCCTGCTCCATCCACGCCCGCAGCAGGCGATGCGCCTCGTGCGTCGGTTCGGCAAGAAACGTCCGCGTGATGTGGCCCTCTTCCTCCGTACACTTCGCCAGCGCATCGCACATCTCCATGCACCTCTGCGCCAGCCGCACTGTGTCCACCCGTTGCATACTCAGCACTCCCGCCCCATCGGCCCGCTGGCCAACTGCCCCTGCGCAAACACCTGTTGCCCGCGCACAAAAGTCGCCGCCACCCGTCCAGACAGCCTCTCACCCACATACGGTGAAATGCGATGGCGAAAATACAGTTCCTGCGGCGTCACCGTCCATTCCTGCTCCGGATGCAGCACCACCAGGTCCGCATCGCAGCCCACGGCGATGCGGCCTTTCCTCTGCTCCAGCCCCGCCAGCCGCGCAGGGTTCTCCGCCATCACCCGCGCCAGGTCCACCAGTGACCAGTTCCGCGCGCGCATCGCTGTCCACATCACCGCCAGGCCCACTGACAGGCTCGCAATGCCGCCCCATGCCGTCTGAAAACTGCCTTCGTCCATCCGCTTCATCTCCGGCGGGCACGGCGAGTGGTCCGTCACCACCATATCGATCACGCCGTCGCGCAGCCCCTGCCACAACTGCTCCTGGTTGGCCTTACTGCGGACCGGCGGCGCGCATTTGAAGTGCGTCGCACCATCGGGAATCTCTTCCGCGGCAAAGTACAAATAATGCGGGCAGGTCTCCACCGTGACCGGCAACCCCTCCGCGCGCGCCTGCTGCAGCATGGGCAACGCCTGCGCCGCCGCCAGATGCACAATGTGCACCCGCGCTCCATACTCGCGGCATAAGCGGATCATCAACGCAATGGCCTCCAGTTCGGCCTCATCCGGACGCGACGCCAGGTAATTCGCATATCTGCGCCAATCCGCCTGCTCCAGATGCTTCGCCGCAGCCTCCAGCGGCCCCGCCAGCTCCGCATGCACCAGCAGCGGCAGTCCCGTGCGGGCCACATGCGGCAACGCAGCACGCAACTGCGCCTCATCCACCATGCTGAACCCATCGCATCCCGGATACACCAGAAAGCATTTGTATCCCGGCACGCCTGCCGCAGCCAACGGCGCAATGTGCGGCTGGTTATCTCCCGCCACGCCGCCCCACGGCTTCCAATCCACCCAGCACTGGCCGGCAGCGGCCCGGCGCTTGGCTTCCAGCGCAGCCACGGTCGTTGTTTCCGGCAGGCAGTTCAGCGGCATGTCCACCAGCGTGGTAACGCCGCCAGCCGCGGCCGCCTGCGTTGCCGTGGCAAATCCCTCCCACTCCGTGCGGCCAGGCTCGTTAATGTGCACATGCGTATCCACCACTCCCGGCAGAATGCAGGCATCGTCGAAGCGATATATCGTATGCTCCGCGGGCACGGCCTTCGCATCCACAATGCCGGTAATGCGGCCATCGTCTGCCAGAATCGCAGCAGCGCGCACGCCCTCTGGCGTCACCACCCGCTGCGAAAGAAATGCCCGTCGATTCATCGTGGATTAAAAGTACATCAGCCCGGCCGATCGTGTTTGTTTGCATCTGCACCGGCTGTTTGCACAATCATCCATGGGAACCCGCAACAGCAACGGAAGAACCCACGCCAATGCCGTTAGAATAGAGTCCGTAGCATCGCAGTTCTCCGGAACAATCTCAAGAGTCACAGGATGCCGCACATGCCAGCCAACCTTGCATTCATGGAACTTGCTCTGCAACTGGCGACGGAAAACGTCGTCAGCGGAGCAGGCGGGCCCTTTGGAACAGTGGTCGTAAAAGACGGCGCGGTGCTCGCCACCGGTGCCAACAGCGTCACCGTTGCCAACGACCCCACCGCGCACGCGGAAGTGGTGGCCATCCGCAACGCCTGCCAGCAACTGGGCTCGTTTCAACTGGACGGCTGCGAAATCTACACCAGCTGCGAACCCTGCCCCATGTGCCTGGGCGCCATCTACTGGGCGCGCCCCGCGGCCGTCTACTACGCCAACACGCACGTCGACGCCGCCAACGCCGGCTTCGACGACTCCTTCATTTACACCGAACTGCCGCTGCCGCCGGAGCAACGCAAACTGCCCATGCACCACATCGAAATCGCCAACGCCGACGAGTGCTTCCAGAGATGGAAACAAAGCCAGAAAAAAGTGGAGTATTAGGGCACTACGATCGAAAGAAGTAGTGAGAGCCCCAGGTCTCGTCCTTGAGACCTGGGAACCATGCCTCCCACAGCAGCCAACCTCTCCCTGACCAGATACAATGCAGCCATGGCTGCCGAACCTTCTCCTCTGGCTCAACTCCGCAGCAGGCTCCAAAGTGGCACTGCTCCCCGCTCCATCGTTGCAGAAGCACTGGCCCGCACCAACAGTAACGCCGGACACAATGTGTATCTCGACCTCAATCCGGACCGCGCACTGGCCGCGGCGGACCATCTGGCCGTGCGCTTTGCCGCACCCGCCCAGCAGCCTCCGCTCTACGGCATGCCGGTTTCGCTCAAGGACTGCTTCGACCTCGCTGGCTCCCCCACCAGTTGCGGCTCGCGTTTTTATGCAGAGGCCAACGGAACCGCCAGCAAGGACTCCGGCGTAGCTGCCCGTCTCAAAGAGATGGGCGCCGTCCTCCTCGGCAAAACCAATCTGCACCAGCTCGCCTACGGCATTACCGGAGAAAACACGGACTACGGCGACTGCGCGCAGCCGCGCAATGCCGCCTGGCTCACCGGCGGCTCTTCCAGTGGAGCCGCTGCCAGCGTGCAGGAGGGTTCCGCCGTGGCCGCCATCGGAACAGACACCGGCGGCTCCATTCGCGTACCGGCCGCGCTCTGCGGACTGGCCGGTTATCGCGCTTCCCTTGACCTCGCCCATCGCCTCGGACTCTGGCAGGGCGGCAAACATCTGGCCCGGTCCTTTGATACGCTCGGCTGGCTCTACCGCGACCTGCGCGACACGCCACTGCTGGCCCGCGCTCTCTTCGGGCTGGAGGCCACAACGGAAAATTTCACCTCCATCCGCATCGGTTCCGTCGATCCCGAATTTCTGGCCGACTGCGAGCCGCGCGTTCTCGAGGTCTTCCATCTCTGGAAGCAGCGCCTGCAGGACCTGGGAGCCACCATCACCACCTTTTCCACAGAATTCTGGGGCGGTGCGCTCGACATCTTCGCCCGTATTCAGGCCCACGAGGCCGCAGCCATCCACCACGGCCACTTCGCCCACTTTGAAAAGCCCATTGCCGACCGGCTCGCCTGGGGAGAATCGCTTTCTGAAGAGGAAGTGACGCACGAGCGCCATCTGCACACCGCCTTCCGCACCCGCATGGATGCCCTGATGCAGCACTACGAC
Organism: Edaphobacter aggregans; assembly: GCA_022736715.1. Lineage (GTDB taxonomy): Bacteria > Acidobacteriota > Terriglobia > Terriglobales > Acidobacteriaceae > DZDJ01. Next base: position 38,490 of record DZDJ01000005.1, read on the forward strand.
TTCCTCATCGCTCCCTGCGCGCCCATCAGTTCACTGGCCGTCCATGCCGACCACTCCCCGGCGCGCAACCACCTGCTGCGCTACACTACGCCCATCAGCCTGGCGGGAATGCCCGTGGTGGCGCTGCCCGGCAATGGCGGTGGCGTGCAGCTCATCGCGGTCCGCGAGGCCGATGCCCGGCTGGTGGCCTATGCCGCTTTTCTGGGCGAAACCTTTCCCGTTGCAGGATTGTGAATATCCGGCAGGCAAAGAAGGGGGCGAAGAATTACAATCTACCCCGGTAGGTAAGAATCTTCGTCCCGGAGGTAAGCGTTATGGCCAGGCATTCCGCCAGCAATTCCGAGTCCCGCAAACATCAGGCGAGTGCCAATGCCGTAAAGCGCAGCTCCGAAGCCAGAGACACAGCCGGTCTTACCAGCGAACAACTGGTGGAGATGTACCGGCTCATGTATCTTTCGCGCCGCACCGACGACCGCGAGATCATGCTCAAGCACCAGCAGAAGATCTTTTTTCAGATCTCCTGCGCCGGGCATGAGGCCCTGCTGGTGGCCGCCGGTATGGCCCTCAAACCGGGATACGACTGGTTCTATCCCTATTACCGCGACCGCGCCATCTGCCTGACGCTGGGCAACACCGTGGAAGAGCAGCTGCTGCAGGCCGTCGGCGCTGCCGATGATCCGGCCAGCGGCGGCCGCCAGATGCCGTCCCACTGGTCCAGCACCAGGCTCAATATCGTTACGCCCTCGTCCTCCACGACCACGCAGTGCCTGCAGGCGATTGGTTGCGCCGAGGCCGGCCGGTATTTCTCTCGCCATCCGGAGGCAGCAGCCACCCATGAAGGGGACTATCGTGCCTTCAAGCACGTTAAGTTTCAGGGCGACGAGGTTACCTATGTCTCCATCGGCGACGGTTCCACCAGCCAGGGTGAGTTCTGGGAGGCGTTGAACACTGCCTCCAACGAAAAGCTGCCGGTGCTGTTCGTGGTGGAAGACAACGGCTACGCCATCTCCGTCCCGGTTGAGGTCAACACCCCCGGCGGCAACATCTCGCATCTGGTGGCAAATTTTCCAAACTTCTACTTTGCTGAAGTCGATGGCACGGACCCCGTGGCCAGCTATGCCGTGCTGAAGGAAGCCGTGGCCTGGTGCCGCTCCGGCAACGGCCCTGCCTTTGTCCACGGACACGTCATCCGGCCCTACTCGCACTCACTTTCTGACGATGAGCGCCTCTACCGTCCGGAAACCGAGCGCGAGGCCGACTCGCTGCGCGATCCGCTGCCCCGCATGCAGATGCGTCTGCTGCGCGACGGCATTCTGGACGAGGAGGGCATTACCCGGCTGGAGCGCCAGGTGGACGAAGAGGTGCAGCGCGCCGCGGAAAAGGCGCTGCGGGCCACCCTGCCCTCGCCCAACAGCATTCTGAAGCATGTTTATTCGGAAGACCTCAGGCCCACCAGCCCGGTCTTTTCCACAGCGCCCGTCAAAACCGCCGATGCCAGCGAGCGCACCATGGTCGACCTCATCAACGCCTGCCTGCGCGACGAGATGCGCCGCGATCCGCGCATTGTCCTTTTTGGCGAAGATGTGGCCGACGCCAGCCGCGAGCAGTATCTGAAAGAGGGCAAGGTTAAGGGCAAGGGCGGCGTCTTCAAGCTGACCGTCGGCCTGCAGGCCGAGTTTGGCTCCGAGCGCGTCTTCAACTCTCCGCTGGCCGAAGCAAACATTGTTGGCCGTGCCATTGGCATGGCCACTCGCGGGCTGAAGCCCGTCGTTGAAATTCAATTCTTTGATTACATTTGGCCAGCTATGCACCAGATGCGCAACGAGTTATCTCTTATTCGCTGGCGCTCCAACGGCACCTTTAACTGCCCGGCCGTTATTCGCGTGCCCATCGGCGGCTACCTGACCGGCGGATCCATTTATCACTCGCAATCCGGCGAAAGCATCTTCACCCATACGCCGGGCGTGCGCGTTGTCTTCCCGTCGAATGCGCTGGACGCCAACGGTCTGCTGCGCACGGCCATCCGCTGCGACGATCCGGTGCTCTTCCTGGAGCACAAGCGGCTCTACCGCGAAACCTTTGGCCGCGCCGCTTATCCTGGCGCGGACTACTGCATTCCCTTTGGCAAGGCAAAGACCGTGCGCGAAGGCAAGGACGTCACCGTAATCACCTACGGGGCCGTGGTGCCGCGTGCCCTGCAGGCAGCGCAAAAAATTCATCGGGAAAAGAACATCGATGTGGAGGTAATCGACCTGCGCTCGCTCAGCCCCTATGACTGGGAGGCCATCGCCACCTCGGTCCGCAAAACCAGCCGCGTCATCATGGCGCATGAGGACATGCTGAGCTGGGGCTATGGCGCAGAGATTGCTGCCCGCATTGGCGACGAGCTCTTCCATGATCTGGATGCCCCCGTGCGCCGCGTGGCCGCCATGGATACTTTCGTCGCCTACCAGCCGCTGCTGGAGGACGAAATTCTGCCCCAGCCGGACGATCTCTACCGGGCCATCGCGGATCTGGCCGCATTCTGATCGGCGCAAATCCGGCCAGGACACCTTCCTGCGTGTCCTGGCCTTTCGTCTTCTGCAACACTTTTCGCCTCTCCGGGTTTATAAATCCGAATTGATAAATCCAGGTTTATCGAAAAGCTCCTCAGGAGTACCCGAATGAAATTTTCTCCTCTGCATCGTGTTGCTCTGCTCAGCCTGCCCTGTTTTCTGGCGGCCCCCCAGCCGCTGTTGGCGCTGCACCATAAAAAGCCCAAAGCGAGCGCCGCTGCGACCGCTCCGGTGGAGCAATTACAGGGGCAGGACCGCATTCTGTACGCGCTCGACCGCTTCACCTATGGTCCCCGTCCCGGAGACGTACAGGCCGTGCAGGCGATGGGGTTGAAAAAGTGGTTCAATCAGCAGCTGCACCCGCAAAGCATCGACGATAGCGCCCTGCAGGAAAAACTTTCACAATATCCGGCTATCCAACTGAAAGAAAACCAGTTGGTCTACCACTTCCCTCCCGGCCCGCTGATCCGCCAGGCTGCGCGCGGACTGGTGCCGGTTCCGGCCGATCCGGTGGAGCACGCCATTTATGAGAACGCCCTTGCGCGCTATGAAGCGCGACTGGCGAAAAAGCAGGCGGCGA
>DZDJ01000005.1:41724-44504 GCA_022736715.1 Edaphobacter aggregans
GCATCCCAGACTGGCGGCGCTTTGCCCGGCGATCATGTCGACCCCAACACCCCCTCCATGCAGAACCATGAGCAGCAGCTCTACGCCGACCTGGACGCGACGGAAATCGTCAATCTGACTCCGGCCCGGCGCTTGCAGCGGCTGCTGGCCATGCCGCCAGGCCAGTTGCAGCAGTTCCGCAAAGAGCTGACCCCGGAAGAGCGCGAAGCGCTGATGGCTGGCCTTTCGCCCCAGCAGCGGGAGACCGTGCTGGCGCTGGAAAATCCCCGCCAGGTGGTCACACAGGAGCTGATGCAGGAGCGCCTGCTGCGCGACATCTACAGCAACCGTCAGTTGGAAGCCGTCATGACGGACTTCTGGCTGAATCACTTCAATGTTTACATTCACAAAGGCGAGATGGCCCCTTACTATCTCGTCAGTTATGAACGCGACACGATCCGCCCGCATGCGCTCGGCAAATTTGAGGATCTGCTGGATGCCACCGCAAAAAGTCCGGCCATGCTCTTTTATCTGGACAACTTCACCAGCATCGGGCCGGACTCGCCTGCCGCTCTGCGCGCCAGACAGCGGGCGGCCCTCTTTCCCGGAGCGAAGAAAGGCGTCGACCGCGGCATCAACGAAAACTATGGCCGCGAATTGATGGAGCTGCACACGCTGGGCGTCAACGGCGGTTACACCCAGCAGGACGTGATCCAGGTGGCCCGCTGCCTGACCGGTTGGACCATCCACCAGCCCTTCCGCGGCGGGGACTTCCAGTTTGACGAGCGCCGCCACGAGCCGGGCGACAAGATCGTGCTGGGGCAGACCATCCACCCGGCCGGGGAGAAAGAAGGGATGGAAGTGCTGCACATGCTGGCCACCAGCCCGGCAACGGCGCACTTCATTTCGCAGGAGCTGGCCGTTCACTTCGTCAGCGATCATCCGCCGCAGGCGCTGGTGGACCACATGGCCGACGCCTGGATGGCGAGCAACGGCGACATCCCCACCGTGCTGAAGGCCATGTTTGACTCGCCGCAGTTCTGGGCCAGGAGCAACTACCACGCCAAGGTGAAGACGCCGCTGGAATACGTCGTCTCTGCCGTGCGTGCCAGCGATACAGACGTGCAGAACGCCATGCCGCTGGCGCAGGCGCTCGTCCGCATGGGCATGCCGCTCTACGGTTCAGAGCCGCCGACCGGCTACGGCGATGTGGCCGAGGACTGGGTGAGCACCGGAGCGCTGGTCAACCGCATGAACTTTGCGCTGCTGCTCAGCAGCAACCGCATCCGCGGCGTGCAGACGGACTGGGACAAGCTGCTGCAATGGAGCAACCGCAGGGCCAGCGAGAGCGCATCCTTGCAGGCCACCAATGGCACTCCGCAACTGCCCGCTGCATCTGCTTCCGTCAGCGATCTGCTGCCATCGCAGCGGGAAGCTCTGCTGGAGCAGACGCTGATGCACGGCGAAGTGAGTGCTCACACACGGGAAAGCGTGCTGCAGCAACTGCTGGATACTCCGGCAGAAGAGGCCGCCGTGCGCAGCTTCCCCATCCGGCTGGACAACGGCGACAACTTCGTCCAGCTCAATGGCAGTCCGCACCGCCCGGTGCCAACGCTCACAGAAAGGCAGACCGCACTGATGGCCGGGCTGCTGCTGGGCTCACCCGAATTTCAGCACCGATAGCCATCGTGGCCAGCTCCGTGAGGCATCCACGCGGAGCTGGCTGCAGCAAAACTATTCCTCGGTAAGGGAAGCAGGCATGGCTGGCGTTGCAGCCTTTTCTGGCGTGGAAGATGCCAGTTGCACCACGTAGCTGCTGGAAAGATTCGCCGCCGGAATCCCGGCCTTTTCCAACTCCAGCCTGATGCGCCGCCGCAGTTCGCGCATCACGCTCCACTGCTGGGTTGGCCGTGTGCGCATCACAATCGGGTAGATGATCTCCGAGCCATTCACCTTGTCCACGCCCAGCACATCCGGGTCCGTCAGAATCACGTCCTTGTAAGCGTCATCGACGCGCAATCCATTGGCCACATTGCGCAGCAGCTCCATCACCGTGTCCGGATGCGCGCTGTAATCCACCGAAACATTCACCTGCGCCACAATCCAGTCGCGCGACTGGTTGGACACAACCGTGATCTGGCTGTTCGGAATAATATGCAGCGTGCCGTCCCCATCGCGCAGCATGGTGCGACGCAGGGACATTTCCTCCACCTTGCCGCTCAGCCCCGCAGCTTTGATCTGGTCGCCCACGCTGAACTGGTCTTCAACCAGAATAAAAATTCCGTTGAGCACATCCTTCACCAGCGTCTGCGCGCCAAAGCCAATGGCCAGACCAGCCACTCCGGCGCTGGCCAGCAGCGGTCCCAGGTTGATGTTGAAAATGGGCAGCAACTGCAGCACCGCAACAAACCCGATCACAGCATAGCCCGTGGCCCGCAGCACCGACGCCAGCGTGCGCAACTGCGAGCTGCGCTGCGCCAGAGTCGCGGGTCGCTCGGCCACAGTACGCATCCGCCGCGCCAGAAAGTTGATGGACCGCAGCAGGAGGAACGTAGCCAGCAGAATGAAGATCAGCTTCGGCAGATCGTGGCGCACAAAGTCCAGAATGTCATTGCTCCAGTCGCGCGCCAGCAGTTTGGCAACGCTGTCATTGCCAGTAAAAGCCAACAGCATCTGTCTCCATTGCATAAGTACAATAACCCCTTGACTCTGCGGCAATCCAACGGGCTTCTGCCACGGAACTGCCGCCAAAACCTATAATGCGATCATACTTCGTTCCTGCTCCACCGTTCCTGCTCCAC